>NZ_CP115913.1:0-257500 GCF_027938815.1 Oceanirhabdus sp. W0125-5
CTCTATCTTCTTCAAGCATGATATCATCTGCATCTAAATAAAATATATATTCTTTAGTTGCTTTATTAAAGGAGAAATTCCTGGCAGCTGCAAAATCATCTATCCATTCAAAATCATAGATTTTCTCTGTATACTGTTTAGCTATTTCCTTGGTTTTATCTTCAGAACCGGTATCTACAATGATTATTTCATCAACCAAATCTTTAGCTGAATCTAAAACTCTGCTCAATGTGTCTTCTTCATTTCTAACTATCATGCACAAACTAATAGTTATCACATAATCACTCCTGTTAAATGTAATAATAATTTATATATAACCTAAGAGACTTTAGGGGATAATTATCCCCTAAAGTCTTTAACTTCCATTATTTTTTGCTCTAAAGCTCTCTATTTTACAAGTTGATATAGCATTGTTATCATCTAAGATTAACAATCCAACGTTTATAGAGGTAATTTCCCCATTAATAGTCATCCCACTACCTGCATTAACTTGTACTTCATTACCTATACCTATATTATTAAGTTCGTCTCTTATGGATTTTTCACAAACTTCTTGACATGACGTTGGCATTGGCTCACTTAAAGTCAGTGGATTTACTGGTGGATCAAAACCACTAAATGTAGCTCCTCCCATCTGAAGTTTTACTGATATTATTCTGCATATATTTACTATTTCTAAGTTACTACCTACTTGAATAGTTACTGTACCTCCTGCAACCAATGGTGGAGGTGGCGGAGTAGGATCAGGATTGACTGAAATTACCTTACCAGGTACAGTAGGTGCATTTTCTAACCTAATTATTACACCAACATCTCCAATATCAGCTAATTGTTTCAAAATATTTCTTATTTGTGCTACACAATAACATCCAACTATAGAACCTGGTCCTGGTGGTCCTGGTGGTCCTGGTGGACCTGGTGGACCTGGAGGTCCTGGTGCACAGCAATCACACTTAACCTTCCAACAATATTTTGGTGGACAGCAATCGTAAAATTCGAAATCATTTTCACAATTACAATTATATTTATCATAATTTCTTTCGTTACTTATACACTCTTTATCCTTCATGAATATACCATCTCCAGAGTTATTATATATGAACATAAATTCCTTTATATATAATATGAATGAAATATAAAAAGGTGTGGAATTTGTCTTATCAATCAAAATCCCATACCTATGTTAAGACAAATTTTTAATTAACATTTCTTGAGTATTAAGAATTATATTTAATGAACTTAAGGAAAACATTATCTATTTCCCTTAAGCTCAAGTTATTCAATATTTTATGCTAATATAAACCATTAATCTATTTTAAAAATCAATACAGATGCATTTACAGCATCTTCTCCTCCACCAGGATTATCTGGTAAAGTAACACTAGTGCCTGATGTTTCAACAAGCCTTAAGGTAAGAATATCTCCATCATTTAATTGCGCAATAACTTGACCATAGTTAAAATCACTACCACCACTTTGTCCATAAAGACTAGATGATGCTGTTGGCAGAATTGTATTATTTATAAACAATTCGAACTGAGTTCTATTCTGCGCATATGCATAATAGTGTATAACATATATTCCAGTACTAGCAATATTAATTTGTGCGGTTCCTGGAGTATGCGTAATACCTTTTAACGCTTGATTATTACTGAAGGTTACATCTGTATCTACATCGACGTCCTGTTCTCCTAAATTATAAATATACCCATAGTCAGATAAATTAGCTGTTCCTGTTGCACCTTGTGGTCCAGTTGGTCCTGTCATTCCTTTTGGTCCCTGAGGTCCAGTTGGTCCTGGTGGGCCTGTTGGTCCAGTGGGTCCTGGTGGTCCTCCTGATGGTCCCGTTGGCCCTTGTGGTCCTGTTGGCCCCGGAGGTCCTGTTGGGCCTGGAGGTCCCGGACAACAATAATAACAGCAGTCACCACAACTACATCTACAGCTACAACAACCTCCGCCACTACAACAACCAAATCCTTCTTTACTAGCCAAAGCCTGTACAAAATTTTGGTCACCTATATTATCATTTTCAAATTTATGACGGCATTCATTCCCGTTAAAAAAGTTATCTTTTTCTTTCATTACCGTATCATCTCCAGGATTCTTACATATGGACATAAAGTCCTTGATATATAATATGAATGAAAATGAAAAAAGGTGTGGAATTTGTCTGAATCAGTCAAATTTCCACACCCATTTTATATACATTTAAATTTTAAACATTAAACTTATCTACTCCATCTTTTAATGTTTCTGACATATCTTTAATACTTTGTGAAAGCTTAATAAACTGTTCAATACCTTCTTTTTGTTCCTCAACAGAAGATGAAATTTCACGTTCCGATTCACTAATTTCTTTAGAAACACTTGCCACTGAATTTATATCTTTCATAATAGAATCTTTATTACATGAAATATCCTTTAGAGAATTTGAAAGTAAATCAATTTCATTTATTGTTTTATCTACTTCAACTCTAATGTTATTAAAGGAATTAACAGTCTCTTCAATATTAGATTTTTGAAAATCTACTTTACTTGATATTTGCTCATTACTCTCTGTTACTGCATGTACAATATTTTTCATTTCATTAATTAATCCATTAATGCTTTTAGAAGAATCGATTACCTGCTCTGCTAATTTTTTTATTTCTTCTGCTACTACAGAAAATCCTCTTCCTGCTTCCCCTGCTCTTGCAGCTTCTATAGCAGCGTTAAGTGCCAATAAGTTTGTTTGCTCAGCAACACCATTTATTACTTCTGTAATTTCATTTATCTTACCTACATTTTCATTCAATGATGAAATTTCACTTGTTGCAGTTTTAAATGAATCAGTAACATCATTAATAGATTCTATCAATTCTTCAAGCTTATTATTTCCTATATCTGAAGTTTTCTTTATTTCATAGTTACTATTAGATACATCCTTTGCCTTGATTAACATTCCATCTAAAGTAATCGAAAATTCATCAAGAGTATGAATCATATTAGAAGTGATTTTGTTTTGTTCAAATATCACTTCTGAAATATTATTTATCTTATCTGCAGCATTTTCTGTGGATGCAGAAACTTCTTCACTATATGCAGATAAATTTGAAGAAATATCATCCAATTCAATAACTGCACTTTTGGTATTTCCAATAGTATTTTTTAATATTCCAATACAAGAATTTAAAGCATCTTTCAATGTCCCAAATTGATCATTATTCATACTTTCAAACTGTACTGTAAAATCTCCTTTAGACAATAACTCAAGGTTATTCATTATGCTGTTTAAAGATTTAGTTAATGATTTTGAAATAAAATATCCTAAAAAACTAGCTACACTAACAATAATAAAGGCCATTACCACAATATATAATAATGCTATTCTTATTTGTTTATACATTGTTTCTAATGATAAACCTATATTTAATATTCCAATAACTTCAGAATCATATGTCAATGGAGTTGATATATTATATACCTTCTCTCCTGAAGCAGTTTCTATCATTTGTCCAGATGTTTTCTCTTCATTAATTACCTTTGACACATCTTCACTTTGTTTTGTTGCAGAAGATACTGCATCTATCTGCTCTGAAGTATTTTGTGTTTTATTTTCAACCCCTTTATCTGATACTAATATTTGTGAGTTATTATCAGATAGAGATATATATGAAATATTACCTTCACTCTGTTCTTTAGTTTTACTAAAAACAATTTGTAACTCATTTAAGTCTTCAATATTATAATTTGAAATCTCTCGCTTTAATGTATTGATGAGGGTTGTCCCATCATTCTTCATTTGATTAATAACAGTTTTTCGAGTAACAAAATATGAAAACCCCATAAATAATATCATACAAATTGCTGTAACTAATATAATTAATCTTAGGACCTTCGCTGTAAATGACTTTGTCTTATACATATTTATTTCCCCCAAATCCATATTTAATTCCAATATTTGACTAAATTATATCATTTAATTAAATTTGTTACAATTTTTGGTCATTTAGTTCATCAATTGTTATTATTTGTCTAGGGGTCAGACCCCATTACAAATTTTGTTAACTAATACCATTGAATTCCTAGTTCATAAATGGTATGTTTTATATATATTTACATTAATTTAAATTCTAAGGGGGATTGATTATGCAGTTTGAAATTAATAAAACCTATCATGGTTTTAAACTTATTGATCAATACGAAATCAATGAGATTAACTCTATAGCAAAAGTATTTGAACATGAAAAGAGTGGTGCTAGATTACTTCATTTAGGTAATGATGATGATAATAAAGTGTTCTCAATATCTTTTAGAACACCACCATCAGATAGTACAGGAGTACCTCATATAATTGAACACTGTGTACTTTCTGGATCTAGAAAATACTTAACAAAAGAACCATTTATGGATATGGTAAAAGGATCTCTTAAAACCTTTATCAATGCAATGACATTTAATGATAAGACAATGTATCCGATTGCCAGCCGTAATGAAAAAGATTTCTATAACTTAATGGATGTTTACTTAGATGCTGTATTCTATCCAAAAATCTATGAAGTTCCAGAGATCTTCATGCAAGAGGGATGGCACTATGATATTCATAATAAAGATGAAAAGATCACTTATAAAGGGGTAGTTTATAACGAGATGCTTGGAGCTTACTCTTCTCCTACTACGATTTTAGCTGAAGAAATAGCCAAGTCCTTACTTCCTGATACATGCTATAAATACTCTTCAGGGGGAAATCCTGATGTAATACCAGATTTAACATTTGAAGATTTTAAAGATTTCCATAGAAAATTCTATCATCCATCAAACAGTTATATTTATCTTTATGGTAATGGAGACATAGAAAAACAACTTGAATTTATAAATGATGAGTATTTATCTAATTTTGAAAGAAAATCTGTAGATTCTGCACTTACTCATCAAACTCCATTTAATGAGAAGAAAGAATGTGAAGCATACTATGCTATTTCTGAAGATGAACCAGCTGAAAATCGCACATACTTAAGTGCCAATTTTGTTTTTGGTGAATACTCAGATGCAGAGACTTGTTTAATGATTAAAATATTAGAAAATCTTCTTATTGAATCTTCAGCAGCTCCTTTAAAGAAAGCATTAATTGATAATGGAATTGGAGAAGATATTCTATTTTTTGATAATGATTCAATGCAACCTTCTATTTCATTTGTTGCCAAGCACACAAATGAAGATAAAAAAGATGAATTTGAAAATATTATTTTCTCAACTCTTAAAACCTTAGTTGCAGAAGGTATAGATAGAAAATTAATAGAATCATGTATAAATATTGTTGAATATAATCTCCGTGAAGCTGATAACTTCCCAACTAAGGGTATTATTTATAACATAATGTCATTAGAAAGTTGGCTATATGACAGTCATCCTACAACTCATTTAACTTATGAAAAAACTTTAAATGACTTAAGAGAAAAGATGAATACTGGTTACTTCGAGAAGTTTATTGAAGATAATATTATTAATAATACCCATTCTTCAATAGTTGTAATGAAACCTAAAAAAGGTCTTAATGAAGAAAAAGCAGTGGCTGTAGAGAAGAAACTAGCTGAATATAAGGCATCTCTTTCTCAAGAGCAGCTAAATAAACTTATTGAAGAAAACACTATATTAAAAGAAAAACAATTATCTCCTGATACACCTGAAGCTTTAGCAACTATTCCTAAACTTTCTGTTAGTGATGTTGATGCAAAAGCGGAAGTTATACCTCAGGAAGTCATAAAAGAAGATGATGTAACATTACTTTTCCACAATATCTTCTCAAATAATATCTCATATGTGGATTTCTTGTTTGATGTGAGGATGATGGATGAAGAATTAGTTCCATATATAACTCTTCTTTCAGATATTCTTGGTGATATTGATACTGAATCATACACTTATTCAGAGCTTTCAAATGAAATCTATATAAATACAGGTGGTATAGACTTATCCACAGCTGTTTATGTTGAAAATGGTAATGACAAAGTATATTACCCAAAATTCATCTTAAGTGGAAAAGCTATAGGTGATAAGACTATTACTCTTCTAAATCTTATGAAAGAGTTAGCAACATCATCAAAATTTGATGACAAGAAGAGAATTAAAGAATTGATTCAACAAATAAAATCTAAAGCGGAAATGAATATATATAATAGAGGAAATTCTGTTGTTTCAAAGAGAGTATCATCATATTTCTCTCCTGCATCTGGTTATTCAGAGAAACTTAATGGTTTAGATTATTTCTGGTTCATATGTGATACCATTGAGAATTTTGATAATAATAGTGATAAGATACTTGCTAATTTAAGTAAAGTATATGAAAGTATCTTTAATATAAATAACTTAATCATCAGCTTCACTGGAGATAAAAAGGATTTTGATTTATTTAGAGAAAACTACACTGTTGTAACTTCAACTCTTAATAAAAATAAAATAGAACCTAAAGTTTATGATTTTAAAGAGACAAGAGTTAATGAAGGTATACAATCTTCCTCAAATGTTCAATATGTTGCAAAAGGATTTAACTATAAAAATCTTGGATATGATTATAATGGAAGTATGAATGTTTTAAGAATGATGCTAAATGGCGAATACCTTCATGATAGAGTTAGAGCTAAAGGGGGCGCTTATGGCGTTGGAATAGGATTTACTAGATCAGGTGACGTAACAATTGCTTCTTATAGAGATCCAAACCTTAAAGAAACACTTAAAGTATATGATGCTGCAGCTGAATATATCAAAAACCTATCCATAACTCAAGATGACTTAACAAAATTCATTATTGGTGCAATGAGTGGAATTGATAGGGCTACAACACCTCATATGAAAGGTGAAATTGCTACAGAAAACTATATCAGAAGCATTTCTCAAGAAGATATACAAAGAGAAAGAGATGAACTTCTTAATACAAAACCAGAAGACATCAATGCACTATCAGAGCTTGTAGAGAAGTCTATGGAAATGGATTTCTGTTGTGTTCTCGGTAATGATAATAAAATTAAAGAAAACGAAGAAGTATTTAATACGTTAGTTAAATTGAATAAGTAGTTCAGAAAAAGCACGGCTCGCCGTGCTTTTTTAGTTGAAAATTGAAAGTTGAAAGTGGAAAACGTTGGATGTTTCTGCATACGCAGAAACTACATTTTATTGTTCTTTAGGACAATATGTTTTTACTCATTTTATCTGCTATAAAATATTGTATCTCAAACTCAATGTTCCATTCTTAAATGAAACGAGTAAACAACTTCTGTACAATGAACAATAAAATTAAAATTTCTCGAAGAGAAATGTCCTTCGTTGTCCGTTGTCCACTGTCCACTGTCAACTATGTTTTTATTTCTTATCCACCCTAATAGTCGGATATGCCAAATTAATATTCTCTTCCAATGCAAACTTATCTAGTATATCTTCCCATATATTATTTACGCTAGTTCTTCTTTGACGTGGTTCACATAAATATCTTAATGTCAATTCAACACCACTTTCCCTAACATTTGTATAAACAATAGGCGTAAGCTTATCATAATGAATTCTATATTTTCTTTCTGCTTCTCTTATCCTATGTGAAGCTTCTTTTGATATGTGTATAGCTTTCTCATTAACAATATCAGTTAATATATCTTTTGCTTTTTTCCAATCACTTTCAAAGGTTATAAGTACTTTTATTTCATTCCATATATATTTGAATGCTTTACTATAATTAATCGAAGCATTTGTAAATATATAATTATTTGGAATATCAATTATACGTCCTGTACTCTGCTCTCCCTCTTCATGAGATGTAACCTCAATTAATGTAAATTGAAACATTCTAATATCGATTACATCCCCTCTTTGTTCATTAATAATAATTCTATCACCTACTTCAAATGGCTTTCTTATTACTATGAATAACCATGCAGCAGTATTAGAGAATATATCTTTTAATGTAATTGCTATACCTGCAGATAATAATCCAAAATAGGTGGTCAAGCTTAACATTGAATCTGACCATAAGAAAATACAATACACAATAAAAATTGTTGTAAAAGTATATAGAACTTTTTTTCTAGTATTATAGTAAGTTTTATTATCTTTAATCTTAGAATATAATATTCGGTTAATAGTTTTACTTATTAAGATGCTAAATATTATACCAATAGTTGTCCATATAAGCTTATGTAATATATGATTATCACTAATTAGCATCATCAATTCATTCAAATTACCACCACCTTTACTATACATATCTATAAATAATTGTTGAGTTTTTAAGTCTTTTATAATGTTTTAATTTAAACCCTAATTTACTAACTTGAAAAAACCATATAGAGAATATCTCCCATATCAATACCCAGGCACCTATCAATAACCCTTCAGGTAGTACTTGTAATAAAAAGTTGTTAGTTATGATATTCTGAATCATATATGCCCCCAATAAAAGTCCTATTCCCACAAAGAGATAAATCAATGTATTTTTTATCATACGAAACCTTTTAAGGTAAACTTTTCTTATTTTATATGAAAAGTAGTTTTTAATACCTATTATACTCTTTTTCTCTCTGTTTTCATCTTTAATATTAGCTGGCAAATAAAAATTGATTATTACTTTGTTTTTTAATGGAATCTCATAAGAACAGGACATAAGATAATCTAATAAATCTTCATCTAGATCTCTATTAGCTATAGGTGAGTAATCCCACTCGCTATAAACATCTCTATAATAATCTAAATTAATATCAATATTAAAGGCTTTTTCTTTATCATCATAGCTATATAATTTTTTTAAATCAATTTTTTTCATCTTAAATTCTCCTAAAAGATTTTTAACTATAAACTTTGTTTTTTTAATTTTCCTGTTGTTACAGGTATTATAATTCTTTCGAAAGTATTAATCAATCTATATTTATTACTTTTAACATGTTTTTTTGTACTAAAAAAACTGCACTACTATAGTACAGTTTTACATAATAATATTATTCTTCTTATCTTTTTAATATTCCATGTCCACCATATACAGCTTTAATTTCATTAACAGTAATCACCACATTATCTTCATAAGATTTTACCATTTCAATGAATTCATTAGCTCTTTTACGTTTAACATGTGAAATCATTACATATCTATTACATTTCATACCTTGTCCTTCAAGAACTGTTACTGCAAATCCATTTTTCCTAATGTTTTCAGCTAATGCCTCCCCCTGTTCTTCTTTAACAATCATTTCTACTCTTGTTGTTCCAACCCCTAACTTTTCTTCAACTAATGAACCAACATAATTACCTAATGCAAATCCTAATGCATAAATAAACACTTTTATTGGATCTTCAGTAACATCTTTCAATACTGTAGAAATTACTATTACCCAAATAATTACTTCAAAAAATCCAATGATAGCTCCTATTAAACGTTCACCTTTTGTAATAAAAACTATTCTAACTGTACCTAATGTAACTTCTATAATCTTAACGATTAATATCAATAAGTATAATAACATAATCGCAATTCTCCTTTTATTTAATAAAGATTGTCGTTGTATTATATTATCTTAATTTATTAATGTCAATAGATTTATCATAAACATTATTATTAATAGATACTTGTACTTATTTTTATGGTATAATAAAAAAAAGAATCAACTTCAAACAAACAGAAACACCATATATCTCATGTCTCTTAGCATTTACGATATATGGTGTTTTTATTCTTTTTAACTTATAACTCTTCTAATCTTCTTTTTCTATATACAACTCCAAAGAAGATACCAGCTAAGACAATCCAACTGATTAATACCATAAAATGAGTCTTTCCATTTAATAAATTCTATTCCTCATCTATTTTCTGTACATAATAATCCATATGCTCCTTACCCCATTCATACATAGCCTGAACTATTGGTAATAGTGTCTTTCCCATCTCAGTAATTGAATATTCTACTTTAGGTGGCTTACTTGGATAAACTGTTCTATTTATAATTCCATCAAGCTCTAGTTCACGTAATTGCTTAGTAAGCACTCTATGACTTATTTTATTAAATAACCTATTAATTTCATTAAATCTATGTGGTCCTTCAAATCCTAGATGCCATAATATTACAAGCTTCCACTTACCTCCAATAACAGAAAGAGTAAGTTCCTTCTCACAATTGAACTCCTTATTAATAATCTTCTTTTTTATTTCTTCTCTTAGTTTATTACTAATTTTTAACACCTCTTAAAATATGATAAAATCTTCTTATTCGAGTATATCATAAAATTTTATCTATAAATCAGTGTAAAATTTAATTTTTGTGCAAGCGGTATATCTTTCACCTGGATTATATATTTTTTTTGGAAAAGACTCTTGATTAATTGAATCAGGATAATCTTGTGTTTCAAGACATAAACCAATACGTTTTTTAGCTCTAATATTTTCACTTAATATTAAGTCTTCCCCTAACTGATTTCCTGAGTAAAACACAACAACAGGTTGGTCAGTGATAACATCCATAATCCTTCCACTTTTCTCATCTTCAACCCTTGCAGAAAACGCTTGTCTTTTGTCCAAAACAAATGGATGATCATATCCACCACACTTTATTAACTGCTCAGCTTTCTTATCAATATCTAATCCAATCTTTTTACCTTTAGTAAAATCAAAAACACTATTTTCTACATCTACAAGTTCTCCAGTAGGAATAGTTTCCTCATCTACAAAACCCACTTTTGCTGCATTTATAGTTAATTTATGATTTAAAATATCATCATTTAAATTTCCTGAAAGATTAAAGTAACTGTGATTTGTCATATTAATAATAGTTTTCTTATCACTTACTGCACTAAATTTCATTTCAAGTTCATTATTATTATTTAATATATATGTTACCTTAACATTCATTTTCCCTGGAAAACCTTCTTCACCATCAGGACTTATATAACTCATCTCAAGACCTAAATAATCAGTTTTTTTAATCTCCTTTACACACCATATTACCTTATCAAAACCTTTGATTCCCCCATGAATATGGTTCATTCCATTATTAGATGCTAAAATATATTCATCCCCGTCTATTTGGAACTTAGCTTTTGATATTCTTCCTGCAATTCTACCTACTATTGCACCAAAATAGGGAGATTTTTCTTCATAATCTCTTATATTATCAAAACCTAGTACAATATTTTCATATTTACCACTTCTATCTGGAACAATTATTTCTTGTATTATTCCTCCATAATTTAAGAAACTAATTTTTATATTGTTTTTATTAACTAAAGTAAATTTTATAACCTCTTCTCCTGTTTTTAACTCCCCAAAATACTCAGTTAATAACTTCACCCTCATCCCCCCCAATATTGTATATAATTAATTTTAATTTACTCTTCCCAAAACAACTCATCTAAAGTTTTAGATAAAGCCTTACATATAGCTATACATAATTTAATAGTTGGATTATATTTCCCTACTTCAATTAAACTGATTGTCTGTCTGGATACCCCTACAATCTTTGCAAGTTCATCTTGAGATAAGTCTTTCTCTACCCTTGCCATCTTTAATTTTATATTTTTCATTCTACATCACCTACTTTTAAGATGATTTATGCTTCATCTTTTGAATTTACTTTTTTACTTAATTTTTTAGAAATACTATTAGAAATAACTGTTACCAAAACAAAGAAAGGTACATATATCATAAATGCTGCTACAAATACTACCAAGAAATAAAATATCTTCTTTGTTTCCCCTCCAAATAGTATAGCACTTCTTATTCCAAAGAAACCAGAAATAATTAAACCAAATATAACACCAATTATTATATTTTTATTTTCCCATGATACTTTACTTGATCTATTGTGCATTTCAATCGAATCATAATATATTCCTATACTGACCTTCCTTATTTGACAATATATTGCTGGTAATACTATTATCCAAAATTCCGTTGTTAATATACCTTCTGTCCCATATAAGAAATGTTTTATTACCATAGATACAAAAGCAATTGCCACAATGATATAATACACTTCTTTATAAATTTTATTTTCTGCATTTTCAATTCTCTCGTCAACTATTTGATTTCTTTTTTTAAACAATTTCATTTTTAGGTTCACTCCTTTTCCATATATTTCTATTATAATTATATATTACAACTTATATTGCGTAATGTCAAATATATATTGCATAATTCAATATATTTTTATACATAGAAAAAGGAGCATAACTATGCCCCTATATTTTTGCTCTTTTTTGTATTATAAATTTAGCTTAAATGTTTTAATCTCATATGGTTTAATCTCAAACTCAAAACTATTTCCACATACCTTAATTTTCTCTAATTCTTGCTCCATCAAATCACATTCATGAACACTTTCAAGCTCTTTATAGAAATTCACTGTAACTGTTGTTCTTCTATTATAATACTCATATAATCTTACTATTACCTCATTACTGTCTTCTGCTTTTTTAACTGCTTCTATTATGACATTTTCACTGTCTAAACTTATAAATGACAATTCTTTAGGTAAAGCCCCACTATGAGCTTCCTCAATTTTTGCATACATAGGACAATTCAGATTATATGCCATTTGAGTTGTCTGTGCCAATTTCCAATCTCCCTTATGAGGATATAATGAATATGTGAATTTATGAAGTTCTCTATCTGCATCTGGATTAGGCCATATTGGTGATTTTATTAAACTTAATCTCAAAGTACCATCTTTAATATCATGCCCATATTTACAATCATTTAATAGACTCACTCCATAATTATCCTCTGATAAATCAGCCCATTTATGAGCACATACCTCAAATTTAGCCATATCCCAACTAGTATTCCAGTGAGTTGGTCTTTCAACATTACCATATTGAATCTCATAAGTTGCCTTATTTGTATGGACATCTACAGGGAATGCTACTTTCAATAAAATCTGTTTTTCTTTCCAATCAATTTCATTCTCAAAGTCTATACGTGGTATATGATTATAAACATGCATATATTGAGTAATAGTAGAATCCAAGAATTTTCTTTTAATTCTAATGGTGGCTCTTACAGGCCCATCACTAATCACCTTTACTTCTTCTACATGGTTAATTTCCCACATCTTTTCCTGATAATAAATATTTATATCCCATGCATCCCATAGATGAGGTTTATCCTCAAAAGCTTGTAATACATTTCCCTTTTCAAATGCCTTTAACACTTTTCTATTATTTATTTTATCGTAAATGGAAAAAATATTATAATTCTCATCTAAAGTTATATCAAAAAATTTATTGCTTATTTTATATGTAGAAACAGTTAAATTTTCTACTGTTTCTTCTTCACCTTCAAATATACTGAATGATTTATACCCCTTTGAGGGTACATTCTCTGCATAAAAGAGTCCTTTATTATTTTCAATTGGTTGAACAGGATAAACATTACCTTGCTCATCTTTAACTTTTAAATTATCCATACCTTCTGGAATATCAAAAATCACAATATCACTTCTTATAAAACTCAATTGATTGAAAACTATTAATGATCTTTCATTTAAATTTATTTTACCTGCAATTTCATTAACTGCACTTTTTAATAAAGCATTACCATCATTAAGTACCTTTTCATACTGCTCTTTTGACTCATCATAAACTTCTTTAATAGAAGAGCCTGGAATAATATCGTGAAACTGATTTAACAGAATAGTTTCCCATCCTTCATTTATTCTCTTCTGTGGATATTGTATTGTTTTATCTATACATGTATTCATAAGATTAAAAAACTCTGCATCTTGAAATAAAAATTCACTCTTCCTGTTATAACGTTTATTTCTACCCATAGAGGTATATGTCCCTCTATGATATTCTAGGTACAGCTCACCTACCCATTTTGGTAATCGCTTATTATTACCTACTCTATCTTCAAGCTTTTCAAAGAAATCCCTTGTTTTTTCCATCTTAACTTTTGGACATCCTGGTATCCCTTTTTCCAAGCGTCTAGCATTTTCTAACATTTCTTTTGTAGGGCCTCCGCCCCCATCTCCATAACCATAACTTATCAGAACCTCATTATTTATTTTCTTTTGTTGATATCTATGCCAAGCTCCCTTAACTTCTGAAGCTCCTAAAAAACCTTCATACCTTGTTCTATGGTCACCTGATTTTGCTGTTTTATAATCAATTGTAGTAATAAAATAAGAAAGAATTGAAGAACCATCTATCCCCTCCCACATAAAAGTATCATAAGGGACTTTATTATATTCATTCCAACTTATCTTGGTTGTCATAAAATAATCTATATGAAACTTTTTAAGTATCTGCGGCAATGCAGCACTATATCCAAATACATCAGGAAGCCATAATATTTTATTATCTATTCCAAACTCCTCTTTAAAGAAACGAGTTCCAAATAATATTTGTCTTATTAAGGATTCTCCAGAGGCAAGATTACAATCTGCTTCTAACCACATGCCCCCTTCGGCTTCCCATTTACCTTCCTTTATCTTTTCCTTAACTTGATCATATATTTCAGGATTATTCTGTTTCAAGTACTTGTATAATTGTGGCTGACTGCTCATAAATAAATATTCTGGATACTGTTTCATAAGATTTAATACTGTGGAAAAACTTCTAGCAACCTTTTCTCTAGTTTGTCTTAACGTCCAAAGCCAAGCTACATCTATATGTGTATGCCCTACACAAGCTGCTATTACATCTTCCTCTCCACAATATTCTTCATAAAACTTTTCTCTTAAATATTTGTCTGCATCCTCTATAGATAAATAATAATCTCTAGAATGAGGTTTACGTAAATCCAAAATATTTATTGACTCTGTTAAGAAATTCAAAATATCTATTCTTCTTTTATCCTCTTTCTCTAGTAAATCAGCTACCTCCAGTGGGACCTTTATGTCATAGTAAAGTCTTTCAGTAACCCTATCTAATACGGCTATTTTCCCCTTTAACTCTACTTCTCCCTCTTTCATCCCTGCATAAGCATGTAAATCAATGATATGTTTTTCATTAGCTATCGCCTTTTCACAAACAATTATCTCTCTATGATTTGTATCTAATCCCTGCACCACTTTTCCATTTAAATAAATTAAAAATTGAGGATTTATAGCATCCCATTCCCCTTCTCGCCCTGTTGTAAGTTCAAATACTACAGTTTTTCCTTCAAAGTCAACTGGAATAGTTACTTCTGTTTTAAACCAATATCTTTGATCTTTCCCTCCCCACCTTTCATTACAAGGAAAAGTGGTCCATTGTTCCTCATTCTCATCTGCTTCTTTTGGATTTGAAAAATCACCTTTTTTCATTAGAAAATACTCTATTTGTTCCTTTTTAGGATAAATATAATCCTTTAAATCCTTTAATACCCTATTTATTCTTTCCTTTTCAAAAAACATATAATAACACCCCTAACTGGCTTTCTATGTTTATTATATGTTTTTAATATTCATTTCAAATATTAAAATGAGACTTATTTTTATGATTTTTAGACTTATTTAACGTTTTTACGAAATGTACTTGGTGAATAGCTTTCTCTTTTTTTGAAAAATTGATTAAAATAATATTGACTTGAAAATCCAAGAAATTCTGAAATCTCCCCTATAGAAAGATTAGTATTTTTTAATAATTCTTTTGCTTTTGTAAATTTTAGTCTACATATATATTCTTTAGTTGAAACTCCCTTGCATTGTTTAATAATTCTACATATCTGCTTATCACTTAAATGCATATACGTAGCAATTTCTTTTGTAGAAATTGGGTTATCTATATTATCTATAATATATCTTTCAATCTGAGTAAATCTATAATCATCTTTTTTATATTTCATAGGAATTTTATACGAAAACTCTGTTGTTTTACTAACAGCTCTTGCACTTTCTATTAGTAACATCTGTACTAAATTCTTAATGTTATTAAAATAACCTATTTTCTTATAAAATGCTTCTTCTAGCGCTTTCTCAAAAATTTTATTAATATAATCGATACCTATATAAGGAGTACAGGGTGCCATATTGAGTATGTCAAATATATGCTTGTCCTCACATATACTTTCCTCATTAATAGAGATATCACAATTTAAACTATACTCTATGTATTCCTCATTACCATCGCTAACCTGTGTATGATAAATTTCAGGTGCAGTTAAATAAAATTCCCCACTATTAACATGAAATTCTCCACCATCATGTAAAACTCTACATCCACCTGAAGCCACAAAATGAAACTCAAAACTGGAATGTTTATGTCTGTTAATTTTCCATTCTCCTATGTTTTTCATCACTCTAAACCATAAAACATCAATTTCAATATTACTTGACTTTATTTTTATATCTAATTTTGATAACTCCTCTGAAGCTTTAAATATATCAAATTCCATTATGGGACTCCTTTTATATGTTTTTTTAATTAAAAATCTTCTTATTTTTTCACTTCTATATATTTATTTCAAATCCTTTAGACTTTTAATTAATATTATTAACATATCTCTCAATTAATTTGACTCTATCTTCATCAAAGTTCTGTAATACCCCAATGAAATGAAGCTCCCACTCTGAATCAATATCCCCTTTATTTATGATTGCTTGAATTAAATTCAGTGTTCCTTTCCTCAATTCTTCTTGAAATACCATTCTTGCCAATATAGATAATTCCATATCACTCATTGAATTAAATAATTCAGTAAACTCATATCCAAATAAACAATTTGAATTAAGAAGATCTATAAAATCATATATAGACTGTACACTTGATTTAATTAAATCTATTTTATCTTTAATGTTTTCACATTTAGTTATTTTTTGGATTGCTACTCTAAAATCCTCATCATTGGCCCTATATCCTTCATTAAATATTATATTTTTATTTATATTTTTTTCTTCTCTATCTATTACAACCATATTTTGAAGATTTCCATTTTCTAATGAATTTATCAATCTAGGAATAAATATTGATTTATATTTGTTCATGTAATCTATTAATTCTACCCTATCTATGGCTAAATCCATAATAACTTTTTCAATAGCTTTCCCCACAAGAATATTAATTTCCTTTGAATTTAAACTACTGAGATTATTATTTAAAATTCTATAACTAACTTCAGAAATACTTAAATTCCATCCATAATTTCCTGATAATACAGAAAAAATACTATTATTTATTAATACTTCAAACACATTTATTAACTCAAATCTATAATCTGTATTGTATATCTCCCCATAATAATTTAATGTTTTTATAGTATCCTCAGTGCTAAAAAACTTACAAAAGAAGGTTTCTATTTCTAAGGTATTTAAATAATTCTTAATATAATTTATCCCTCTAATACTCATATCATCAAAGGTTAAAGGATAATCAATACTTCCCATGGTGTCGTGAGCATTGAACACTACTTCATAATCCTTAAAAAAACTCCCTAACCCTTCATCAATTGTATCATCATATGCTTGCAGCTCTATATGCAATCTATCTTTTTTTATTTTCTCATAAAATATTCTTGTTTCTTCAACATATGATGTTACAAGTTCAACCCCCTTCTCATATAATTCTCTTATATTGCTTGTCTTTAATTCATCTATGCATTCTTCAATATCATTAAAACTATCACAATAAGCATCAATACAGTAACAGATAGATGCTAATAACTTCTCTCCTGTTGTAATAGGAACAGAACTACTTTCCCCTACAGTGTACCTTGTTATTAAATCTTTAAGTATATTCATTATTTGTATTTGAATATTATTTATAGTATTTTTATCTATAAGTCCAAGACGAAAACCTTCTTTTAAAATTGAAAAAGTATATTGATTTTTATTTAGATTTTCTTTTTTTATTTTAATCTCTTCAATTGAATTTTCAGCAGCTATTCTATTTATAATCATAAAAAAAACTTCCTCTCTAATAAATATTCTTTTTCTGATTTTCACGCCTAAATTTCTCTGAAAACACCTGAATTTTCTCCCATAAAAACTCAATATCTCCACCACATTCGTTATTATAGAAATCATAAATAATATCTATCACCATATCATCACCTATTCTATCCTCTGTTTCATTTTTCATATAATAAAATATTTCCTGTAAGTTATTAAGAGTTAGAACATACTCCTCCTGTGTTATAAATGGTGAGGAAGAAAATTTTTCTATTAATTTCTTTGCCACTCCCATATCTATTTCAATTCTTCCGTAACTTTGCAGCGCCCAACCTCTCACCTTAATAATTTCTTTTGTATCTTCTTTGGTCAATATTAGATTAAACTCTTCACTCTCTTTATTTGTTTCAAGCAATTCATTGATTTGAATCTCTTTTAATTCTTTATTATTAGGATTTAATATTGATGGCAATAACATACTTATTCAACTCCTTTTTTTTAGAATTAGATTTTCGAAAAATTCTTCTTGACATTATATTTATATTATGGTATAATATTACTAAGCGCGCATAATATTGTATTATACGCGTTTTTTTTGTTTCTGTCAATAATTATATGAATTTTTATACCATTTGTTTATCTTGATAAAAAACATCAAGTAACCCTTTCTCCATATTGATACAATAAACTCAGGGATTGTTTAAAAATAACTTCTCCTAAAGTTATTTCAAAAAGTGAAATAACCACTCACATTTTTGAAAGAAAAGTCGAAGTAATTTTTAAGCCAACCCTCACCAAAGCTTTGGAGGATAAAATATGGATTATTTCTCAGTTATACAAAATGCAGTAGATTTTATTGAAGAAAAACTTTTAGACTCCTTCTCTATAGAGGATGTAGCATGTAAAATAGGTTTCTCCATACCTCACTTTTACAGAATATTTTCTGCTATAGTTGGAGAAACACCTAAAAATTATATAAGAAAAAGACGTATCTCAGTGGGTGCCTTGATGTTAAGAGAATCAAACCTGAATATATGTGATATAGCATTTGAGACAGGCTTTGAATCTCACGAAGTATTCATAAGAGCATTCAAGAAAATATATGGTGTTTCACCAAAGAATAGCAAGATATTAGATACTCTCCCTTTATACGAGAAGTTTGATGTTATGAGAAAGAAAAGATTATATGAAAGGGATGTGTTATTATTGGATACAAAAATTATTATTAAAAATTCTTTTAAAATTATTGGAAAAACAATTAATCTCAATCAAGCTGAACAAGTAGAAAATAACTTAATAGATAAATTTTTTAATGAATTTAACAAAGAAAAAATCAATTATCCTGTTTTAAATAAACAAGATAAAATTTATTCATTATACGAATATGATGCTGATTGCATTCATAAGGAAGATGAGAATATAGATTACTTTTATACACTGGGTGTTGAATACGATCAAACCGCTTGTGTACCTGAAGGGTTTGTTATTAAAGAAATTCCTAAATCTAAATATGCTTTATTTATATATAATACCAAAGAAAAAACATTAAACGGAGAGAGTATATCATCTTTAAAATATGAAGGTAAGCCAATAACTAATGTATATGATTACATTGATGGAGTATGGATTTTAAATTCAGGATATACTTTATCGGATAATCCAGATTTTGAAATCAGAGACTCTAATTCTGATGGGATTATTGAGTATTATATTTCTGTGGAAGATAAATAAAAATTATTTAAAGTCATAATTCTTACTTATAGAATTATGACTTTATTTCTTATTATTCCCCATTACTTTATACACTGCTACCATCTTAAATATCCTTAGTATTTAGATAAAAAAATTCAGAAGGTATTTTAGTAAATTATAGTATAATGGATATAGGACAAATTTACAGGAGATATACTTATGGAAGTTATAGTTGGATTAATAGCTTATATTAGCTTTTTTTTATTATCATATAATCTGTTTATAAGAATAAATAAAAAACTAAATAAAATTATATCATTAGTCATTGTTTTGGTACTTCCCATAATAAGTTTAATATTTAGTAGTTTATTGATAAAATTTCTAGAAATATCACCTAATCTGAAGGGATACACTGAAGATTATTACATTTGGATGATTACTATAACAATAGTAGCATATTCATTTCTATTTGCTAAAAATTATGTTAGTGATTTATACGTTTCAAAACCAATAAAAAGACACTGGGGATATTATGTGGCTAAAAAACCATATACAACATTATATGAATCATTCACAACACCACCTTGGGGAAGGCGAATTCCATCTCGTTATGAAATACTTAAATGGAGAGAAAAATATAAAGACTTTGCCCCTGGAATATCCCAATGGATTGTTTTACTAATTACGATATTGATATGTATATTTGAATTAACAGTATTTTCAATAATATTTTCCTTGATATATACAGGACACTTCAATTTATCCAACATCCATTTACTTGGAATAACAGCTTTAGAATTATTGAAATTTATTGGTTCATTAATCTTTATTTTTTTTATATTTTTATTTATTCTTAATAGAGTTGTATTTTTTATTAATGATTTTTTGCATGTTATTATTGAACATATATTAAATAAATCACTTGAAGAATATGAATGGAGTAAATTATTAAGTTTCACATTACTCTTTAACATACTTGTAGTGTTGATTATAGTTATTTTGGTCAAGTTAATACGATAAGTAAATACAAAAAAAAAGTTGCCACAAAATAAATGTTTATCTTGTGGCAATCTCTTTAATTATCTTTTTCAAACTTCAACAACATTTCAATATTCTTAATATCAGTTGGGGATAATAAATGGTCTACATCATCAAATAACTCTCTATACCAATAATAATCAGAGAAGTATTCTTTATATTTTACACTCTTTAAAATATACCCATGTCTTGCATAATATGCATTCCTAAGTAATTCCATCTGTTCCTTGTTCAATAATTTAATGAAATTCTCAGTAAGAGGCACTGTTAAATCAACAAACTGATCATACAATACAAGCCAGAACTTTTCATTACTATCCTCTCGCTTATCACCCGTTCCAAATTTTGATATATACCAATAGTCAACAACACCGCTATTATTTTTCTCTACAACATTAAAATAATGATTATCAAATTTATATTCGTATCTAACAGCAGTCTCATTCTTTGTTGTATCTAAACCATATATTTCTGGCTCCAATTCTATAATATTATACTCTTCTCCATACAAGGACTTCATCTCGTCTAATGAAACACCTACCTTGAACCCTCTTAAAGTTGGAAAAGTACTTCTTATTTCAACCAGTTTATTTGTTTTTTCATCAAATACCAACCTAGCCTCAAGATTATTCCCACGGTCTTTAATACTTATTACAGTATCACCAAAATCAAATCTGCCGATAGATTGTGATCTAACATGTTTTTCCCGTGAATCTAAAATGATAATTGGAACAGTAGATGATACATAGGTTTCTAAATTTTTCTTCCTTATAACATCAGCTGCACCTTTAAATGTCATATCAATATAAAAATCATTTCTATGTTCCCCATCTTCAGTTGGCTTTGATGTAGTTACATCTAATTTAATTTCTTTACTTTTCCCAATTTGATTCTTCACTTTAAAAACAAAAGACTCACCATCATTAAAAAGGTCAAATTCATGTGAACAATCTTTTGCTATTAAGTTAACATCACTACTTTTATTATTCATCATAAATAAGTCTGCTGATAAACCATCTTCTGCAAATGCCAAAATATAGATATATTCACTTTTGTCATCAACTTTATATGCAAATCGAAACTCATCATTAGCATATACAACATTTGAATGAAACTCCGCTCCTTTATCTTGAGGGATAATTTTGATAGATTCATAATCCTCAAAACTATGTAAAAGCTTATTTTCATGAGTGTATAAATGGTTTTTATTATTAAAAAATGATTTTTGTCTCCTTAATAATTGAAAATATTCTTCCTCACTAACATCAGTTAACGTTTTATTTATAATATCGTACACTAAATAAGTACTTTCAGAACTATTAAACCATGAAGATATAAATATATAATTTTCCTCTCTATTGACTGATCCAAATTTATAAATTTCTCTTTCTAATGTTGAAGTAAATGTATCTACAAGATTCATAGAATAATCATAAGTATTTATAGTTAATGATTTTTCATTATCATAAGTTATTACATATATATAATCATCATCTATAACCAGTCCATTCCTAGTAACTACATCAGATTCTATTTTATGAAATTCTTTAGTGTTATTTTCCCAAGAGGTGTAACCATTAAAATCAAATAATCCCTTCTCACCAAAAGAAAATGAAGTTAAAACTTGATTCCATCTTATATTCAAATCATCAAAACTTTCAAAAGAGCATTTTCCTCTTTGTGGGATCATTCCTCTCTCATCAAAGATATACTTACTATACTCAGAACTGACAGATTTACCATTATCCAAAGACTTTGATGAAACTAAACTGGAATTTTCAAAAAATACTTTTTCTCCAGTATTTACATTCAACTTGTACAACTTAGGAATTTCTTTATAAAAATCAAGCTCACAATAATATAGCCACTCCTCAGTTAAATCACAGAAAAAATACAGCTTTTCTTTAAGAAAAACATTCCAGTTGATATTATAGCAAAAGTCACCATCCAAAATTGATTTTACCTTTAGAGTTTCTAAATTAGCAGCATAGATTTTATCCTTTCCACTGTATAAAATGGTATTACCTTTTTTACTGACGATATTATTACACCACGGAAGGATAAGTTTGTGGTTTTTATTTGTTTTAGAATCATAAATATAATAATAATCGTTATAACTTATATTATCTCCACTGTTATCATCCTCTAAAACGAAAACATATTCCTCGTCAGTAATAGCTTCAATGTATTCTTCTCTACTAATATTTTTACTATGTGAGTTCGTATTTTCAATCCTCTCAAGCTCAAAAAATACACCTCCACCATATAAAATCATTGTATTAGAATCTTTAATGTATAAAGAGCATCCATTTCCCTCTGAATCTCTAGCATTTATTTTTGTAGCTGTATCCCCTGTAATACCCAAATTTTCAAATAAAACATAATGCCTCCAGCCTGATTCAAAGTCTTCTTTAGATATTACTGATTTTGAGTAAGTTGGATTCTTTGCTACCATATCCAAATATATAAGCCCATCCCCAAAACAACTCGCTTCTTCCTTTGAGAAATGCATGACCTGATTTAAAATATAATTTATATCATCAGATGAATAAACAGTTACTTTTCCAGAATCCAAAACCCTATTAATTTTCCAATCTCCTAAATATATATCTTCCTTTTCATTCACAGTAATTTCTTCAAAGGTATACCCTTTTTTAGTCAACTTAATATTCAATGAATCATGAATATTTCCTTCTAGATCAAGTGTATTTATAGTAATAGTGTTATCCTTAAAATCATAAGTGTATTTCCCAGTATATCCACATCCAACGGAATAGCTGTCCTCATCACCATATTTATACACTTTCCATCTGCCAAAAAGATTATAACTATCATCAACCTCAAACTTCTCAAATTTAAGACTGTCTACTTTAAACCCCGTAAGTTTAAAATAATTACTATCTACACCTTCAATACTAGCAACTATATTGGTATAATATTCTCCATCTATTTCTATGAAATCATAAAAAATAAATTTGCCTACACCAGAAGCTGTTTGAATAATTGTATCAAGATTCTGTATAGTTACTTCATTATTTTCATCCCAAATCTGAACATACAAATATATTAAACTTCCATCTCTAATCACTGAATTACCAAATTCAGCAAATCTATAATGAGTGCTGCCAATATTCAGTGTGTCACTAAATTTAAGATAGAATTCATTTGAATCCCCAATAATCTCTTCTGGGGTACATGAAATACTTTGTTTATTATTAAGAATGTCTTCAAGTATATCATTGCATTGTCTATTGATTTCATTTACATCCTTTGCCATATATTGCTTTGAAGAATCATTAAATACAGATATTTTATTTTTAAATGAACTTACCTTATTATTAAAATCCTCAACTTGTACTTTTTCAATAGATTGGTTATTATTTTTATCATTTTCAATAATGTTATCTTCTTTCTTAATAGTGTTTTTTTCTTTAATAATAGTACTCTCTTCTATAGTTTTATTATTGCAGCTTGTACAAAATAATAAAATAAATACAGTAATTAAACAGAACTGTAAACTAACTTTTCCTTTCAATCTTAATTTATCCACTCAATACCCCTCCCCTTCACAGGAAGTATACCATTTAATTAATAAAAAGTATATATTTGTAATACAATTGTAAACAAATATTGACATTTATTTTTGCCAGCATTATACTGTTAATATATTACATTGAAATTGAAGGTGTTTGATATGAAAAATATTATGAACTATTATGTTGTGATTAAAACAGGTAACTGCTCCGTATAAATTAGAAAAAAACTGATATTAGGTTTTATTACGAAAATCAATTTATACATGTTCCAAAATCTCAAAGATTCAATGAGTTATGGACTTGTTTAAATTGAATTTGAGTTAAAACCTAAAGCAGCACTTTGTCCGGAGCCTAATATTTGCTGATTTATGGTAAAAAGCTTTGAGGCGTACTTTAAATTTTATTTATGAGTATGTTTATTTAGCTTGCCATTGAAATCCTAATATTTAATACATCTATTGTATGGAATCCCGGACACTGCCTTTATGTCAGTGGCTTTTTTAATTTATACGTTTACGACTTTTTATAAGGAAAATATTGTATTGGGGTCAGTCCCCAATACAATATTTTCCTTAAAATTTCTGTAGAAAGAGGGGTTACTTATGTTAAAATACGTACTAAAAAAATTCAAAGCAATGTCGCTTTTTTATGTGTTAAATGGGATTATTCAGATATTAGCAGCATCATTAAGCGTTGTTTATCTTCAAAAATTAATTGATAAACTTCCAGAAGCAAATAGCTACAATGAAGTAATCACAATAATTATAGTTTATGGGGTACTGCTTCTAGTAGATTGTTTACTATCTTATCTAGATGAATATCCATATAGAATGTTATCAAATGGTATATATCATGAATTAAAAATATTAGCTTTAAAGAAAATCTCAAAAATAGATTACGTTTCTTATCAAGGAAAAGGTACTGGTTCACTTGTTCAGCTTATAGAAGCTGGTGCTATGGCTGGTAAGAATATATTATTTGATTTTTATATGAATCTTTTCAGAAATATTCTTCCTGGAATAATTATAAGTTTAATACTCATTGGTACTTATAACTTAGAAATAATGGCTGTTATTTTCATAGGGTATGTAGTAATCTTCTTTATTTCAAATATTCTAATGAAATACTTATATAAAATCAAAGATAAAATTCTTACTTCTGAGGAATGGCTGTCAAAACACTTCATCCGTGGTTTTATGGAATTAGTAGTATTTAGACTTAACAAAAGATATGAAACTGAAATAAACAAAATTGAACAAAGATCAAATTCAGTAGTGAAATCTAAAACAAAAATAAGAATGATACATGAATTATTTTTCACTCTTTTCGCTTTAATCATCATTATCATAAAGTTAATCATATTGTTTATAGGGGTAGGCCAAGTTGTGAAAGGCGATATATCTGTGGGAGCAATAATAGCCCTTATAACCTTTGTAGATAGAATTTACTCTCCTATTGCTATATTAAATGTAATCTTCATCGATTACAAATTAGATAAGGTAGCTTTCAAACGATTAGAGGATTTCATGAATCTACCTGATGATATTAATTTAAGAAAAGGTTCACCTATACAAGTAAAAGAGGGAAAAATAGAATTTAAAAATGTTTCATTTGATTACAATAATGTACCTATATTGAACAACTTAAGCCTTTGTATTGAAGGAAATTCTTCAACAGCATTTGTGGGTTCAAGTGGTGCTGGAAAATCTACTATCATAAAAATGATTCTAGGTTTATTAAAACCTACAAAAGGAGATCTTTATGTTGATGATTCCAACCTAAGCAAAGTTTTATTAGATGACTATTATGATGATGTTTCTTATGTTTCTCAAGACGCTCCTATTTTTGATGGAACATTAAGAGAGAATATTGTCTTTGATGAAGATATTAGTGATGATGAGATATACGAGATTCTTGACCAAGTACAATTAAAGGATTTTGTCATGAGATTACCTCACAAATTATATACTGAAGTTGGCGAAAAAGGGGTTAAGCTTTCTGGTGGTGAGAAGCAAAGACTAGCTTTCGCTAGAGTGTTTTTCCAAAAGTCTAAAATTGTTATACTTGATGAGGCTACTTCTGCATTAGACAGCATAAACGAGAATCTTATAACGAACAACCTGTTGAAAAAATGTAAAGATAAAACAATAATTATAATTGCTCATCGTCTTCACACCATAAAAAATGTTGATAACATATTGGTTATTGATGATGGCAAGCTAGCAGAATCAGGTTCTTTTGAATCATTACTAGCTAAAGACGGATTATTTAAGAAACTTTGGGATTGCCAAGTTAAAGACCATGAAACCGAACTCTTAAATAGTTAAGGAATTTAAATTAAATATTAAATTATAAACAGCCAATATCTTTCATTAACTTGAAAGATATTGGCTTTCTCTTATTTATAATTCCTTTTTATATATTATATTTTTCTTATTATAATTACATATAACTAGCATACCACTTACCAGTAATGCTACTATTGTAGGAAAAAGTGAACTTACATCACCTATATGATTTCCAAATAAAATCACTTTCTTAGGCAGGTATTCAAAAATAAATAATGGTCTTCCAAGATTCTCACTTCCAATTCCAATAATTGATAACATAAAGAAATCATAAGCAAAGTGTAAACCTATTGTTATCCATAATGATTTATAATATATTCTTATCAAACAGAACATTACTCCAAATGATGCAGGTACTAAATAGCTCAATAACTCAGTGTATGATGAAGATGGAGCATGAACTATAGTGAAAAAAACTGTTGTAATCACAATAGCACTTATGGTTCCTTTTTCTTTTTGAAACTTCGTAAAAAGATATCCTCTAAAAGCTAATTCTTCAACAACACCTGCAAAAGTTGCAATTATAAATCCACAGACTATAGTCTTTATAAATTCTCCATATGCTCCAGTCTCAAAACCCAATTTTAAAAATCTAGCTCCAACAACATGTAACATCCCAACTATAGCACAAGTGATAATAGCCGCTAACAACACACCTATCATAAATTGTTTCACAGCATTTTTATTGCTGCTTAATCCAATATCATCTAATGCTAATTTACCATTAAATTGACTGATTAACATTATCCCGATTCCACCTAGTACAATTGCTATAAAAACCGCATTTGCAAATAAGTCTTTAGCTGGTTCTAACCCTATCATTATTAAACTTACCTTTACCAGATTAATAAATACTATAACTAAAACTACTATTAATATACTATTAATAAATTTGTTTTTTTCTATAAATTTCATATTATAGCCCTCCGTTCTCTATACAAATAATGTTAACAAAACAGAGTATTGAAAAAAAGTAACCCTAGTAACTAAAAGGGTAATCATTTATTTAGAAATTAATGTTTTTCAAAAACAAAACTGCAGCAGTTCTATTGTTCACACCTATCTTACTGTAGATTCTTGAAACGTAATTCTTAACTGTTCCTTTTGATAAAAATAATTTTTTCCCTATCTCATTATTGGAATAACCCAAAGCGATTAATTTACATACTTCTATATCCTTTTTGGTAAAATTCAAAGTACTTATATCATAATACCCTTCTTCCATATTTCTTTGAGTATTAAAAATATTATTTAAAAATTTCTTAGCAATTTTGTTAGGTAATATAAACTTACCATCATAAATCTCTCTTATAGACTGAATTAAGCTTGTATAATCAGTCTCTTTTAGAATATATCCACTTGCCCCATTCCTTATTGCATCAACTATAAGCTCCTCATCATCAAATGTGGTAAGCATAATAATAATTATGTTTTCAAATTCTTCCTTTATTATTCTAGTTGCTTCAACCCCATTTGTAATAGGCATTCTAATATCCATTAAAATCACATCAGGTTGTACCTCTTTAACAAATTCATATGCCTCTTTTCCATTAGCAGCAGTCCCTACTACTTCCATATCATCTTCTAGGTTTAAAACTATTTTTAATCCATCTCTCATTAAGGTCTGATCATCTACAATCAGTATCTTCATTAACGCTACCTCCCTATATAGGAATTTCTATCTCTATGGTTGTCCCAATATTCAACTGTGAAAATACACTCACCCTACCCTTTAAAGCTTCTACTCTATATTTCATATTTGATAACCCAAATCCAAAATTTATATGTTCATTTCCTATGCCAAAATCTTTTATCTTTAAGATTATGTTCTTATCATCATTTTTTATCGTTATTTCAAAATTATTGCTTTCTCCATGTCTTATTCCATTAGTTAATCCCTCTTGAATTGCTCTATATAAAGCATTCTGTATCTGCGTATTAATTTCAGGAATATCACCAACATAGGTGTCTATCTTAACATCGCTTGATTTTTCAGTTTCACTCACCAATCTTTTAATAGAAGAAATAAATTCTTCATCTTCCCTATCTGATTTTAAATCTTTGATAGATAACCGAATATCCTTTAACCCCTTTCTTACCTGATTCTGAACTATCTCTAATCGCCCCTTAGCCTCTTTCTTATCCTTTTCAATCAATCTAATACATACCTCAAGCTGAACTAAGGCAGTTGTAAGTGTATGTCCAACTGCATCATGTATCTCTCCAGCTAATCTATTTCTCTCTTTTAATACTACTACCTCTTCTCTAATATCCATTGTTTCTTGCATCTTACCATATGCAAATTTTAATTCCTCACTCTTTCTTTTAAGTTCATTTGAGAGTTGTTCAAATCTACTCTTTTGCTCTATTTGATTTTTTAATAAAAATATAAATGTATAAACAAAATAGAACTGAACTATTATTGGAAGTATCATGGTTAATTCAAAGTTCTCAGTTTTCATATATGCTATTGATAATGTTAAAATAAAATTTCCACATACAAATACTATTCCAAACTTAGTTGAATAACTGATAATTGTTACCCCTAATATAATAAAAATATATATCATAGCTACTCCTGTTACATCTATATATAAAGCTAGATAAACAATCAAAGTTGCTAAAACTAATACTATATTTTCTATAATCCTACCCTTTTCTGTTTTTGCAATCATACTATAATATCCTATACTAAATGCAATCATTAATGAAAGTATTGTCATTAATACTCTATTATCATTATTTATAATCATATATATACTTGTTAAAATAAGTGCTACATAAACAATTTTCTTCAATCTCTTATGGTCAATCAAATCCATTTATTATACCACCTCGCTATATTTTGGTATTCCTAACTCTTAAGGATTATATCATATTCACTATTTATTTTACATCAAATTAAATATATGGTAAATTTTAATAAGGAAAGTATTCAATATATAAAATAATTAAATGAAAGGGTTGATTAATATGAAAGATAATAAATGGATATTTTTATCTGCCTTGCTCCTATCTTGTTCAATAGTATTCAGTAGTATTTACCTTGGGAATTCAATAAAAACTACTTCTACCCCTGTAAATACTGAGCCTGTTGAAACCAAAATATCATCACCTGATTTACTTACCAAAGAAGAAGCAGCAGCGTATCTTAACCTATCTGATACTATGTTTAATCTTATTCTAAAAAATGAAGAAGAAGATAAGTCTGGACGCCGTTCATATCCAACTCATAAATATATACATTCACTAAATTTATATGGACAAGAATATTTTAGTATAAAACAGCTTGATCAATGGATAGAATATCATCTGTATAATGAATTTTAACAGAAATAGGCTATATATTTGATTAATAATCAAATATATAGCCTATTTCTTATTCTAAGTAAGAACCTTCTTCAGTCTTAGTAGATTTTGAAACCATTTTATTTATAGTATCCATCTCTTCTTTTGTAAGATATCTCCACTTCCCTGCAGGTAAGTTTTCTAAAGTTACATTCATGATTCGTACTCGTTTAAGTTTTGTAACATTATATCCTAGATACTCACACATTCTTCTTATCTGTCTATTAAGTCCTTGAGTTAAAATTATAGTAAATACAAATTTACTTTCTCTTTTCACAAAACATTCTTGTGTTACTGTACCTAAAATAGGTATACCATTTCTCATCTTATCGATAAATTGAGGTGTTATTGGTTTATCTACAGTAACAACATATTCCTTTTCATGCTGATTTCCAGCTCTTAAAATCTTATTAACTATATCCCCATCATTAGTTAGAAATATAAGCCCCTCTGATGGTTTATCTAACCTTCCAATAGGAAATATTCTTTTGGGATGATTAATAAAATCTACTATATTCCCCTTAACTTTATGCTCTGTGGTACATGTGATCCCTACTGGCTTGTTTAAAGCAATATAGATAGGTTCTTCTTTAGATTTCAATGTTTTTCCGTTTACTATAACCTTATCTTTCACAGTAACCTTAGTTCCCATCTCTGCTTTCACACCATTTACTGTCACTTTACCTTGTTCAATAAACTTATCTGCTTCTCTTCTGGAACAAATACCTGTACTGCTTATGAATTTATTTAATCTGATCTCTCCAGTGGTACTTGTTATTTGCTCAGTATTTCCTCTTTCACTTGGTTTTTTTTATTTATATGTGGTTTATTTTTATTTTTCATTGAGTTATTATTCTTTTTCATTGAATACCTTCCTTAAGTAATATACATTAGTATTTATAATTACTAATAATAAATATACCATATTAAATAAAAAATAAGAAATACTATCTTAATTACCTTTAAATCAAGACTTGAAAAACCAATTGCTTTCTAATAAAATATTATGAATATGGTTAATCTAATCATTAGACTATTTTATGTGAAAAATTCAGGAGGCTTTAATAATGAATCTAAAAAAGATAATAGCTTTAACTATAACGTTAGTAATAGGAACTGTAGCTTTTGCAGGGTGTGAAAAAACAAATAATAACACTCTTAACAAAGAAAAGGCAAAAGTTGAAAATACTGAAAAGGAAAATAATAAAAAGGAAAATACCGAAAAAAATAATACTCAAAATAAAGATAGTGAAGAAAATATAGGAAAAGAAGATGGTGAATCTGAGAAAGTTGGAGAATCAGATACTGACTCAGATAAAAATGATTCTACCAAAGATAAAGACGAACCTATAAAAAAGTATGACTCAGTAGCTAAAATAGAACCTTTAACTTTTGGAGCTAATGTCACTGTAACTTGTAAAGACCCAGAAGTAGCTGCTTACAGAGTGCACTCTGAAATAGATGGAAATGTTGAACCTATTCAAGAGGATAAAGCTCCAATAGGAGAAGCTGCTTTGATCTTCCCAGCAAAAGAAGGTCAAGAAGTAATTATTATTTTCTTTGATGCTAATGGTGCTTTTTTAGGAGAAAGTAGAACAACTTTAGTAATCTAATTGTGTAATTCTCAAAAATTTACCTCTTAAATAAACTCATATTTGTTTATTTAAGAGGTTCTTTATTGTATCTATTTAACTTCAAATCTCTGCATAATACACTCAAAACCATCATCAACAATAGATTTTTCTTTAAATTCTATTTGGTTAGCATGATAGAATCCTTTCCAAAAGTTTACCGCTAACTTATTATCTACTAATTGCTCAACTAAATAGATTCCTTTAAAAGAATCTAATAATTTTTTTATTGAAGTTGACCCAATTCCCTTTCTTCTATATCCCTTTAATATGAAAAATTCATTTATCATATAATCAATATTCTTTGGAACATATTTTCCAGAGTTTAAAAGAATAAATCCAATATATTCATCATCATACTTTATGAAAAAAGGTTTAAGATCCTCTTGTGAAAAATATAAATCCATCCCATCATATTTGAATTTTCCATCTTCACTAATTTTTAAATCATCAGCAAACTCTGAAAGGTCATGTAAATAATAACTCATTAAGTTTTCTAATTTAGATTTTGATTCTAATATCACTGGTATTAATTCCACTTTATCTATGTTCATTTTTAATTCCCCCATTTGTATATTCTTCTAAAAAAATCTTATCAAATATACCCTATAGGTTCAATTTCATAAACAATTCGGAATTAATTATGAGCATAACATATTTTGTTGTCTTACTATCCGTCTTATACTCTGTTCTGATAGATAGTACTCTTTTGCTAATCCTTTGATGGTCCTTCCTTGATTAAATCTATTATAAATCTCAAGGTTTCTCTTTTTAAATTCATCTTTTATACCATTTTTTTCTCCCCAAGATTTTTGATTACTATTTTTCCTTGGGATATAAATATATTCTCCATCTACATATTCTTGAATTATATTTATTACCTCTTCTGGTAACACATTTTCCGCCTTGATATGTTTCATTTCTCTGCTCCTCCTAATTAATTTTATTAAGATTGAAGCAAAGACTACCAAAAGGTCATATATCAACTATTTCTATTAGGCTCCAAGCAAAGTATTGCTCACTGACATTCTGTAGTCTTTGCTAGGAGCAAACTTTAAAATTTGAATATATTCTAAATTTTTTCATATATCCCTCTCCCTTCTAAATTAGGTATTGTCAAAAGTTTTAATGGTACTTCCGACGTAACCCCTTTATTTTCAATACTTTATCTATATTAGACTTGCCCCCTCCCTCTAAAGGTGTTAATTTTAGTTTGCGAAAAGAAAATATATCACCAAAGATAAGGAGGCAAGCTTTTAACATGATTAATTCATTTTTAGTTTTGTATATTGTTTTTCTTAAACAAGTTATAAACCTACTAATTATTTTATTGACCGGAAAAGGACTTAATAAGATTCCCAACTCGGATCCTTTAAATAAACCTTTCAGAGACTTCCAAATAGATGATAAGCCAATAATCGTGAAACCTGAAAGGTTTAATTACACAGAACTCCTAGCGGAGCACCATAAACTTAAAGGCAAGCAATTAGCTCCTGTTAGACCTCAAAAAGGACGTTCTCACGTAGATTCTAAAATCAGCTGTCCTAAATGTTCTGCTCCAAATATTTATCTATACGATAATAATGGTGGACGAGGACAATGTAAATGCAAAGTTTGTTCCACTAAATTTAATCCTAAAAACCTTTATGATAAACAGGTAAGGTTTAAGTGTCCCCATTGTAATAAATTTCTAGATAGCATAAAAAATCGTAGTAATTTTACCATTTACAAATGCAGAAATAACAACTGTTCTTTTTATAAAAATAACCTAAAGTCTATGACAAAAGAGGAACGTCAAGCATTTAAAGAAAAACCCTATGATACTAAAGTTAGATATATATTTAGAGAATTTGATTTTGATTTAGCCTCTCTAAAGGGCGATAGTCCTGTGCAAAGTAACATCTCATTATCTAAGATGTATTCCTCATCTCATGTATTTGGCTTGATAATGACTTACTACGTAAATTACGGACTATCTTCAAGAAAAACAGCAGCCATAATGAGAGAAGTTCATGGTGTAAAGATATCGCATCAAACTGTTTTAAACTATGCAGAAGCTGCTTCAGTTTTGCTAAAACCAATGTTGGACAACTATCCATACAATCCAACAGAATCTATATGTGGTGACGAAACATACATTAAGGTTAATGGTAAATGGAACTATATATGTTTCTTCTTTGATGCTGTTAAAAAGATAATTCTCTCGTATAGAGTTTCGCCTCATCGCGATACTTTCTTAGCTTGTAGAGCCATCTACGATGTTATCACTAAGTACGAAAAGCTTCCTGATAGCCTTAAACTAGTAGTCGATGGCAATCCAATATATCTGTTAGCAGAAGTTTTCTTCGCTAATAATGATATTAATTTCGATATCGTACAAGTAATTGGACTTACAAATGATGATGAAGTTTCTGCTGAATATCGTCCTTTAAAACAGATTATTGAACGATTAAACAGAACCTTTAAGAGAAGCTATAAGACTACTAATGGCTACAATAGCTCAAATGGCTCTATAACTCATATAATTCTTTTTTGTACATACTTCAATTTCTTGAAACCTCATGCAAGCTTAGAACAAAAAGTTCCTGTAATAATTCCAGAACTTGAAGAGTTGGAAACCATGCCTGCACGTTGGTGCAAATTAATGAAATTAGCTGAGTCATACTGCCAATCTTAATATCGCATTATTTTAAAATCGACCTATATCATAGGTTTATTTGCCATACCCTTTTTTAGAATCACACATCCCTTTCGGGATAAAAAATAGCAATCATTTTAATTTCTCGGAGAGAAATATCCAACATTCTCAATTCTCAACTCTCAATTCTCAATTAAATAATCTTCTTGTTTTTAAATCCTTATATCCCATATCAATTTTCATATACTTTTGACACTACCCTAAATTATAAATATATTTAATTATATTATTTACTAGCTACTATCACACAATATTCAACCTTAGTATCTTGAATTGGAAATCCATCAATCTGTGCACCTTCTAATATTTTTCCTTTAGGTGTTGGCTTTATTTCAGCTATAAAGGAATTTTGAATTTCACTGTTCCAATTATCTCTTCTAAATGTAACAGCTGCACGCTCTTTAGTTGCATAGTCAGTACTACTGTATTTATCCATCAACTCCATATGTATCTTATCATCTTCTTCTATTAACTGCATAACAGACATGAATTTCCCTTTAGTTATTCTGTTCATTTCATCGATAACATTCCCAGGATTCTCAACATTTTGTATTCCCAAATTACTAGTCATTATTTCGATTGAATTATTTTTAAAAGGAGTTTTTCTAGCATCAAAAGCGATTAAACTTAATCTATCATATAATCCTTTAATTTTAAAGTATTCCCTGTTTCTCTCAAGAATTGTAGGACTAAAATCAGTTGCTATTATGTAATTGTTAGTATCTTGAATCATCTCTTCCACAAGATACCCTTTGCCACTGGCTATATCTACAATAGTATGATCATCATTGTCTATATTCTTAATTACAAATTCTCTCTGACTCTTCCATCCATCAATATACTCTTGTGTATATATCTTTTCCATTGCGTTTTTAAACATCCTTGAACTGCCTTCATAATTTTCCTTCATTTCAAGGTATGCTGCTTTATACCAATAGTCAGCTCCATTTAACTCTTCTTCTGGTGTTGTCATCATCTCTTTATATATATCAGGATTCTCCTTAAAATATTTTTCCAAACCGCTTTCACCTTTTTCCCATAGGTCATTTCTAGGTAAATCTGGTGTTAAAAACACTGCAATTTCATCCCTTACTTCATAATCCCCCTTACATTTTGAACAGATTATCTCTGCATTGATAATTCTCTGTGCAGATTCTTCTTTAATATCCCAAATTAATTCGCCATGACACAACGGACATTCAAGCATATCAATATGTTTCTTGTGCATTATGCACTCCCCCTTTAAGTAAAAGATAACTAATCCCATTTTATTCTATAACTTAGTATTTCTACATATATCAATTTTTTCCTTTAGGTTCTGAAATATCCTTCTATAATATCCCACAACAATCCCACAATCTTCACACAGCTTTCTGGTAGAATAGAAATCTAAAGACTTTTATAATATATTTATAAAGATATCTTTTATAAAATCAAATTAGTTAGAAAAATATACTAGATAAGACTTTAAGGAAGTGATTAACTTGAAAAATATTCAAAAATATCGTTTTGGAATTCAGATTTTATGTTTAATATTATCAATAGTAGGCTTTTTTTATAACTTTAAAATAACAATGTTAGTTATTATGGGCTTAACACTTTTAAGTGGTGTATTTTATTGTGGTTGGATTTGTCCATTTGGGTTCCTGCAAGATACATTCAGTAAATTAGGAAATATTTTAGGTATTAAAAAGAAAAAAATGCCCGCCTCTTTACAAAGAATTTTTGTTTACAGTAGATATATGATTTTTATCATTGTAGCCTTTATTGGATTAGATATTATCTATTCAATAATGTCATACGATCCTAGGACAAGCTTTGGTAATATGTTGTTAGGTACTATGCCATCTATGGGTGCATTTAGTGTGATTTGTTTATTCATAATTGTTTCCCTATTCTTTGATAGACCTTTCTGTAATTATTTTTGTTATGAAGGTGGTAAGTATGGGATTATGGGCTTCTTTAGAATATTTACAATTAAAAGAAATGAGTCTAAATGTGTTAACTGTAAAAAATGTGACAACACTTGTCCAATGAATATTCAAGTATCAAAATGTACTAATTTAAGCTCACCTCAATGTATTAACTGTTTTCAGTGCATTTCAAGCTGTCCTGTTAAAGGTACTCTTGAATACGGTAAAGTTAATTTCACAAAAAAAGAAAAGAATAGATATTTCTCAATGATTGGAGTAGCATTAATTTTAATGGCAGCTTTCTTTGCATATAATATTCTTAATGGAATTAATCCTTTAGAAAGAAAAGAACATTCTAATATTACTAATGAAGTTCTAGCTACTGAACCATCTAACTCAACATCGCAAGATGTTGAATCACCTTCATCTAATGATGAACCTGCGTCTAATGATGAAATTGAAAAAACTGAAGAAGCAATAGAAATTTCAGGTGACGCAGCTGGTATTCCTGATGGTATATACACTGGTACTGGTAAAGGCTTTAGAGGTCCAATTACGGTTGAAGTAACAGTTAAAGATCAACAAATCACATCTGTAGAAGTAATTGACCACAGAGATGATATGAAATGGTATAATAGAGCAAATGCCGTTATTCCCGATAGTATTGTAGAGAATCAAAGTACTGATATTGACCTTGTAAGTGGTGCAACCTATTCATCTATAGGTATAAGAGATGGTGTTAAAGATGCTCTAGAAAATGCAAAATAGAAAATGTGGTGATAAATATGAAACGTATCTATCTAGTTGAGGATGAAAGACCTCTAGCAAATCTGTTAGTATCATATCTAACAGATGCTGACTATAATGTAACTACCTTTAATAATGGACTAGATGCCAAAAATGCTATTTTAGAAAAACCTGATCTCTGGGTACTTGATATTATGCTTCCTGGTATGGATGGTTATTCCTTGATTAAAGCTATTAAAACAGCCACTCCAGAAATCCCTGTGATATTCATGTCAGCTAGAAGTGCAGAGCTTGATCGTGTAATTGGTCTTGAAATGGGAAGTGATGACTATTTACCTAAGCCTTTTCTTCCACGTGAATTGGTCTTAAGAGCGAATCGTATTTTGAAAACCTCTAATACTAAACAAGGATCAATAATTGTTCCATTAGGACCTTATTCCTTCAATAGACAAAGAAGGATAATAATAAATGGTAATGAAGAAATAACCTTAACAGTTAAAGAATATGATTTATTAGAATTTCTTATAAATAACCACGCTAAGGCTATTAGTAGAACCCAAATCATTGATGGTGTATGGGGAACAGATTATTTTGGTTCTGAAAGAGTTGTAGACGATACTCTAAGACGTTTAAGAAAAAAAGCCCCTGAACTGCCTTTAGAAACAATATATGGGTACGGTTACATACTCACATTGGAGTGATAATATGAAAAAAAACTTTCGTTCTATAAGCTGGAAAATATGGCGCGCCATGACTAGAACCATTTTAATTCTTTTGGTTCTAGTTTTGCTTGCTAATATTACTTTTTTAAGAGAGTCTAAAAAAGATTTTATTTATGATCAGCTAAAAGAATCAGCAAAAGCTCAAAGCAACAGGGGTCAATCTACAGTACCTGAAGATAACCATACTCTTTGGGTTGCTCATTTTAAAATTCAAAAAGATCAAGATAAATTTAACATCTTTGTTGATCCATTTACAAAATCTCAGTATGTGAATAATAAAGAAGATGAACTTATTATTGAAAGCATTGTTGATCAGATAGAAAAAGAAAATATTAAAGATAATAAAGGTATTATTAAAGATGGTAATGTAAACCATTATTACTATGTAGATTGGTATAAAACAGGAAAAGAAGCAAAGGTATTCTTAACTTCAACTAAAAGAAAGACTAAATTTGATATTAAAGGATTAATTATTATTTTAGTTCTTCTAATTATCAGTTTCTTCTCTTCTAGAATTACTGCAAAGAAAATCGCTAAACCAATTCAAGAACTTGAGTTTTTTGCTGAAGAAATATCAAAACGTAATTGGAATGCCTCAGTACCTAAAACTGACCGAGATGAAATTGGTCTGTTATCAGATGCCTTAGAGAAAATGAGGGATTCATTAAGAGTTGCTGAAGAGAGAGATCGACAATTCTTACAATCCACATCTCATGACTTAAAAACGCCTGTAATGATCATCAAAGGTTATGCTCAAGCACTATTGGATGGTGTAGATGTAACAAGTGAAGAATCTATTGCAGAAGTGATTAAAATAGAATCTGAAAGGTTAGAAAGAAAGATTACTCAACTTTTAAGGTTAAATACCTTAGGCCATTCACTTGAGTATAGTGAAAATAGAGAACTTATTAGAATTGATAGACTCTTAAGAAGTCTTATATCAAAGTTTAGTGTAGTTAGACCTGAATTAAAATGGAAAACTAATTTAAAAGAATTGGAAGTTAAAGGTGACTCTGAAGCCCTTCTTATTGCCTTTGAAAACATAATTGAAAATCAAATAAGATACGCTAAAAATTATGTGAAAATATCAATGGATATTGAAAAGAAAATTGAAATAAAAATATCCAATGACGGTCCCCATTTTGGTGCTGCTGACCCAATGATATTGTTTGATTCTTATAAAAAAGATAAAGAAGGACAGTTTGGTCTTGGTCTTGCTATAGTTAAACAGGTTATAGAAGCACATAACGGAAAGGTAGCAGCTTATAATATTGAAGAAGGTGTTGAGTTTAAAATCGTTTTTATTAATCATAAATAATTGATTAAAGATCAAATTTTAAAAAACATAATCACTAAGGAAGATACAAAATGAACAACACAAGATTAAAGAAAATGTCTAAAAATATATATTATACTCCTCCAGTAGAAAAAACAGATAGACCGATACTTGCTGCAATTGTTGGTAAAGAAAGTGTTCTTATAGTTGATGGGGGAAACTCAAAAAAACATGCCAGAGAATTTATAGATGAATTAAACAAAATGAATCTGCCTGAGAAAAGGTATTTGGCAATAACTCACTGGCACTGGGATCATGTATTTGGAATAAAAGAAATGAATATTCCAACTTTCTCACATACTGAAACTAAGAAAGAAATTGAAAAAATGCTCACTTTAGATTGGTCTGATAAAGCCTTAGAACTGAGAGTAAAAGAGGGTAGTGAAATTGAGTTTTGTAAAGAAAAAATACAAGAAGAATTAAAAGAACCTAGAATTTTAGATTTAAAAACTCCTGATATTACTTATGATTGTGGAGTTGAAATAGATTTAGGTACGATTACTTGTAAAATAGAACACGTTGGAGGAGAACACTCTATAGATTCAAGTGTTATATTCTCAGAAGAAGATAAAATAATATTTATTGGAGACTGCCTATTTGTTGATATATACCACGGTGAGTGGAGTTACTCAACTAAAAACTTATTCCCACTGATAGATAAACTTCTTTCTTATGATGCAGATTACTATGTAGAATCTCACGTAGATAGGCTTATTTCTAAGGAAGAAATGATAAAAATAACAAATAGATTAAAAGAGATTGGAAATCTAGTTGATGAAATTGGTCTTAATAAAGATGAAATAATAAATAGACTATCTAGTCCTATAAATCAAGAAGACATAGATAATGTTGATTATTTCTTAGCTGGACTTAGAAAAGAATTACAATAACAAAGCACGCAACGCGTGCTTTTACTTTTTCTATAATTTTTTCTCCAATAGTGATTCAACCATATTTATAAATTCATCTCTAACCTCTCTCATATCCGTGAACTACCCTCCACTTACTCACGCTGAAGTGGGGGCTTCTTGGTGTATCCAAGAACTTTTCCTGCTTCACAGATTTCGTAATCTACTTTCTCCACAGGCTATCCCCGTAAGACCTACGGTTCTTATTTTTTTAGGCTATTTCTAATAACCCTTGCTTCAAGATATTCCTACTGGCATTTATATCCCTATCATGAATGCTATCGCATTTAGGACATTTCCATTCTCTTATATTCAGTGGCATTTCATCTAAAACATGACCACAATTATTGCATGTTTTAGATGACGGATACCATCTATTTATTTTATGAATTTTTCTTCCATACCATTTTGCCTTATAGTCTAGAATAGTAACAAATTTATACCAACTTACATCTGAAATACTTTGAGCTAATTTATCATTCTTCATCATATTTTTAACTGATAAATCTTCAAGAATTATAACTTGATTATCGCTTATAATTCTTTTAGATAACTTATGGATGAAGTCTAATCTTTGATTAGATATACGTTCATGTAGTCTAGCAACCTTTATTCTTTGCTTATTCCAATTGTTACTGCCTTTTTCTTTACTACTTAATTTTCTTTGTTCCTTTGCCAATTTATCTAATGACTTTTTTAGATACTTCGGATTTTCAATCTTTTCACCATTTGATAATATTGCAAAATGACATAACCCTAAGTCTATACCAACATTCCCCGATACTTTTTTTAATGGCTCTATCTTTGTTTCAACACATATAGATACAAAATATTTACCACTTGATGTTTTAGAAACAGTAGCGTTTATTACTCTACCTTCAACATATCTATGAATTTTTGCATTAACATATTTCAATTTAGGCAGTTTTATTTTATCTTTTTTTATTTCAATATTGTTATTCACAAAATTACTTGTATATGTTTTATAGTTGTCTCTTTTACTTTTGAATTTTGGTCTGTCTGCTCTACCTTCAAAGAAATTTTTGAATGCAGCATCAAGATTTCTTAGTGACATCTGCAGTGATGTACTATCAATTTCTTTAAGCCACACAAGTTCTTTTTTCATACTTGGTAATTGATTTTGTTGTTCTGTATATTTCATACATCTTTTTTCAGCTTTATATATTTCATTCCTTTGGTTTAAGAAATAATTATATACATATCTTGAACAACCAAAAGATTTTTCAATAATCTTTATTTGATTTTCATTTGGATACATTCTGAATTTATATGCTTTGTTGATTTTCATTACTTTCAACACCTTTACTCTTCAATACAATCATAACGAATCTTAAGAACATTCATTCTTATTATTTCACATTTATGATTTTTTATCCATGTAAAAGTATTAAGATTACGCATTCATCTCCCACTTATAGAAGATGGGAGACTTCTGCTAGTTACGTTAAAATCATAAACTCTATCTTTTTCTAATAACTCTTTTAATTCATAATTAAGCATTGAATCATCTATATCTTTTACTATTGCCTCTTCTTCCTCTGATAAATCTCCTATTCCATAAAAATCAAATATGAAGTTTTGAAGCTTTTCTTCAATGGTCAAATATTCAACTAATAATCTTTTAACAGGTCTTGTTATATCAGATATATATGCTTCAGACGCATCATGAAGTAAGCATGCAAGCTGTATTCTATGTGATTGCCCTCTAAGTTCAGCTTCTTTTGCACAGTTTACTGAATGTTGAGCCACACTGTAAAAATGCTCGTAATGCCCATTTCCTCTGCACATCATTGATAATGGGTGCGCAATATCCACCAGCTTAATTTCCTCTTTTCTTAGATCTAATGGCCAAAATTTAATATTCCTAAAATTGCCTTTTGCATGTGAAGTAAGTTTTCTTTTCCTTTATAGCCTATAAATCTATCTGAATTAATTATTTCCTCACTTACTTCATTTCCTCTAGTAAAAGGAGGACAAGGATTTACTATATACCCTTTGCTACAACTCTTTAGTTTATCCAACGTTAATTGATATGGTAAAAATATTTCAGGTATACTCTCACCATTCTCTGATGGTGGCCATCCATCAGTTAGTATTATATCAGCATTTTTTATTCCTTTTTCAAAATCATTTGTAACTACTATCTCCCCATTTGAGTTATCTCTTGCATATTTAAAAAGGTCATCTGATATTTCATATCCTTCAGGGCATATTTGTGTTAGATTCAAGTCCAGTTTTGCTGCTGCCTCAAACCAAGTGTTACTTATATTTGCTCCCTCTCCTACAAACACAATCTTTTGATCTTGCAATCTTCCTTTAATCTCATTCAATGTCATTAGATCACTTAAAATCTCACAAGGATGGCTTTCTCTACTCATAGCATTTACAACATGAAACTCCGCTTTTTCAGATATTTCTCTAATTATTTTCTCTTTCTTATATCTTATAACTAAATAATCTATCCAACAGTTCAAATATCCTACTTTATCTTCTAAAGGCTCTTTTCCTTCAAAATTTATTTCCATATTTATAGCATTTGCCCCTAACTGAAATATGCCCGTTTCAAAGGATATTCTTGTTCTTAAACTAGTTGATGGAAATGATGTAATAACAGTCTTCCCCTTTAAAGGTTTAAACTCTTCCCCCATTCTCTGCTTTTCTTTCACCCTATAAGCAAATTTCATAAGTTCATCTAACTGAGCTCTATCCATGTCCCTTAGTGATACTAGATGCCTCATTTTTAATTCCCCCCTTTATTCAATTTATATTCTTTTAGAATAAATCAATAAGTCAGAACGTTTTTCCCAACCTACATTATTCCAAAACCCATTACCTAACTCATTATCATAAAACACAAAAAGATGGCATTTATTAATACCTTCCTTCTTAAGTTCCTCAAGTGCTTTTTCAACAAGAGTTTTTCCTATATTTCGTCCTCTATATTCAGGTAATACACATGTATGATGTATATACCCTCTCCTTCCATCATGTCCACAAAGGATTGTACCAATTAATTTATTTTCCTCATAGCATACAAATGATGAACTTGGATTACGTTCTAGATATCTTTCAATAGCTTCTTTAGAATCAGCATCACTAACTCCAATTCCTTGAATACTATTCCACATATCATAAATTTCACCATAACTTTTAATAGTCATCCTCTCAAATTGCAAAGTATTATTCATAATATCAGCTCCTCTCTATAAATATATTTAAAGTTAAATAAATTCTTGAATTTTTTCTATCACGATTTTTACTCTTTAAAGATATAATTATATATACTTTCCATAGATTTTTTTATCTCATTCTCCTGTATCCCATAGTATATTGAATTTCCTTCTTGCCTTTGTATATCTACAAAACCAACATCCTTAAATACCTTGAAATGTCTTGAAACTGTAGAAGCATTTATACTCAATTTCTCTGCCATGTCATTTACACTTAAGGCTGATTTAGTAAGAGATTTCAACATCTTAAGTCTTGTTTTATCATTGAAAGCTAAAGTTCTTAACATCAACATATCTGATGGTTCCTCAAGTGTCATTGGTTTACTATCAAGTGCTACATAAAACAAAAAAGTGTTTTCACTATACCAAAAGGCTACATTCCTGCTTGAAAATACTGATGGCATTACAATAATGTTTTCTATTTCATCCACATGAACATTTAATTTGGGTTTAATGTTCAACTTTATTGTATCTTTTTCCTCCCTCTGAATCCTATCTGATAATCCAAGAATATAATCCAGTAATTCTTCCTTAGTCTCTCTTTTTGAAATATCCATTGCCTTTTCACTTATTTGTTTTGAATATTTCGACATTTCAACAAAGCAATGATTATACCATATATCCGATAACATCTCTCCCATAAAGTTTTGAGCGTTCTCCCCAAAAATACACTCTGGATTTTTTGATATATTTATAAACATTTCTTCTGGTGAACATACCCCATCCATTGTCATATCTATCATTCTCTTTATTACATCTAACCAATCATGTGTACATGATGCAATAGTATTTATCTTCTCTTTTTCTTCTTTTGAAAGTCTTGAATCCAGCCATTCTAGTGATGTACAGAAAGGTTTGAATCTCTCCACACTAAATATTTGTCTTATTGCTAAAACCATATCAAGCATTGGATAATACCCTATTTTAGTTTTCATTAATATCACTTCCTCATGAGTATTTCATAAAGCATTTGCACATTTGTGCATATATGCAAATTTTAATATATTTTACTTTTATTGTCAATAATTATTTTATTACTTTGCTTTTTTTCCTACTTTCTATCACATGCCTTTACTTTTATAGAATACTATCTATGTTCATATGTTCTTTTATTATGTCCTGCCTAACGGCTTAAATATTGTCTAGGCTTTTTGCTTAACTCGTTACTCTTGTTATTAAACTAAGATTTTTCTATATACTAAAGAGCTTCGCTCTTAAACCTAAAAAACGCTTCGCTTAATTGAAAGTTGAAAATTGAAAACTGAAAACGAATGTTATTTCTCTCCGAGAAATCTTCATCATTTAAAATCTTTCTCTTCCAATATATTCTTATGTTCTCTCTAATCACTCTGAAGTCCTTGCCTTTCGGCTGAAACTTTTTTTAATTTTAGCTTATTTGTTACTTTTATTGTATATTTTACTTACTACTACTCCTAAGAAGCTAACGTTTGCAAACCTCCAACCCTATAGAGCTTTGCTCTTAAACCTTTAACCCCTTCTCTCTTATACCTATCATTTATTTTAAATTCTTTATACTCACTACAAAATAAAATTATAATATAATCACTCAATTAATGATACTATTAAAAAGTGATGAAAAGACTCAACTGTCTCTTCATCACCTCAATTGTTATTATTATTTAGTCAATAAAATTTGATACAAAATTAATTTAAACATTAGAAATCAAATGCTACAATAGTCTTATTTTCTATTGCATATATAACCATATCTTTAAGCTTATTCAACACTTCAATATTATCTTTTTTACTAGCCTGATTTTTGATTATTATTTTATCAACAATATCAAGTGCTTTATCTAATTTATCATATATAATAACCTCTTCTTCAAAGTCATCAATAATTATATTGCATCCAATATTTAATTCATTAAATACTTCTAATAAATCTAACTTGTAATACTCTTCTTCATTTAAAATCCAATCTATCATTTGTGAAGGCTTTTGAACTCCATAATCATAATCCTCAGCAGCTTTGCCATCTTTCGGAACTCTAATGTATCTATCTCTTTTCATTTATATCACCTCTAGTCTATGTTATTAAAATGAGTAACCATCTGGTATTCTTTTTTATTTCTTCCCATTTGTTTACCATTAACAACTTTGTTATTCATATCATTACCATCTAAGTCTAAATAATTTCTACCTCTAGGCCTACTTGTATCTTCTATTCTAAAATAATCTCCTTTAGTATCATATACTACTTGTATACCTGTTTCGCTATTTGTATAAATCATTTTTCCTTTATCTGTAATTACAGGTTTAGTATCTGGTGTAAATTTGTCAATAGCTTCTTTTAAACTTCCATCTGACCAGTTCTTTGAATATTCAGCTGCTCTTGCTGCCCCATCCCTTACAGTCTTTTCATTCTCCTTAGCTACCTTTTCTAACGCTTCTTCACTAGCTTCTTTTCCGCCTTTTTCAAATAATTCTTCCCCAGCTTCATGAAGTAATCTTTCACCAACTTCTTCACCAATTTCTTTAGTCAACTTACTTGATCCAGGTAATCCCGCTATCATCATATATAAAAACTTCTCTTCGTTAGATATCCAACGCTTATCTTCAAAATCATATCCTATTAGTATCAATTCAGCATCATAAGCATCCCCAGCTAAAGTGAGTAACGAAGATAAAACTATTTTATTACCTAATTCAGCCATTTTCTTCTGTTCTTCAATAGGTCGCGATTCAATATAAGCATAAGCACCTTGTAAACCTGGAGTATTTATTGAAGACTTCGAATTATATCTTTGTCTACCTGTATAATCAAACACATTACTACCACAATCTACTCCTGCATGCCCACTCGGATCCACAAAGTTAATCGGATTATTCCTTACATAAGAATATAGATTCAATCCATCTCCTCTGTAACTATCCTCTTGTGTAAACCTACCTATCACTGGATTATAGAATCTTGCTCTTAAGTAATAGTGTCCTGTTATACTGTCATGCTGTTCTCCTGCATATTTGAATCTATTGTTAATACTTTCTGTTGATGTTTTAGTTTGTCCGAAAGCATCATACGTGTATCTATTTTTGAAGTTTCCTGTGTTATCAAATATTCCTGTTACATCACCGTGTCTATTTTGTAAATAGTATAATATTTGATTTTTTGAGTCTTTTTGTGCTACTAAACCTATTCCTCTTATTGTTCTTGTTACTTTGTCTGAACTATTTCTTTCTGAGATTATGCTCCCTCTATCATAATTATAATCGAAAGCGTATCCGTTTTCTATAGTTGAACTTCTTAGGCCTAGCGGTTCGTAGTAGTTCTTTTGATATTGGTTTCCTTTTGTTATTTCAATAAGTTGATTAAACTTATTGTATGTGAAGTTAATTGGGTTTTCACCTGTTGTTGATTCTGATAGCATGTTTCCGTTTTTGTCGTAGGTGAAGTTTGTTGTTTTTCCGTTCTCTATTAACTCATATAATCTGTTGTTTAGGTCGTATTTATAGTTTGTTGTTATTCCTTTTAATGTTTTTGTTAATCTGTTTCCTGCTTTGTCATATGTGAAGCTTTCTATGTCTCCGTTTGAGTAGGTTGTGTTTGTTAGTTGTCCTATGCCATCGCTTCATCGCTTCGCTTAATGTATAATTGATAATGTAAAATGGAAAACGTCGGTTATTTCTCTCCAAGAAATCTTCATCATTTAAAACCTTTCTCCCCCAATATATTCTTCTATTCTCTTTATTTATTCTGAAATCCTTGCCTTTCGGCTGATAATTTTTTACTTTTCACTTATCCGTTACCTTTATCACATACTTCTATATATTCTAATCCTAAAGAGCTTCGCTCTAGGACCTAAATCTTACGCTTAAACTCGCCTAAGCTCATTCAACTATATTATTTTTAAGCTATATCGTAAAAGTTAGCACAAGAAAGTCTTATGCTAACTTTTAATAAACAAACTATTTTTTTATCTCTACAGCTTTCACTACCGCTTCCGTATTTGGTAAATATGTTATCTCATAAGTCTTTCCTTCCTCCACATATGGACTCCAAAAATAAAAATAATACTCATTTTTATTATCCATCAATATTGGAGTATTTCTAAAACCTCCACTTCGATATCTTTTTTCAACCACCATAACCGTAATTTTTTGTAGTGAAAAGTCAATATTATCTTTAACTACACAAGATACTTTCCAAATTAAAATAACACTTAATAACACTCCTATTATCTTTAAGAAAGCTTTTGTTTTCTTACCTCTAGTTTTTTTAATTGCTATAAATGCACAAACAATCAATAATAAATGTGTAATAATAATCCATATACTAATTTTTATAAATATTATTCTTAATTCATCCATTAATATCTCCTTATACTTAACATTGTTTTTTCTTTTCAGCTAACTTACCCTCAATTACAGATTTCACTCCACCAGTTATAGTGTCATATACAATGTTATTTCTCTCCGAGAAATCTTCATCATTTAATACCTTTCTCTTCCAATATATTCTTATATTCTCTCTAATCCCTCTGAAGTCCTTGCCTCTCGGCTTAAAAACTTTTTTACTTTTAGCTTATTCGTTACTTTTGTTGTATATTTTACTTACTGCTATTGATGTAAAATCTGGCTGTAGTTTCCACACTACTATGACCTGCAAGCTTACTTACTGTAGTAATAGGTACTCCTTTATTTATTAGCCTTGTACAAAAAGTATGTCTAAATGTATGAGGTTTCAGCTTTACTTCAAATTCCCCTTGTCTAGTGTATTTTTCAAGAAGCGTATTTACAGCATCTCTCTTAATTGCTCCCCTCTGTCCTAAAAGCAAATACTCTGAATCCCTGTAAGGATTTTTATTTCTAACTACAAGGTATTCTTTTATACTCTCGACAACTTCTGGTTTAAGTGGTACTTCTCTAAGCTTTCCCCCTTTCCCAATGACTTTTAAATGTCCTGTTAGAAAATCTATGTTCTTTATTTTTATGTCACAAAGTTCGCTAACTCTTACTCCTATGAACATTAGAATCTGAATTATCATCCTATCTCTTAACCTTACTTTCTTTTGATTCTGAATGTAGAAAAGTATTCTCTCAACTAATCTATCTGAAAACACTTCTACTTGATGCTCTGAACCTGTAGCAATCTTAACTCTATCCTTTCTAAGGTCAATTACAACTTCATTCATGTATCCCTTTTCAATCAAATAGTTATTTAAGGACATGAAACTATTTATTTTCTTATTTATAGTTGTAGGCTCGTAACCATTCTCAATGAGATTATTCTTGTAACTTGTTATGTAGAATCTTTTAAGAGTTCCATCAAATTCTACTCCCATTGATTCTAAATATTTAATTAATCCTGTTACATCTCCAACGTAACTCTCTATAGTTTTAATACTCTTACCATCTTCAATTAGATGTCTTTCAAAATTTTTTACAATTGTATTCATTATTATTTCTCTCCTTTCCCTATTTAGACATGAAAAAACCAACATAGGTTTCCCCATGTTGGTCTTAACTTATTAATTAATTTTTCTTCTTAAATTTATTACTTACTACAGAATTTAAGATAGGTAGTGAGTTTTAGTTCATTACAAACAATAGAAATTTATGCAAACACTCGCAACTCCATTAATTGTTTTATTCTGTAATAATTCTGTAGTGAGTTATATTAGTGTTATGCATCGACTTCTTGAAAATCCATCCTCACTTATCTACCAATATAGTTATTTAAAATATCTCATAGAGCTAGTGGGGTAACTTATATAGTAATTGTGGTATTGGTTTCACTAGGCACTGGGTGAGGTTTCAGATATGATAAATTCACTGATTCTATACTCTTTATCCTCTTTCCTATTAGCAACCCAAAACGCTTTTTGTTCTGCACCACCGATGTTATTACCAAAAAACATTGGGTCAATAAACATAATCTGACCATTCTTTAGTACTAATTCTAATACATCACATTCAATATAAGAATCTTTCTCCTCTAAATTTATTAGGCTTATAGATTTTACTTTATGCCTATCTATAGGGTTCAACAGAACAATATTTGCAATACTACAATAACTAGGTAGAACATCTTCAAATTCAGGCTCATGAATAACTGAATCTACTACTCTAATTTGTATTCTTGAGTATTGCTCACTTGATTCAATTTCTAACAAGTTTTCCCCAAATTCTAAGTAGATATACTTAGTAATTGGCAAGAATTCAGCTACACCTTCCTCAATAGATGTAATTCCAGTTAAGATAACATCATCTAGTTTATTACTAGATATTATATTTTTTATTTCAGTAAGCATTTCAACATCTCTCCTTTAGGGAATGAAATTCCAATCATTATCCATACCTTTAAATGACTCTAACATTGTATGCCATTCACCATCTTGTAAAGTTGATATAGTAATTCCATTTCCTCTATAAACTTTGTAAACTTCATCACCACCTCTTAAAGTTGCATTTCCAACAAACTCCACATAACCTTCATTTATAGCTCTACCAATATCCTCTAGGAATCTTGCCGAATCTTTTTTTAACTTTGGATATTTAGTTCCAAGTACACCCTCTAACAACTTTTTATGTCAAAGAAAATAGTCTTTGAAATTTTTACCTGCGGTGACTTCAACAAGATTACCCGCCCCCTTAGCAGCCTGAGCACATGGATTATTATTATGAACTAATATTCCTATATCACTTACATAATAATTATGATCTTCTGCTACTTCGAAGTTATAAACTGTTATTGCTTCTTCATATCTCTTTACCTGAATTTCTTCTATCTCTATATCTCTGCCCATTTGATCTTCAAGAATATCTTCTTCACTTAGATTTCCTGCTTCAACCCATCCTTTTCCTTTTACCCAGAATGGATGGTCTGATGTTGTTTCTATTATTCTACCCTTTATTTTTATTGATACTATTGTGTGATGTGCTCTAATAAAGGTCCTTAATACTTCTCTATAGGTAGTTTTACCAGTCTCAATATCCTTTGCAAGAACTTTTTCACCTACTTTTATATCTTCTATACTTTTTAATCCATTTTCAGTTTCAATTTTTGTTCCTGCTGTAAAACACCCAATATCACTTACAGTCTCTGCAGCTGTTTGTACACTTTTTTTCCCACCTTTGAAAAAGTCACCAATATTATTGATAAACTCTTTTCCTTTTTTAAATACAGGCTTTGCAAGCGTTCCTACTTCATCTGCATTTTTAGCTACTCCAATTAATGGTACAAGCCCAATCGCATCTAATGCAGTTTGACCTGCATGTGACCAAGACCACTCCCAATTCGTTAGATCATGTGTTAAATCTCTTATGTCCGCAGGTAAATCTATTCCAATTAATCCCGTTGCTACTTGTCCTGCTGTCCCTAACATGGTGACTTCATCACTATAATTCCCCAATATGATTTGTTCACCAGATCTTTTTAGATAATCACCTGTTTTATCTAACCAACTTTCTTTACTTACTTGAGTATTATTACTTGTATAATCATACCCCTGACTACTACATTTTGACCCTGAACTTGAACTATTTACTCCACTTCCACTACTATATGAACCTCCACTTCCATCAAGTGAGGTTGCTTGTAACGATTGTCCATAATGCCCACTCGGATCCACAAAGTTAATTGGATTATTTCTTACATAAGAATATAGGTTTAATCCATCTCCTCTATACGTATCCTCTTGTGTAAATCTTCCTATCACTGGATTATAGAATCTTGCACGCAGATAATAGTGTCCTGTTATACTGTCTAGTTGTTCTCCTGAATATTTGAATCTATTGTTTATTGACTCTGTTGATGTTCTAATTTCTCCAAATGCATCGTAAGAATATTTATTTATGATATTTCCTGTGTTATCAAATATCCCCGTCACATCTCCATGACGATTCTGTAAATAGAATGACATTTGATTTTTTGAGTCTTTTTGTGCTACTAATCCTAGTCCTCTTATTGATCTTGTTACTTTGTTTGAGCTATTTCTTTCTGAGATTATACTTCCTCTATCATAATTATAATCGAAAGAGTATCTACTTCAGCGCTTCGCTTAATTGAGAATTGAGAATGGAGAATTGTGAATGTTGGTCATTTCTCTCCGAGAAATCTCATCTTATTAAAACCCATTATTCTTTTTCCATATTTATTTTTATTCTCTCTAATTACTCTGAAGTCCTTGCCTACCGGCTAATAATCTTTTTTGTTTTGCTTATCTGTTACTTTTATTTATAAATTCTACTAACTATCAATCCTGAAAAGCTTACGCTTTTAACCTTTCTTTTATACCTTAAAAACAGACTAATATTTCTTATGTTAGTCTGTTAATTGAGTTTACTATTCAAATAATAATAGTCATCCTTTGCAGAGCCTCATCTAAAGTACACTTTTTTAATTGTCTCTAAGTCGACTTAATAATTCTTTAATATTTTATTTCAGTTTTGTATCTGTCAAATCAACCTTTAATTCTTGAAATTCAATATTATTTTTTCTTAATAAATAGTACATCATTAAGTATCGTATATTTAATATTAATATAAATAACATTATTATCATCATACTTGCAAGTATAATATATGCATTTTTTTGACTTACACCACGAAATAAGATTCTTGCTAATCCCATTCCCATAGCTCCCATACATGCATATAAAGGTGCATAATCTTTTAAATTTATATTTTGCCCTTTTCTCTTTCCAATTTTGTTTTTATACATCTTAAAATGGAATATATATCCTGACACAGATACCAACATTAGAATTATTAAATATAAGCTAGTGTTCTGTTCATACAACATAAGTAATCTATAAGTATCATAAAATAAGATTATTGGTAAAATAATTGAACTTATTCCCATATATATAAAATATATTTTTATATGTCGTCTTATATCACATATAAGGATAATGTACATTATTAGATTAAATAAAACACTCCCCACTATAAAAATATTCATTATAGTAATCTTTTGTTCAAGGACTATTAATGGTAATCCAAAAAAGATACTTAAAACTAATACCCCATTAAGTTGTTCCTTCTTAAGTAATGCCTTTAATTCACTATTTATAAAATCAATTAAACTTTTGTTAGATAAATTTTTATTCAATACACTATCCTCCGTTATTTTTACTTATTAATGGTTAAATAAACTGAATGGTGTTATTGGTATCGTAATAGGGGGATTCTCTACCATAATTGATACTACTACTACTACTACTACTACTACTACTACTACTACTACTACTACTACTACTACTACTACTACTACTACTGGCACCACCTCTTCATTAACAAAATCTTTTGTATGATCTTTTAACGATTTTTCATTTATTACTACTATATCAGTCGCTACAAAATATATAACCCCTACAGCAAATCCGGCAGCAGCTCCCCAAGGACCACCTACAGCTCTACCAGTTTGAGTTCCTACCCATATTCCACCCATACCATATCCTGCATCTGGTGCAATCCTTTCATAATCTCCATTTTCATAATTTGTCTTTGCATTACCATAAACATCTATAGCAATAGTACCATATGATATAGCTTTTCCTGCAACTTTTAATCCTTTAACATTTTTTCCATGTTTAGTTAATGATTTTTCAACCTCTCTTATAGATTGTCTAACTCCAGCACCTTTTGTCTTAACTGTGCTTTTTATTGCTTCTTTTATCCCCTCATCTACATAATCTAATATTCCATTATACCCCATATCAATCATCCCAGCTTTACTTGATGAAGTTGCTAATCTTGAAGGATCAAATGAAAGTTCTATCGAAGTTCCTTTAGTTATTAAATTTGAATTTGTAAGCTCTATTGAAGTAGTAGTAGTTGTTCTTGAAAAAGACCTCTTACCTTCTGTATAATCTGTCCCCTCACTACTACATCTTGTTCCTGAACTTGAGGTATTTACTCCACTTCCTATACTTTCCCATCCGCCACCTCTATCAAGTGGAGTCTGCAGTGGATGTCTCATATTCCCACTCGGATCCACAAAGTTAACTGGATTATTTCTCACATATGAATATAGGTTCAATCCATCTCCTCTATACGTATCCTCCTGCATAAATCTTCCTATCACTGGATTATAGAATCTTGCTCTTAAGTAGTAGTATCCTGTTATACTGTCATGTTGCTCTCCAGAGTATTTAAATCTATTATTGATTGTCTCGGTTGATGTTCTAATTTCTCCAAAAGCATCGTAAGAATATTTATTTATGAAGCTTCCAGTGTTATCAAATATTCCTGATACATCACCATGTCTGTTCTGTAGATAGAATGATATTTGATTACTTGAGTCTTTTTGAGCTACTAATCCTAAGCCTCTTATTGTACGAGTTATTTCATCTCTACCATTCTTCTCTGATATTATATTTCCTCTATCATAATTATAGTCGAATACAAAACCACTTCATCGCTTCGCTTAATGTATAATTGATAATGTAAAATGGAAAACGTCGGTTATTTCTCTCCGAGAAATCTTCATCATTTAAAACCTCTATCTCCCAATATATTCTTCTATTCTCTTTATTTACTCTGAAGACCTTGCCTTTCGGATGATAATTTTTTTGCTTTTCACTTATCCGTTACCTTATCTCATACTTCTATATCTTCTAATCCTAAAGAGCTCCGCTCTAAGACCTAACACTTCGCTCTTAAACCTAAAACTTACACTTAAACTTACCTAAGTTCCTTTAATTGCATTATTTTTAAGCTATAACATAAAAGTTAGCACAAAAAAGTCTTATGCTAACTTTTAATAAATAATCTATTTTTTTATTTCTACAGCTTTCACTACTGCTTCAGTATTTGGTAAATATGTTATCTCATATGTCTTTCCTTCCTCTACTTTTGGACTCCAAAAATAGAAATAATATTCATTTTTATTGTCCATTAATACAGGTTGATTTATTATACCTCCACTTTTATAATCTCTTATTTCCACTACTTTTACAATTTTTTTGTGTGGCGAAAAAAAGATATTATCCTTTAAAATACTTATTCCATCCCAAAATATAACTATAATCAACATTACTCCAATAACTTTTAAAACTTTTTTTGTTTTCATCTTAACTTCATCACTTTTACTTTTCTTAAACACTCTATATGCACCATAACCTACTATCAAATCCATAAAAATCTTCCACAAACTGATTTTTATAAATATCAATCTTAATTCATCCATATAAATCACCTTAATTTTTTTAACATTAACTTTAATTTTTACTAAAGAAATGTTCTTTAATTACATTATTTTATATTTTATTTTGAACTTCATCATTAATAATTTTTCATACTTACTTATTTTTAAAATCTCAAAAAGTTACCACAAAATTTCTCTCTTGTGCTAACTTTTTAACTTAAATTTTATTTTCTTGAAATCTCATATATAGCCATTAATAATCTTGTTAATACTATTCCTAAAGCAAACCTTCTAAGCTTTTTGTCTTTTTCAAACAATATTCCAATTATTGATTCTATTAAACCGAATATAAATATTATGCTAAGGCTTAAACCAAAAAATAAAGCCAGATATCCTTGGATAAAAATCACCCATTCTACAGGCGCCCCTTTCCATAAGAACAAACATATTAGTATCAATAACGGAATTGAACTTACAACACTGCAACACAGCCAAAATTTTTTGTTTAATACGACCATTTTCATGGTATCTATGTTTTTATCTCTTCTCTTCCTATAGTTTATTCTGTTATTATAAAAGATATCTCTGTTGTTTGAGTTCAATTTCCTCACTACATCCCTCCATGGTGTCTAAAATCTTTTTTTACTTATGTTAGTAATTTAACTTTATCCTAATCCCTCAACGCTACTGAATTAAAGTTGTTAAATACTTTCATCAGCATCTCATAACTTTTAAACTAACTCATTCTAGATTCTCAATTCCTTCCACAAGCTTATGAATTCTAACTCCCAACGCCAAATCTTCATAACCTATTTCCTTACCTGTTTTCTCAGAGATCATTTGATAAATCTTCTGCATTCTATATCGTACTGTGTTATCGTGCTGATTTATGTCTCGTGCTGTTGCTTTCATGTTTCCTCTGTTATTTACGTACACAGTGGCTGTCTCTAATAAGTCTGTATTATTCTGTTCATCGTATTTCTTGATTGACGAAATAATAGTAGTGTAATACTTTTTCACCCATACATTATCTAAAAGAGGTAATAGTATCATGTCAACTCCCAACTGTTCAAAAAATACTAATCTTTGATTATTTAAAACTGCATAATCACATCCATACATACTCTCCTTTATTCCATATGAAAGCATTCCTAAATTGTCAGTTATAGTGCTTATTCCTATTATATATCTTTCATCAAATCCTGACTTTCTAAGAAATCTCTTAATTGACTCGTATCTTATCTTTTCACTTGACTCAAATGTATATATAATCAAAGTTCCTTCTCTGAATGGAATAACCTTGTGCTGTTTATCACAATTAACTATTTTGAACCCATTCCCCAAAGAGTCATTATCAGCTAATTTACAATACATAACTATACATTTTTCTTTAAAATAAGGATTTATTTCATTAGCAATTTTAGTTATCAATAGTGATTCTTCTTCATTTGATATGATCTCTTCTATTTTAGATTCTATTTTCTTATTAATATCATCAATTTTAAGTTTATTAGCAACATCTAATATAATATCTTCCATATATACTACACTGTATATGAATATAGGAAATCCTGCACTATCGGCTAGTTCCTTTACGTCTTTTCCAATTGAATTAAAATAAATATCTTTTATGCAAAGCCCACTTGCTTTCACATCTATCAATCTTTCCACTATATCATATAATTTTTCTGGATTATCTTTAACACGCAGTAAAGTTGTAAGAATAAATTCCCCTTTAGTAAAACTAGCTGTAATAACATCTTCAGATTCATGATCCAATATTCCAACTTTAGAAATTTTATTACCTAGTCCTGCAATTCCTGCCTCTAGTCTAAACCCTCTATATAATTCATCTGTCAGTATATCCCTAATCCTTAATGCCATATCCTCATCTCCTTAAACTAATTATACAAGGATTTTTTATTTCTGCATATTACTATAAAAATCAGGATATTCTCTTACTTGGCACTCTCTGCATATACTAAGAGCTTTATCTTTATCTAATGGTAATGAATCTTCCAACCTTTTTAACCTTGGATTAATCTCCATTGCAAAGCATCTTCCTTTAGGTATCCCAATCCCCTGATTCATCTCTTTCCAAAGGAACTCAACTGATTCCTCTGATACATTTCCAAAATCCATAGGGACAAAATCACAGGGATATAAATTCCCCTGAGCAGTTATATATGAATGCTGTGTTCCTGCACCACAACCATAACGCTCTTTACTTTCTGTATAGGCAAAGGTAGTTATCTTAGGGAATCTGCCACTTTTATTAGCTCTTAAACCTATTTCAATTAATTTCTTTCTCGCTTCCGATGAATAGAATACACCTTTCTCCTGTGGTTTATTCATTAGTTCTCCACTCATTATAGGCTCAAGAATTTTAATCTCATGAACTCCCATTTCCTTTCCTAATTGGAACAATTCATAGAGCTTGTTTTCATCTAAGTCTCTCTCAAGGACAACTGTTTGAATAATAGTATAAAGACCAGCTTCTTTTGAATTTTTTATACCCTCTATAGCGTATTTATAAGCCTCTTTAAATCCTCTAGTTGCGTTATGTTTATCTGGATTAACAGTATCTAGACTTATTCCAACACCAAACAAGCCTCTATCCTTCAATTTCTTAGCCTTTTCCAATGTTAAATCCTTTCCTGTTGTAAACAATACAACTGAAGAACGCTCATCAAAGGCTCCTATTAAATCTTCAATATCTTCTCTGAGTAACGGTTCTCCCCCAGTTAGTCCTATAACAGATGTACCCATATCTTGAAGTTCCTTAAATACCTTTTTCCATTGTTCTGTTGTAAGCTCATTACCATATCCACGCCCTCTAGCACTGCAATAACTGCAATTATACATACAACGATGAGTAACTGCTATATGGAATGATATTGGAGCTCTTCTTCTTGAATATATCTGCTCAGTATATATCTTATCTTGATCATGAACAGCCTTTATATGATTATCAAAAGCCTTTGATGGGAAAGGAGGCATGAAAGTGCATATTACATACTTCCCATCATGAAATACAATCTTTTCACCTTTCATTATTTCAAGAGCCATCTTAATACCTTTTCTAAGAGAATATTTCTTATCTCTTTTCATTAGCTTATGATATGACCATAAACTCTTTATAACCTTTGGATCTGTTGCCATCCTTAAAATCATCTTTTTATTCACAACTTATCCCCCTACTTTTTAAATATTCCATAAACAAATTTATGATTAACTTGAAATCCTTTAGAAGTCTTATGACTTTTCTTAAATCCATCTATCAATGAATCCTCAACCTGGTTCACATCATAAAATACTTTATCTACTCCCGCTAAGACTCCTGTCTCTTTCAACCATTTGTATAACTCTTCTGGTGATTTATAACATACCCATTCTTCCCCTTCACCTATATGTATACTGTTAAATCCTCTTTTTTCGAACCATTTTCCTAGTTCTTCTTTATTTTTAGGAAGTCTCACCTTTGCCTCCATAGGCTTTGCTACCTTCTCAATATTATTCGCCATCACTTCAAGGATTGTTTTCTCAACCCCCGTTAATGTTCCTTTACAATTTGATATTGTAATAAAATATCCTCCTGGCTTTAATACTTCATAGGCTGCTTTTATGAGTCTCTTCTGGTTAAGATACGGCAATGCCCATCCTAGAAATATGCCATCTACCAAAACACCCTTATCACTCATGTCCTCAAGATATTTTACAGCATCTTCTTGATAGAACTGTACTTTATCATTTTTCATGTGATAACATTTTTCTATCATCATTTCTGATATATCAACTCCTATAAGTTGTCCATCATATCCCTTCGAAAGGAGCTCATGACTAATAAAGCCTGTTCCACATGCAAGATCAATTACAGTAGAGTCTCTATTAAATAGCTCTGTTTTTATAAGAGGTTTAACATGTTTCCCCATAACACCTAACCAATTTTCATATGTATTTGCTATTTGATCATAACTTTTCCCATACTCATCATTTGTAACCGTGTCTTTTTTCACCATGCAGCCTATAAACTTTCCATAAAGACGTAGATATTTAAATAATTTCATTAGCGTTCTCCTAAAATCATATAATAATAACCTTTATTATTAATTTCCCCAATATTGAAACCACCCTGTTCTATTAGATTAGTAGTTTCTTCAATTGTCCTATAATACAATTTACCAAATAGGCTTGTTTCAAATAGAGCTAATAACTTTGTTTTTAAATATTTTCTATGAAAATCATGTACTATAATGCGTCCAGCAGGTTTTAATACTCTATAACATTCTTTCATTAAAGATTCTTGGTCTTTAATATGATGAAGGACATCTGAAAGAATTATCACATCAAAGTAATTATCTTCATATGGGATGTTTAATGCATCACCAATAACCTTTATAAGCTTACTGGAATCAGGAGCATGTGATAACATCTCTCTGCTCTCATCTAACAAATGTATCTCATGACAACTATCAATAAGTTTTGATGCAATATATCCAGTTCCTGCTCCTATATCTAAAACCCTATCTGTGCTCTTTAACTTCGCTATTTCTTTTATCTCTTCAACTCTATAAAACCTCATATTATGCATAAACTCATCATAACGCTCATGTATATCACTGAAATTTTTACTTCCCTTAAAGATATCTATCACATCCTTGCATAAATTACTTATTACACCTAAATATAATTATATCCAATTTTGTAACAAGTTTGAATATAAATACACATAAAAAACACCACTTATGAAAATGGTGTTTAAAAATATCTTATTCTAATCCCTGACATTCTTATATTCACTTAATAGCATTTACAGGACAACAATCTTTTGATTTCTCAATTTCCTTATAAAGTATGTCCTTATCAATATTTTCAATGTTGATAACTACTTTTCCTTCTTTCATACTATATAACTTAGGGTATTTTCTAGCACAATTTCCACATCCTACACAACTCATAGCATTAATCATTGGTACAGTACATTCTATTGAACTTGTTTTTATATCCTCTTTCTTTATCCAAAACTTCATTATCTTAGCCATTAATAATATAGCAATAATAGTACATATCCATCTTATGATCATATATTTTATTCCCATAAACTTAGCTTCATTAATTAACATAGGAACCTTTACCACTGCCCAGGAACTTAGAATTATAATAATATTTTCAACGCTTGCCCCTTTATTTAAAAGAATTTTACATACTGGGAAAGCTGCATATATAGGTCCTGCTGACAATGAGCCTATTGCAAATGAAAGAAGCTTCCCTTTAGCACCTGCTCCATCTCCAAAGTTATTCATTATAACTTTAGTAGGCACCCAAGTCTGAATCAATGATATTAAAATAAAAATTGGCGGCATTATTTGAATCATTTCTATGAAAAAGTATTTGCTCTGACTCAATGCACTTATCCCTAACTCAATATTATAAATAAATAATATAAAATAGCTCAGGATTGCTATAAACAATATCTTATTCTTTTTAATTATATTATTTTTGTTACCTATATTAATCATTTTATTATTCCTCCTACAACCACTGCTATTATCAGCGCAAAAACAAAGCTTAATACATTCCTTTTGATAGCAAATTCCTTTCCAAAGGTCTCCTTTTCAAGAGGTAATGTAACAAACCCTACCATTGTCAAAGTTGTTAAAAATGCTGTCAAAGTCATAATACCAGCTCCATTTGACTTCAATGATCCTATTAAAGGAAATGCCACAAATGCAGGTATTAAAGTGATTGTCCCAACAAATGCCGAAACTATAGTGGCTAAAAAGTTACTCCCACTCCCTATCATACTCTCTATCTTATCAGGTGGTATTATTGCAAGTATTAATCCAATAAGTAGTAATACCCCAACTATATCTGAAATCATACTTCCCATCATACCTCTTGCTTGTTTCATAGTTCCTATTGTCTTTTCTTTATCTTTAAACAAAGATATTACTAATGCAATAATCGTTGTTATTAACAATATTATCGTAGTCATATAAATTCCTCCATGTATCTAATGTTTATCTCATATACAAAGTATATCAGTTCAAATAAAAAAACGCGGTAATAAGTATTACCACGTTCTTATTTTCCTAATTCTATTTTTAATAATTCTAAATCTTTTATCTCTATAATATTATCTCTATATTCAATTAATCCATCATTTTTCATATTTATCATTTCATTTGATAAAGCCGGTCTAGTAACCCCAAAAACTTCTGCCATTTCCTTTCTTGAAAAAGAAACTATTACCTTACAAGTTTTCTGTTTTTTATATTCTTTAAGTAGATAATCAACAATTTTCTTCCTTATTGTGTCATATGAAATAAATTTTAATTTATTACTTAAATAAACCGTTTGATTAGAAATCAATCTTATAAAATTAATTAAAAATTGTCTACTACTTAAACATATATCCGTAATCTTATCTTGGGGAATGTATAAAATCTGTAAATCATTCTTAGCCACTATTGTACATGGATAATAATTATAATCTGAAAAAACACTGGCATGACCAACTAATTCACCTTTGGTTAATTTCTTTACTTTGATTACTTTACCTGTCACATATACTTTTTCAACATATACTTCCCCTGATAAAATAATCCCCAATTCTTTAATTTCGTCACCTTCGTAAGCAATAATTTCATTTTTAGAATAATTTTTAGTTCTATAATGAACTGATTTGAATAATTCTTTAATACCTTCATGATTAAATCCTATAAACAATTGACTACTTTCTAATTCTTTATAAATAGATTCCATCATTTTATATCCCTCATTTTCCTTTGAATTTGTTAATTGTATTAACAGGGTACTATTCTTTTACTTTCAGTTTTTAGTTCTTAATTAAATCTTATAACCTAATCAATAAAACATCAACACATAGTCTTATGCATTGATGTCTTATTAATTTAAATTTGATATTTATTTTTTAAAATTAGCTGGCGCTGGAGCTTTTATAACAATTAGCTCAAGAACATCATCATGAAGATTCTTTACATTCATTTTCGTATTATAAGGAATTTTAAGTATATCTCCTTTTACATATTCATGAACATTTTGCTCATCTAATTGAATTGACAATACGCCTTTAATCACAGTCATGTAGACATTTGAATTGGAATAATGTTCAGGTAATCCTTCTTCTTTATTAAAAATCATATGAATGTAATTAATATTCTCGTCCATAATAATTTTTTCAACAGCTGTATCATTTTCTGTACTATACTTAAATACTTGCTCTATCATAAAATTCCCCTCACTTTCATTTATCTAGAGTATAGTACAAACAAAATTTTTTTTCCGTAATATATATTACGGAAAAAACTTAATCGATAACTTCTGAAACTAAACTAACTATCTCCTCTGGTGTCATAACATTATGAGTTCTACAATATTCATTATGCAACTGCTCATATTTTTCTTTCAAACTCATAGTATCATCTACATTATTTATTTCTTTATCAATAAATTTATTAAACTCTCCTGGTTTAATAATTTCAATGCCTGTTGCTTTAATGAACCTTTCTATTTCCTTATCTTCAAAAACTATTTCCCCATCTATAACTGAACACTTAAGTCTTCCTTCATTTATCCATGACTTAACAGTATATTCAGATACCCCAAATTTCATTGATAGTTTATTAATATTCCCCATTATTTATCCCCCTTACTTATAATATAATTTTTCAATTGTAAATTAAAGAAACCTTTCCATCTTAGATATAAATTCAGATGAAAAGGTTCACCAAAATTGCTCTATATTATATATTACTTAATTTTTTGAAGTATATTAATTATATAATATTTTACATATTTTGGCAACAAAAATATCCATTTATTGTATTTTTCTTAATCCAATCACTAACACTTATACTTATCATTTTATACTAAACTTTGTAAATTATTGCTATTTGAATGATGATTATATCATTTCCTTGGAAATATTTCAGTGATATCTCCATTAATTCATTATTTATGAGTTATTATGCTAAAAAATCAAATGATATTCTCTTATTTAGATATATTATAAAATTGTATTCATTCACTTATTAAAGAATTAAATTTTAATCTTTAAAAATGTGAAAGTTATCTATTTATCAAATCCTTATTAAAAATTTTCCCCATTCCTTCTGCACTTAATCTATCAATAAATTCATGTATAAATTTTGCCCTGTCATCAAATATTTTTTTAGAAATATCATAGTTTAGTTTGCTTCTACAATCCCTTAGATAATCCTTAAACATTTTATTATTGTAAAAATCAATTGAAGCATTTACACTTTTCCCATCGAAGGCTTGATGTACAAAGTTCAACCAAACGTCCATCGTTCCCATATGATCTAACATATCCGCATCTTGTACTATTCGTATCTCTTTAACCCAATTTTCAGACTTTCCTCTTGAATTATGATATCTAATTATTTCAGTAATTTCTCTTAATTCTTCCTCTGAACATTCAAATTTTAAAACTTGTTCAACTAGAATACATCCATTTTCATTATGTGGTTCAATTCCTTTAGCTATATCATGGAAAAGTGATGCTGCATATATAATATTATCCTTTGAATTGTCTGTTTCATCTATCATTTCTCTAAGTTGTATTGCTAATTCTGCTGTTCTTAATCCGTGATAAAAAATATATCCTTCTTCTCTTTTATTATGTGGCTTCCTTTTTCCCATTTTAGCAAATGCTAATTCCTTTATTCTATTAATATCCATCTCATGACTCCTTTAAAATCGCCTTATATTTATGTTTTACTCCTACGTGTTTAATACTTGTATGCAGTATTAGCAACAATAATTTCAATCATCCTTATAGTTTTTTTGCTGATAATTTTTAAAACTCTCTCTTATAAGTAGCTCAAATTAACTTCTTACTATAAATCTCCTCAACCCCTATACAATCTTCTCCATTATATTTCAATTTAATAAGTGCTACTTCACTAATATATCCTTTAAAGGGCTTTAGTTTTTCAGTACAAAATAACAATGCCTCTGCTAATTTATTTTTTTTCAATCTATTTGCTATTGTACAATGAGGTATCCACTTTCCTGGAAGATATAAAGATTTCTTATTGTTTCTAAACATCTTGAAGTTATCATGATATTCTCTATGAAAATTCAATAACTCTTTACTCATTGTTGGAGTAAGTAACAAAGCCCCACTTCCTATAAAGCTCCCTAAAGTAGCAAAATTAACTGGAATCCTTGTTATTTGTTCGTAATAGATATCCATATACTCTTTAAATTCACCTTCATCCAATTCATCATAGTCAGCGATAGTTATATGTGGTCTTTTCCCACTATACTCCTTTGAATAATATGATATATCATTTTCAACTAATTGCTCCCATAATCCCATTAGCTTTTCTTCTGTTTCTCTATCAAAATACGCAAGTACTCCATACATCTACGTTTCCCCCTTATTGTTTCTAAAGAATAATTGTATCGTTGATTTCATTAATCTTGTTTTCGAATAAATACTTTATTAATTGAAAACTGAAAGTTGAAAGTGGAAAACGATGGATGTTTCTGCTCTCGCAGAAACTATATCTTATTGTTCTTTAGAACAAAGTATTAACTTATTTCATCTTTGATGAAATACCGTATACCTTGTTTCAAGGATTACAATGTTTCAGCTTACTGAAACGAGTAAAACCTATTTATCTAAAGAACAATACAATTAAAATTTCTCGAAGAGAAATGTCCATCATTCTACATTCTCCATTCTCAATTCTCAATTCTCAATTCTACATTTGTTTTTCATGACTCAAAAGCCATTCATACACTTCAGGATTATCATAAGTCACTGTCCATGAATCATGTCTTTTATCTGGATACGTTGTAAGCTTAGGCTCTCCCCCTACTTTCTTAATTTCTTCAACTACCTCAATGGACTTTTCTACTGGGACAACTGTGTCTTTTTCTCCATGAAAAGCCCACAAGGGAATATCTTTCATGAATTGAGCTCTTTTAGCATAGGCTACTCCTCCACATACCACTGCCATAGCTGCAAATAAATCAGGTCTATATGATGCAAGGGCATATGCTCCAAATCCACCCATGCTCAATCCAGTAATATAAACTCTCTTCTTATCTACTCTTAACTCTTTAATTACACCCTCTACCAATTGTTCCAGCTGAAGAACAGTAAAGTCCCAATATAATTCCTCTGGACATTGAGGCGCTATTACTATAAATGGCAGTTCTTCACCTCTCTCAATTACCTTTGGAACTCCATGTAATTTCACTAAATCAATATTATCTCCTCGCTCTCCTGCTCCATGAAGAAACAACATAAGGGGCCATTCCTTATTGCTATCCTCATACCCTTTAGGTAAATATAACAAATATTCTAATTCATAATTTCCTCTAAAAGTCTTTTTTATTTGTCTCAATGAATTCTCCTCCAAACGTAAAACCACCAACATTTTATATTGGTGGTTTTAATTATTAATGTCTTTTTTCATTCCTTGAAAAAAATGCAACTGCTAATGCGATTATCAGCACCACAAATCCTACACTAAATGTTATTTTAAACAATACACCCAATATTGCCAAGATAAGTGCAATCACAAGTGCAACTATAAAAATTGGTAAAGCTACCGCACCAATTATTAATACTAATAATGCAACCACTGCAAATATAATTAACCCGAATAATAACTGTAACATAATTCCCCTCCTAGATTTATCCAATAATATTATATATTCTTATTTCTATAGGTTTATTATGAATCCTTCCATTCTTTCAAATATTAATCATTTTCTAATGAATTTTTAATCTTTCTTAACTCCCTTAGCAATAATAAATTCTCCAAAATTTGTCTGCGCACCTGTTACCATCTCAAAATTTACCTGCATACCTAGTACCATTACAGGTTTGTTCCCACTCTTACTCAACATGCTCTTCTTTAATCCTAATAATCTCTACCATAGGGTATCTTTCATTTATCATTTTAGCCAAACTTTCCAATCCGAATATCTCAGTAAAGGTATGACTACCAACTATAAGATTTATTTTACTATATTGAGCATATTGAACAGTGTAAAGTATCTTTTCACCAGTAAAATATGCATCACAACCTAAATCAACTGCCTCTTTTATATCAACAGCTGAAAACCCTGCACCTGTTACTACTCCTATTTTCTTTATTAATTTTTCGTTGTTCTTCCATTTTCGTACAGGTTCATCTAACAACATTTCTATTTTACTCACCAGTTTATCAAACTCTATAGGTTCATCTATTTCCCCTATTCTTCCACAATACATTCCTTCTTCATCTGAAAATTTATCTATAACCTTAAATCCAAGTTTATTTAATATTGACGTGTTATTCCCAAAATCAGCATCATCTAAAGGTGAATGAATAAAGAAATGAGTTATGTTACTTTGTTTTAATATTTCAAGTGCCTCTTCCTTTATTCCAGACATCCACTCCCAGGCATCGTGATGTGTTATTAACAAATCAACATTATTTTTTGCTGCTTCTTCTGCAGATTCAATAGTTAGATTAGTGCAATACCCCAATTTAGAAATATCTTTTCTCCCTATATTAGTGAATCCATATTCATTTTTTCCTTTTACAAGCTCTAATTTTTCTTTTGTAAAAGCCTCAATAATAAAGTTTTCAAAATCACTGATTAACATATCTACGCCCCCCTTATTGATTCTAAAGAATAATTTTGTCTTTGATTTCGTTGATTTTGTTTTCAAATAATAACTTTATTAGTTGAAAACTGAAAATTGAAAGTGGAAAACGGTGGATGTTTCTGCTTTCGCAGAAACTACATCTTATTGTTCTTAAGACCAATATGTTTTACTTATTTCATCTTTGATGAAATACCGTAATTCTTGTAACCCAAATTACAATGTTTCAGCAACGCTGAAACGAGTAAACCTTCCTTATCTAAAGAATTATACAATTAAAATTTCTCGAAGAGAAATGTCATTCGTTTTCCATTTTCAATTTTCAATTATCCATTTCTTTTATATCTACCCTACTCTTCTAAAATACTCACTTTCTTATTTGTAGCGTCAAGTTCAATCTCACAGCCTATTGTAAAAGTGGATGTGTATGACAACAATCAAATTCTGCAATAAACCCTTAAAATATATCTCCTAAATATACTGGTGTTATAATATTTCCCTCTTGATCAAAAACTCTTTTTAATTCTTCAGGATATACCGTTTTTTCTTTAAGCTCTGCATATCCTAACCATTCGAATCCTATTTGATCAGTATCAGTATTAGTCGCTTTTGATAAGTCTATAGCAGATTTCATTGTACAAAAAAACATAAAGTCCATTTTATGCAATTTTGAATGCAAATCTGCGAATTTATGATTTTTTCCAATATACTCGGTAACTAATGCAATTTCGCCCACATCTATTTCAACCCCAAGTTCCTCTAAACATTCCCTCTTTAATGTGTCACTTAATGTTTCTCCGCCTTCTTGTCCACCACCTGGTAATACATAATATACAATTCCAGTTCTTTTTGAACAATATTTTACAAAAAGTATCTTATTATCCTTAACAATTATTGCTTTAGCAGCGTTTCGTAATTTTATCAAAGCGTTACCTCCTATTGTTTCTAAAAAATAATTAAATCCTTGATTTCGTTGATTTTGTTTTTAAATAATAACTTTATTAATTGAAAATTGAAAATTGAAAGTGGACAACGCAGGAATATATTAAATTCAAATTTTAAATATAATATTCATCTTTTAATATTGAATAATACTTACAGTCAACTAAATTACCACAGTTATCTCTAGCAATTTTTCTTAAAGTTCCTTCATAGGATAAATTACACTTTTCCATTACTCGTCCCGATGCAGGATTATCTAGATTATGACGAGCTGCTATACGTTGGAACCCAATTTCACTAAAAGCAAATTTAATCATTTCTGAAAGTGCTTCTGTCAAAATACCCTTATTCCAAAATTCCTTACCTATACAATAACCTACCTCACAATTTTCATCTTTATTATTAATCTCTATTAAACTGATAGTTCCAATTACCTCGCCATTTTCCTTTAACTCAATAGCCCATTGATAATGCTCCTGATTGTTATAACTATTTAACCACATCTCAATAATTTTCTTAGTTACTTCAACACTACTATGAGCAGGCCATGAAAGATATCTAGTTACTTCCGTGTCAGAGGCCCAATTATTATACATATCATGAGCATCCTCTTCTTTAAATCTTCTTAATATTAATCTTTCAGTTTCAATCCTTTGTGTTCCTACATGGTTCAACATGTCTTATCCTCCTTATTGTTTCTAAAGTATACTTTTATCTTTATTTCGTTGATTCTGTTTTCAAATAATAACTTAATTAGTTGAAAACTGAAAATTGAAAGTGGAAAACGATGGATGTTTCTGCTTTCGCAGAAACTAAATCTTTTTGTTCTTTAGACCCATATATTTTAACTTATTTCATCTTTGATGAAATACCGTAATTCTTGTAGTAAAAACTACAATGTTTCAGCAAAGCTGAAACGAGTAAAAACTCTATATCCAAAGAACAATACAATTAAAATTTCTCGAAGAGAAATGTCCTCCGTTTTCCATTTTCCATTATCAATTTTCAATTTGTTTTTTTAATAGACGTTTATCCAATATCTACACTTTCCATCAATTATATCATAAAGTTCTCCTTCATTACTCTCTATTACTTTTCTAGAAGCAATATTATCCTCATTTACAGTTAAAAGTACCTTACTCATACCTCTTGCTTTAACCTTCTTCATCATTTCTTTCAGTATCAGAACTCCATATCCTTTACCACGTTCACTTGGTCTAATACAATATCCTATATTTCCACCTAATTTTCTCAAGTTTTGATTTAGTATTGGTCTAAGTTTTATAATTCCAACTGGTCTATCATCCACATAAAGCCAATACATAGTCTCAGGAACTAAATGAGGTTCTAGTCCAATTCCTTGAGCCATTCTTATATTTCTTCTTAAATACCACTCAAACTCCTCATCTTTCATATCCCAACCACTGTTTCCAAATCCATTTTCGCCTGGACCTATTTCTCTAATCATATCAAGTATTTCTTGTCCATCATTTAGAGATAACTCCTTAAGATAAACCATTTACAACCCTCCTATTGTTTCTAACGAATAATTGTATCTTTGATTCCATTGATTTTGTTTTCAAATAATAACTTAATTAGTTGAAAACTGAAAATTGAAAGTGGAAAACGATGGATGTTTCTGCTTTCGCAGAAACTACATCTTATTGTTCTTTAGACCAATGTATTTTAACTTATTTCATCTTTGATGAAATACCGTAACTCTTATTCCAAAGAGTACAATGTTTCAGCAAAGCTGAAACGAGTAAAAACTCTATATCCAAAGAACAATACAATTAAAATTTCTCGTAGAGAAATGTCCTCCGTTTTCCATTTTCCATTATCAATTTTCCATTTGTTTTTAATCAACAACTCTTGCCATTATGAGAGAATCCTTGTACACTCCCTCTCCAATATACTTTTCCTTCTTTAATCTTCCTTCCACTTCAAAGCCCATTTTATTGTATAACTTTATAGCTCTTTCATTATCCTCATCAACCTTTAATTCTACTCTTTTTATACCTTTACTATCAGTCCATTCCAATAATGTACTTATTAATTCTTTTCCTAAGCCCATTCCCCAGTATTCTTTTACTATGGCAATTCCAAAACTTCCTGCATGCTTTGTTCTAAATTTGTTACCACCATGAAATCCTATATTTCCTACGATTTTATTTCCTACCTTTGCTGTTACAAATAAAATATTTTCATCTTCTATTGTATTTTTTATTATTTCTTTTTCCTTATCTACTGTTATTTTAAATTCCTCTGGTTTTCTTAATAAAAACTCAGTTTCCCCTGCCACTGTTAATAAATACTCTATAAAGTTTTCTGCATCTTCTACCTTTGGAGATGTTATTAATATTTCTTTATCTTCATATAAAAACTTTTTGTCATTAATAATAGCCATACACTCTTCCCCCTAAAACCTTTGTATTTTATCATATAGTTTGTTATAATTAATTTCTGTTTTAAAAATTGCTATCCATCAAATTACATTTATCCACATTTCTAAATCAAAAATCAATCCACAATAAAAATTTTCTTCTCTTAAGTTATCCACATTTTATTCCTGTTAGTCACACACATCTACATTATCTGGGAAGTATATCATCTAAATATTTACATTTATATTCTCTTTGTATTATGTCCATATATATCACATCATAATATTTATTGTTTATATAAAACGCTTCTCTTCTTCTTCCTATTTCTTTAAAACCTATTTTTTCATATGCCCTTATAGCTCTTTCATTGAAGGAAAAGACTCTTAGTATTACGTTATTTAATCCTAATACTCTGAACCCATGAGATAAGATAAGTTCTATCGCTTCAACTCCGTATCCATTACCTCTATGTTCTTCTTCCCCTATAAATATACCTAAATCTGCCCTTCTATGAATATTATTAATACTAAATAGAGAACAATTTCCTATTAATTTATCTCCCTCTTTTAACACTATCGCAAAGTTACTCTCTTCATTTGCTAATCTTTCTACAGATTCCTTTTCTTTAGATTTACTGAAGTTTTTCGCAAAATTCCCCAGATTTATTGTTACATTTAAATCATTCATCCATTTAGTGTAAATTTCATAATCCTCAACATTGATTGGAGAAAGATATAACCTTTCCCCCTCTAACTTCTTAAAATATCTCATTTAAAAACCCCCTTATTGTTTCTAAAGAATAATTTTATCCTTGATTTCATGAATCTTGTTTTCATATAATAACTGTATTAATTGAGAATGGAGAATTGAGAATGGAGAATGCAGGATGTTTCTGCTTACGCAGAAACTACATCTTATTGTTCTTTAGAACAAAATCTTTTTTACTTATTTCATCTGAGATGAAATACCGTAGTTCTTATACCAATGGATACTATGTTTCAGCCAGCTGAAACGAGTAAAACCTCGTTGTCTAAAGGACAATACAATTAAAATTTCTCGGAGAGAAATGTCCATCATTCTCAATTCTACATTCTCAATTCTCAATTTCTTTTAGATTCTAAAGAATCAAAAAGCCACGCTTCACACCCAAAATGGCTATACTACTCCAATATAGCCGTAATGTTTGGCGCAAAGCATGGCTAATTATAAAGATAACGTTCCTCTATTTATTCATCTCTTCATAATCACTCTTTAAAATACCCATAATTACATAATCTGTGTATTGTCCATTGTAGAAGAACCGGTCTTTAAGTCTTCCTTCTTCTTTGAACCCACATTTCTCATAGCATCTTATTGCACGCTTATTATAATCATGCACCTCTAGTTCAAGTCTATTAAGATTTAATACATTAAATACGATATGCTGCAAAACCTTTATGGCCTCTGCCCCATATCCTTTTCCAAAGTTTTCTTTTGTTCCTATAACAATACCTAATATAGCATATCTGCTTCTCCAATCAACTTTTATTAGGTCTATTTGCCCAATATACTCCTCAGTATCTTTATGAGCAATAACAAAATTAGTTTTTTCTAACCCTTTTTTACTGTTGATAAAATTCATATATGCTTCAGTATTGGTTGCTGTATGAGGAAATATAAATATATCTGATAAATTATCTGTAATCTCAGGGTCGTTTACCCATCCTCTTATATATTTAAAATCTTCTTGTCTATATTCTCTTAAAACTATTCTGTCTCCATAATAATGTGGCATAGGTATTCCTCCCCCTTTGATTTGTAGTTCTATATGAGTTTAATGATGCTACTTTAGTAAAACATAATAGAAAAACTTTGTGAACTAGCGAAGCTAGTTCGGCAAAATAAATGTATAATGTATAATTGATAATGTATAATGATGGATGTTTTGCTCCGCAAAACTACATCTTATTGGTCTTTAGAAAAAGAGTTTTTAACTCATTTTATCTTAAGATAAAATATTGTATTCCAATTACAAGGTTTCATCCTTGATGAAACGAGTGATTCCCTATTGGCCAAGGAACAATACAATTACAATTTCTCGGAGAGAAATGTCAATCATTATACATTCTACATTATCCATTATACATTTCTTCTAAAGCACAATAGTTTCTTATCATGCAACAATCGCTCCATATATTTACTTCATACAAATATATACTCCAAATTTATTTTCATCTGCAGCTTCACCATGTATATCAGAATAACATTCTATCTTCGAAAACCCAGATTCTTTTAATATATCTAAGATTTCTCCATGTGTGAATGCTTTTTGCTTTTCTCTATATTCAATAATCTCTTTTTTCTTAGGGTCAATAAATATACAATTTTCGATTCTGAATCCATCTTCCATATACTTTTCACTTAAAATATATTTGCCATTTTGCTCTCCCCAGTCTCTGATTCTTTCCTGATTTAATTGTCCATCCATCATCGGACCAGCTATCTTTAAAAGAAATTTCCCCTCTACTTTAAGTGCTTTATGAATATTATTAAAATGTTGATTAAGCTCTTCCTCTTTCATAAGTCCTAATGTATGATTATATGCTAATATGAAATCATACGCTTCTTTATCTCTAATATGTAGTCCTCTTTGAAATCTAAAATCAACGTCTAAATCATTATAAAGAGCTTTCTTTCTTGCCTCATCAATGTATAAGGATGCAATATCAATACCAGTAACCTTATGTCCCCTTTTTGCAAATTCTAAAGAATGTCTTCCTGTTCCACATCCAACATCAAGAATTTTTAAATCCCCTTCAAACTTCAATAAATGATGTAGTTTATCTACTTCCTCAGCTGTTTCTTTTTTTCCAGGAAAGCCTACCCAGTCAGCAAATGCCTTCTGTGCTTCTTCATTTTCCCACATCCAGTTAATTACCTTTCTATCCATTGTAATTCCTCCCCTTGTTTAGCTAATATATTTATATATTTTTATATTTATTAACTTATTTATAGAGAATCCATAATTAAACTTTATTTATTCATACTCAAAATCACAGTACACCTTAAACCTAGTATAAATTTAGTTATAACTTGGAATCTCTAACTATACCTCAATTATCATTGATCATAAGCAAAGCTCAAATTCTCTTTTTATATTTTTTTCTTCAAGCTTTTTATAAATTAGTAATCCATCTGCACCATATAAATCTTCATCCTGTGGGAAAGGCTTTACATCACACGGTGCATAAAAAATTTTCTAAATCTTCTTTATCATCTTCTTGCTAAGATCTATATATCCTAGCTTCTCATATAAAGCTATAGCGCCTTTATTGAAATTATATACATTCAATTCTATTTCTTTTACTCCTCTACTCTTCAACCAGTCTTCTGCTTCGTCCATCAGCTTTTTTCCAATCCCTAACCCTCTGCTTTTTTCTTTTACAATTAGATTTTCAATCCATCCAAATTCTCTAGGTATGAATATTGATACATCAGGTGTTTTCATAACTCTAGTTATTATTAAACCAACTATATCTCCTTCACATTCACAAACAAATATATTTGATTCTTCATCATTTAGTTTATCAATAATAAATTCTTCTCTTGATTCATCGGATTTTCTAAATTTATGAGGCAAATTTACTATATGATGTTCATCCCCCTCATACATTAATGTATCCATTTCTTTAATATCATTTTCAGTACCTTTTCTAATTAACAATCCCATAACTTTTACCTCCATATCCTTTTTCACTTTAACTGAATAAAGCAAAAAAACCCTATCAGAATCGCCATAGCGACTCCGCAGGGTTACATATCTGCGTGTAGGATCTTCCCTGTGCCGCTCACAATGAATTTCCATTGATTAGACACACTCACTAATATATTGTAATTTTATACAATTTCCATGAAATTGTCAATAATTAAATATGCAAAATTTTGAATTTTTAGTTCTTTATTATCGTATGCATAAATGGTTCTTTATAAAAAGAATTCAAATGATTTTATGTTCTCTACCAAGAATACTTGGTTCAAAATTTTAATAGTTGAACCACTCTTCATATTACTGCCATTTGTAAGTATTTGAAGTAATTTTACATAATTTAAGTGACGAGCGATTTGCTGCGATTGTGCCTCACTATAAAAATATTTCTTCCCATCCTTCAACTTTATGGCCATTTTCATATAACTCTACCCTCATAATTATTACTATAATTTTAGTATATTCTCTTTTACAAAATTAGTGAATAAATAATTAGAAAGAATAAATCAGGTTATTTTTCTTCCTTTTGTCAAAAAAAATCATATAAAACCTACTAAATAAACTATATATTTTCTTTAATATTCAAAATTTAGGTTGCATTAGGCAATAATGTTGATATTTATTTAGAACACCATTATTTTGTACATATTTTGATTAAATAAAAGAAAATAATGTATAATATAGAAATAATAATTGATGCATAAAATATTTGTATAGTATCATAAAGAAAATATATTAATTACAGCGAAATAGTTAAATATATCGAAGGATATTTATATTTTGAGGAGATGATGGTGTGAATAGTGCTATAAAATTAGAAAATAATAATATCATATTACGTCAACCAATAAAAGAAGATATTGCTAGCCGCGCAAAGTTAGGAATAAACAAGGAATGTGTTATGATGTGTGGTGGTAATATTAGTAATTTGAGCGAATTCACTATGGACGACGCTATCAAATGGTATGAAAAAATAATTCAACATCCATGTAAGTGGGTTATTGAGTATAATGGTACTTGCATTGGAATCGTTGGTCTTAGACCATATAAAGAAGATAACAAAGCGAGATTCTCCATTGAAATTTATGACTCCAACGTGTATGGTTGTGGTATCGGAACAACTGTTACTAAAATGGTATTAAAACATGCGTTTGAAGTTTTAGAATATCACAAGGTATATTTAAGGGTTTTAGATTATAACACAAGGGCAATAAAATGTTATGAGAAATGTGGATTTATAAAAGAAGGTATAGACAGAGAAGGTGCGTTAATTAATGGCGCTTATTGTAGTGATATTTATATGGGGATTATTAAGTCAGATTATATTTCTTTAGTTGAATAAGTATAATCTTTAATGGAATCAAAGGAACTCTTAAGAGTTCCTTTTCATATTATCATCAATATACACATGATTTATTAATGGAATAATATTTATCACTGGCTCTTCATATGGATGAACTTTTAGTATTTCGTCTATAGTAGTCTTCACATTATCAATATAACATCTTGCTTCAATTTTAAGTTCTCTTCCCTCACAAACTTTTCCCACTTCACCTTCAAAAGGATCTGCGCCCTCTAGCGGACGCCAATATCCTCTAACTTCATACATTGAAAGGCAATTGTCATAGTCTCCTATCTTGCCTGCTCCCCCTTTGTTTAATGCATTCCTTATATCTTGAAGTTTATCTTCTGGTACATATATCTCTATTTTAACCCACTTATAAAATTCCAAATTTTTTCACCCTTTCACTTTATCTGTTAGTTTTATAATTATTATTATACCTCAATTAGCTTGATTTCTTACTTAAAGGATTAAAATATATACCAACTGAACATGGATCTCCTTTCCCAATTATCATTCCACAATCATATTCAATCTTTAAAGGACTATCCTAAATTTCTTTATCCTTTTCATTTCAAGTCTGAAAAAAGTATAATCTCTTATTAGCCATACAAAGCAAATTCACATACATTTTCCTTTTTTTAAAGGAAAGGCTTATACAATATGGAATTAAGTAGATACATGAATAAATAAGTTAAACATTATATAGGAGGATAAAATGTATACAATTGGACAAGTATCAAAGTTTTTTGGTATATCTAGAGATACATTGAAGTTTTACGAAGATAAAGGATTAATAAATCCTAAAAAAAATAATACAAATAGCTATAGAGAATACGATGATTTTGATATACATGAAATTTTAACTATAAATTCTTATAGAGAAATTGATTTTGAGATAAAGAAAATTCAAGAAATAAAAAAACATAAAAGTATAGATGATATAGAATGTATGCTTGAAGAAAAAGAACAACAAATACATGAAGAAATACTATATAAAAATCTTCTTCTAAAACGCATAAAGGTAATTAAGGATAATTGTAAAAAAATCAAAGACTATCTGGGAAAATTCATCATTGCAGAAATGAAGCCTTTAGTGGTAAAAGGTGAATTATCAGATTTTTTTGCATATGATGAATATGATATTATACAGAAGCATTCAAATAACTTGAAAAATGCAGTTACATTTACAGGTTTAGTCCGAGTAATAAATTATACTAAACAAGATTGCTTTGAAAATAAATTTCTCGTGGTAAACAGAGTTGAAAATTATGATGAAGATATTGAAGGTGAAATAATTTCATATTCAAAATGTCTTTATACAATTGTAGAAGCTGGTAGAAGTAACATTGATAAAGAAGTAGAAAGTAACATAAGAAAAATAGCTCGTGAAAACGGATATGAATTAATAGGATTAAGTTATGTAAGTTTACTAATAACTACATATGATGAAGGCAATGAGCGTAGATATTTAGAAATCTACACACCAATAAAAAGTTAAAAACATATTGACCTGGGAGTTACCCACAGGTTTAAACTTAAGGTATTGATACTTAATGGTTTCAAATATTAAGTTTAAAATTGGAGGAATAATATGAAAAATAAGTTATTGTATATTCAACTTTTTTTAACATTTATTATTACTTGGGGCTGTTGGATAACTGCTTGGTGTTTGCTAAAAGAAGGTATAGTTAACACAAGCAATCCAATTTATTTATCTCTATTTGGTATAGGAGGAGCCTTCGGACCTGGATTAGCTACATGGTTGGTGCTGCGAATAGCTAAGGATAAAAATTCTTATAAAAACTACATTTCATCGTTAATAAAATGGCGTGTAAACATTTTATGGTATATATTACCTTTTGCAGTGTATATAGGTGTACCCTTCTTATCATCACTTCTAGTTAATTTCATTAATGTTGGAAATCCTATTTCACTAAAAATTCAACCATTGTATATGCTTATTATGTACTTCCCTATTATGATTATTGGTGGTGGACTTGAGGAACTTGGTTGGAGAGGATTTGTTCTTCCTGAACTTCTAAAATCTTTCAGCCCCATTATATCAAGTTTAATTCTTGGAGTGATCTGGGCTATATGGCACTTACCTCTTTTTTATTTACTACCTCATACTAGCCAGTATGCCATGAATTTTCCTTTTTACTTATGTGGAGTTATAGGAATAACCTTCATGATGACTTGGGTTTATATAAAAACTCAAAGTACATTATTAAGTATAATATATCATGCTGCATTTAACAGTGTCTTTTCCATAGGTTTTAGTACTTTAGTTACTGATAAAGTAACTACATTCAACGGTATAGTTGTTGTAGTACACATTGTATTAGGTATTGTTTTGTTATTTAGAACCCAAAGGCATGCTGCAGTTTCAAACCACTCCTGTTAATATGTTACCCCAGGGGAAATTACCCCTGGGGTGCTTGTTATTAGTTTTTTATCTTAACAAATCTCTTCTTTCCAACTTGTATTACATCACCTGCTTTAAGTTCAAAACACATATCCTCACTGAACTTCTCTCCATTTATCTTAACTGCTCCTTGAGATATCAATCTTCTTGCTTCTCTATTAGTTTTAGCAAATCCCATCTTTAATATTATTTGTATTAGTTTATTACATATGCAATCACCATCAGGACACTGAATTTCTTCTATTTCTTTTGGTATGCTCTTATTAGAAAATATGCTTATAAACTCTTCTTGTGCTCTCTTTCCAGCATTGCTACCATGGTATAGTGATACAATTGTTTCTCCTAAATTTAACTTTAAATCTCTTGGATTCACTGTTCCTTCTTTCAGTTGCTTTTTCATAATGTCAATCTTGTCTGGATGAACGTCTGTAACTAGTTCAAAGTATCTTATTATAAGCTCATCAGGTATAGACATTACTTTTCCAAATATATCCCTTGGCTTCTCATTAACTCCAATGTAGTTCCCCAAACTCTTACTCATTTTCTCTTTACCATCTGTTCCCTCAAGAATAGACACAAACATTGCCACCTGTTTTTCCTTATTGTATTCTTTTTGAAGAGTTCTTCCCATGAGTATATTGAAGGTCTGATCTGTCCCTCCCAACTCTACATCAGCATTTATTACAACTGAGTCCAATCCTTGCATTAACGGGTACGTAAATTCATGAAGTCCAATAGCCTGATTATTATTAAATCTATTTTTAAAATCATCTCTCTCTAGTATTCTTGCTACTGTTTGCTTTGCCATTAACTCAATTACTTCCTTAAAAGACATACACTCTAACCACTCACTATTAAACCTTACTTCCGTAAAATCAGGGTCTAATATTTTAAATAATTGTCTTCTGTATGTTTCTGCATTTATTAAAACCTCATCTCTTGTAAGTGGTTTTCTAGTTTTTGATTTTCCTGATGGATCGCCAATCATTCCTGTAAAATCCCCAATGATAATAATTACTCGATGTCCTAAATCTTGAAATTGCTTTGCTTTTCTTAGTACAACAGAATGACCAAGATGGATGTCTGGTGCAGTAGGATCTAATCCTAACTTTACTGTTAAAGGCTCACCAGTTTTTTCACTCTTCTCAAGCTTAGCTCTAAGCTCATCTTCACTTATAACCTCTTCTATACCTTTTAAAAGTAATCTCATTTGCTCATCTATAGTTAATTTTTTCATAATAACAACCCCTTTTACCATTTTTTTGTTTAAAAATTCTAAATATTGACTAAAATTTCTTCGCACGAAAGATTCTAAAACAAATGTATAATTGAGAATGTAGAATGGAGAATGATGGATGTTTCTGCCTGCAGTCAGAAACTACATTTTATTGTTCTAAAGACCTCTAAGCTTTTACTCATTTTATCTTTTAGATAAAATATTGCATTTTAAATACAATGTTTCATGTTAATGAAACGAGTAAAGTGCTATTGTCTCAGAAACAATAAGATTAATATTTCTCGGAGAGAAATCTCAATCATTCTCCATTCTCCATTCTCCATTCTCCATTCTCCATTATTTTTTATTTTCTAGAGGAAAATAAAAAATCCCGCCCTCCGCAGAATTATCTTCTGCAGAGGACGGGAGTATATACTCACGTGGTACCACCTCGTATTTTATCAATATGTCACCATATCAACCTTTTCAAGTACAATATAATCATAATAAATAATGAGTATATGATACTCTAGCACTATAACGTGTGCGGGATTCCGGAACATCCTACTAATATTAAACATATTTTCAGACTACAGCTCAAAGGTGTATTCAAAATAATCTTCTATGCTCCATCTCACCAACCAGAGCTCTCTGTAGTAGCGAAACTATTTCTACTCGTCCTTATCTTTGCCTTTTTGTTTTAATTTTTTATAATATTACCATAGGGATTTATCTATGTCAATACTATATTTTATTAGTTTGTTTATTATTTGTTACTTTTTACCATGACATGGTTCTTGGAATATTCTCTTTGCTAATTTAATTATAACATTTACAAAATTAAGGTTTTCATAATTAAATTCTTTCTCTGAAGTAGGGACTTCAAGAAGTAATATAGCTGTTACTTCCCCCTCAATTATAAGAGGAATGCATATTATTGAATTCCAATCTGGAAGCCCTGTAAATGGATTATTTCTATTACGCAAGTTCCAGTCAATTGTACATATTTCCTTTTTACTTTCTATGACTTCTCTTACAATTTCTTCGTTATAATCTTCTTTTTCAATCCAATTCTCATTGTATCTTCTTCTAGAAAGCACTTCTGATATTTCTCCATCATTTACTTTAAATAAAGTTCCTTCTTCAGCCTCTGTAGTCTCAATTAATCTTCCTAAAAGCTTAAATATTTTATTTGATGAACTTATTTGTTCATCCATTAATTCTAAAACTTCAATAAAGGTAAGTACATTTCTAGAATCTTCAACAGAATTTCCAGTGATTATTCCTGAAAGTTTATTAGCTCCTTTATTTCCAAATTCCATTAATGTGGAATATATTTTAACTCTATTTCGTCCTTCTTCTTTAGCATCATATAACGCCTTATCAGCCTTTTCAATTAGCTCCTCTTGCAATCTACTATGTTCTGGGTAAGAAGCTATACCTATACTTGAAGTTACTGGATAATTTTCTCCAATAATATTTGAATTCATAAGGTTCATTCTTATTCTTTCTGCAATTTGTTCAGCATCGTTTGAGCTTGCATTAGGTAGAATTATTAAAAATTCTTCTCCACCATATCGTCCTATTATGTCTTCTCCTCTTATTGAATTCTTCATTATCCTGCTGGCTTCTTTTAATACCTCATCACCTTTTTGATGACCAAATTTATCATTAATATTTTTAAAATGATCTAAATCTGCTATTAGTATACTTAATTGATTTCCCTCTTCATATGTCTTTTCTAATTCCAACTTAAATGAATCCATTAAATACTTTCTAGTATATACTCCAGTTAATTTATCAATAGCCGAAATCATCTTGAATTCATAGCTACTCATAGTAGCGTTAAGAAGCGGTATAAGTTCCAGACATTTTGAAACTGTATGCTCATTAAAATTGTTTAAAATGCTGTAGGATTCAATATAAAGAACTCCTTTAATTCTAGTACTCCTATTTTTAAAACTCTTTCTATCATGTAAATTTATTATATCTCTATGAGCTGAATCTTCTATAGGTAAACATATAATACCATGCATCCTACTCTTCACATTGATTCTACTCTTTTCCCCATGAAGTTTATTATAGATTATATTCTCTCTAGTTATTTTTACTCTTTCAATTATATTCATATCTTTAGGCAATTCAACATCTCCATTACTACTAAAAATCACCTTTTGATCAACTCCATTACCTTTTATCACCATACATCTTGATGCCAAGGTGATATTTTCAATGAAGTTACATATGAATTTCAAGTTTTCCTCTGGATTTGAGAATAAATTCTTAACTATATCTTTAATGTCTTCAATATAGTATAATTCCTTGTGTTTGTATAATTTTTTTGTATATTCACTAAAAGCTTTACTACTAACAATCTCTTTGAAAAACTCAAAAGAAAGCATACTATTAAATTCTTCTTCTATATTTGTATTATTACTTATATCTTCATTATTTCTTGTGAAGTATATTTTCAATTCTCTAATAACATCCAAAATTTCTTTTGAAATTTTTCTGTTTATAAATAATTTCTTATATTTTATAGGAGCAAATTCATAAATCTCTTTTAAAATATCAATCACAATTAAATAGTAATTAAGTGCATAAATATAATTCTTCTTTTTATAATAAGTTGATGCTATAACATAGTTACCGAAAAGACTTATTAATTTCATCTTTGTATCTTTTACTTGATCCATCAATTCTATTAATTTTTCAACATCATAATCTGTCTCAGTACAAGCCTTAGCTATTTCATACTTAATCATAATATTTAAATTCATTTTCTCTATTTTAAGAGCAATTATTTTTTCAAATATTATTTTCAACTGTTTTTTATATCCCATTAAAGCAAAGGAAACAGCTAATTGAAAGAGCATATTCATCTTTTCTATTGGGTAGATAATCTTATCTATTATAGAAAAACTATCTTCCATAATTTTGTCAACATCTTCACCTTCATAAGCTTTTATTATATTTCTAATAAAATAAATTTCCCATAAAGCCTTGTTTTGTTCTTTTTCATATATCTTTTCAGCCTTATCACAAAACTCTTTAGCAGAATTAAAATCCAAATAAAACAGCGCTCTTTGTGCTGAAGTAATGAAATACTCACCTTTTTCCCTAGTAAACTCAAAATTTTCAGCAACATTTTTTTCACACTCAGAATAATAATGCTCAACCATTTTTAAATTACCATATTTTAAATTTAAAGATGTAAACTCAACATTTATAGATAATAAACTCTGTTTGTCACTTGCACTGTTTAATAATTGTTTAGCTTTATTAAGATACATTTCTCCTCTTTCAAAATTATTTAAGTCTATATTTGACTCTGCCAGATTTGAAAAGATAAGTGGAAGAGCCTCAATAATTCTATACTCTTCTGCTACTTGTCTGCTTTTTTCAAAAAACTCCATCCCTTTTTGTATATCTTGAAAATGTTCATAATAAATAACAGCTATATTATTTAGGCAATTAATCTTTCCTCTTATATAATTATCTTTTTCAAAGTGTTGTAATGATTGTTTAAAGCAATCTATACCTTTTATTGTATTAGATTTTATTATATTTATTATTCCTTCAATATTATACAGTTCACCTAATATTCTATATTCATTTTCAGGAGTAATTTCTTTTAATTCAATCACTATTTCAGCAGCTTCATCAAGTTTCCCCTCAAGTAAAGTTTTTATCCTAATTTTATTTAGAAGATAATATAAATAAGCTTTATTATATTTAGTTTTTGAATACAACTCTAATATTGTATCAAGAAGTTGTTCACATTTTGACTTATTCTTACTTCTTGCAAATAAATTGGTTAGTTCAAACAATATATCTACTCTTTGCTCAATTAATTTTCTTTCTTGGGCTTTTTTATCTGCCTCTTCTAGTATTTGAACTGCTCTTTCACTTTCCCCACATTGATGACTTAATAATGCAAGTTTAATCCTCATTCTTATATCATTCTCATCATTATTATCTGAATATCTAATTGCTTTTTCTAAATAATCAATAGCTACTAAATTTTCATTAATATTAATCATATTCTCAGCTAAAAGGTTACAATATTCTCTTACCTTTGAATACTCTTGTGCTTTTTCAAAGTGATTTATTATAATTCTAATATCTATTTTTTCACCACTCAAATATTTTCTCTCAAAAATTAAAGCTATTAAATTATTATAATCTTTCTTTTCTTCTTCTTTTAATCTTCCATATATAACATCTTTCATCATTTTGTTAGTAAAATAATATTGTTTTTCATATATTTGATTATTTCTAGACAATATTCCTTTTCTACACAATGTATTTATGAAATATAAAATATCTCTTTCAGAATAATTGAAAGCTTCTTTAATAATTTCAATATGAATATGATCCTTTAAAACTGAAAGTTTTTTTAGAAACTCATAGTTTTCTGTTCCTAAATCATTTATTTGTCCCATGGATGCTATAACTATATTGTCTGGTAATTTGATATCATCATAATCTTCAAAATCTATTGACCATCTCCCAGTACTTTCATTAACATATACAATTTTTTTTGCAAAAAGATTCTTTATTACTTCCTGAATAAATATGGGACTTCCATATGTATGGTTAAAAATCCTCTTTGCCAATTTATTTGGAAGATAAGATAAACTAAGCATATCCTTGATTAAAAGAGTCGTATCCATTAAGTCTAAAGGTTTTAGGGAAATATCCATATTATTATTCATATCTTTAAATTTTTTAATAAATCTACTTGCAAACTTATTTCTCCAAATTTCTTCATCACTATAAGATAATATCAATAAAATACTTTTATCAAGATTATTTTTTAGTAAATGCATCTCTAAAAGTTCAATTAAATATTCTGATGCATATTGTAAATTATCAATTATTATGATTGCTTTTTTATTTTCAATTACATCATACATAAAATTCAATAATTTACTATTAAACTTATACCTTTCATTTGTATCATTAAATAAATGAACTGGCATAATTTGTTTTGAATTTATTTCTGGTATTATTAATTTCAAATCTTCTTCATATTTTTTAACTATTTCTTTTTTCGCTTCATGAAAAAGCTTTTTTATTATATCCTCAAAAGTATTATAATCATTATTGTCTTTATTTTTTAAGAAATAACTTGAATATAACTCGTTAGTTCTTAATCCTAATTTATACTCAATTTCATTCAAAAATGTACTCTTGCCCATACCATTTGGAGAATGAACAAATACTACACCACTTTCATTTTTATCATACCAATCAAGTATCTCTCTAATTTCAAAATCTCTTCCGTACATTTTATGTTTTAAATTTATTTTTTCAATATCATCAATATCATTAGATATTTCTTTAAGATTAAAAATTTGATTAAATTCTTTTGTTAATTCTTGAATACTTTCATATCTCTTCTTTTCATTTTTATTTATCATTTTACGTACGATAATAAACAACTTCATTATGATATTATTTTTTTCTTTTGTTTCATTTAAATTTTTAGAGCAATCATTAAAATTAGGAATGATGATATTTTTAATTATCATCCCAAGAGAATAAATATCTATGGTATTATTTACTTCTTCACCATTTATAAACTCTGGAGCTTTATATTCTAATTTTTCATGGTTCACTGATAGTATATTGTGTTCATCAATTGTGCTACTAAGTGTATCTTTTAATTTAGCATGTAACTGATTTGTTTCATCAGAATATATTAAAATATTTTTAGGATTTAAATATTTATATGTTTCTCCTTTTAAATGCAAATAACTTAATCCTTTACAAATATCAATAAATATATTATTCAATTTATCAAAATCTTTTATATCTTTAATATCATATTTATTGTTTTCTAGATATTCTGTTATGTAATAATAATAAGAAATATTTTCAACTTTTTTATTATCAATAGATTTTATTACTCCCATATCTAGCACTTTAATTATGTATTTACTGTTAATTTTTAAATATTCATTTTTATCCATCTCATAAATATCAAAGCTTTGGGGGATGTAATCAAGCTTGACTATATTAATTGTTACTTTAAGTGATTTTAATATATCATCAGTTAAATATACAGTCTTATTTGTCTTATGCTCAATAACCTTTAATAATCTATATCTACCATTAATTAATTCCATTAAATCCACCCCCTAAGTTTGATTATATTCTATTTTATATTATACACCTATATTTGATAGTATACAAAAGAAAAACAGAGGAAATACTATGTATTCCCTCTGAAATATTTCTCTATTCTTGATATAATTTTTCCTTAAGCTTCTCTTTAATTTCTATTTTTAAACTTTTAGCATCCTTATTATTCTTGTTTATTGAAAGAGCTTTTCTGCAACATTCTAATGCTTCTTCATATTTCTCTAACCCCATATAGCTAATAGCTTTATTTATATAAATAAAGTCACTTTTTTTCTCAATCTTTAATGCTTTATTACAATACTTCAATGCTTCTTCATATTTGTTCATGTTGTTTAATGCATCTGCACAATTAATATAATATATAAAATTGTCTGCCTTTGCTTTGATGGCTTTCTTATATGATTCATAAGCCTCTTGAAATCGTCCCATATTTGCAAGTGAAATCCCTTTATTATTTAGCGCTTCACTAAATTTAGGTGCTAATTCTTCAACTCTACTGTAACATTTAAGAGAATCTTCATATCTTGCTTGATTCTGCAGACTCAACCCCTTGTTATAAAAATAAACAGGATTCCTTGGATTTAATTCAATTGCTCTATCAAAATATTTTGTAGCTTTCTCAAACTCCCCTTTTTCATCCAAAATATTTCCCACTCCATTATAATTTTCACTGTTCTGAGGATTAATCTTCATCGCTTTATCGAAATATTTTAGCGCTTCAGTATATTTTCTTTTCTCATAATATGCATACCCAATACAACTATATATTTCGTCGTTATTAGGCTCTATGTTTAGTGCGTTTTGATAAGCTTTTATAGCATCATTAAACTTTCCCTCTCTCATATGTTTATGGCCATCTTCTCTATGTGGGTTTTCAATATTTTGATTCCCTATTTTTTGGATTTTATCCATATAAACACTCCTCAATAATTACTATCATGTAGGGCATAATATATATATATTTTATGCATATTATTTTAATTAAGTTACTAAAAATACCTAAATATAGAGATTCCTTGTTTAAATTATTTATTGTTTACTTTGTAAATTTCGTTAAATTTTAAACAAATACCTTGTATATCATAATTTTTTATTATATAATAATTACATAACAAATAATAATTATTAACTAATAATCATTAAATAAATCAATATAGCATAAAGTAATTTTAGAATATATTTTATAGGAGTGTTTATGATGAAATCAGTTGAAATAAGAAATAATATTTATTGGGTAGGATCACTTGATCCAGATTTAAGAGTATTTGATATTATTATGTATACCCCATTTGGAACCACTTACAATTCATATGTAGTTAAAGGTAGTGAGAAAACAGCCTTATTTGAAACTGTTAAAGAAAAAACATTCGATCAATATATGGAAAGATTGAATCATCTAGGTATATCAATGGACAGTATTGATTATATTATCGTAGATCATACAGAACCAGATCATGCAGGTTCTGTTGCAAGAATTCTTGAATTAGCTCCAAATGCTAAAGTTGTTGGGTCAAAAACTGCTATTCAGTTTTTGAGAAATATTGTTAATAAATCCTTTCCTTATATTGAAGTGAAAGATGGGGATTCTTTAAGTTTAGGTGATAAAACATTAAAATTTATTAACGCACCTTTTCTACACTGGCCTGATTCAATATACACTTATATAGAAGAAGATAATATGTTAATGACTTGTGATTCATTTGGAAGCCATTACTGTAGCGAAGGAATCTTTAATGATAAAATTGAAAATGAAGAAAATTATATGGAAGCATTGGAATACTATTTTAATATGATAATGGGACCTTTCAAGAAATATGTTTTAACGGCAATAGAAAAAATAAAACCTCTAGATATCGATGTTATCTGTCCTGGACATGGGCCTATTTTAAGAGATAACCCTAGAAAAATTGTGGATATATACAAGAAATGGAGTGAAGGATATGCTGTTGAAAATATAATACCAAAAATAACTTTATGTTATGTTTCTGCCTACGGATACACTGAAGAAATGGCAAAAAAAATAGCTGAAGGCATTAAATCTGTTGGAGAATTTGATATAAGCCTTTATGATGTAATACATCATGATATAAATGATATATTATCAAGAATAAACATTTCAGATGGATTATTATTTGGTACCCCAACAATTAATGGAGATGCTTTAAAACCTATATGGGATATATTAATAAATCTTAATCCATTAGTTCATGGCGGAAAAGTAGCTGGCGCATTTGGATCATTTGGATGGAGCGGTGAAGGTGTTCCAAATGTTATGGAAAGATTAAAGCAAGTCAGATTAAATCTTGCAGGTTCCTTAAGATCTACTTTTAAACCAAATACAGAAGAAATTCAAGATGCATATGTTTATGGAATTAATTTTGCTAAAAAGGTTAAAGAAAGCATACAACCTAAAGACGGTTCAAAAATAACTAAACGTTGGAGATGCATTGTGTGTAATGAAGTCTTTGATGGGGATACTCCTCCTGAAACCTGTCCAGCTTGTGGTGCAACAGCTGAGCAGTTTGTTGAAGTTCATATTGAAAAAATCCAGTTCATTTCTGATATGGAAGAAGAACTTGTTATTGTTGGTAATGGTGCTGCTGGTTTCTATGCTGCAGATGCTGCTAGAAAACGTAACCCTAAATGTAATATAACTATTATAACTGGCGAGAATTCTATTTCATATTATAGACCTTTATTATCAGATGGACTTGTTGAAGATTTAAATGAAGATGTATTCTATTTACAGAATGAGGATTGGTATAAAGAAAATAATATTACTCTTATGCTAAACTCAATAGTAAGTAATATTAACAGCGATTCTAAGGAACTAACAATAAATAATGATTCTATTATAAAATATGATAAATTGATACTTGCAAATGGTAGTAGAAATTTTGTACCTCCTATTAAAGGAATTGATAAAAAAGGAGTATACACTCTTAAAGATTTAAAAGATCTTAATGAAATAAAAACTGATCTTCAAGATGTTAAAAATGTATTTATAATAGGTGGTGGATTAACAGGACTTGAGAGCGCTTGGGAATTAAAACAATCAGGATATAATGTTTCTATTGCAGAACTTTCATCTAAGTTATTATGCAAACAGCTTGATCAAGATTCTTCAAATTTATTAAAAGATGCTGTAATAAAAAATGAGATAAATTTATATATGGAAAATTCAGTTACTGATATCCTTGGTGAAGATAAAGTAACTTCTGTAAAACTTCAAAGTGGAGATGAAATTCCAGCTGAACTAATAATATTCTCAGTGGGCATAAGATCTAATATTGAAATTACTCATGAAAGTAATATAGAAATTAATAGAGGAATTCTTGTTAATTCAAGAATGGAAACTTCAATAAAAGATATATATGCTTGTGGTGATGTAGCTGAATTTGATGGAGTGGTATACGGTAACTGGCCAGCTGCAATTGAAATGGGTAAAACTGCAGGAGCTAATGCTATTGGTGATAACTTAAACTTTGAAGATTTTATTTCGTCAACCGCTTTCAGTGCAATGAATGTTGAAATATTCTCTTGTGGTATAGTATTTGGAGATGACCTTGAGGAATTAAATCGCATTGATAAAATTAATAACACTCTCAAGAAATTATTCTTCAGAGAAGGAAAACTAGTTGGTGGTATATTATTTGGAGATGTAAGCAAATCTGTTCCCTTATCACAAGGTATTGAAAATAATATAAGTTTAGAAAAAGCTTTATCTTTAAATATATTATAAATTTAATATCTAAAAAAAAATGGCAAGTAATTGCCATTTTTTTAGATATTGATATTGTATTTTTGTAAAATATCGAAAGAAGATTCTTCTTTTTCCTGTTCTTCTTTCTGTTGGTTATTTTTCATATTTTGGTTTTTCTTATTCTCATTCTTTTTTTCAGTTTCACATGATGCAAAACTAAAAACCATTAAAATAACTAAAAGTATAGCAGCTATTATTTCTCTTTTTTTCATGTTAATCAACCTCCGTAATTTTATTTTTCCCTTCAATAAAAATAAAATTCATAGAAATTGATACTGCTTATTACCCTTTAATTAAATTGAACAATTTATGTGCTGCTGCCTTTGGTCCTTCTTTTTCTTTTCCTGGTATACCAAGAAGAGTTCTTATTTGCCCCACCTTGATTCCATTTTTATAAAAAGCTTTAAAAAATCTATCCATAAGTATATCTGTTTGTTCCTGTCTTTGAAGGGGACCAAATGGATTTGCAAAATATGATGTTACTAAACCAGTCTCTGTAGTTGTTCCTTTTGCCATTCTTGCTCCTTCTTTGAATACTTGTATAGCTTTATCAACATCATCAAAGAATTCTATTTCTTCTCCTTCTTCATAATTGTTTGCATAAAAAATATAATCTACTGGTCTACCACATGTTATTTCATAGTAAGTTGAAATTGGTATAATAACTCTAGCATTTACCTTATCTGGATTCATAAAAATACTTCTATCAATTTCTTTATATGCGTATCCTATATCCAAGTCATCTAATCTAACAAATGCTCCCGTTTCAGTTCCATATCCTGTTATATCTCCATCTGCATCAAGTTTTAATACACCCATATCATCAAAGACTATGCTCATCTCTTTTACATATTCTTCACTAAGACTTCTAAAAGCTTCTAAACTTTCTGATTTACCAGCCCCACTATCTCCAACAATAACAACATTAACAATTTTACCACTCTTCATAGTTATTCTTACCATGGCTCCATGAATTGGAAGATGTTCATTTTCAATCATTCTTACATTATGAAGCGTTAATATCATCTTCTTCATGTATCCAAAGTAATCAATATCCTCATGATAATTTGCAAAACCTATCATTATATCATTCTCTTTATCATTATAAAATGCTGTTCTCATCTCTTCATGACCATCTCTTGCTCCAAAAACATAAATTATATCTGGCTTTTTATTTGTATATTCCTCTACTTTAGCCAATTCGAATAAGTTACATAGAGTTAAACCTAATGACATAAAATCTCTGTGAAAATATACATATGCTAATAATTCTCCAACTTTTGCAGGATAACAAAACCAATGTTCTTCATTAATTCTTATATATTCAAGAGGGTTATGATTGGTCTCCACAAATGCACCCGTTCTTTTATTCTTTTTTGGATAAGTTATAAATGGTGGTTGAAGAATTACCTCTTCTATAAAAGGTACCTTACACAAAAATTTATATTCATCTGGTGTATCCCACTTTATATTATTAACGATAATACCTGCATTAGCACCAGCTGGAATTTGCCTGTATACTCTATGCTTATATCCAATCACAGTCTCTTCTATTCTTCTATAGGTGTCTAATACCAATTTAGTAAAGCTATTGTTAGCTTCAATAAAACTCACGTTTTGTATTCCTTTACCAATTCTATTGTTTTGTATTATTGCATATCTTTCAATTTTTCTCCAGAAACTATATACACCTTCTATAAATTCAATTAATAATTCCTTATCAGTGAAAATAGATTTATATTTTTCATTTAATCTGATTATTTCTTCTACTTCAAAAACTAAAAGTAATTTAAAAATATCTTTTAAATATTCCTTTAATTCATTTTCATCTTCCATCTTACTGCAATCAATAAAATGTCTATAGATTGTATTATCATTTTTCTTTATTTTCTTTATATAGGATGTTATAACTCTATCAAATCCATAACTATCTAATAATTGTTCTCCAGTTTCACAATATTTCATAGTAAAATTAATCATTGCATTTTCTCTACTTAATGAAAATTGTTTTTTCATTTAATCCCTCCTGTGTTTTCTACTATAATTATAATTATAATACTTTCAGTGTGATAATTCAAAAAATTGCAGGATTTTTGTTCTAAAATTTCATTTCCTTAATTGTAAAATATTAACAATATGTTAAATTTCATTTCTTTTTTTATTCTTCTGTACTTTACTTAAAAGTAGTAGTATTATTAATATAGTATAATTTTTAGTGTATATCGTTAAAGATAGTTAGGGGTGATTATTTTGAATAAGTTCCATTATTTTATGCCTACAGAGATATTATGTAATCAAGATGTTGTAAGGGAGAATAGCATTATTTTTAAATCTTTAGGCAATAAAGCTTGCATTATGACAGGAGCTAATTCTTCGAAAAAAAATGGTTCTTTAAATGACACTATCTATTCTCTAGAAAAAGAGAATATTGAATATATTGTATTTGATTCTGTAGAAGAAAATCCTACTCTAGAAAATATCATAAATGCTTTTAATCGTGTTAAAGAAGAACAAATAGACTTTATAATTGGTATTGGTGGCGGCTCTCCAATAGATGCTTCCAAAGCCTTAGCAATTTTATTAAAAAATCCAGATATGGATCCATATGAAATCTTTGAAATTAGTAACCTTGATTCTATACCAGTAGTTGCTATACCAACTACTGCAGGTACAGGTACTGAGACTACGCCTTATGCAATATTAACTGATAATCGTGTTGGTACCAAAAGAAACTTTAATCAGAAAGTTTTTCCTAAATATGCATTATTAGACCCATCTTACCTAATTGGAACACCAGATGAGATTACTATAAACACTGCAATAGATGCACTATCACACCTTATTGAAGGGTATTTATCTGTAGATGCCAATTTATTTAGTGATTTTACTGCTGAAAAAGGATTTGATTTATTTAATGATTGTGTTGATTCACTTATAGCAAATGATTTTCCTTACGCTATACGCGAGCGAATAATGTTAGCATCAACACTAGCAGGGGTTGTAATATCACAAGCTGGAACCTCTCTACCACATGGTATGGGATATCCATTGACCTATCATCATAAAATACCTCATGGTAAAGCTAATGGACTTCTTTTAAAAGCATATTTAAACTTCTGTTATGAAAACTTAAATTTACGTAGTAAAGTTGAAACCATACTAGATTTATTAGAATTTGATACAATAGATCAATTTGGTCAGTTTATTAAACAAATCATGCCAAATAATTGTAACATAAGCGAAAGCGACTTAAGAAAATATACGCTTTCCATGATGAAAAATGAAGGTAAACTAAAAAAACATGAAGGATTAGTTGAAGAAAAGGATATTTATGAGATTTATATAAATAGCTTAACGCTATAAAAAAAGGCCGATGGCCTTTTTTTTATTAATGTATAATGTATAATTGATAATGTATAATGATGGATGGTTCTGACTTCGGTCAGAACCTATATTTTTGTTGTTCTTTAGAACAAAGAGTTTTTACTCATTTTATCCTAAGGATAAAATATTGTATTTAAACTACAATGTTTCATCAAAAATGAAACGAGTAAACACCTATTGTCCACGGAACAACAAAATTAAAATTTCAATGAGTGAAATGTCCTTCATTATACATTTTACATTATCCATTCTACATTTGTTTTATGTTTAGTCGTCGTCTCTTACAAACATTATACAACCTACAGGAATAAGTTCTCCATCATATAGGAAAGGTTCTTTTTCAATTCTCATAATTTTATCTTGTGGTTGAGTTTTCTTACCCTTATCCTCATATGATTTACCTTCCTGTGTACCTGCATCATAAGCATAAATCATAACAATTTTCTTATCTACCCATCTTCCTTGCTCAATTAAACACACACTATCAATACCAGTAAACCAATCTGGGCTAGGGCCTATCATTGCAGCCATTGAAACCATTGGATATTCTTCACAAACTTCTATTTCTGTACTTCTCTCTTTTCCTAAACTTTTTCCACCTTTTATAAAGAATTTATCATCTATTCCGCCTTTTTTCTTCTTCTTTGAAATTTCCTTTTCAAGATGACCATTTTTGCCTGTTTCAGCTAATTTAGCTAAACCCTTTGAAGCCATAGTTCCTTCTTTCCATAAACAAGCTTTTTTATTATGTACTATTCCTACAAATGTTGAGAATGAAGCATCATCAGGGAACTTATTCGGATGAGTTTTCTTATTCCATAAGCTTTTAAATATAACTTTATATTCAATTTCTTCTTCATCTTTATCTTTATGATCTATAGTTTCAGCTTCTTTTTCTTCAACAATTCCTCTGTCTTTAACTTTATCTTTTTTGTCTTCTATTGGTAGTTTTTCATCCTTAATATTATTAGTATCTTCTTCTAATACAGTTTCTTTTTCTTCTCTTTTTAGTTCCTCTTTTTCAGTTTTATTACTGTCTTCTTCTGAAAAAGTCTCTTCTTCAGATACAGTTCCTTTTTCCTCTAATTTCTCGTCTTTATCAATTTTTCTTAGTTTTTCTTGATCTAATTTATTACCGTCTTCTTCTAATCCTTCCTCCTTATTATCTAAGAGTTTTCTAATTTTATTTAAAAAAGTCTCTTCTTCCTCTACTACAATTTTTTCTTCTTTCTTTAACTCTGGATCTAATATACTATTTAATGCAAATGTATTTTGAATTTCACCTATAAATACAAAGCTAAAAATTAATATTAGTAATCCCACATTGAACCTTCTGATCATACTATTTCCTCCTTAATTATTAATTTTTATTTACAGGTTTATTTTATCCAAGTAACAATTTATTATTACAAACAAATAATTAATGTACTTAGTTAAATGTTATAGCAAAATAAAAAACAAATACGCTTTAAAAACTTAAGTTGAAAGTGGAAAATTGAAAGTGGAAAACGTAGGATATTTCTCTTCGAGAAATTTTAATCATATTGTTCTTCGGACAAGAATAGTTTACTCGTTTCATCTTGATTAAACCTTGTATTCTAAATTACAATATTTTATCTAAAGATAAAATAAGTAAACCCCTCTTGTTCTAAAGAACAATAAAATGTAGTTTTGCAGAGCAAAACCTCCATCGTTTTCCACTTTCAATTTTCAACTTTTCAGTTATGTTTTAAGTGGTAATCTTTCTCTACTACGACTTAAAACACAAAATTCCCAAATCATATTTGAACTTTAAATATTATAGGTTTATCATATTCTGTATAGTAAATTCCTATTATATTTTCCTCATCAATCCAAGAACAATCTCCAATAATTTTCATTAAATTTATATCTTTTACCTTATAATATTGACCATTGCTTCCAATTATCCTATTGTTATATCTCTTACTTTTAATCAAACACCTATTTCCATCTATACTTGGAATTATCATATCTAAATACTCATATTTAAACGAATATTTATGTAGTTTGTTATTCTCAATATTATAAATTATTGTTCCACTTTCATCAGATAGCAAAACATTATGATTAACTTGTTTAACCACATTAAATTGCTCTGATACTTCATTCAACTTAGTCATTGCACCATTCTCATATCCGTAGAATATTCCGTTTTTAAACGATATAATCATATTCTTGTGACTACTCAGAAAATTTCCCGCAATCACACATTCAGCGAGCTCATAATTTTCATTTCTTCTTATAACATACTTTTTATTCCCTTCAGCAAATACTTCCCCCTTATTTGTTATTAATACCTTTTTAATATAATCTCTTTTAAAATCTATCTTATTAACTTCTAAATTCTCCACATCAAAAACCACAATTTTTTTTCCTTCTTTATCACCATAAGCATAATAATTTGAGTTGTAAGACCAACTATCAACAAAATCTTCTATAGGATTCTCTCCAATTTTTATACCAGTCCCCTCTTTTACATCAATATAATAGACATACTTCATATTTTCTTTCTCATTAAAACAAGAATATATAATATTCTCTCCACTTCTATCAACACTCACTTCACTTCTGTCATTACCGAAATAATCTAATTTAGTTAAATCAATGAACCGTTCTTTCATATTATTTTCAATGTCAATGTATATAATAAATTTAGTGTTACTTAATAATATTTTCTTTTCATTAGAAAAAACTATTCTCAACACCTCTTTATCAGGTATATTATTAGTGCTTTTCAGCTCATATTTATTCTCGCTGGCTTTAACAAAAACCCCCTCATCTCTATTACTAAAAACATTAATAACATCCTCTGGATTTAAATTTATAATTCTAACATCCTCTGACATAAAAACACTTGTACTTCTTAACTCAGAATTTGACTTCCATAAAATAAAACTTAAAACTCCAATTATTACACTAACGGAAATCATTAACACTGCTTTTATATTTCTCATATTTCAGTTCCTCCAACTTAATTCATTTCTACAAGTTCTATCTTCTCCTTCTCAGATAGTTTGCTTTTTTCAATAGTCAAATATTTATTGATAATATTTTTTCTATTTCCCTGATTTTCTCTATCCTTCATACCTTCTTTATAAGCAATCAAAAAAAATATTCCGAATAAAATAAGTAAGAACAACCCAAAAATTATAAACATTTTATTATTTTTTTTCATAAATACCACCTCTTATCTCTCTATATCATTCCCAATAATGTTGAAATTTAATAATTAAACATAAAAAAAAGCACGCAAAGCGTGCTTAAAAACAAATGTATAATTGATAATGGATAATGTATAATGATGGATGTTTCTGTTTACACAGAAACTACAATTTATTATTCTTTAGAACAATGGGTTTTTACTAATTTTATCTTAAGATAAAATATTGTATTTTATCTACAATGTTTCATTTCAATGAATCGAGTAAATCTTTGTTGTCCAAGGAATGATAAGATTAAAATTTCACGTAGTGAAATGTCAATCATTCTCCATTTTACATTATACATTTTACATTTTCTTTTCTACCTGTATATATACAAATTTTTAATTTCATCATCTTTCTCAATTTTAGATATATAAAGTACCATCTCACCTGAAACTAATCTTATATCCCCTTTAACTTTACATATTTTGCCTAAGTAATCTTCTATTCCTTCAGTATAGCACTTTAATCCTATAACCTGTGAATCAGCTGCACAACATGCCATAATGATTTTTGTAATAAAATACTCTCCTTTTGAGTTCTTTATTATTGCACCATTTACCTCTAGATTCGTACCAACTACCTCTTTATCATGATGTATTCTATTATATACATCTAAAAATTGATCTTCATAATCTCCATGGACATGTACGTGTACGTGATCATGCTCTTCTATAGGTTTATTATACATTATTCCACTTAAATCAAAGTTATTTAGAAATATAAATCCTGATAACAATGGAATAAAAAATATCCCCATAGATAATTTCGAATCCCTTTTGTGTCTTACTCTCTTTTGTTTATAAAATAAATCATAAATCAAAAGTAAAATTAATGCTACAATAGCAGCCTCAACCATAATCACCATTCTTGGATGTAAGAGAAAAATTATTTTACCACTTACCACCATAGATGTAAAAAGCATTATTAATCCAATGAGGATACATGTCCATAACGAAATATTAATTTTCTTCATAGCAGCACTCCTCCAAATAAATTAATAATACATCCTAGAATGAATACTACAGAGAAAATAATAAATATTAACTTAGCTATAAATTTTCCTTTGAAAGAACTGCTCAAAATTAAGGTATTCTTTAAATCTATCATTGGTCCAAGTATCATAAACGCCATAACTGAACCTGATGTGAAACTACTAGCAAATGTTTTTGCTATAAAAGCATCAGCCTCAGAACATAGTGATAACATAAATGCTAGCGCAAGCATTATAGATATTGAAATAACAGTATTTCCTCCCACCATAGTAATTACATCTCTTGATATAATCACTTGGAACATAGCAGATAATAAAGCTCCTATAGTAAAATATTTTCCTATAGTCTTTAACTCTTCATTTGTATGATGAACAATTTCTACAAACATGCTCTTTATAGAAGTTTGTCTTATTTTAGGTTTAACACTTTTCTCATTACTATTAAGTTCTTCATTACAATGACTGCAACTACAGTCATAAGAATGTGAAAATACAACCTTCTTCTTTTTTATCATATTACCCTTTGTAATTTTTTTCTGCTTTAACGCTTTTTTATCCCCAAGAATAAGTATAATAATTCCTATTATACAAGCACATAAATATCCCATTCCACTTCTTAAAATGGCTGTACTGATATTTGAAAAAGCATAGTATGTTGATACCATAACAATAGGATTAACAATGGGTACCGAAATCATAAAAGTTATTGCAATATGTATTGGCAGCCCCTTTTTTATCAATCTTCTAACTATTGGAACTATAGCACACTCACATACTGGAAATATAATTCCAAGTAATCCAGCTACCATTATGCCCAGAATATTCTTTTGTGGTAATATACGTTTAATTGTCTTTTCAGAAACAAATAAATGAATCAAAGATGATATAAATGAACCAAGTAATATGAAAGGAAATCCCTCCATTATTATACTCATAAATATCATAATAAATGAATTAATTGCCCCATTGTCAAAATAGATAAGTTTAAAGATATCTTTTCCATTAATTATGATTATTGATAACTCAATAAGAAAATATATAATCATAATAACAAGAAAAATTAATAATACCTTAATTACCTTATCCCAAAAAATTTTCCGTTCCAAACAATTCCCCCTTATAAATTGTTATGGTGGCAGAAAAACTATTCCATTCTATATTTCTTTTTCTTCTTCACTTTACCATTAATAAATGCAGAGATAATATAACATAAAGTTGATACAATGATAATTGTAGCACCTGACTGTATATCAAAATTATATGACATAATTAATCCTACAAAACACATAATAGCACCTATTATTATGGAAAGTATCATAATCATTTTTAGATCATTTGAATATAATTTTGCTATAGATGTTGGAATAGTTAGTAGTGCAATAACTAATATGATACCTACCACCCTTATCAAAACTACTATACTAAATGATATTAAGATAAATAAAAAATATTCTAAAATAGTTGTATTTATCCCAATTACTTTACTATATTCCTCATCAAAAAGATATGCTTTCCAATAATTAAAAATTCCGAAAAAGGAAATAACAATAATAATATCTAGAATAGACATGAGGGTTATATCAAAATTTGATACTCTTAAAATATCTCCAAATAAATATGATGTTAATGACGGTGGGTACCCAGGGGTTAATGAAATAAACAGAATTCCCAAAGCCATACCTAGTGACCAAAACATACCTATTATTGCATCTGATTTACCCTTCCCATTTCTTTTAATATAAACTATTCCCATTGAAGATAGCACAGCAAATAATAATCCTCCAAAAATAGGCTCAAAATTCAAATAATATCCTAGGCCTATTCCCCCAAAAGATGTATGCGCTATACCACCACTCATCATTACTAATCTCTTTTCTACAATAATCGTTCCAATAATACCACAAACTATACTTGATAGTAATGCAGCAATAAACGCATTTCTCAAAAATGCATAATCAAAAATAGCCTCTAACATAAAACCCTCCTAACTTGCGTAGCTGTCAAATACATCCCCAATCCCATCATCAGGCTCCCCATAATATACTATCTCTTTATCAATTATTAACGCCTTATCAATATACTTACAAACCATGTTAAGATTGTGACTAACAAGAATAATAGCCACATTCGAATTTAATTCCTTTAATAATTCAAATATTTCACTCTTAGCATTTGCATCAAGACTTGCTGTTGGCTCATCTAATAGTATTGCCTGTGGATCATTCACAAGAGCTCTAGCAATTAATACTTTTTGTAGTTGACCACCTGATAACTCACCAATTTGCCTATTTTTTAATTCAATTATCCCAAGTCTTGTCATTATCCTATCAGCTTTATCGTTTTCACTTTTAGAATATCTTTTTAAGAATTTTATTCTTTTATTTAAAAATCCCATCATAATAACATCCTTAACTTTTATAGGAAAACTTTTATCAAAAGATACAGATTGTGATACATAGGATATGTTTGTTTTTTCCTGGATTTCAACTTTCCCATTTTGTGGTTTAAGTATCCCTAATATAACTTTGACTAAAGAACTCTTCCCAGCTCCATTAGGCCCTAAAATTCCAATAAACTCTTTTTCATTAATACTAAAACTGATATCCTTTAATGCAATATTATTATCATATTTTAAAGTTACATTTCTAACATCAATTAATTTCATTTCACACCTCTATTTAATTCCATACTTTAAGGCCTCAATTATTTTTCGTATATTTTCTTCATAATTCTCTTCTAAAGGATTTATCTTATAAACCTCTCCATTAATTTCTCTCGCTATGATTTCGGCCTGCCTGCTATCCATTTCTGCTTGATAAAATACAGTTGTTATTTTATTCTCTTTACATAACTCTATTATCTTCTGCATCCTCTTTGGAGTAGCTTCCTTCCCTTCATCTTCTATTGTAATCATATTCAGACCATAATCATCTGCCAAATATCCTAATGAAGGATGGTATATTAAAAATGACTTTCCTTTTTCATTTTGAACCAAATTTGAGAGTTCATTGTCAAGCTCATCTAATTTCATGCTAAATTTCAAATAATTATCTTCATAGATATCTTTATTTTTCGAATCAATTTGTATTAATCTCTCCTTAATATCTTTTGCCATTAATTTTACTCGCTTCGGAGACATCCATTGATGAGGGTCAACCCCAGTATGACTATGCTCTTCATGTTCTTCGTGTTCTTCATGTTCTTCGTGTTCTTCATGTTCTTCCTCTGAAAATGTTCTTATACCATGTTCTTTGAAAGCTTCTTCAGCTAAGTCTACTATTTCTATATTATTATTAAAATCTTCTATATTTTTAATTATGTTCTCCTCTGCTGGAACCCCTATGGTTAGATATAATTTTGCCTTAGATAATTGTTGCATAGCTTTAGGTGATGGTTCATAATTTGTAGGGCTATATCCTGGTGGAATCATTGTAACTATATCAAATTTATCTCCTGAAATCGCTTCAACAATACCCTTTTGAGGAGGTATGCTAACAGCAATTATATTTCCTTTATTCCCATCTTCTCTATTTCCATTACAACCACTCAATAGTAATAGAACTATTAAACTTATTATTATACTAATTTTTTTCATATATCCTCCTACTTGCAATTAATTTGCATTTTCAATTATTATTATATTACTATATTTTTTCAATGTCAACATACACCTTTATAGTCTTACCACTTCGTGATAATATAGACTTGTAAGATAAATATATTTCTTTAATAAAGAAAATTTATTAAAGAATTAACTAGGTTATTTGCTTTTTATTATAGATGGGAGATGTTAAAATGAGCTTTGAGAAATTATGTGATCTTCTTAAAAGAAATAATTTCAAATTAACAGACCAAAGAAAATCCATTCTGTTTACATTATATGAAAATAAAGATTCCTTAATGAGTCCAGAAGATTTATTAATTGCTGCTAAAAAAAACAGTACAAAAATCAATTTATCAACTATTTATAGAAATATAGATGCATTACTAAAATTTGATTTGTTATATAAACATATTAAAGATAATGGTTCAACTTTATACAAATTAAAGTTAAAAGATTCCCATTCTCATCACATGATATGTACAAAATGCGGCAAAACAGAAACAGTTGAATTTTGCCCAATTGAAGCTTTCAAAGGAATAATAGATAAAAAACAATTTAAACTTAAAGAGCATAAACTTGAATTATATGGTCACTGTAAAGAATGCAACGACGAAAAAAATCGCGGCTAACCCCGATTTTAAAAAAGAAATGTATAATTGACAATGTATAATGTATAATGATGGATGCTTCTCACTTACGTGAGAAGCTGCATTTTATTGTTCTTTATATAAAGAGAGGTTTACTCATTTTATCAAAGATAAAATGAGTAAACCTCTTATTGTTTTCGGAATAATATTATTAAAATTTCTCGGAGAGAAATGTCCTTCATTCTCCATTATACATTTTCCATTATCCATTATGGTTTTATTAAGTAATGTATGGTACAAAGACACTCAATATAACAAATGTTTCAATAAATAATACTCCTCCAAAAGGTATTAAAGGAATCGTTTCTAGATCAAAATTAAATATTAAATAACTAAATATTGCCGATAAACTATATATAATTAAGGTAACCGTTAATCCTACACCTATGCTCAAAGGATCTGGCATTAATGCCCCGTACCTAGTATACATAATATTTTTTATCATATATAACTGAAATATCCCTACTAATAGTAAAGCAACTATATATGTTACTTTACTCGTCTTTTCACTAAAATCATAAGATATAAATGATATTGTTCCTATAATAAAGAAAGCAAAGAACATCCAAGTTAAGCCAATTATAAACATATATGCAAATGAAAAAGCTATTCCATGTAAAGAAATATTCAAGGCTTCTTTTTTCTCTTCTTTAGAAATAAAATTTATACTCTCTTTAAATAACTCTTCAGAAGAAGCTAATTTAAGATCATAATAATTTACTTTGGTAAATTCAGAAAATACAACATACTCTTTATAGTTTGCTACATGAAATGCTCTTTTTCTACTATTAGAAACATAATTATAATCTACAATTTTACAATCCTTTATTGAAAATTCTACTATATCTTGTTCAAAAAATCTTTTATCTAAAACTCTTTCTACATACCCAAAGAACACCCCCTGAGAATCACCTCTAACAATTGATCTTACAGGTTGTCCTTGAATTTCTACTAATTTCGATTGGGATTTACCTGTATTTAGATAATACGATATCCCCTTTGTACGCATATATTCGCCCTTAACAAATTCTTCATATGTCAAAATCAATTCTTCACCAAGAACACTAAGAATAGGATTATCAAAACTCACACCAATTCCCTTATTTATTGTTGCTATTTTTTCTTTTTTGACTTCCTTATTATTTTCAAGAATTATAGTATTAAAGGCACGCTCTTCTTCATTATAATATGCAATATAGGTATTTTCTTTATACTTTGCTGCTGAAATATTTTCATAATTATCTTTTTTCGATTCAAATAAAATATTAAGATTATTATCTACAATCTTAATAGTATCACCTGAAGAAATAAGAATCTCCTCATCTGAGAGCTTTTTATTTTCTAATATTCCTTCAATAACCCTTATATCTTTAATATTAAGATCATTATCAATTACTGCATGATTAAAACTTCTTACCCCTTTTTTAATACTTATCCAACTGATATATAAGTTTCTCTTATCAGTTGTAAATATACCATCTTTCATGAACTTTCCATATTCATAACTCTTTGAATCAATAACCTCTCCTAACATATTAGTCTTAACTATGCGAATCCCATTTTCAGTAGTGTGGACTATATAAATTTGTTCTTTAAAGATTATAATACTTGGATTACCCTTAACAAATCCTTCTGAAACAGATTTGTCTTTACTCCATTTTTGAGATGGTGCACTAGAAGTTACTTCAATATTTTTTTTATAATTTACATATTGAATAGTAACTATGGACGCAAATAAACAAATCAATGCCCATATAATTATGGTTTTCTTTTTCATGTCTCTTCCCCTTTCCTCATTAATATTACAGCATTAAATTAAATATATTATATTATATTTAATATAATATCATTAATATCCTATAATGGAAAACTTTTGACTAAGTTTTATCTCAATACAATTATATAATTAATCTTACATAAATAAGGTTTACTGATTTTTTTAGTATCTTTCTTGTAAACTGTCATTTAATATATTTCAAGCAAACACTCTTAATGAAAATTATAATTTCTTACAGAGTAAAAAATAAAAAGCGCATTCATGCGCTTTTTTCTACTATAATTTTAAATTTTTAAACAAATCTTCTAAAGCTTTCTGTAATTTCAACGCTTTATCTATATTCCATTGAGAATCATTATAATATTCTAAATCAATATACGATTTATATCCATTTTCTCTTTTCTCTTCAAAATAGATACCTTTAAATAATTCAAAATCATCTTCAAAAATATAGTATATCCCTTTTTTATTTTCTCTTTTTACAATCTTATCGTAGTGTTTTATTAATTCAGAGTTTAATTTGTCATCTTTCCTAAATATGCTCATTGATATAGTCCCCTTTAGGTTACCATAATTGATTTTTATCATATTTACATTATCATGACTTATCTCTCTTTTAAAAATTCTATTTAACTCTCCATCACTTAATATTTTTTCATCAGTAAAATACCAATCTTTATTCTGTTTTTCTATTATCTTTAAGCTATCAAACTTAAAATCTAAGATTTCTTCTGGAATAACAATATCATTATAATATACCTGAAACTCATCAATATCCTTAAATTCTTTATTACCTGTTATAATTAGTTTTTTACCTTTGTATTCAATTGCAACACTTTCATCATATTGAAGCCTTGCCTGTTCTTCTAATACTATCTTATTTATTATACTTTCATCTTCATAAGTAGATTCCTTGGACATTATTTCTTTATTTTCCTCTTTTGCTTCATTAACTTCTGTAGCAAAATTCTCTACCTTTGGTTTTTCATCATAAGTTTTATTATTTATAAACTTTTCTTTATTTTCATTTGAAGAACATGCTACCAAAAATATAAGTAACAACAAAGGTATCATAGATTTTAAATATCTCATATCAGTCTCCCTTACCCATTCTATAATAAATTATATCGCTAATACCACATGGATAAGTTACAATAAAGTAAAAATATTAAAAACTTCTTAACATTTTATCTCAATTTCCCAAATCTTTTAAATGGGAAAAAAACTATCTGTGCTTTTCCTTGAATATCCTCTTGGGGAATATATGGTTCTTTCCAATATCTAGCATCTATTGATGAAGGTCTATTATCTCCAAGGAAAAAATAATGATCTTGCGGAATTGTGTATTCACCTAACTCCATATTACCATATGAAAATGTTGAATAATCACCTTTATTAAACTTCTCTTCATTTATTTGAAATTTAACGTAATTCTCTTCATATAATTTACCATTAACATAGACTTCTCCATTTGGCATAAGCTTTATAGTATCTCCTGGAAGACCAATTAATCTCTTTATCAGTGTTTTACCATTTTCTTTACTATCAAAAACCAATATATCTCCTCTTTCAATATTATCAAAATTATAAATTCTAGTAACCAGTATTCTATCCTGTAATTGTATTGTAGGTAACATTGACCCTGTTGGTACTTTAACATTAAAAAAAACAAATTGTCTAATCAATAAAAACAATACTAATGCCCCTAAAAATGGATATATCCAATCTTTCATAAAAGCACTTTTAAAAAAACTAACTTTTTCACTATTTTTAACTCCATCCATTAGTCACATTCCTTTCTGACTTACTCTTTATATTTAATATAAATTATAACATTTATCATTACACAATTTATAGTATTTATAGAAATTCAGAGAAAATTCATAGATTAAATTATTTTTTTTCTTTTTAGTAACTTTTCATTTATATCTTCGTATATATTATGAAAAACTCTTCCACAAGAAAAGAGAAGGCGTCTACCCCTAAGATCCTTCTCTTTTTTATTAGTATTTATTCTATATAACTCTTATTTTGAAATTCATAAATAAATTCTACTACAACATCACATATTTTTTTTAAATACTCATAATCAACAAGTTCTGTACTATCTTTTGGAGTATGAATTGACTCCCCTTCCTTAAATAAATTCTCTTGAATTAAGCTTATTGAGTACATTCCATCATGAGAAAAAGAACTATGATCACTATTTGGTATTGTTCCAGTAAAATTATCAATATTTTTTTTATCTAAAATACTCTTCATATCTTTTTTTAGTATATCATTTTTGGAAGCATCTCCATGTATCCCTAATCTTTTACCATTTATTTTACCTATGCAATCAATATTAATAACAATGATTTCTGAATATTTGTCTTTTATATGATTTGCAAATGCCCTACTTCCAAAAAGTCCAAATTCTTCACCATTAAATCCACAAATATATGTATCATTTTCTAACTCTTTTCCATTAACTAGTTGCTCAGCAATATTCAAAATAGCTACTGTCCCTGACCCATTATCAATCGCCCCTGGAAACATTATATCTCCATCCCAACCAACATGATCAAAATGAGCCGATATTATAAATGCTTTTTCTTTCTTCTTCCCTGGAATTTTTCCAATTATATTTTTAACAGTTGAATTATTAGTTTTATATCTACTTTTTATTATTACTTCTTTTGCTTTTTTCTCAAACATTTCATCATACAATTTATCATCTATCTGAATATATGCTGCTCCCCTATGAGCTATTTGAGGCACTCCAAAAAAATCTTTTCTCTTTCTAAGTATAGCCTTTGTGTTACTTCTAAACATATTTTTGTTGATAGAATCATCATCAACCACAATCGCAATTTCACCTGTAGTTCTACTAGCTAATTCTTTTTTATCCATAACTACCTGACACTTCAAATCAACTGTTGACAACCTTATTTGATCAATGTAGTCTTTTCCATATTCACATACCTTTTCACTTCCATCTTTAAATATTATTTTCATATAATGTTCACTTCTATCTGGATAGTACACTTCTTGATCAAACTCATGAAAATATTGATTTTTATTGAATGGCTTTATACCAATTTCTCTAAACCTATCCACAAGATATTCTCCCGCTTTTTCATTTCCTCTTGTTCCTGTTAACCTACCCATAAATTCCTGTGAAGTTAACTTATTTAAATCAGCTTCTATAATTTTAATTTGCTCTAGATGACTTTTATTAATGCTCTGCTCTGTCCCTCTTAATGAAATGGTTCCTATTGATGACTTAACATTAATGCTCTGTATATATAAGAACATTACTGTTATAACTATGGTTATTAAAATTGGTAATTTAATTTTCTTTTTATCCATGATTTTCTCCTTTCAATCTATATGCTACTACTAAATAATATTTTTAAGTATGTTATATAATATTTTTTTATTTTGGAGAGAATATAAATAAGATTAAATAAATATTTATTATATGCATTACTATTTGGAGTGATTAACTTGAAATTTTTTAACAAATCTCAATATAAAACGTACGAAGAAAAAGAAGAGAATTCATTGAATTTATCAAAATCAAAATTATTAAATATATCTATTTCAACATGTCTCTTCGCATTTGGTATTTATTTATCAGTATTATCTTTAGATTTATTTCTATATTTATTCAAAGATTTTCTGACTTTACACATTTTCTTACGTAAAATAACAATAATAACTTTATCTTTCTTCTTATCTTTTCTACTTCAACTTCCTATGCTATGTTATTTATTTTATTTTTTTTCATATAAGTTATATTCAAAAAAATAAATGATTATATACTAATCTATTCTATTTTTTGTAACTTTATATTAACTAAATCTTCAAATATTTATGATATAATATTAGTATAATTTCCAATAATTAATATAAGCCTTATAAGGAGTTGATATAAATGAAAAAGTCAAATAAAAAAGAGTTAATCGCTCTTGGTATACTTGGTATAGCTTCAGTAGCACTTGGAATGTATTTATCAAAAAAAGAGAATAGAGAAAAAATTAAAGAAGAATTATCTAAAACTAATGAAGTGTTTAAGAATAAGCTTGACGAGATAGATTACAAATACAATATTATCCCATGTAATGAAGTTTACCAGTGGAATAGTGATGAGGATACAATTAACGTGACTATACATAAAGAAGCTAAAGTAATCGATGAGTAAGCAAAAATAAATATAAGAATTTTTAAAAGAAGTTGACAATGAACAACGAACAGTTGACAACGATGGATGGTTCTGATCTTCAGTCAGAATCATACATCATTGTCAACTTTCAATTTTCCACTTTCAACTTCTTTTTTATTTACCGAAAGTACCAACTACATCTTTTAGTTTTTCTGGTATATTGATATTCTGAGGACATTTTTCTATACATTTGCCACAATCAACGCAATTAGATGCCTTTTTCTCATCACTAATAAATCGATTATACATTTTTCCAACACCTTCAACATCCTCAAACATAGATGCATCATTATAAAGTTCAAAACATGCTGGAATATTTACTCCTGCAGGACATGGCATACAATACTTACAATCTGTACAATCAACCTTAATTTTTTTCTTATAATATTTATTGACTTCTTTAAGAATCTCTAAATCTTCATCTATAAGATTATTACTATAACCCTTGTTGCTTAAAAGAATATTTTCTCTAACATGACTCATCTCAGACATCCCACTTAGTATAAGACTTACCTCTGGAAAGTTCCATACATATCTTAATGCCCATTCAATTGGAGTTTTATTTTCTTTTGATTTATTCATTATATCTTTTATAGGTTGAGATATATTATTAACTATTCTTCCACCTCTTAGAGGTTCCATAATAATAACATCCAACCCCTTATTTTTTGCATATTTTAACCCTTTTACACCAGCTTGATACTCTTCATCTAGATAGTTAAGTTGTATCTGACAGAATTCCCAAGAATAATCCTGTAAAATATATTCAAACTCATTATAATCACCGTGAAAAGAAAATCCAATATGCTTAACTTTTCCTTCTGATTTTATCTCATCTAAAAACTGGATTACTCCTAAATCCTTAAGTTTATCCCAACTTTCTCTATCAAGGGCATGTACCAAGTAAAAATCAATAAAATCAGTTTTTAACCTTACTAATTGACCTTCAATCATTTTTCTAAAATCATCATATTCTTTAACATACCATCCTGACAATTTAGTAGCTAATTTCACTTTTTCTCTATATCCCTCTTGTAATACTTCTCCAACTAACGGTTCACTCATCTGACCATGATAAGGTATTGCTGTATCAACATAATTAACTCCATTATCAATTGCATATCTCATCATTTCCATTACTAACTCTTTATTAATATTCTTCGTATCATTGTCTATAGTAGGAAACCTCATACATCCAAATCCAAGTATAGATACTTTTTCACCAGCTAATTCTCTATATAACATGTTATCCCCCTTAATCCCATTTAATATCCAAATTATAGAATTTTATAAATAAATTATATCATACCTACATTTACTTTTTATATAGTGCAGATTAATAAACCTTTTTGATAATAAAAAAACATAAGGTATACTGAATCTACTAATTTATTGTTTAATAGATTCAGTATACCTTATGCTTTAAGAATTTGCGATGAGTTTATCTATATACCTGTCAGGGTAATATACTAATTCAAGTTAATCTTTTCATTGATAATGATTTTCAATTACATTTATATTGTATCACTTTATCTTTTTTAAATCAAGTTTTTTTGCAAAATAAATGCATGCAACCTAATTTGATCTACATGCATTTAAAATGTGCTCTAAACTACTACCCTATTTGCCTGTTAGCTCAAAGCTATCACATTACTTAGTATATTCAAATATTCATAAATTAAACCTATCTCTTAAAATTTTTAAAAATATATTTATAGGCAGCACATCTCAACCTGTCGCTTTTTCAACTATATTTTAGATAACTTCTTTTTAAAAATAAATGATACTAAAAAAAGTGCTGCTAACAATAAAATAGATACTATTAATCCCTGTGAATTAAAATTCATTATCTGTTGACCAATATTATTAAAAACTAATATACCTGGTATAGTGCCAATTAAAGTTCCAACAATATATTTTTTATAGTCTATATTAGAAAGTCCAGCTAAATAACTAACAACATCAAAAGGAAATAAAGGTATTAATCTTAAAAGAAGAATTACCTCAACTCCCATCTTATCAGTATATTTCTTAGCTCCTTTAAACTTCTTATCCATAAAATTATTAACTGCACTATTACCAATTGTTCTAGTAATAAAGAAGGCTAATGTACCTCCCATTAGAGCTCCAATCATTGTATAAATACTTCCCCATACTATTCCAAAAGCTAGCCCTCCACTAATTGCTAGTATTGAATCTGGAAATAATGTAAGTGGAACAACTGTAAATAAAACTATATATACTAGTGGTGCCCAAATACCAAATGACTTTATATACTCTTTAAATTCTTCTGGATTAGAAAATTTAAATATATTAAATTTATATAAGATAACCATAATACTCAATAATATCCCGCTTAATACTATCTCTTTTCTTTTCTCTTTAAGTTTTTTAACCAAAATTACCCTCTGCCTTTAAATGTTTTTATTTAAAAATCTATTCTTCCATCGTTTAACACTATTCATTGTATCCTGTGAAAATTTATACCTAATATTTTCATAATTAAAAATTAAATCTATAATATTTATAGCTTGTCCTCCACCAAAACTTAAAGCTTCTGCACATGATTGACAATAACATATTATATTTCTTCCTTGAGACTCTTGAACTCGATTCCTCATGTTTTTATGAGCTACCTCTTCGTTGATTAATCCTACCATTCCACCAGCTCCGCAGCATTTGGTTTTTTCCTTATTGTATTCAAACTCTACATGCTTCACTTTCAGCTTATCCAATAAGCTCCTGATATTTCTATGAGTTTCTATCTCATATCTCATTGAACAAGGATCGTGTATAATAAATTCTGTATCTATATTTTCATATAATCCAATAACCTCATCTGGTAATCCACATTCAGCTAAAACATCCCAAAGTAATTCTGCTTCAATTTCACTTTGTTCTTTTAACATATTATAACAATTACCACAAGCAGTTATAATTCTTTTTGCACCAGTTTCTTTTATTCCTTTAATATACTTGTTAAAAGTCTTATTAAACAAATCTTTATCCCCAATATATTTAGCTGGTTTACCACAGCAATCTATCCATATTTCTGTTTTTCCTATAGTTTGGGTCAAATATTTCTTAACTTTATCTAAAATACTGCCGTTATATGATGATAGGCTACAACCTGGAAGAAAAACCACATCACACTGTTTATTTCCTTTCGATGTAAACAACTTATTAGCGGTCCATTTTTGAAAATTCCTTGCTCTTTTAAGTTTTATATAATGTCCACCATTCATCACAACTTTATTTCTTATATTATAAAATTTATAACCAAGATCTATATCCTTTGGACATACTTCTTTACATAATCCACAAAGATTACATGAAAAACTTAGTTTTTCATTTTCATCATTCCCCAAAACTATTTCTTTAGGGTTTACCTCAAAATCTTGAAGCATGCTGCAGCTTTTAACACATCTATTACACCCTATACATTTTTCATGCATTTTACTCACTATCCTTTAATGCTTCTTGTTTCTCATTATACATCTTTTTTGACCAATATATTAACACACTTAATGCAAAAATTAATGATAGTCCTATAACAAAATACTTCATACCTCCAACAAGAAAATTACCAGCAATAGAATATATTATTGTTGCAGGTAATTGACCAATTCCAGTTGCTATAAAGAAACTCCAAAAACTCATTGAAGTAATACCCGCCACATAGCTAACTATATCAAAGGAAACAAATGGAAGTAACCTAGCTATTAAAATTGCATACTTACCATGCTTTTCAAAGAATTTCTCCATATCTTTAACTGCACCATTACCATTCATTTTTTCCACAAAAACTCTTCCAAAACCTCTAGCCAATAAGAAGCAAATTGCTGCTCCAGCCATAGAGCTGCTCCATGATAATACCGCACCCCATAACCATCCAAATATAGCTGCATTTGAAAAAGTTATTAAAAAAGCAGGAATTGGAGCTGCTAAAGATTGAAGAATCATTGCTAAAAATGATATTACAGGTGCCCAGACTCCATAACTCTTTATATATCCTTTTACTTCTTCTATATTACCAGATGTTAAAGCTTTAGCCATACTATTTATAAAGATATGAAATGGTTCAATGAATCTATATAATAAAAATAATACAAAAATTACTGCAATTGTCATTATCAAATTTCTTAATGCCTTCATTTGTTCACCCCTTATTAATGTATCTTTATTAATAAATCAAGACTCCTTTACTTGGAGTCTTGTAGTTTTAAAATTTATTTTTCCATGTTTAGATTTTCATCAGCAGCCCATGCATATATTGATTCATCATAGTTCTTAACATTTTCAAATCCAATCATCTTAAGCACTACAGCCATATGCGCTGATCTGATTCCTGCTGTACAATATGTTACAATCTCATCTTCCTTATTTATTCCATTATCCTTCATTATCTTTTCAATTTCCTCATTTGATTTTAACATACCTTTATCATCAACAAGTGTATTGAAAGGAATATTTATTGCTCCTGGAATATGTCCACCTCTAAGCTCACCATATTTTTGTGCACCTTCATATTCCTCTTTAGTTCTTGTATCAATTATTTTATAATCTTTTAAATTCTTAGCTAACTCTTCTGTGTTGATTGTTGATGATTTATCTTCATTAGTTATTTTAAATTCAACAGCTTCTTTTGAAACTCTATCCTTTGCCATATCTAATTCTAATGAATCCCAAGCTTTTAATCCACCATCAAGAATTTTTGCATTCTTAATACCTGCTACTTGAAGCATCCATACTATTCTTCCATCATCACCCCAGCTAGCCGTTGTATCACAGTAAGCTATTACAGTTTTATCATTATTTATTCCTAGGTCTCCCAGCTTTTTCTCTAATTCTTCTTTAACAAGAACAGTACCCCATCCTTCATCAGAAGTCTTACCGTCCATTTTAGACAAGGATTGCCAAGGGGCATTTATTGCTCCTGGTATATGCCCATCAAGATATGCTTTCTCTGGTCTTGCATCAATAACAACTATGTTTTCATCGCTAATATTATCGCTTAACCATTGAGCATTTACTCTATATTCTTCATTTATTACAGCTTCATCATTCTTTTCTTCGTTATTATTTTTTACTTCAATCTTATTTTCTTTGTTAGCCTTATTACCTGAATTATTTGTTTGCTTACTTCCACATCCAACTAAAGCTCCAGAAATTATTGAAATTGATAATGCTATCGAAATAAGTTTATTTATTTTTTTCATCCTAGGTACTCCCCTTTAAGTTCTATTTAATCCTTTCTAAGTATAGCATGTTCAATAAAAAACTTTTAATAGAAAAAATCAATCCTTAAAGCTTAACCTATCAGATTATTAAATACATTATCTCATATTATTTTTATTGAAGTATTCGCTTTCCTTCTCTCATTCTCTGCAGCGCAGTAAACAATATCATTCCAGTAAATATTATTGTTATTATTTCAACTGAATTAATAAACAGAATCATTAATGTAAACATTATAAAACCCTCTGTTCTTTCTGCAAGCCCAGCTTGATAGTAAAAGGATTTTACCCCTCTCTTTTCTGACAAAGCCCCAACTGTTAAAAATATTGTCATTGAAAGTATAATGCTTAAACTTAAAAACACAAGATATACTCTACTTTCCTGATAATTAACAGCAATAGCAGCAATTATACTCCCTTCCACCATTCTATCAAACACTATATCCATCAATGCTCCATAATCAGATGTTGTATTGGTTTTTCTAGCAATCTCTCCATCCACAGCATCTAGATATCCTGAAAACCATAGAAGTAGTACAGCAAGTATCCTTAAGTTAAAAAATAATGCAACTCCTGAGGAAATCCCTACAGCAAAGGCTAACTTCGTAACTCCATTAGCTTCTACCCCTAATTTTATAAATAATTCTGCACCTTTTACAATAACTTCTCTAGCATATTTTCTTCCATGAGTATCCAACATTTTAATCCTTCTCCTAACACATTACTCAACAAATAATATTTATTATTTAAAACATATTATCCTTTAAATAGTTAATTAATATTATACCTAAATTATATCCCCTTATCAAATTAATATTATGGCCTTACTAACTTTTTATGTCAAGAAAAAAAGCGCGGATAACCGCGCTTAAAAAAACAAATTGAAAGTTGAGAGTTGAAAGTGGAAAACGAAGGATGTTTCTGCATACGCAGAAACTAAATTTTATTGTTCTTTAGAACAATAGATTTTTACTAATTTTATCAAAGGATAAAATATTGTATTTAAATTACAATGTTTCATGCTAAATGAAACGAGTAAAACCCAGCCTCCCAAGGAACACTATGATTAAAATTTCTCGAAGAGAAATGTCAATCGTTTTCCACTTTCCATTTTGCATTTTCAATTATGTTTTATATTTATTTTTGTTAATAAAGTCTTCTAACAATCTACGAATCTACACTCTTTAGAAACTTAAGGAAAGCCTCTCGCCCTTCGTCATTTCTTTTAAAAACTCCTGCATATTCTAACACAGTCATAAACTTAACCCCTATTTCTTCCTTTAATATGTTAGTAACATTCTCTTTGTTGATATTTTTATATTTTTTCCTTATTTGTTCAATCCAATGTTCATGCTTTTCTAGTTCTTGTTCTTTTAGTGTCGCTTCCATATTTTCTCTGAGAAGTACACTCTCTATCAACTCTAATTCCCCCTTCAATCTAGCAGGAAGTACAGCTAACCCCATAACTTCTATTAATCCGATATTTTCTTTCTTTATATGGTGTACGTCAGTATGAGGGTGGAAGATTCCTAAGGGGTGCTCTTTATCAGTTCTATTATTTCTAAGAACTAAATCCAATTCAAATAACTCCCCTCCCATTCTTGCAATTGGGGTTATAGTATTATGGGGGATATCTTCACTAAATGCATAAACTCCAACATTATAATCACTATATGCTCTCCATTTTTCCAGAATCACCCCTGCTAATTCACATAGTTTATCTTTTTCTTTTCCTCTTATGCGTATAACAGACATAGGCCACTTAAGTATACCCGCTTCAACACTAGGATATTCTTGAAATGTATACCTGCTGTCAATAGGAGCTTTCTCCATTGCAAACTCATAATTCCCTCCCTGAAAATGATCATGAGAAAGAATTGAACCTCCTACTATAGGTAAGTCTGCGTTAGATCCTATAAAATAATGTGGAAATTTTTCAACAAAGATTAATAACTTATCAAATGTGTCCTTTGATATTCTCATTGGATCATGTTTACCTTTTAATAATATACAATGCTCATTATAGTATGAATAAGGGGAGTACTGTAAAAACCACTTTTCTCCTTTTAATTCAATAGGTATAATCCTATGACTATTTCTAGCAGGATGATTTACTCTACCGCTATACCCTTCATTTTCCTTGCATAATAAACATTGAGGATAGGATGTGTGTTTCATTTTTCTTGCTGCTTCAATTGCTCTAGGATCTTTTTCTGGTTTGGATAGATTTATTGTTATATCTAAGTCGCCATAAGAAGTACTCGCCTTCCAAATCATATTTTTTTTAATTCTGTCTGTTCTAATATAATTTGAATATTGACTCATTTGATAATAATAATCTGTTGCTTTCATAGGATTCTTTTTATAATTCTCATAGAACTCAGTAATAACTTGAGAAGGTCTAGGTATAAAACAATCCATTATTCTTGTATCTAATAAGTCTCTATATATTGTTGAATTATACTCTATTCTTTTGTTTTTATATGCCCATTCAAGTATTTTATTTAAAATACTATTAGGGTATTCTACTGAAGTATTTACTCCATCTATTTCATGATAATCATGAAGTTTTAATACGTCCAATACTCTATTTCGAGCATATACAACATCTTCATCCATGATAAGTTTCTTATCCAAAGCATATCTAATCAATTTCTCTATCTCTAAGTAAATATTTATTTCCATATTTTATACCTCGTATTCTTGAGCTTCTTTACTTATAGATATTTCTCTAGCTCCATCACCAATAGATGCTATATAAAAACTTGGTTCATACCCTATAATATCCTTATATCTTCCACCTACATCTTCAATAAATTTACTAATCATATTATTTTTAATAATATTTACAGTGCATCCACCAAAACCAGCACCTGTCATTCTTGCTCCTATAGTTCCTTCGTGATTCCATGCTAATTCCACTAAAGTATCCAATTCTCTCCCTGTAACTTCATAATCATCCCTTAAGGATATATGAGATTCATTCATAAGTCTCCCAAATTCTTTGATGTCATTTTCTTTAAGGGCTTTAAGAGCTTTTACAGTTCTTACATTCTCATATACTGCATGTTTTGCTCTACTTCTTTCTATCTCATTTAAAATTAAATGTTTATTATTCTCAAATTCCTCTTCTGTCAAATCTCCCAATGATTTAATATTCAGCTTATCTTTTAATTGATTTAAAGCTCTATTACACTCTTCTCTTCTATCATTATATTTTGAATCCGCTAATCCTCTTTTCTTATTAGTATTTGCAATAACAATTGATGCATTATCAAGTTTTATGTCGGTATACTCATATTCTAGTGTATTGCAATCTAAAAGAATTGCTTTTCCTAGTTTACCCATACCACTTGCAAACTGATCCATTATACCGCAATTCACACCTATAAATTCATTTTCTGCATGTTGACTTAACTTTACCATTGTAATCATATCTATTTTAAAATTATAATTATTATTAAGAGCTACCGCTGTAGCCAGTTCAATTGAAGCTGATGATGATAATCCTGCTCCATTTGGAATTTCACCATAAAAAAACATATCAATACCATTCTCAATTTTATAACCTGAATCAATAAAAGTCTTTATTACTCCTTTAGGATAGTTAGCCCAATCATCTTCCTTTTCATATACCAGCTGTTTTAAATTAAATTGTATTACCCCTAACTCACTAAAATTTTTTGAGTATACTTTTACAATATCATCATCTCTTTTTCTTGTAATAACGTAAGTACCAAAACTCAAAGTACAAGGCAGCACATGTCCTCCATTATAATCTGTATGTTCTCCTATTAAGTTCACACGTCCTGGTGCAAAGAAGATTCTTGTTTTAGATGAATCCCCAAATAAAGTTATAAACTCATTTAATAAACTCTTAGGTATAGTCATACCCTCCACCCCTCTATATAAATTCTATAAAAGGAAATCAATTCCTTTTACTTGATTTTACTAAAATTTTACTAAGTGGTCAATTATTTTTGCCAAAATAAAAAAGCCATGTTGAACATAGCTTTTAGTGAAAATTTCTGCACCTATACCTTTTACTTTTTTTCTTACAACTTTCCCTTACTACTACTTCAGTGGGTATAACTACTTTTTTAGCAATTTCTCTATTTTCATTAATTCTCTCAACTAATAATTCTACAGCAGTCCTACCCATAAACTCAGTGTAAACTTTAATAGTAGTAAGAGGGGGTATTAAATACTTGGCTGTTGGTATATCATTAAAACCAATAATACTAACCTCTTCCGGAACACTAATTTTCGATTCATATAATGCTCTTAACACTCCTATTGCCATAGAGTCACTTGCCACAAAAAAAGCCGTAGGAAGTTCTCCCTTACCAATAGCCTCCTTCATAAGATTATACCCATCTTCAGCAGTAAATCTTCCAATATAAATATTATTAGAATTCAGAAAACCATTTTCTTTCATATATTGCTGGAATACATCTTCACGTTCATCTTTGATTATAACATTCTCACTTCCTATATACTCCAAGCCACCAATATATCCTATATCTCTATGACCAAGTCCATTTAAATAATCTAATGCCTCTAATACTGCAGCTTTAAAGTCAATCACTACTGAATCATATTTCTTAACATTGGGAGAATAATCTACAAAAGTAATATTTTTACACCCCTTTGCAAATTCCTCCACATTTTCATTACTGAATTTCCCTATTGCTAAAACACCATCAAATTTTTGCAATTCATTAATTGTATACTTATCACTATTTTTAAATATCATCGTAATTTGAATATTTTTTGCAGCTGCACATTTTTCAATTCCTTTTCTTATAGATAGATAATATGGATCTTCTAACTCTTCATCTTGAGTATACCAATGTAAAACACCAATTCTTATGATTTTTTCTATGTTTCCATCACTATTTTTATTTCTTTGTTTTGGAGTTCTATAATCTAATTCTTCTGCTACCTCAAAAATACGTTTTCTTGTTTCATTAGTTACAGATATGCTACTATCATAATTTAAAACTCTAGATACAGTAGCTAAAGATACATTTGTAAGTTTTGCAATATCTTTTAATGTTGCCATAACAATTCCTTCCTAAAATACTTTGAATTTTTAATATTTATACATTCAATATATAATCTCTTGAATGTATAAAACTCTTGTTTCATCATTCTTTATATGATTTTAGTAAATTTTTAGTATAATGTCAATAATATCACTTTCATACATATTAGAATTATAAAGGCAACTAACATTTCTAAAACTTTAAATTTTTAAATAAGTTAAACATTCTTTCAACACTGTTTCTCTTCTCTTGTAATGCATCTGCCAATATTTGAATTTTCTCCTGATATTCTTCATGTAATATTTCTAATTCTTCTTCAGACAACCCATCTTCATTCATCATCTCATTAATAAGCTGTAATTCTTCTCTTATATCAGGAATATGTATATTATTATACTTACTGATCATGGATTTAATCATATAATCATGTTTCCCTGAAGAATACGACTCTTTTTTCTCTTCCCCCACTTCTGTTTGACTGCTCTCTTCCATACCATCTTTTAAGTTCTCAATTCTTCTTTTTATATCATTAAGTTCTTCAAATATTTCCTTTTCTTCATACTCCTCATATAAGTCTTTTTCATTCATACTCTTAATCTTCTTCATTTGGTGAGCTTGCTTTATTTGTTTCATTAAAATAGCTTTTGATATAATATCTTTCATATACATCATCACCTATAAACATTATATACTATAGTTTATAAGTCCTTTAGTGCATTTATGAAAACATCTATACATTACAGTTTGATTTATTTTTTATTCATACATATTTTTTTAAAAAGTGATAATAATATTAGTATCGGAGATGTATTGAATGACTTCAAAGATGATTATAGTGAAGTTAGTATGATTCACTTAAAAATAATCTTCTTTGTATTCAATGCATTTACCGTTTGCTTGGGAGCGTTTTCCCAAGCTTTATTTATTTATAAAAAAACTTGTTTAAAGATTAAATTAAACTTTTATAATCTAATCTATAAACAAGTGAAAATTTAATTCTATATTTTGTTATGCATATTTCTTTTCTTTACTTATCATATCAATTTCTTCTTTAATTTCAATCCAATCAGATACTCTCTTAATATTATTATTTAGAGGATGTCTATTGTAATAACAATCTATAAGCAGCACGTTAATACCTGTTTGTGATAATTCTATGGCATTTTCATACCTATCTTCAATAAAAAGATCGCACTTAAGCTCCATAGCTGTTTTTACTTTATTATGACTTCCCAACATAAATAACTCACCTTTAGGAAGTCCAGCCTTTTCAAACCATTCTTCTGTTATAGTTTTAAGGGAAATATCTCTAGCTGTAACATAATAAATATTATGCTCTTGTGCTATTTGTTCTAAAATTTGTTTAGCATTTTCTCTAATAACAGCTTTTCCATGAAGTTCATCACTATATATTCTATAAAATTCATTAAACTGTTCTTCTGTAACTTTTGCCACTTTACATAAATCATAATAAATTAAATCCTCATCTACAAGATTTAAATTAAAGTGTTCATTCATATAATTTACCCAATAATATGCATTAGTAATTGTTCCGTCAATATCTATACAAATATTCATCTCATACCTCATGTCGTTATTATTTCAATTCACAGTATTCCATCATATCCCAAAACAACGCCTCTACACCTTTATACCAATCAGAATCATCTGCATATAATCTATTTATCCATTTAAATATATTTATACCTTCAACAGCACCTTTCCCAAGATTAATTACTGTTCTAGCTGCTATTTCGCTGGAATCTTTAATATCTGTGTTATAGTGCTTCCAACTAACAAACACATTAAATGGATTATTAACTATTTGCTTAGCTTCTTCATCGCTCTTTGGAACAAAACCTTGCTCTTGTCCAGTAATAGCAAAAAGGATTAAGGGATTTAGATTGAATTCCTTTGATGTCTGTATTATATCATAAAAATACTCATCTTCTATTAATAAAGAGTTACGATTACTTAAATATTCTTTTAGTTTTATCTCATCAATTTCAATATAATCAAAATAATCAGGTAGAAACGGATGACACGCTAAGATGTCATAATCAACCTTAGCCTTTTTCATTTCCCTTGAATATACTTCATATGATTCAGCAAGATTACTTCTGTACTCTTTTTGAGCCAACACACCATTACTCTCTGCCATTCCAACATTTTCATTGAACATATAAAATGCACCTGTCATTATCAATATCGCTATAAAGCTAATCCTAGCGATATTATACACCTCTTTAGGCGTAAGTGTAGTTAAAAACCCTTTAATAGCTCTCATAAGGTCTCTAGTGCTTTTTAAGACAACATGAGGAATAGTCACCAACTCCTCCTGGTGTGTTTCAGTTTGCACAATTGAATAATCCCCTAAATAATCTATTCCCTTAATATTATCTAAGAATTCCACTACATCATCATTATGTACCTGATAATCTACACTATCTTCAATCCAATTTCCAATTTCCTTAATTGAACTTGATTGATTATCAATTACATTGCTACAAACTTTTAGAACATCATATTTAGTTATGTCATTTCCTTTGTTTGTAATAGCTTGTTCAATTACATCGTTAATAACAGCTTCTTTTTCCCTAATATTCAATGCTTCTAATTCCTTCTTAATAACTTTATTAAGGGCATCTTTGATAATATCATTATTAGCAGAGTCTGTGTTGTTGGGATATTTAGTTTTAATATACTTGTCCACTTTAGTCACAACTTTTTTATCGACTAAAATAGCTTGTTTTAACTTCTCAAAATAATACATAATAATCCTCTTCTTTTTCAATCTTCATTACAATTACACTATTATACATGTAAAAATCAAAAAGTCAAATTTTTTAACACTATTTTAATCATTTGTTCACCATTTATTAATATTCAGCACTTGATTTTACAATTAATTCGTATTATATAGCAGTACAAACTCTTTAAGTTTATACCACTATATAACATAAATATCTAAGGATATTTTATACATAATTCTTAACTATTTTCCTAGAAAATCAACTGCATATTGCATATATAATTTAGCCCCTTTTTCAAGATTATCTTCATCTATATCAAACCTAGGATTATGATGAGGATACGCTTCTTCTTTTCTTGCACCTAAAAATGCCAATACTGATGGTACTTTTTCAGCAAACAAAGAAAAATCTTCTCCAGCTGTAAGTTTTCTCATAGAAATCAAACTTTCATTTCCAAATAGTTTCTTAACACTTTCTTCAGCTATTTTACTACACTCTTTATCATTAACAACTGGTGGCGGACCAAAAATGTATTCCATTTCAGTATTAACACCATACATATCACCTGTCGACTTTACTATTCTCTCTATTGAATTTTTAATTTTAAGTCTAGTCTCCTGATTAAAAGCTCTAACTGTTCCGCTAAGCATCGCTTCTTCAGCAATTATATTATATTTTGAACCTGATTTCAGTTCCCCTATAGTCACTACACCTGACTCAAGTGGGCTTATTTCTCTACTAATGACTGTTTGTAAATTCATAACCATAGATGCAGCTGCAACTAAAGCATCTTTCCCTTCTTGAGGTAAAGACCCATGACATCCTTTTCCTTTTACATTTACCTTAAAAATATCTGGTGATGCCATTCTCTCACCCTCATCAACAGAAATTTTACCATTCTCTAACATAGACCATATATGTATTGCAAAAGCACTATCTACACCATCTAAAACCCCTTCTGATATCATTCTCTCAGCACCTTCACCACATTCTTCCGCAGGCTGAAATACAATCCTTACACTCCCCTGAATAAGCTCTCTATTGTCATTTAGAAGTTTGGCAGCCCCAAGCAGCATAGCAATATGTGCATCATGACCACATGCATGCATAACTCCACTATTTAAGGATTTAAATTCAAACTCATTTTTTTCAGTCAACTCTAAAGCGTCTATATCACCTCTCAATAACACCCTCTTACCTCTGGTATTACCTTCAATATCAACAACCACACCTGTTGAAGCACACTCCTTAAATTCAAGCCCCATTTTTGTCAGTTCTTCTTTTATTCTCTTACTTGTCTCAAACTCTTTCCAGCTAACTTCAGGATATTTATGAAACTCCCTTCTTAAATGTATCAAGTACTCATTAAATCCTTTTTCTATTTTCATAACTTCCCCCACTCCTTAAAAATACTTAAATTTATTTATAAAATAACTAGTGATTTAACTTTCAATTTGAATCAGCTTTTAGGTATATTATACCATGTTTGTACTTTTCTTAATAAATGATAATTTCCTAGGGAATAAAAAAAGCACGGATAACCGTGCTAAAAAAACGAATTCTCAATTTTCTTTTTCGCCTTCGTACGGAAGCTTCATGCTTCCATCCTTTTTAACCATATAATAATGATCATCAAATCTATTCTTGTATATGATCCACTCACCTTTACTTCTAATTTCTAATGAATTTTCATTATTTATCCTTATTGCTCCTAACCCATCTTTATTTACTCTATAAATATATCCACCAATTCCACTACTAAAGAAAATCCACTCCTTATCAACTATAAAATCTACAACAGAATCATTAGTGAGTTTTGTATTCTCACTTCCATCACTCTTTATTTTATATAATCTAAACCTATCTTCTAAGTTGATATAATATATCCACTTTCCATCTTTTACTGGAAAACGCATCTTACTAAAATAACTATATTCTTTATTATCTAATGTTCCATACATCTCTCTATCCCAAGCATGATGATTAAGGGAACTATCATCTACTAAAAAATATTCATAACTAACTTTATCCCTCTTATCTGGTGTAGGATCATTCCATGTAACATCTAGGTGATATTCTTTACCATTAATCTCAACAACATTCCAAATATGATCAAGAATAAGATTATTTACGAAAACTGCCCCTTTTATTACTCTGTTTGGTATTCCTAATAAATCCAAGAATAACTTCATCATCTCTGCATAACCTTCACAAACAGCTAAATTGTCAAATAGAACACCATAAATATTATACGAATCTGCGCCTTCTGGTATATCTTTATCTGTATTATACTCTGTATTTCTAACTATATAATCATTTAATGCTATTACCTTCTCTAGTTCTGTCATGTCATCATTAATAATTTGTTTAATTACTTGAAGTGATTTCATATACGCCTTTTCAACTTTATCATTAGCTATATATACCAAATAATCTTTTGCTATAGCATCTGATAGGTCTTTAAATGATTTAACTATTGTATATTTTTTAGAACTGTTATTAATATTTAATTGATTATTTACAATAATAGGTTCAATTCTAATTCCAACTTGATCTATTTTTTGTCCTGTCCTCATGGACATATCAATTTCCTTTTTATCGGCTACATAAAGATATAATAAATAAACCCCTTCTTCTTCTGGAACCCACCTAATTATATTTTCATATACATGATTGACCTGTATCCATTTGTCTCTATTTACATCAAAAACACCAAGTATATACTTATACTCCGTATCCTTAAGAATCTCTAGAAACTCCAGATAATTTATACCCTCTATGATTATCTCTTCCCCAGTTTTATACACCTTGTTATTATTACTACTAATAATAATATTGCTATCAAGACTTTCTTGCAATTCTGATGATATAGGATGTATACTAAATTTCTTTCCTTTAAAGCTACTATAACCCTCATAATCATCTATGGTCCTTACCTGTACCCACAGTGTATGATTTCCTACATCAATGTTTCTATCAATATCCAGTTCATAGACTTCATCTGAATCTATGAATTCACTGTAACCATCAGTAATTTCAATATAATTCCCCTTATCAGTTATAACCCATACTCTATACTGTAATCTATCGCTACCAGAAGATTTTATATAAAATTTTAATCTATCATTATAAAGCATTGGTTCATGAGAGGGTAGAATATAATCAATTATAACATTTTCTTCATTACCCCTAATTTTTACAGGCATAATTACCCATCTGTCATATTTATTGTTACTTATACTATCTTTAATCCATAAAACTAAGAAATATGTTCCGCTTTTTACAGGTGTCCATGTTATCTCTTTTCTATATTCTTCATTATCAATAATCCAATTATCACTCTCAACATGATAAACATGTAATTTATATAACTCCCCTTCTTTATTTTCAATTTTTATATTATCCCCAATAAGGTTCTCATTGTTATGAATAAACTCTGAAAGACCTTCACTAATTAAATTCTCATCTTCAATTGAACCATTTCTATCATATACCTTTTTAATGTTTCCTCTTCTTTGGTTGTCCAACTTGTAAGAATTATCATATTTTATTCCACTATTTACATTAATATTTATAGTTAACTCATATTTCTCTACTTCATTCTTTTCGTCTTTCTCTTTTATGTATACTTTAAACTTCTTATCATTAAGAGTATATTCTTCTTCAAACTTCAAATTATAAGTATCATTCTCTTTAATAAATTCTTTATATCCCTCAGTTAACTTTCTTATATTTCCCTTATCATCAATTATATCAACTCTGAAAATAGGTTCTGAATACCCATCAAGCATAAGTAACAATTCAATTTTTTCTCCCTGCATCAATGGATAATGAGAAACTCCACCCTTTACCTTATTATTAGTGATTGCAAATACACTAAAATATGATTGAAAGAAAATTATCCCAAACAAGATAAAAGCAATATTAAATTTTAGTGTAAACCCCTTATTAATTTTTCCCATCTAATGCCACCTTTAAATTTTTACAATCTTAATATCAGTAATTTATAAGACCTTCCGTTCTTTATAAATATTATTTAACAATGGTAATAATTACCTCATAAGGCGTATATCTATTTTTCTACGTATTGCATAATAATATTCATTTACTATATAATCATATTATAACAGCAATTAAAGGTATAAATATTAAAATTTTATTAATTGTATATATTTACTATACGCCATTATATATACGAAACATTAATTGTAAAGTTATAATTATTTCTAATATGGAGAATTCTATGAAAAAATCAGGCAAAGTAATGAATGTAAAAGGTAGTAAGGTATATATTTTAACTCCTGAAGATGAATTTGCAATCGTAAAGATAAACTCTATTACTCCAGTAAAAGGAGAATTGTATACTGGATATGAATTCTATGAAATGCATAAAGGATTAAAATTATTAATTTTCTTTATTTTAATTATGGGACTTGCTGTGAGTATATATTTCATTAAATATACCAAAGCAACTACTTCATTCATAATTAACATGAATGCCGAATTTAAAATAAATGTAAACAAAGATAATAAAGTTGTTAAAATAGAAGCCTTGAACTCTAAAGGAAAAAGCATATTAAATACTTCTAGTTTTTTTAATAAAAATTATAATGATACTCTCAAGAGATTATATAACGTTTGTACTGCAAAAGATTATTTTTCAAAAGAATATCTTTCAAGAACACCCTATGTAATCATATATATTAATGCTACTAGCCAAAATATTAATCTTGATTTCACTGAATTTGAAGAGTACCTAAACTTTCGTAAGCTTGACTTAATAATAAACCAAAATGGAAAAAGCAACAAATAATAAAAAAGCACGCTGCAGCGTGCTTAAAACAAATGTATAATGTATAATTGAAAATGGATAATGAAGGATGGTTCTGCCCGTGGTCAGAACCTACATTATTATTGTTCTTTAAATCACAAATTTTTTACTCATTTTATCTAAGATAAAATATTGTGGTTCAGTATAATGTTTCATTTTAAATGAAGCGCGTAAAACTCACTTATCTAAGGAACAAGAAAATTGTAATTTCTCGAAGAGAAATGTCCATCATTATACATTATACATTATCAATTATCCATTTTTATTTCCTATATCTAGGTATCTCAAATACCAATTTTAGATTTTCACTATTTTTAAGATAGTCTTTTATCCTCTTTATTTGACCATATGCCCACTTTACATCTGTAGAATATTGATGCCACATAACACTCTTATTCCATCTCATCTCGTAAAGAGTATTTTGTTCAAACTTATCACTATTTATATAATTTTCTCCAACCCATCTAGCACCTTCAATAATTGCAATTTCTGGAGTAAACCATCCTTGCTTATATGCATATTCTGATCCATATTTATTCGGATTAGCATCAATAGCTTGAATTCCATACATATTATATACAATTCTAGGATCAACAGATTTTCCTTCTACACTTGTGACTCTAATACCTTTAGCTAATTTTGATACCTTTCCATGCCCAGTTTCAAGAATAATATGAGCTATTAGATATGCAGGATTTATATTATATTTTTTTGCTCCTTCTAATACAGCAGCACCTTTTCCTTCTAGAATACCTTTTCCCTTTAATATTTCATTTACTTCCTCAACTGTCATACCTTCAACATAATTAAGTATTAAAAATTGATACATACCATACTCATCCATAAAATTTTGTGGATCAATATAATATTCAACTTCCTCCAATGTAGGGGTTCTCCACATTCCATTCCCCCCATATATTATCATTCTTTCATTATTTTTTTGTTTTATAGCAAACTCTTTAACCGTCATATTATAATCAACATATTTAACAGTCATATTATTAGTTACAACATTAATAACTTTACTGCCTAAATTTTCTCCAGTAGATGTTTTGATTCCTATTTCTAATAAAAGATCTTTTGAATCCTTAGGAGACCACTTAAACATTTGTCCAAATTTCACAGCATTTTTATCAATCTTGCCATTTTCAACATTCATTACTTTTAGACTATACTCAAAATCATCTTTTCCTTCAAATGAAGGATTTAATATTGTGCTATTTTTCATTAAAATATATTTGTTATCCTCAATAAAATAAAAATTTTCAAATTTTATATTGTCATTCATAAAATCATACTTAGTATTATTTTTATTGACTTTAAATACGCTGTGGTATCTATCATGATATCCGATACCATCATCTGTATATATCTCTCTTTCTCCAACAACCTTCATATATACATTCAATAGATACTGACCACTACTTAGTTTGTCCAATTTTATCTTATATGTAGAATTTCCTTTTATATTATTAGAGAATCCATCAGTAATATTATAAACCTTACCATTAATATCTGTTACCTTTACATTATATTGTACTTCTTTATCGGTATTTGAATATATGTAAAAAATCATGTCTTTTCCTTCAGTAAAGTAGGATCTTTCTTGTAATACGCCTTGAATTTTAATCTTCTCACGTACATTAAATTTAATAGATGATGCTTTTTCAAGGATTTCTCCATCCTTAGCCTTCAACCCAGAAGGTATTTTTAACTCATAACTACTTAGTTGCTTATATCCTCCACTTGGTGGTTCTATTAATATAGCTTTATTATCGACACTTAAACTTATTGGTAAAAATGTTATTTTTCCTTGTTGATCTTTAAGTGCAGCTTGAACTGACTTTAAATATTTTTCATCTATCTCCTTATTAAATTTAATCTTCCAAACCTTATATGGATTTACATCAGTAAACTTATATTCTGTGTTTTCTGCAGCAAAACCATAAATGGATGAAAGTAATAAAGCAAATAGCAATGTGAAAAAACAACTAATTCTTCTTAAGGTACCCTTCAATATCTACACTCCCTGCTTATCTTTTTTTTGAGCTAATACTTTATCTACAAAATTCATCATCTTATTTTTATATGTTTCATAATCCACAAAAATACTCTGAGCATGAGCCGCATTAGGAACTAAATATATCTCCTTATATCCTTTTGTTTCTTTATACATGTCTTCACTCATAAATGTTGGTACAAATTTATCTTCTTTACCATGTATAAATAAAACTGGTATTCCACTTTCTTTAATCGCCTCAATTGGATTCACATCTTTAACATTAAATTTAGCTTTAAGCTTGGTATAACTATATGTAATATTCATTAAAGGGAATACTGGAATTTTACTTATTTTTAATTTATATACTAAAAGATCATGAAACCTACTAAATCCACAGTCTGCTATTATGAAATCAATTTCATTTGTCATATTAGCCGTAAGTAATGCTGAAGAAGCTCCCATAGATTCACCATGTATTCCTATTGTATTATTATCCACAACCTTTTCCTTAATGAATTCTATCCATGATAATAAATCATGCTTTTCGTAATATCCCATTGTAGAATACTTACCTTCACTCTCAATATGTCTCCTATGATATATGAGAAGTACATTCCATCCTCTTTCAATGAAAGGTCTAGCATATTTATATGATGCTGGTATACCAGAAGTTATTCCATGGGATACCAGTATAGTCTTATCCTTATTCTGATTTCCTCGTATAAATACTCCGCTTAATTTAAACCCATCTATAGAATTTATATAAACTTTTTCCTGCTGTAACTTATCCAAAAAATCTCTATCGATTAATCCCTTCTCCAATTCACCTTTTTCAATAGCATTCATATCTTTAATTTTCCTATTGATTGTTTCTAGATAAAATTTTCTTAAGGTGAATATAACACCTAAAATTGCTATAAATAAGCATGAAAGAACGAATATAACCATAATTACCTAAACCTCCCCCCTTATCTACATTAATTATAATATGAAATAGAACATTTTTCTACGTTATCCACAAATATTATGTTGATATATTGTGGTAATCCTCTAATAATAATTATCCGTCACTTATATATATTAGTTATCAACAAAAAAACAAGTTATCCACAGGTAATCTGTGGGTAACTTGTTTATTCTTTGTTTGTATCATAATTTTCTATAAATTTTAATACAAACCTTCGTTCTTTATATAGAATTTACTGAATTTTCACTTAAAATCAACAGATTTATAAATTACTTTACTGATAAGTTATCAACATTATCCACAGTTTTGTGGATAACATGTGTATAACTAACAAACCTACGTTCTAAAGATAACCTTCTCTTTGTTAAACATAGTTCTAGTAAATAATATAGAAGCAATAACAGCCACTATCATAACAGCTATTGTAATCCAGTAATGTGTATAATTAAGTTTACCTAATGCAATCTCCTTCAAACATATTGCTGCATTATATATAGGTATAAAAAATTGCCCATTAGAAACATTCTTTACATTAATAGCATAGGAACCAAATCCAACAAACATTCCTATAAGTGTTACTGGAGTTAAATAAGTTTGCGCTTCCTTAAAGGATCTTGCATATATACTTATAGATAACTCTAAAGCAGCAAAGGTCATTGTAACAAGGATTGTTATTGTTCCAATTAATAATAATGATTTAGTATCAATTTCAATAGCTCCACTTGCACCGCCAAATAATACTGGATTTCTCTTAATAGCTATAAATAGTCCTGTTAAAGATGCTATAACCGTTATTATTCCCATTGTTGTTATAGCAAAAAGTTTTCCCCATAATAGAGAAGTTCTATTTGCCTGTGTAGTAAGTAATGGTTCTAAGGTTCCTCTTTCTTTTTCACCAGCTGCTAAATCAACAGCTACTGGTAATGGACTTGTAGCTGAATACATTATCAATAACATTGGTAGTAGCATTGAAAGCAGCATTAATCCTACTCCATCCTTTTTATTATCTTTCTCTATTCCTTTTGTCTGTAACTGGAATGGTGTTAAGATACTCATATCTATATTTTTTTCCTCTAAGCGAGCTTTAACAATCTCTTTTGAATAATCATTTAATATATTATACACTGCAGATCTTGTCATTGATGATTTATTACTTGTTGTATCATATAATATTTCAACATCAATAGTCTTATTTTCTTTTATTGCCTCTTCTATTCCCTCAGGAATCATTACTGCTGCATCAATTTTACCTTTATTAATATCTTTTACAATATCATCACTCTCAATAACTTCAATATTATCTATGGAACTCAGATATTCCTCAACACTATTTTCTTCAGCAGCTACAATTGCAATTTTTAATTTTTCATTAACTTCATCAATATCTTTTGATATACCTCTTCCCATAAATCCATAAATTATAGGTAATAAGATTAAAGGTAACAATATACTGGTTATTACTGTTTTTTTATCTCTAAATATATCTTTTATTTCCTTTTTAAATACAGTTAAGATTATATTCATTATTTATCACCTACCAATTTAATAAAAATTCTCTCAAGATCATCATCATCATATTTACTTTTTAAACCATCTAAAGTTGAATCTTCAACTAATTTCCCTTTATTAATTATAACTACTCTATCACATAATCTCTCCACTTCTTTCATACTATGACTTGAGAATATGATAGCTTTTCCCTGCTCTTTACATTTCAAAATAAAATCTTGAACTATTTTAGAAGATGTTACATCCAACCCAGTTGATGGTTCATCAAATAGCATAACTTTCGGATTATGAACTATAGATCTAGCTATTGCTACTTTCTGTTTCATACCCCTTGAGAATTTACCAACTTTTCTATTGATATATTCATCCATATCAAGCATTTCACTAAGATTTACTATTCTTTCATCAATTTCATTTTTCTTCATTCCATTCAGTTCACCAAAATATCTTATATTTTCTTTAGCTGTAAGTCTATCATATAGCCCTACCTCTCCTCCAAATAAGATACCAATTTCTCCACGAACTTTATATGGATTATTGATTATATTGTGTCCATTCACTTCTGCCTCTCCACTTGTAGGTTTTATCATTGTTGCTATCATTCTTAATGTTGTAGTTTTTCCTGCACCATTTTCGCCCAACAGCCCAACAATTTCCCCTTCTCTAACGGTAAAAGACATATCGTTAACTGCTGTAACTTCCTTGAATTTTTTCGTTAGATTTTTAACTTCAATCATTTCCTCTTCCCCCTTTATAATGCACTATTATTCCTTACATAATATTGTATCTTATACCACATTATATCATTGTATTAATCTTTTATCAATACTATTTTTGAAAATTTTTGGTAATACTCTTTTATTTTATTCTATTTTTTGTAATTTGTATAATATTTTAACTTTAATAGTGTGATTTAATTTTCTTTTATACACATATCTATCTCGATTAAATAAATACTAATAATATGATTTAACCACAAAAGTAAGTTGAATAAAGTTCATGTAGGATATATACTGCAGATTGACACGCTCTGACACTATATATCCCATATGAAATTGAACTAAAATACTTTTGTGTATTAAACATATTATAAAAAAATAAGGATGGTGATTTTATGAAAAGAAAAGTTATTTCTTTTTCTTTAATTGTATTGCTTTTCATAGGAAGTACTGCTTCTGCATTCGCACTTGAAAAAGAATATATTGTTAAAAGCGGCGATACACTCTGGAGGATATGTAAAAAACATAATATTAATTATAGACGTTTAATTTCAGCTAACCCCAAACTTAGGAATCCTCGATTATTATTCAGAGGACAAAGAATAGTAATTCCTGATGAGTTTATGGGACCTATGGAGGGTAAATATGCACCTAAACAACCTCAAGTACCTGAAATGCCTCAAGTCCCAGAACCGCCAAAACCTGAACCTCCAAAGCCGGAACCACCAAAACCTGAAGCCCCAAAACCAGAGGCACCTAAAGCACCTGAAGTATCTATGAGTGACTTTGCAAAAGAAGTGGTTGAACTTGTTAATAAAGAACGTGTAAGCAGAGGTCTTCAGCCACTGAAAGCACATGCTAAATTAACAGATTGTGCACAAGCCAAAGCTCAAGATATGATAAACAAGAACTATTTTGCTCATAATTCCCCTACATATGGAACTCCTTTCGATATGATAGAACAATGGGGAATCAAATATACTGCAGCAGGAGAAAATATTGCATACGGTCAAAAAACGCCTAAAGAAGTAATGCAAACTTGGATGGACTCTCCTGGACACAGAAGCAATATCTTAAGTGAATCTTTTGCCGAAATAGGTGTTGGAGTTGCAGAAAATAAAAATGGAGTTCTTTATTGGACTCAAATGTTCATGAGAGCAGCAAAAGGAAACTAAAATTCATTCAATAAGAAGGATAATTAAAATAATAGAGTTTTAATTATCCTTCTTTCTATTTATATAACAAATTTCAGCTAAATTATCATTTTATTTTGTTAATTCATCTATTTACTATTATTTTCTTCATTTTAATATATCTTTTGTAAATTTATTGCATTACTTAATTACAATATGTTACAATATTAGTAAATATTTTTTATTGGAGGGATTGATTTGAATAAAATGAAAAAATCACTATTAACACTTTCATTTACATTATTATTATTACTAGGCACGGTAATAACAGCTTTTGCTTATGAACCATGTGATTGTGGAGGAAAAATATTTACTACCAGAACTAAAGTCCATCAATCATACAGATATCATGATTGCGTTGAGCATAGCGATTGTGTAGTTAAAACAGCTACTGATGTAATAGAAGTAACAAAAAAATGCACTGACTGTTCAAACTCATACACATACTATGACTATGTAGATCTTACACCTTATCATATTAGAAGTGGCAACTAAATTTTTTAAATAAAATGTAAAGAATCCATCAAATGTTTCGATGGATTCTTTACATTATAAAATTTTTATTTAAGTTTTTTTACTTTATCTTATGATTTAATTTCTTATATAATTTAATATATTACCTATATTTAGTCCTATTACTTATTGGATTTTTATATAAAAAATTGCTTTCACCGTCTTTATTAATAATATAATTCAAACATTTTTTGCGACTCATGCTTAATAGCCTTCACAACTTCCTCTGGCTCTATAACTTTCATCTTGCTTCCAAAGCTTAATACATATCTCAATGCCCACTCAAAATTCACATATTCAAATGAAAACTTAAGTTTATCCTCATCTACAACTTCATATGAATCTACACCATAGCTATCCACTAACATATATTCCAAAGACCTATCAACTAATGCTAATACTACTTTTTCTTTATCCTTATTATTAAAGATACTATTAAAATCTTTCTTCTCATCTGGTATATCTCTTTCTGTATAACACTCTTCTAAACCACTCAAATACCCCATTCTCTTTAACTTAAACAATCTAAAATCCTCTCGTAACTTACAAAATCCTAACACATACCATTCATTCCATTGAAAAGTCAAAATATATGGTTCAATTTTCCTAACAGATTTTCCAGTACTTGAATAATACTCAAATTTAATCACTCTTTTTTTATCTATACAGCCTCGTATTATAGAAATTTTATTTGATAGGCTTTCCTTATAAAATGATGATAGATCTATGATTGTATCATTTATAGATAATTCTGATGTATCTTGAGGTGATAGCTTATCTATCAATAAATTTATGTTATTATCATTCTTAATACTCGTAATACTCTTAAGACCCAATATTATATTATTTAATTCCTCTTTAGTAAGAGCACTTTTATCCATCTTAAACCCTTCCATTATACCTATTCCACCATTTCCTCCTCTATGTGAAACTAGTGGAATCCCAGCCATGCATATTCCCTCAATATCTCTATGTATTGTTCTTACTGAAACCTCAAACTTCTCTGCTAATTCCTTAACTGTTACTCTTTCTTTTTTTAATATTTCATTTATTATTCCTATAGCTCTATCTATCTTCATATTCTTAACTCTCTTTCATCATAACTACGATTATTTATCATTATTAACCATTATCAATATTATATCATGTACTCTTCATAAATTTTCCATATACTATTTATTAAAGACCTATTCTTTATTAATTCTTTAAGCTATAATTAAACATAGAATTGTATTTGAAAGGATGATATTATTTATGAGAATTGGTCACGGTTATGACGTACATAAATTAGTAGAAGGAAGAGACCTTATATTAGGCGGAGTAAATATTCCACATACTGTTGGATTATTAGGACACTCTGATGCTGACGTACTTCTTCATGCGATATGCGATGCGCTTTTAGGCGCTGCCGCTCTTGGAGATATTGGTAAACATTTCCCTGATACTGATGATAGATATAAAGGAATTTCTTCATTAAAATTATTAGCCCATGTTAATAATCTATTAAATGATAAAGAATATTCTATTGGGAACATAGACTGTACAATCATTGCACAGAAACCAAAGCTTGCACCACATATTCCTCAAATGAAAGAAAATATATGCAACACACTAGGACTTTCTCATGACTGTATGAATATCAAAGCTACAACTGAAGAAAAATTAGGCTTCACTGGAAGAGAGGAAGGCATCTCTGCTCATTGTGTTTGCTTAATAAAATAAGCACGGAAAACCGCGCTTAAAACAAATGGAAAGTTGAAAATTGAAAGTTGAAAACGTTGGATGGTTCTGACCAAAGGTCAGAACCTACATTTTAATGTTCTTCAGGAAAAAGAATTTTTTACTCATTTTATCTGAGATAAAATATTGTATGGTAAACACAATGTTTAATTTTAAATTAACGAGTAAAACCTTATTATCCAAGGAACAATTATATTAAAATTTCTCGGAGAGAAATCTGATTCGTTGTCCATTATCCACTTCCTACTGCCAACTATGTTTTTTATGTGCTGCTTCTTTAAGCCAAAATTGTAAATTAGTTTCCCTTTTTATAAATGAAATTATTATTTATCTTCAATATTATTAAATTCTGGATTCTTTATATAGTTCCCATTGGGATCTCTTAAAAATGGTAATACATTTATTATTGCATTTCTTTCAATTGGGCCATATATATGAGGATAATATCGTCCAGGATTACTATCACAATCTTCCCATTTAATTTCTGCCTTTACTTTATCAGTATCAATGCAAAGAATTACATATTCTGTGTCTTGTTCATTGAAATGCTCTGTCACTCTCCAAAAATATTCTATTGATGAACAGTGTATAAAACCATTCCTCTTAAAATCTGTATATCCATATTCCTTTTCATTGCATACTTTATCCCAATTTTTTTTCTTTACACAGTGTAGTATTATCATATATCATTCCCCCATGAAATCTTATATAAGTAATTTTATTTTACAAATCACTATTATTAATCTAATTCAATTTTATCCTCTGATAATACAAACGCCATCCCGCATTCCTTCTCAATTACTCTTACTCTGTTAGCTATAGACGGATGAGTTTGAAATAACTGATCTTTTATCGTTTCATAATTATACCACATTCTCCATTAAAATACCTCTATGGACTATTTTAATATTAATCCATAGAGGCATACTCATTCTTTTAATAATATTTTCTCAAATTTTTGTAAAACGCTAAGAGTTCTTTGTCCAAGTATCCCATCTTCTCTTAAAGGATATCCACTTTCATCATATATACATTGAGAGTTTAAAAATTTTTGAAATTCTAATACAAGATTTCGCTCTTCTTCCCCTAAAAATTCAGAGGATACAATCTCTTTAAATTCTGTTTTAAAATAATTACAACATCCTCTTACAATACTAGAAGCTACCTCCCATAAAAAGTCGGATGAAACAAGAAGCTTTGCCTCTTGTGGATTTGATAAAAATGCTACTTCTGTTAATACAGCTGGCATTTCAGTTTTATTTAAAACTGAAAATCTTGCTTTTTTGCATCCCCTGTTAAAAAGAGATGTGGACTTTATTAATTCTCCTTGAATATGATGTGATAACTTTTCACCTTCATCACTACATGGATAACTCCATGTTTCAGTTCCTCTTGCTAATTCATTTACAAAACTATTACAATGTATACTTACAAAAATATCGCAATTATTTCTATTTGCATATAACGCTCTATCTATATTAACTAAAGATTCATCTTTTTCCCGGGTCATAAAACACTCAAATCCATTTTTTTTAGCAATAAATCGTGCATACTTACAAATTTTAAGTGTTATGTCTTTTTCATATACTCCATTTACTGATACTCCTAGATCTTTGCCTCCATGACCAGCATCTAAACATATCCTCATATAAACATCTCCAAAGCTTGATATTCCGCTATATATAATATGAGAATTTTATAAACTAGTGAATATTATTTTTTTAAATATTTCCTTACTTCATTTAATCTCTCATTAACAATATCCAGATCCTCTTCATCTGAAATTTTTGATCCTTTAATATATATCTCTTCTGCTTTTATTAAATCCCTAATAGTTACTTTACCCATCTTTATTGCTGATAACCAATATGTATCACCCCATTTTACATATGGCCATACACTATCAGTATATTCCTTCGTAATTTCTTCAAACTGTTTCTCACTTTCTTTTTCATTCCCTAACTCAAAATAAGATTCTGCTACAGCAGTTCTCATACTCATTACTATAAACTCTTCAGTCATTGGAAATACTTCACAGAATTCATTGCAATAATTTATTCTTGCTTCATAATATTTATTTTCAACAATCCCAGCATTCTCAAGTTCCATTTCAAGGTCTTGCACCCAGTTGGTCAAACTTTCTGGTGTTTCAACTTTTTCATCCATATCTTCTATTGCTTTAATATTATTACTAGCTCCAACTTCCTTTATATCTTCCCATAACTTTAACCAACAATCACATGCTTTTACAACTTCATCATTTTCTAAATATGTATATCCTTCTAACATTAATTCATTATTTATTTCCATTTTTATTCCTCCTGTTCATAATAAAGAACAAATGTCTATCTATATCTATATTAAAACATAAAATAAGATTATTGAAAAATAAATTTATTTAAAACACCAAACAGATTGTAATTATTCATTACAATCTGTTCTTAGTCTTACTATTTCAATGCCATAATTATTAGATTTACTATAACTGCAGCAATCGCAGCTATTGCAGGATATAATAATGCAACTCTAAATTCTTTCTTTTTATTATTTAATTGATTCAACCTCTCATGCAGAGCCTCAAGTCTAAAACGAAGTTCAGTAAATCGCTCTTTAATGATATCGTCGGTATCACTACTTTGATCACGAACTGCATTTAATCTATCCATTAATTCCTCTATATCTGTTAAATGCTCCTGTCTATGCTCTTCAAACTTCTCATTGATGTCGTCTACTTTTGACTCTAACTCATCAAGTCTAACTGAATACTCTCGTTGATTAACTGTAATATCAATCAAATCTTTCTCAATTTCTTTAATCTCATTCAAAAAAAACACCCCAAACAAATGAGTCTCATTACATTATATTCACTATAACCAATTCTTGTTAATGTTATAGAAAAATATATTTTCCTATAAATTTTGACTATAATAGTCTGCTGCTTATATGACTATTCTTTCAGATTATTACATAAAATAACCTTACACGTATCTAAATCCATAATGCTTAGTAGGAGGTGTTTCCATGAAGCTTAATCTTTGGTCTTCAATTAAAAGAAATAAGAACCTTCACTCTCCTGAAGAAGAAAAAAAGATTATAAAAGAAAAAGAACAGGAAATAGAATATAAGCTCAATGATGCTTATAACTATTTCGTGAACAGAAAAGACTAAACGTAAAAAAGGCACGCGGGTGCGTGCGATTAAAACAAATGGATAATGGATAATGTATAATGTATAATGTATAATGATGGGTGCTTCTCACTTACGTGAGAAGCTACATTTTATTGGTCTTTAGAACAAGAGGTTTTTACTCATTTTATCTAGGATAAAATATTGTATTTCAAATACAATGTTTCATTAAAATGAGACGAGTAAACCTCTATTGTCCATGGAACAATAAGATTAAAATTTCTCGGAGAGAAATATCCTTCGTTTTCAGTTTTCCATTTTCCATTTTTCTCAACTTACTTTATACTTTCCATTTTCAACTCTGATCTTTTTATATCCTCACGTAAGAATCGCTTCTCACTATCTTTCATATCTAACCCTAACGTTCCACCTGGATTCATTATGTTTTTAGGGTCAAAGTGCTTTTTAAGAGTTTTGAAAACCTCCATTTGTTCTATTCCAAGCTGACCTTCTAACCATGGTGCAGTCATCTTACCTATTCCATGATGATGACTCATTGCTGCCCCATATTTCTGAATATTATCCAGGATGCCGCTCTGATATTCAAGATACTCGTCTATTTCATTCATCTTTGCAATAAAAATGAAATATAGATTTGCACCTTGAGGGTAAACATGAGACATATGAGTCATACATACAGTATTAGGTCTGCTTTTACAATATGCTCTAACCCCTTCATGTACTTTTTTCATAGTATCCCATGTAACTGAACATTCTAATGTATCAGTCATAACCCCATAATCTTGAAGATCTTCTCTCATGTAAGGATCTCTAAATCTTCCATGCTCCCAATTCTTTGTTACATATCCTGTAGTGTACATAGCTCCATACTTCTTGCATATTTTATGAACCTTACGTTTTACTACTTTTGTAAAACTCTTTTCACCATCTGTAAATCCAAGAAATAAGCACCTCTCACCTTTTTTGTACCCCTTAAGATTCATAATCTTATCAAGGATTGTACCTTCAACTCCATAGAGTTTCATTGCCACATCAGTTTCCTCTGGATCTGACAATCTAAATACAGATGGATATCCAAACTGCCCTTGCATAATCTCTCTAGCCGCTTCCATAGCGTCATCCCAAGTTTTAAAAATGTAGCTGAATCTTCTCTGATTCTCTGGCATATGCCTAAATATCTTAAGAGTAACGTTTACAAGGACTCCATAAGCCCCCTCGCTACCTATCATTATCTCATCTATTGATGGTCCTGTTGCATTAGCTGGGAATTCTTCTGTTTTTATTATTCCTACAGGAGTAACATATTCCTGGCATATTACCATATCTTCAATCTTTCCAAAATACGTTGAATTTTGACCAGCTCCTCTAGTTACAACCCATCCCCCAACACATGAATATTCAAAGGATTGAGGAAAATGTCCACATGTATATTGTCTCTTAGCATTAAATAACTTTGGAGCATCATTTAATGTTTTTTCAAGATCTGGTCCTGACATCCCTGCTTCAACTGTGATAGTCTGATTCTTCTCATTAAAATTTAATACTTTTTTCATGTGTTTTCTCATATCTAATGAGATTCCACCTTTAACACACTCTACTCCTCTAGTTACAGATGATCCTCCTCCATAAATATAAACTGGAATTTCCTGTTCATGACAATATTTAACTATCTTTTTGATATCCTCTTTATCTCTAGGGTATAATACAATATCTGGAATATTCTCCACGATACCTTCCCTTAATCTCATAAGATCTATCATAGTTTTACCATAAGCAACCTCAAGTCTTGTATAATCATCAGTTTTTACATTCTCTTCTCCAACGAACTCTCTGAATTTTGATATTTGCTCATTTGAAAGGCTTATTGGAACATCATATTGAACCTTCTCCAACCCCATTTTTTGTGGAGTCTTAAAATCCTCATCAGTCATATTAAATTGTTCTTTCATTAAAGCATATAATCGTTTATTAGGATGTTTGAATTCCTTTGGATCTCCCCATTTTAATATACTTCTGTAAGTTCCCTCAGGAGGTGCTTGTTCACACCACTTTGGATAATATTCCTCATTCTTATTTTTCATAATTAATCCCCTCCGTATTATCCCCAATATATATTTCTGGATAGTTAGTTATTTTTTGAATCTCTGTATAAATCCCTTTAAGCTTTGGATATATCCTCTTGTAAACATTTTTATATAATAATCTATATATCTCTGCATTTTTCTCCTGTGGATAAAAAACCTTAGAATATCTCACCATATTGGATATTCCTTGATTAAAATCAGAATATGTTCCTAAAGCAACAAATGCACATATGGCTCCACCTAGTCCTGCAGCTTCATATGTCTCCCCTTTATATACATTCTTATTGAACATATCTGCTGTTATCTGACATATGGCATCACTTTGGGATCCTCCCCCTGAAACCATAACTTTCTCAATTTTTATCTTGGACTTATTCTCTATCATTTCTGCCCCCTCTATTAGTCCAAAATTAATCCCCTCTATGATAGACCTATAAATGTGACTGCGTGTATGAACATCCCCGAAACCAATTATTGCTCCTTTAGCTTCTGGCATTTTTAATCCAGGACCCCAATAGGGTTGTAATATCAATCCCTGTGCTCCTGGTGGAACCTCATTCAATCTTTCATTCAATAGAACCTCTGGCGCTATTCCCTTCTCTTCAGCTTCTGCCATTTCTCTTTGAGCAAATTCTTTTTTAAACCAACTTATCATCCAATATCCTCTAAAAATTTCTACCTCTGGATTGTAATTATCCGGTATCACCGCTGGATATGCAGGCATAAACTTCATTGGCTCTATATACTTAGATGATGTGGTCTGTATAGTTGCCGTTGTCCCAAAACTCAAACTAACCCCTGTTAAGTCTGAACACCCAACCCCTAAAGTCTCACATCCTTTATCTGAACCTGATACGACTATCTTAACTCCTTCATTAATTCCAGTTTCTTCACTTAATTCTTTCCCTATAACTCCAATTATACTTCCTGGCTTTACTAACTTAGGCAGTTTATTTTTATCTATTCCGAATAAAGCCCATTTATAATTCCTATCTGATTGGGGCCAAGATAGCTTCTTATAATCAAAAGGAATATGTCCTACTTGATTTGCAATGGAGTCTATAAATTCTCCCGTTAGTCTGTAATTAAAATATCCAGATAAGAGCATGACTTTGAATATTCTATCCCAACATTCAGGTTCATTCTCCTTTATCCAATTTACTTTACTCTTTCTTCTAGAAATAATAGCCGCTTTCTTCATTCCAACAATCCTAAATTTCATATTATCTAAAATTGGAAGTTCCTCTTCACATCTTGCCATTCGTTGATCTAACCAAAGCATAGATGGTCTTATAATTTCACCTTCTTCATCTAAGTAGACACATGTATCCCTCATAGTTGTTACTGTAATAGCCTCAATTTTATTCCAAAGTTCTTCATTACTCTCTTTCAAATCTTTACAACATTCACACATCTTATTCCAATAAAGGCGAGGATCCTGTTCAGCAAAACCAGGATAATCGGAGAAATAAGGTGTGTATTCTTTTTTTACCTTAATCAGTAATTCTCCCTTATCATTAAAAATTAACCCTCGAGTACTCTGGGTACCACAATCTATTACTAAAACAACTTTATCCAACCCCAAACTCCCCTTTAATCAGATATTTCATATCTGCTGTTAAAACCACGTTAACATTTAGTCCTAAAACATTCTCTAAAACAATATCTCCTGTTGAAAGAATCCTATCTACTACAACTTTATTTATCTCATCCATTACCTCAAATATCATATTAAGTGGTACTTCACCATCAGTTTTAACAGATATTCTAGGTAACTCTTCAAATACAGTTTTAACTGTTGAGCATATGCTTCTCATAGGATTCCGTATCTCTTTTATTGCAAAATCCTTACCCCTAGAGCATTTGTTTCCTTCAACTTCTAAGGTACTATCATCATATATAACTGTCATCTCACAACTGTTAGGACATATAATACACACCATATCCCTTTTCATGTTACTTCTCTCCTTATTAAGAACTTACAATCCTAATTACAATATCTCCCTGAATCTTATCTGTGTTTAAAGTAATCCTCTCCATCTCTGGGGGCTTTAACGCCATATGCTTCTTTTTATAAATTGTTTTATTATTTGAGTCTATGATTACTTCTACATTTCTCATGTTTCTATTAACCCTAAAATATAACACTACCTCTTCATTTCTTTGACTTATATCTATTCTTTGAGGTACAGAATAAAGAAAATCATTACTATTAGCTATAACCTGTACTATCTTTTTACCACCTTCATATCCCTTCTGTGCATATTCAGCTGCATTCCTTCCTGCTATCTCTCCACTCTCTGATACATAATCTACAAGATCATTAACATGTAATGCATTTCCACAAGAAAATACTCCATTAATAGAGGTCATGAGATTATTATCTACTATAGGACCTTTGGTTCTATTATCAATTTTAATACCCAACATCTCTGCTATTTCATTCTCTGGTATTAATCCAACTGATAATATCACTCCATCACATTTAATTATTTCTCGTTTCCCAGGCAATATATTCATATTAGTGTCTACATTAGCTATTTCAACACCTTCTACTCTATCCTTCCCTATAATATTAGTTATAGTTTTTCCTAAATAAAGGGGTATGTTATAATCATCAAGGCATTGAACAATATTTCTTGTTAATCCTGAAGGAGTACTCTTTGCCTCATAAACCCCTATAACTTCGCTTCCTTCTAATGTCAACCTCCGCGCCATTATAAGTCCAATATCTCCGCTACCTAATATCACACTTCTCTTACAAGGAAGATACCCATCAATATTAACCAAGTATTGCGCTGTTCCTGCCGAAAATATTCCCGCTGGCCTTGTACCATTTATAAAGATTTGTTTAGCAGTTCTCTCTCTGCATCCATTAGCCAGAATTAAAGCTTTAGCCTTAATTATCTGAACTCCAGACTCCCCATTCATAACTGTAATATGAAACTCATTGTTGTCTTTTACTATTTGAAGAACATAAGAGGATAACATAACTTCTATACCTAATTTCTCTATTTGCCTTGCATATCTCTCAGCATATTCAGGACCCGTTAATCTTTCCCCAAATTTAACAACCCCAAATCCATCATGTATACACTGTTTTAATATTCCACCCGCTCTTTTTTCTCTTTCAATTATTAGTACTTGATCGACCTTATCATGAGCTTCTATTGCAGCCGCCATTCCTGCTGGCCCTCCTCCAATAACCACTACATCATACATGTATTTCCACCTCATCATTATTTTTGGTCTTATCAGAAATTACTTTTGATTCTCCCCCTTTTTTTGTTATATCTTTAAATGGAATATGCCCTTCTTTCTCCATTATCTCCATTACAAGCGGCATACAGAATCCACCTTGACATCTTCCCATTCCAGCTCTAGTTCTACGCTTTATACCATCTACACTCCTTACTGGTATTGGAGATTTAAGAGCATCTATAATTTCTCCTCTACTTATCCCCTCGCATCTGCATACTATAGTTCCATAATTAGGATTTTTCTTAATAACCTGATTCTTTTCTTCTATAGTAAGTTCCATCATATTAGGAGTTGCATTTCTTATCCCATTCCAATGTTCCTTTTTCTTAACCATCAAGTTTTTCTTTAATACCTGAACAGTTAATCTTTCTATTTCTTTAGATATTGCAGGGGCTGCTGCAAATCCTGGTGATTGAATTCCCGCAGCATAAATCATATTTTCCAAATATTCTGACTTTTCAATTAAAAAATCTTCTTTATAAGTTGCAGCTCTACTACCAGCACAATATGTGATGATATCTGTTCTATTAAGCCCTTTTATTAAAGGTAAATGTTTCTTCAATAGATTATTAACATTACTCATATTGGTAGAGTAATCTTCTTTATCTGGTTGTTCATAAGCATCTGGTCCAACCAATATATTTCCCTCTAAGGTTTTAACTAATCCCCCACCTTTAGAATGACTATTATTAGTTCCAATTGTAACTTTTCCTATTACAGAGTTAAGAAGATGTCCTTTCTTCTTATCTAATAATATAATTTCTCCTTTTCTTGGATGTATTGTGAAGAATCTATCACCAGCCATATCAGCTATTTCATCTGCAAATACCCCAGCTGCATTTACTATTAAATCTGTTTTTATTTCCCCTTTATTTGTTTTTACACTAACAATTTTATTTTTCTCTACCGAAATATCCTCAATCATAGTGTTAAGAGCTATATCTACTCCATTATTTATAGCATTTTCAGCGTACGCTATGGTCATCTTGTATGGAGATGTAACAGCAGTTGAAGGTATATGAACCCCCCATTTTATATCTTCACTAATATTTGGTTCAATCTCTTTAAGCTCACTAATACCTAACTTCCTGACATCCTCTATTCCAACCCTTTTGCTCTTATTTCTAATGTATGGCCATATAACTTTTACCCATTTCTTATCAAATAGCATATTAGATCCACATCTATTTATTTTTACACCTAATTCCTTACTAATGTCCGTATAAAGCTTGTTTCCTAAAACATTATATTTAGATTTTAATGACCCTACCTTTGGTGCAAATCCTGGATGTATCATTCCATCATTCCTTGATGATGTTTGCATTGCCACATCCTCTTCTTTATCTAGTAAAAGAATAGAGATATCCCATTTAGAGAGCTCTCTTGCTATTGAGCAACCAATGATCCCTGCTCCAATTATAATAACATTATAATTTTTACCTTCTAGAGATAAATCTCTTTCTTTAGGTTTACTATATTTTATCTCCTTCATATCTGTATATTTCAGGTTATTAATAACGCCCTTATAATTTGATTTAGCTGCTATATATCCCGCTTTAACAACCTCTTCCCAGTTATTAACCAACCCTTCAAGCATAATTGAACTTCGATATTCTCTACAAAAAACGTTTTTTCCAACCCTTTTTCTTATTGTATCTTCAATCCCATTTATATATCCTATACTAATCACCTCTTTCATTAGGACGTCCGAACCTTTATATATTAATTATACCTTTTTTATTATATTTTAACAATATTTGGTTTTAAATAAAATATTTTTGTATCTTGCTAGGTATTATTAATTCCATATATTGAAATGGCTCCTCTCTACCTTCAATATATATCCATCTTATCATACTCATTATTTTTATCTTATTTGAATATCCCAGTCTTCTTGCCTCTTCCATTGTTGAATCTCTATAAATAATATCTTGTATCACTCTTTTTATAGGAACCTTAAGTTTCTCAACAATTATCTTTCCCAGTGAATCTGCAACATTCTCCCCCTGTATCTCTTCCTGAAATTCGCAATCAAAATAGAATTTTTCTATTCCTATAAGCTTGTCCTCAACAAACCTTTCTCTTTCAATATAATATGCTTGATCTTCATGCCATTTCATATCAATTTGTTCTTCAAATGAAAGCTTGATTTTATCATTTTGTATAATTTTATTATTGTGCTTTAATCCCCTTATGTTAAGTGATAGTGCTAAGCTTATAAAAGGTTCAAATCCTAAATGAGGATCTCTTCTACATACAAATGTCCCAATACCTTGTCGCTTCTCAAGGTACCCCTCATTAACAAGCATACTGATTGCCTCTCTTATAGTAGCTCGTCCAACTTTATAATTCTTCATAAGTTCCTTTTCAGTAGGTATTTTTTCCTCTACCTTCCATACTTCATCATGTATTTTTGATAATATTTCATCTTTAACTTGTATGTACAAAGGTATGTAATTATCTCTACTTATCATAGAACCCCCCCTAATGAAAATACCAAAATTATATATCCACCTCTTATATATATATTTATCTAATTATACCAAAAATATCCTATTGAATCACTTTTTTTATTTAATTTTCTTATTTACCAATAAACATTTGAACCCAATATCTAACACCATTCTTATCTACTGCAGTTCCAATGCCTATATGACTATAATTATCACTAAGTATATTGGCTCTATGTCCTGGAGAGTTCATCCAAGAATTCATAACCTCATTTGCACTCCTTTGTCCTTTTGCAATATTTTCTCCTGCTGCTCTATAACTTACTTTGAATTTTTTGAGCATTTCAAAGGGTGATCCATATGTAGGTGAATTGTGAGCAAAATAATTCTTGTCTACCATGTCCTGGGCTTTCTTCTGAGCAACATTGTTTACCTCACTACTCAGTTTTATAACTGGTACTCCCGCTTTTTGTCTCTCATTGTTTACAATTTTCAATACCTCGTTTATTAAATTATCACCCTGTTCTTTTTTCCCATCATCTTTTGGAGGTTTTACTTCTTTTGGTGGTATTGTTTGTTTTGGTGGTACTGTTTCTTTTTGGGGTATTTTCTCTTCTTCTTTCTTATCCTCCTCTTTACTTATTAAATTTTCTTGTTCTTTAATATGTTTTTCTTTTTCCTTAGAATACTTATTTATCTTATTCTTGATTATATCTCTATCATACTTCTTAAATCTAATATGCTCATGACTTTCTCCTAAAAGATCTACCATATTGAGTATTGTTGGTATTGAAAATAAAATAGCCGCTCCTATTACAAAAACCATTATCTTATACTTTTTCATATTCTCACATCCTTCAATTTCCACAGTATTTACTAAATTATCCGAATATATTTCACCTTATTACATATAGATTATAGAAGAAATATATATTCTTAACTTTCCATTGTTTATAAAAAATCATACATAACAAAAGGATGGTAACTGTATATGAAAAAGTTTTCTCAATTATTTATTCTTATTAGTTCAATAATCTATATCTATTTTTCAAGTACATATTCTTGTTTTGCTCAAGAAGAAAATATGAATATTTACCAGTCACCTGATTATAGTTCAAATAAAAAAATAAAGTTTGAATTATTCTATGAAAATAAAGAACTTGATTACTATAGCAATTTTGATAAAGATATTTTTACATATGATTATTCTAAAATACCTGGAGTATTAACATTTAGAGGAGACAATTATCGTTCTTCTTCCTCTTACGGTACTATAAAAGAAAACCCTAAGACTTTATCTATAATGAACAGATTCACAACTAGTTACCTTACATGGGGTGGCGGTGCCGGTTGGACAGGACAACCTTTGATTGTTCAGTGGCCAAATTCAACCTTAAAACATATGAATGTTTACAAGGAGTTCAAAGAATCACCAGATTTTATTGAGGTTATATGTGTTTCACTAGATGGACATATCTACTTTTTTGATTTGTTCTCTGGAAAACCATCTCGTGATCCAATAAATATAGAGAATCCAATAAAAGGCACACCATCTATTGATTCAAGAGGGTATCCTCTTTTATATGTAGGTCAAGGTTTAAGTGAAACCGGTAAAATAGGTTATAGAATATATAGTTTAATTGATAATTCTTTACTCTTATTTATAAATGGTAGAGATAAATTAGCTTTCCGAGGATGGGGTGCGTTCGATTCTTCCCCTCTATTAGATAGAAAAAATGATACCCTTCTTTTATGTGGAGAGAATGGGTTATTTTATAATATTAAATTAAATACTAATTACAATTCTCAAGAAGGAACTATTTCTATATCCCCTGAGATAATAAAACTAAGATATTCTAGTAATAATATCAAAAGGCAAGGAATAGAATCCTCCCCTGCCACTTATAAAAACTATTTATATTTTGCCGATAACTCTGGAACCATCGTATGTTTAGATTTAAGAACGCTTAACCCTATATGGGTAAATAATAACCTAGATGATACTGACGCAACAATAACTATAGATGTTGAAGATGATGTTCCTTATTTATATTGCGCTAATGAAGTTGATCATCAAGGAGAGTATGGGAATGTTTATATAAGAAAATATAATGGCTTCAATGGATTTCTTACTCTTCAAAAAACCATACCAGCATACTCCATTTTAGGAAATAACCCTATAAATGGTGGTGCTTTAAGTACAAATATTATTGGTAAAAAGAATCTTTCAGACACAGTTATATTTTCAATAGCTAGATATAAAACAATGAATGGAGGTCTTCTTATAGCCTTAGATAAGAATACCTTTGAAGAAAAGTGGCGTATTGAATCTCCATATTATTCATGGTCCTCCCCTGTTGCGGTTTATACCAAAGATGGGGAAGGTTACATAATAAACTGCGATTCAATAGGAAATGTTCAACTTATTGATGGTAAAACAGGCAAAATTATTGATACCATAAATCTTGAAGGTAACATAGAATCATCTCCAGCTGTGTTTAATAACACAATTGTTGTTCCTTCAAGAAACGGTAACATATATTTCTTGAAAATTGAAAGTGAAAACCCTAAAATAAAGTGGACAATTAACAGCGGGCAGTGGACAACCTTTTTTTAGAATAAGAGCGTTATTCGCATTTTATCTTTTGATAAAATATTGTATTTCTTTAACTACAAATAAAATTAGGGTATTTTAAAATAGAATTTATGTATTGAAACAACCCTATATTTTACTATTTTTCAAACAATAAAGGGTTAATCATTTTATTTGAAATAAAATGATTAACCCTTTATTTAAAAACAATATAATTATAACTTCACAAAGTGAAATGTCCTTCATTATACATTATTAATTTTCCATTATCCATTAATGTTTTATTCAGTTGGAACTATAAAGCATGCTATTATATAAACCCACAAACTTAACCCACCGAATAATATCAAAAATAGACATATTAATCTAATTATAGTTGGATCAACATCAAGATAATACCCTATTCCCGAACATAAACCTGCTATCTTTCTATCATTTACTGGCCTGTATAATTTTTTACTCATTTTCTTTCCCCCTAACAATATATTCTTTCTATAATTATACCTCATTTAATATAGAGATTACCATCCCCCTGAGGCTCCACCACCGCCAGAACTACCTCCGCCGAAGCCGCCTCCACCAGATGAACCTCCTCCGAAACCTCCACCTGAATTATTGTGATGGTTTCCATACATCATCATATGCGCTATTCTTGATCTTCTTCCTCTTCTTCCTTTTGGTAAAACAAACAGAACTATAATAATTATTATCCACATACCAATATTAGATGAAGAATCATTAGTATCATAATTGTAATTTTCTAATTTAACATTTTCATCAATAACTATATTATATTCTTTTTGTATCAGAGCTAATATAGCCTTTGTACCTTCAATAATTCCCTCATTATAATCATTACTTTTAAAGTGTGGTGCAATTGTATTTCTAATTATTGAACCAGCTTTTCCATCTGGTATTGCTCCTTCAAGCCCATATCCTACCTCTATTCTCATCTTTCTATCATTAAGTGCTACAAGTAGTAATACTCCATTGTTTTTCTCTTTATCGCCTATACCCCATTCTCTGAAAAGAGTGTTAGAATAACTCTCTAGATCATATCCATTAAGGGTATCAATAACAACGACTGCAACTTGTGCTCCTGTTTTTTCCAAACCTTTGTTAATAATATTTATATAATTTTTTGTTTCTCTAGTTAAAGTATTAGTTTCATCATAAGCAAATAATTCACTATTATTTTTAGGAATATTAGGTTCCCCATATGCAGTAGTTACTGAACTACTTATGAAAACAATTAGAAGAATACCTAAAATAATTTTGCTGTACTTTTTCATTCAATTAATCTCCTTCAATTATTATCTTCACATATCTTCAATTTTAAAACTCAACATTAGGTGCTTTTTCTGCTCCTGGTGAAGCAGTATAAAATTCTACCTTATCAAATCCAAAGATATTAGCAAACATATTTGTTGGAAATCTCTTTATTTTCTTATTATATTTAGTTACTGAATCATTATAATCTTTTCTAGCTATTGCAACTCTATTCTCAGTCCCAGCAAGTTCATCTTGAAGCTTCATAAAGTTCTCATTTGCTTTCAAGCTAGGATATGACTCTACTGTTAATTTCAACATAGTGTTTAATTTAGCATCTACTTCATCAAATTCTTTTAAGCTATCTGCGTTTTTATACCCACTTCTTAGATTTGTTATTTCAGTTAATAATCCTGATTCATGTTCAGCATATCCCTTAACAGTATTTACTAAGTTAGGTATTAAATCTGCTCTTCTCTGGTAATTATTTTCAACCTGTGCCCACTTGTTATGTACATCTTCATTCACAGAAACCAGTCCATTATAAGTCATTACAGAGTACACTAACAGTACAGCTACAAATGCCACCATCCCCACTACAAGTTTTTTCATATCTTACCTCCACGTAATTTTTATTATTTTAAGTGGTATTGATTACTTTATTAAAGTATATATAATTCTATCTAAAAAGTCAATAGTTTTCTAAAATTTTTTTATGAAATCAATACTACCTATATCTTAAGTTTATTTTTGCCTTTCAAATATATGCCTTTACACTTTTAATTGCAAAAAAAATAGCCAGTAATCACTACTGACTATTTCACTAATTTATCTATATAAAATTAATTATCGCAAAAATAGTGGTAACTGATATTATTGCAAACAGTATCAATCCCATAACAAATCCTTTTGCACCTTTCTTAATAAAACTCTTAAGATCAACTCCTAATCCCATACCTGCCATTGCCATAAGAATTAATATTTTACTGGATTTGACCAAATAGTTAATTCCCCAGTTTACTATTTCTACATTTCCTGAGAATTCTTTATACGCACTAGAGATCATAACTGCTATTACAAAATACAATACATACATTGGGAACTTAGCTTTCTTCTTATCTCCCTTTTGTCCTTTTGAAAATATAATACTAAGAACTATAGATGTTGGTACAAGCATTATGACTCTTGCCATCTTAACAAGGGTTCCTACTTCACCAGAAACATCTCCTCCAGCAAAAGCAGCTCCAACTGCATGAGCTACTCCTTGTAAAGATAGCCCACACCAAACCCCATATTGTGATTGAGAAATATTTATTAAAGCAGATGATATTATAGGATAAAATATCACCCCTATTACTCCTAATAAACTCACTATAGCAACAGCAGCTGTAGCATCTTCTTCTTCAGCGTAAATACATGGTGAAACAGCTACTATAGCTGATGCTCCACATATGCTGGACCCTACCCCTACGAGGGTTGCTAATTTTGTATCTATCCCTAAAATTTTACCTAGTATATTTGATACTATAAATACACTGGGAATTAATATGAGAACCATTATTAAAATACTAGGTCCTAGTTCAACAATAGAAAAAATACTCAATTTAAATCCTAACAACACTATACCTATTTTTAAAAGTTTCTTAGCAGAGAATTTTATTCCTGGTTTGAAACCTTCTGAAGCTTTAAATATATTGTTGTAAATGATTCCAAAAATAATTGCATATGTTACTGCCTCAAGTCTTACATTAAAATTTTCAACCATAATTTTATCAATAAATATGCTTATAAAGGATATAATGGATGTTAATATTATTCCTGGCAACAACTTTGTAAATTTATCCATATTCAACACCATCCAGTTAGTTTATTATTTGTCAAATTCCACATTAATTTGTACAATCAATGCTTATTTTTAATTAAGATTATAACACACTAACTATGTTTTTTTTTACTTACATGATGCTAAATATATTAAATAATTAACCTTTATCTTTCTTCAATCTACATATGTTTTCTTTACATCTCTACTATAAGTTGTAACAGTTCATAATAGTAAATCATTACTGCGATAAATTATTAACGAATAATAAAAATTATTTATCAATTTTTTTCTTTATGTGATTGCAATCACATCTTTCATTTTTTCAAGAGAATATAATGATTTTGCAAGATAAAATTCACAAAAGACAATACTTAGTAGATTTTTACATAAATAATTTAATCTATTTTAAAATTTAAATTTTCTTGAAGGGGTGGAAGGTATGTTTAAACAATGGGATGGATTTAAAGAAGGTACATGGCAAGAAGAAATTGATGTTAGAGATTTCGTAATTAAAAACTATACTGCTTATGATGGAGATGACTCATTCTTAGCAGGAACTACAGATAAAACAGATAAAGTATGGGAAAAGTCGCACAAGTTAATAATCGAAGAAATTAAAAAGGGAATTATAGATGTAGAAACAGGTAGAATTTCAGGAATCAATAATTTTGCTCCTGGATATATAGATAAAGATAACGAAGTAATCGTTGGTTTCCAAACAGATGCTCCATTAAAAAGAATCATGAACCCTTACGGTGGATTCAGAATGGTAGAAAATTCACTTAAAGCTTATGGATTTGAAATGAATCCAGAAATCAACAAACACTTTAATGAATATAGAAAAACACATAACCAAGGTGTTTTCGATGCATACACAAAAGAAACTAAACTAGCAAGAACAGTTGGTCTTCTAACAGGTCTTCCTGATGCATACGGAAGAGGAAGAATCATAGGTGACTATAGAAGAATTGCTCTTTATGGTATGGATTTCTTAATAAGAGAAAAGCAAAACGATTTAGCTAACCTAAAAGGATCTGCTAATGAAGAAAGAATTAGAGCTAGAGAAGAAATATCTACTCAAATTAGAGCATTACATGATATTAAAGCAATGGCTGCTAGTTACGGTCTTGATATTTCTCAACCTTCTAAGGATGCTAAAGAAGCAGTTCAAGCTGTATACCTTGGATACCTTGCTGCTGTTAAAGAAAATAACGGAGCTGCAATGTCTTTAGGTAGAAACACAGCATTCCTTGACTGTTATATTGAAAGAGATTTAAGAAATGGAACTTTAACTGAAGCTGAAGCTCAAGAGTTAATAGATCAGTTTGTAATTAAATTAAGATTAGTTAGACATTTAAGAACTCCTGAATATAATGATTTATTTGCTGGAGATCCAAACTGGATAACTGAAGCAATCGGTGGTATTGGTGTTAATGGTAAACATCATGTTACAAAGACAGCTTATAGATTCTTACACACATTAACAAACCTTAACCCAGCTCCAGAGCCAAATATGACAGTTCTTTGGTCTGAAAAGTTACCAGAAAACTTTAAAAAATACTGTGCTAAAATGTCAATCGAGACTGGTGCAATACAGTACGAAAACGATGATATTATGAGACCTATCTATGGAGATGACTACGGAATAGCATGTTGTGTTTCTGGAATGCAAATTGGTAAACAAATGCAATTCTTCGGAGCAAGAACTAACCTTGCTAAAGCATTACTATACGCTATCAATGGTGGTGTTGATGAAGTTAAATTAGATAAGCAAGGAAACAGAATAACTGTTGTTCCTGGAATAGAGAAAATTACTGGTGAAGTTCTTGACTTTAAGAAAGTTAAAAACAACTTCTGGAAAGTAATGGAGTATATTGCTGAACTTTACGTAGATACAATGAACACTATTCACTACATGCACGATAAATATGCTTATGAAGCAGGTCAAATGGCTCTTCATGATTCAGAAGTTCACAGATATATGGCATTCGGTGTAGCTGGTATCTCTAGTGTAGCTGACAGTTTAAGTGCTCTTAAATATGCTAAAGTTAAAGCTATTAGAAATGAAGAAGGAATCACAACTGATTTTGAAATAGATGGGGACTTCCCTAAATACGGAAATGACGATGATAGAGTTGATAATTTCGCTGTTGAAGTTATTAAGAAATTCTCTAGCGAACTTAAAAAGCATGAAACATATAGAAATGCTGAACACACTTTATCAGCACTTACTATTACTTCAAATGTTGTATATGGTAAGAAAACTGGTGCTACTCCAGATGGAAGAAAAGCTGGTGAGCCTTTAGCTCCTGGAGCTAACCCAATGCACGGAAGAGATGAAAATGGTGCACTTGCTTCACTTAACTCAGTTGCAAAGCTTCCATATAGAGAATGGTGTCAAGATGGTATCTCAAATACCTTCTCAATCGTTCCAGATGCACTTGGAAAAACAGATGAAAATAGAATTAACAACTTAGTATCAATAATGGATGGATATTTCGCTCAAGCAGCATTCCACTTAAATGTTAACGTACTTAACAGAGCAACTCTTATGGATGCTATGGAAAACCCAGAAAAATATCCAACACTAACAATTAGAGTTTCTGGATACGCAGTTAACTTTAATAGATTAACAAGATCACAACAATTAGAAGTAATAAGCAGAACATTCCACGAATCAATGTAATTATAAAATATTAGTATAAGGTGGTGTTATCATGACAATTGGAAGAGTTCATTCTATAGAAAGTATGGGATTAGTAGATGGACCTGGAATAAGAACGGTAGTATTTTTCCAAGGATGTAAGCTTAGATGTGCGTATTGCCATAACCCTGATACATGGCACGTAAATGAGGGGTCTGAATATACCCCTGAAGACTTAGTTGCTAAAATCAAGAGATTTAAACCTTACTTTGAACGTTCCAATGGAGGAGTTACCTTCTCTGGTGGTGACCCCCTTATGCAACCTGAATTTCTTGTTGAGTGCTTAAAACTTTGTAAAGAGAATGGCATTCATACATGTATTGATACTTCAGGTTATGGATTTGGTGAATATGATGAAATCCTTAAATATGCTGACCTTGTTCTTCTTGATATAAAACATATTGACAGCATAGGTTATAAAGAACTTACAGGACAAGATACTTCAGGAATAAACACCTTTTTAGATGCCGTTAGAGCTTCTCAAACGCCAGTATGGGTACGTCATGTTGTTGTTCCTGGCATGACTGATTCAGAAAAACACATAGAAAAAATAAGTTCTATTGTTAATGAGGAAATACCTACAGCTGAAAAGGTTGAATTACTACCATATCATACATTAGGTACAAATAAATATCAGCGATTAAATATGAAATATAAACTTGAAGGTCTAGAGCCGATGTGTAAAAACAAAGTTAAAGAACTCCAAGGAATTGTTAACAACTTAATTAAGAATACTCGCAAACCATTCTTAGAAGTTTAAAATATAATTATCCGAACCGCTTCATTTGAATTTATTTGAAGTGGTTCATTATATTGTATGGAATTTTAAAATGATTTGTAGTACAATTATTCTATCGAACAGACTTAAAATGATATTTTTTTATAAATGAACTATCTATTATAAATGAACAATCTATTATAGTGGTATAATAAATAACTGACAGATGAGTTATATATGAGGTGGTGATTTTCATGAAAAAATGTAGTGCCCATAATCAGAATTGTCAAAATTGTGAATATGACTATTGTTTGCAAACAGTTCCTTTTTTATCTAGTTTAGAACCTGATCAAATTAAAGAGGTTTCAAAAGATACTGTTAGAAAAAGATATAAAAAAGGAGAAAGAATTTTCTCTGAAGGTGAAACTGCTAGAAAACTATATATGATCTGTACTGGAAAGGTTAAAATATTTCGTTACACACCTGATGGTAAAGAATTAATACTATACATTTTGTCTCCTAATTATTTCAGCTTTATTGGTGCATTTAACCTTTTAAAGGAAACTACCTTTGATTTTGGTGCTGAAGCTCTAGAAGATACAGTTGTTTGTACTCTTGATAAGCATCAATTTGAAAACATAATTTTAAAGTACCCTAAGGTCACACTAAAAATATTAGAAGAAGCTTATGATAGAATAAATAAAATTGAAAGCCTTGTATATAGACTAAGTACTAATAATGTAGATGCGAAAGTTGCTGGATTATTATTGAGCTTAATAAAAGATTTTGGTGTTGAAGCCGATGATGGCATCCACCTTAACATGACTATGAATCGCGAAGAGATGGGAAGTTATGCTGGCCTCACAAGAGAAACTATGAGCCGAAAACTCCGGTCAATGCAGAAACAAGGTTTAATTGAAATCCAAGGAAATAAAAAGATTATAGTTAAAGATATTAATAATTTAAATGATATGCTATTATAAAAAAACTCCAATTTATTGGAGTTTTTTTATTGAAATATTAATTAAAACTACTTCTACTTTTTAAAAATTATTATTAATAATTTAAGATTTTCTTAATATATATTAGTTATAATGTTTTTATAAGAAAATTTTACCATAAAAGGAGCTCTCATATGTTAGAATTAATAAAAAAATCATTTACTTGTTCTTTTAGAACATTTGACTCAAAAAGTGAAGAAGCCTTTTTGATCATCCTCAGATTACTTACCATTTTCGCTATCATATACAATACATTTAATTTAAACATTGTCAGAATCCTCGCTTCACTTTCTTTAATAGGGATAACCTTTATTCCATTATTAATAAAAAGACTATTCAAAATAAACTTCAATTACGAGCCAGTAGCAATATGTCTGGTTTTCTCATACTGTGCTATATTCATCGGAACAGTATTAGGTGGTTATGGCTCTCTTAAACGTTGGGATACTTTTATGCATTCAATCTCAGGGGTTATATTCATGATTTTGTTCTTGATGCTTCTATTCGTTGTTTTTCATCGTTATAAAGCTGTACAAGTTCCTTTATGGGTATATTTTATTTTTGCATTTGCACTCTCAATGACAATAGGAGCCATATGGGAGATATATGAATTTGCTATAGACCAGTTTTTTGGTATGAATACTCAACATGCAATAGATACAGGTGTTTTCGATACAATGAAAGACATTGTATGTAATACTACTGGTGCTTTAGCCTCATCTTTTATATTCTATAAATCTTTAAAAACCAAAAGATTCAAAGCAATATATAATATGTTTTATTCATTTTGTAAGTTAAATAATATGAATTTACCTAAATGATAAAACACAATATAAACTCGTTACCAAGGTTATTAATAAATCGCTTTTATTAATGACCTTTTTTATGTGATGTTAAATATATTAAAATATATTAAATTATTTTAAACATAATAATTATCATTTGACTTTCTTTGATTACACTTGTAAACTATAAATATGATTTTATGATTACACTTGTAAACTATAACGTTATGTTTCAAAAACAAAGGAGGCTAATAATGAAAAACACTCTACCTAAAATATCAGATAGTGAACTTGAAGTTATGAAAATAATATGGGAAACAAATCCTATAAAAGCAAAACAAATAAACGAGCTTTTATCTAAAGAGAAGGACTGGACTGAACAGACTATTAAAACTTTAATTAACAGGTTACTAAAAAAAGAAGCAATATCCTTTAAAAAGGAAGGTAGGACTTATTTATACTCCCCCCTTATAAGCGAGAAAGATTATATAAATAAAGAAAGCAGATCATTTCTACAAAAATTCTATGATGGTTCTTTAAATGCCATGTTCTCTTACTTTATTAAAGATAAAAGTCTTTCTAAAAATGATATAGAAGAACTAAAAAAACTCTTAGATGAAGGTGCTCAAGATGACTAGTTTATTCTTAATAATATTAAAGCTATCTATAAAAGCATCAATTACTTTATTAGTTTTCCTACTTTTAGAAAAGCTTTTACATAACTTTTTATCACCAAAAGTAAAATACTCAATGTGGATTCTAATACTAATAATTCTTTCTCTGCCTATAAATATAGAGTCTAAACTGAGCATTTATAACTTACGAAGTTTTTTTGAAACACAGAAGTCAATTGAATTAATTGGAACGAATGTATTAAAAGAAAATGAATTTATACATGACAATTTTGTTCCAAAAAATAATACTACTGTGCCTATTAATAAAGAATCAGTGAGTAATGATGAAATATTAAAAGATACAGAAGTAACTAAAGTGTATTTTAAGAAAAATATCTTTACCCTTGAATTCTTATTAAAAATTTCATCAATAATATGGCTCTTAGGCTTCTTTAGTTTCATTACTATATATATTATTCAATTAAAAAAATTAAATAGAATTGTTAAATGTCAAACGAAACTAAATAATGAATCTGTTTCCAATATATTAAAAGACTTAAAGAAAGAGTTAAATATATCAAGAACCATTAAATTATATAAAACCAGTGAATTTTCTTCTCCTGCACTTACAGGAATCTTTAAAATAAAAATATTATTACCTGATTATTTGTTAGATAATCTTTCAAATAAGGATTTAAGGTTTATTATATATCACGAACTATGTCACTTAAAAAGACTAGATAATATCACTAATTATATAATTCTATTTTATAAGTCATTGTATTGGTTTAACCCTCTTATCCATATTATGTTTAGATATATGAAACGAGATATGGAAATCTCATGTGATAATCTGGTTTTAAGATATATACCAGAAAAAGAGCACTCAAATTACGGCATGACCATAATAAATATAGTAGAAAAACTATCAATTAAAAAACATAGTTATCTTGCCACTTGCCTAATTGAAGATAAATCAGAAATAGTAAGGAGAATTAAAATGATAAAAAAACATAATAAATTTTCAAAAATAGCATCCATATTAACTTTATCAGTAATGTTACTGGTTGGTTGTTCTACAGCAAGTGATTCGGTAAAAGATTCAACTGTTCTTAGTGCAAAAATTGAAAATAAAAATGCTCAAACTAATAAAAACGAAAGCGGAAACAATACTGAGAATACAAATAACGAGTCTACTGAAGATAAATCAACTGAAAATACTAATGAAGATAAGTCAACTGAACTTACATCAGATGAAGCATTTGAAATCGCATCAAAAGCTGTAAAAGATTACTTTGATTTTGATGCTGATAAAAGTTCTTTTGACCCTACTACTATAATTGATATGGGACATTATTGGATTCTTAGAGTAAGCAATTCTCAGGGCAGCTTCCAGGTAAGAATTTTACTTGAAGATAAACAATCTTTCATGATTTCTGGTTCTTCATCTGCAGCAAAAAAAGTAGAAGAAGAGGTTAAAAAAGCTAAAAATATTGATAAAGTTGATAATAATAATTACTCTGAATATATAAAGGAGTACTATGATTATTTATACTCTAAAGAACCAATATCAAAAGAAGAGAGCAAAAAAATGGCAGAAGAGTTTATTAAATCTTCTCCATTAAAAGATATGAATTTAAGCTTTTCAGAAAGCGAATCTTTCTATGAACTAAAATATGATAGCCCTGAAAAAGAGTTCTATGTATTTGCTTACTTAAAAGATAATAGCCCTCAGGATATTATATTCATCAAAGTGAATAATTACTTAAAAGAGGTTAGTGAATTGACTTTATAATTGATAATTAACAAAAAAAGCATGAGTATAATTTACTCATGCTTTTATTGTTCTTAAATAGTTTACTCCCTCTACTATATTGACCCATCTAATAAAAGTACGCCTTTAATTTTAAAAGCGTACTTTAGATTATTATATTAATATTACTTATACATAGCCTCTACAGTCTTCTGAATATCAGCATTCTCTAAATACTCATCAAAAGTTGTAACTCTGTCATAAGCTCCTTTTGGAGTTATCTCGATTACTCTGTTAGCTATTGTTTCAACAAATTTATGGTCATGTGAAGTAAACAGCATAGTTCCTTTAAATGCAACAAGTCCATTATTCACAGCTTGGATTGATTCAAGGTCTAAGTGGTTTGTAGGTTCATCTAGTAATAGCACATTTGCTCCTGAAAGCATAAGCTTAGAGAACATACATCTAACCTTCTCCCCTCCAGATAACACTGTTGATAATTTAAGTGGTTCTTCTCCGGAGAATAACATCTTCCCTAAGAATCCTCTTATGAATGACTCGGACTTCTCCTCTGAGAATTGTCTTAACCAATCTACAAGTGTAAGTTCCTCTTTGAAGTAATCTGCATTGTCTTTTGGTAAGTAATCACTCGTAGTAGTTACTCCCCATCTATATGAACCTTCATCTGGCTCCATCTCACCCATTAATATTTTAAACAAAGTAGTTTTTGCTATCTCATCTTTACCAAGAAGAATTATCTTATCTCCTTTAGCTACTGTGAAAGATATATTATTAAGAACCTTTACTCCATTAATAGTTTTGCTTATTCCTTCTACTTGAAGAATATCTTTACCAGCTTCCCTCTCAGGAGTAAATCCTACAAAAGGATATCTTCTTGAAGATGGTTGAATATCCTCAACTGAAATCTTATCAAGTAATTTCTTTCTTGATGTTGCTTGTTTAGCTTTAGATGCGTTAGAACTAAATCTAGCTATGAAGTTCTGAAGCTCTTTAATCTTCTCTTCAGCTTTCTTATTCTGATCTTTCATAAGTTTAAGTGCTAATTGACTTGACTCATACCAGAAATCATAGTTACCAACGAATAACTTAGCTTTTCCAAAGTCTATATCTACCATATGTGTACATACTTTGTTTAAGAAATGTCTATCGTGTGATACAACTATAACTGTTTTCTCATAGTTAATTAAGAATTCTTCAAGCCATGCTATAGCTTTGAAGTCAAGGTGGTTAGTAGGCTCGTCCAGTAATAGTATGTCTGGATTACCAAATAAAGCCTGAGCAAGTAAGACTGTTACTTTTTCTCCACCTTTTAAATCTTTCATTAAGCTATAATGAAGATCTTTTCCAATTCCTAGACCCATTAAAAGCTTCTCTGCATTCATTTCAGCATCCCAACCATCAAGTTCAGCAAATTCACCTTCAAGTTCTGCTGCTTTTATTCCATCTTCCTCTGTGAAGTCAGGTTTTGCATATAAAGCATCCTTCTCTTCCATTATCTCAAATAATCTCTTATGACCCATTATTACTGTATTTAATACAGTACACTCATCATACTCAAAGTGGTTCTGCTTAAGAACTGCTAATCTCTCTCCTGGAGTAATAGCTACATTCCCTTCATTAGCTTCCACTTCCCCTGATAATATTTTTAAGAAAGTAGATTTACCTGCACCATTAGCACCTATAACACCATAACAATTTCCTGGTGTAAACTTTAAATTAACATCTTCAAATAGTTTCTTATCTCCGTATCTTAATCCTATACCTGTAACTGTGATCAAATCTCTTTTTCCCCTTTCGTTTTAAAATTAATATATTTTAAGTCAAATAACTTTAATTTTCTGTCATAATTATTTTTTGTTTATGAAAAATCACAACTCTTTAAATTATATACTGTTTTTGCACTAAATGAAACAGTTAAATTATAGTTCTACATCAAAAAGAACCCCATGAGGGTTCTTTTTTCATTTTAATCTCTCAATACTCTCATTGCATTAAATACTGCCAATAATGCAACTCCTACATCTCCAAATACTGCAAGCCACATTGGAACATCTACAAAAGCTACAAAGCCCATTATCCCAAGTTTTACTGCTAATGAGAAGAATATATTCTGATCAACAATCTTTTTGGTCTTTCTTGCTACTTTAATTCCATCAATCAGCTTTGATGGTTCATCATTCATTATAACAACGTCTGCCGCTTCAATTGCTGCATCTGAACCAACTCCACCCATGGCAACACCAACATCTGCTCTTGCAAGTACAGGTGCATCATTTATTCCATCTCCTACGAAAACAAGTGATTTATCACCTTTACTTTCAATGAGTTTCTCTACTTCGTCAACCTTATGGTCTGGAAGTAATTCATATTTATAATTAGTAATTCCTAATTTCTGTGCTACATCATCTGCTGTGATTTTTCTATCCCCTGTTAACATTACTACATTATTGATACCTAAATGTGAGAATCCCTGTATTGCCTTTTTCGAATCTTCTTTAATCTCATCAGATATTGTTATGAAACCAGCGAATTCACCATCTATAGCAGTATATACGATAGTTCCTGGTGTTTTGGCTTCTTCTACTTTAATATTATTATCTTTAATGAATTTCAAGTTACCACTAATAACTTTCTTTCCATCTATAATAGCCTGAACACCTTTACCTTTAACTTCTTTATATTCTTTAATTATAGACTTATCAATATCTTTTCCATACTCATTTACTATTGATATAGCAATTGGATGATTTGAAAAGCTTTCAACATGTGCTGTTAATTTTATAATTTCTTCTTTATTAATACCTTTTTCAGCATGTATCTTATCAACCTTGAAGTTTCCTTTAGTTAATGTTCCTGTCTTATCAAAAACAAGTACTCCAGCTTTACTAAGAGCTTCAAGATAGTTACCACCTTTAACTAATATACCTTTCTTAGATGATGCTCCTAATCCAGCAAAATAAGTCATTGGTACAGATATAACTAATGCACACGGACAAGATACAACTAAGAATGTAGCTGCTTTTAATAACCATTCATTAAAGTTTCCTCCAAAGAAAACTGATGGTATTATAGCTGTTAGTGCTGCAATAAGAACAACCACTGGAGTATAATATCTAGCAAACTTAGTTATTCTAAGTTCAGTTTTTGCTTTTTTAGCACTTGCATTCTGTACAAGATCAAGTATTCTTGATACTGCTGAATCTTTAAATCTCTTCTTAACTTCTACTGTTAACAAGCCATCAATATTAATAAATCCACTTGTTATCGCATCTCCAACTTCCACATCCATAGGAGCAGATTCTCCTGTTAAAGCTTTAGTATCAACAGATGAGCTACCTTCTATAATCACACCATCTAGAGGTACCTTTTCCCCTGCTTTAACTACTATAATATCTCCAACCTTAACATCATTCGGTGATACCTTCTTTATATCATTTCCAATTTTAATATTTGCATAATCAGGTCTGATATCCATAAGGTTTGCAATTGATTTTCTTGATGACTCTACCGCTCTTCCTTGGAAGTACTCTCCTATTTGGTATAAAAGCATAACTAAAACAGCCTCTGGATGTTCACCAACATATAATGCGGCAGCACTTGCTATAGTCATAAGGAAATTCTCATCAAATACTTCCCCTCTCTTGATGTTAGAAAGAGATCTCTTAATTATGTCATACCCCACTATTAGATATGCAATTAAAAATGGTATTATCTCAAAACTTTCACCTCTAAAAAACATTCCTATTCCAAGGAATCCAATCGCAGCTCCCATTCTAAGAATAAGTCCATTACCTTTTTTCTTCTTATTAACCTTTTTAACATCAATTTCAGATTCAGTGTCAGTATTTAGTATAACTTCTACATGAGGTTCTAAATCTGTTACTATTTTTTCAACCTGTTCATATAAACCTTTAACATCTAAGTTATCTATCTTAACCTCAAATTTTGAGATTGCAAAATTCAAACTAGTACTTACAACTCCTGGAAGTTCCTTAACATTTCTTTCTATCTTCCCAGCACAAGCCGCACAATTTAACCCTTTAAGTTCAAATTCTACTAGCTTCCCTTCAAGCTCATCTTTCAATCTAGCAGTTGTTCCTGGTTCTGTTTCTTCAACTATTTTAATGATTTGCTTCTTAAGCGCCTCTTTATTTCTACTATTTGTATACGCATTCAATGTTGATATAGCGAAATTCATTTCAGCATTATCAACTTCTTTTAATGCCCTTACCTTGTTTTCAATTTTCCCTGCACACCCAGCACAATGAAGACCTTCAATTAAAAACTCCATCTTTTCTACACTGATTGTACAAGCTTCATTCCTATGGATATGCTCATGAAAGTGATCACCACATCCACAGCTTTCATCATGACCTAATAATCCAATAAGAGAATGTTCATGTTTATGTCCTTCACCTGAACAACATCCATCCTCATGATGATGACTACTTTCTGAGTCCTCATCTCCTCCATCATCTTTTTCATCATTTTTCTCACTATGACTTTCTCCACAGCCACATCCGCAGCCTTCTACTTCTTTTACCTGTAAATCTAATACCACTGGTTCTTTCTTTCCACAATCACACACTCCATTTACAAAACTGTGTTGATGTTCATGTTTGTGTTCATGCTTATGTTCATGCGTACCACATCCACACCCACATCCACAAGAACCTTCATGATCATGATGATAAACTTTTTTTGAAAACAACATAATATTAATCCTCCTTAATTCCTTAATACTTTTAATATATTAATTTATTCTTTAACATGTTCTAGGGCAATGTTAAAAATCTTCTCTACATGCTCATCATCTAATGAATAATATACAACCTTACCCTCTCGTCTATACTTAACTAACCTCTCTGTCTTAAGAACCCTCAATTGATGAGAAATAGCAGATTGAGTCATATTAAGCGCGTTAGCTAAATCACATACACACATCTCTGAAATACTTAATGCATTTAAAATTTTCATTCTAGTTTTATCCCCAAATACCTTAAGAAGCTGAGCCGCCTCTTCCAGTATTTTATCATCAACCATTCTATCATTAACCTTTTCAACTATCTCATTGTGTATTACATTACAAGTACATACTTCAATATTTTCGTTTTTCATTAAATACACATCCTAATACTATATTATACGTTTTAAGTTCAATAATTAATTTATACAAGTCCATAACTTATTAATACGCTAAGATTTTGGACAAGTATAAATTAAATTTCACTATAAAACATATTATGTGAACATATGAGCAAATGTTCATATGTTAATTAAATTATATCATTTTTTCTATGGTTGTCAACCAATAAATCCTATGTAAAAAATACACCCCATAAAGCACAATATATACTTTATGAGGTGTGTTTCATCTATTACTGGTTATTATCTCAAATTCTATTCTTCCCATAGCTCCTGGTGCAATCTCATATTTATCAAATACAATCACAGCATTTTTATCTTCATTAATATAAAAATCAATATCTTCTCTGATTTCCTTAAATCCATTCTCACCTTCAAAGAATACTTTTGTTTCATCATTCTTTTGTTCTTCAATTTGCTTTAATACATTGGTTGATATTATATCAACATAATCTGGTCCAAAAATAGATTCAAGTGTTATTATTTCATCAGTTTCTAAATTTATATTGTAATAATTATATTCCGCGTAGGCTGCTGCTATAGAATCAAAACTACTTATCACAAAGGATAATACATCATCCTTAGCAGCTTTTATTTCATAATCAACCTTTATGTTTATCTTTCTTTTCTCATACTCTTCCTCTGTGCCACCTGTTTCAAGAAATTCTTTTTTGAATTCCTCAGCTCTTTCTTCTGCTTCCTTTACTGCTAACTTCATCTTTTCTTCAATTTCACTATTTATTTTCCCTTCAAACTCTTTATCTTTTAGCCCTTCAACTTTTGGAATAGATATTTCCTCCTGTACAATATCATTGGAATAATTATAGTCTACAAAAGTTAATACCTTTGCAATAGAGCCGATAATAGGTGCCTCATAAACAGTTTTAGCAAAGGCTGCGCTAGTATTTAGTCCTAATACAAATACACTCCCTGCCACTAACCCAGCAATTGCTGCTATCTTAATTTTATTTTTCTTTTTAGGCTTATTGCTAACTCTAATCTTTTCATCGTTACTTTCCTTAATCGTTTTATTAACCATTTCATTCAACTCCTCAGGAATCTCAATAGATTCAAACCTTCTTTTAGCTTTATCAAATTTATTATTCATATTAAATCTCCTCACAATCCAATAAGGTTTTTAATCTTCTTGTTGCAGAATAAAGTCTCGATTTTATAGTATTAACATTGGTTTCAGTAACTTTTGCTATATGGTCAATCTTCATATCTTCAAAATATCTAAGGATGATTACCGTCTTCTCTTTTTCATTTAATAAATCTATAGCATCATATAAATCCATATAATCTTCTTTAGTATATGATTTTGATGTAGGCTCCTCCGGTAATTCACCTAAAACCAATACTTCTTTATTCCTTCGAATATAAGAGATACTTGTATTGATCAATATCCTATAAAACCATGTTTTCATGTATTTACTCTTCTTCAAACCCTCTATGGATTTTAGAGCTTTATAAATAGACTCTTGAACAATATCAAGAGATGCATCTTTTGATTTTACATAACTATATGCAATTCTATAAAAGTCCTCCTGATTATTTTTTATAAAATCTATAAGCTTCAAATAATTTTTACTATATGTGCGCATCATTAAGTAAGTCCCCTTTCACCTATTAGACACTTCACTCATTGAAAAAGTTTAAAAATCCTAAAAAATATTTTTAAAAAAATAAAACCATGTTCTCCATGGTTTTTGAATAATTTATTATATTTATACTTAATATTTTTCAAAGTGAATAATACTATGAATTTTCTACACATAAGAATTCACATTTCATACTTATAATATCATTTTTAAAGCTGCAGCTTATGGTTCCACCAAGCTTTTCAATTAACTTCTTTGCAATTGGTAATCCTAATCCTATACTTGCTTCTTCAATATTTCTAGATTTTTCTCCTGTATAAAACTTTTCAAATATCTTATTAATATCAATTTGATTTAAATGTTTGCTAGTATTTTCTACTATAACTATAGCTTTTGATTCCCTTTTTTCCAGTATTATATTCAACTCACCTTCACAGTATTTAATGGCATTAGATATTATATTTTCTAATATCCTGTTTACTGCAGAGATATCTCCAATTATATCAATGTTTTCATTACCCAAATATATATCAGGTTCTATCCCCTTTTTTGTAATCTTTTCATAAAATCCTGCAATAGTATTACATAATACACTATTTAGATTCAAGTATTCTAAATTGATCTTATAATCTGGAGACTCTACCGTCGATAACTCAAAAAATTCACTAAGCAGTTCTTGAAGTCTTTCTCCTCTTTTTTCAGCCATATATAAATATTCTTTTTTTCTTTCTTCCGAAATATTTTCCTTATTTATCATCTGGAAGCACCCTAAAATAGTAGTAAGTGGTGTTCTTAAATCATGCGATACATACGCTATGGCTCTCTTTAGTTCATCCTCAGAAGCTCTCTGCTTTACTAATCTTTCATTTGCTATATCCAAATTTTCATTTATCCTATACGCCAGATTTTCTAAGCTTTTATCAAAAAACTGTAAATCTATTTTTTTTCTTGATTTAGACCCATTATAGTCTTGTAACTGCCTTGTAATGCATTTAATTTCTCTTTTAATTAAAAAAAGGCGAGTGAACACAATCATCGTAACAATTAATAAAAGATAGACCATCTTAACTTCACTCTCCTTCCTAAGTACTTTACTTAATATCTTGGTTTTTAAAAAATATTGCACCCACTAAAGAACTACCTGCTATTAACCCTAAACAATTAACTGTATACGTACCCATTAGCTCAATTGTTGGTACTTTTGAACATATATCCATAAGCATAAATAATGGATTAAAACGTATTATTGGTGATATACCATTAGCAATACTCATAACTGTTAAAAAGTTAATTATCATATATACTACAACAAGCAACGCCTTACTCCTAATCATAAACGCTAAACACATATTTATGCTTATAAAACATGTTAATACTATATTAACCAGTATAATAATTCTAACTATTTCACTTATCCTATTGAATGTAACCGGTTCGCCCCATCCATAAACAATAGTACAACCCACTATACAAATAATAATAAATATAGTAGTAATACTCATAACCACTGATGACGATGCTATTACTTTTGATAAATATATGCTTATTCTATTATGTCCATAAGCTATGGAGTTTTTTATAGTACCACTTATATACTCATTAACCACTGATGTACCTGCAATAAATATGCTAATAATTAAAATTATCCCTATAGCGCCTAACGCATTATATAAATACTCTATAGAAATCATATCTCTTGTACTACTTATTGTGAAACCGTAACTCCTTCCCCCTACTCTACAATGTGTTAAATTGAACCTAGTATTTTCCCCAATTATATATTTGCTAAACACAACAATAATAGTAACTAAACTCATTACAATGCAAGAATTCTTAAACACTCTGCTTCGAATCAATTTATATATTTCACTTCTGATTAAATTATTCAATTGTGCTACCTCCTACTAAGTTCATAAAATAACTCTCTAAATCATCTCCAACTTGAGACAATCCTTCAATTATTATTCCTTCCTTAGAAAAAGCTTGAGATATTGATCCAGGTTCATCAACCATGTCCAATAATTTCAAAGTATTGTTTGGTAATACCTTATAATTCTTACATTTTAACTTTTCCTCTAATACTATTGTAGCCTTATTTATATTATCAACCTTTACATGGAGACTCTTTTTACATTTCTGATTTAGCTTATAAGCATCTATTTCCTCAATTATTTGTCCATTGTTAATTATCCCATAATTAGTGGCTATCTGATGTAATTCACCCAAAAGATGACTAGAAACTAGTATTGTCATATTTTTTTCTTTGTTTAACTTTTTTAATATATTTCTTAATGCCACTATACCACTTGGGTCTAATCCATTAACCGGCTCATCTAGTATAAGTAACTCTGGGTCACCTATTAATGCCATTGCTATTCCTAGTCTTTGTTTCATACCTAAAGAAAAATCCTTAACTTTTCTGTTTTTAACATCCTCTAATTCCATTAAGTTAAGTTTTTCATCTATGCACTTCTTTCCTGGTATTCCTTTTTCTATTCTACTAACTTCCAAATTTTCATAGGCTGTGAGATTCGGATGCAATGCAGGGTTTTCTATTATGGCCCCTATTCTCTTTCTAGCTTTGCACAAACCTTTTTCACTTTGCTCTCCAAACAATTCTATACTACCTTCAGTTGGTTTTATCAAACCAGTTAATAACCTTATGATAGTTGTTTTACCCGCACCATTCTTACCTATGAATCCATAGATTTCACCTTTTCTTATATTAATATTACACTTATAAACAGCATTATTTTTACCATATTTCTTACTTAATCCCATTGTTTTTACTACATATTCACTCATTATTACTTCACCCCTTTATGCTATAAGATTATTTTATATAACATTGTCTAATATAGCATGAAGAAAGTCTTAAGAAAGTCTTAAGATGATTATTCGCTTAGCTTGTATCCTATTCCCCATACAGTCTTTATATACTCCTTTTCATTTCCATACTTAGCTATCTTATTTCTTAAATTACTCACATGAACACTTAAGGTATTATCATCTCCTATGTAATCTTCTCCCCATACACTTTCAAACAAGTTAATTTTACTAAAAACCTTTTTAGGGTTGTCCATTAATAACTCCAATATATTGAATTCCCTCATAGTTAACTCTATTTTATGGTTGTTTATCTTAACCTCTCTTGAATCTTTATTTAATTCAATATCCTTATGGGTTAAAAAATTGCCCTTTTCATCTATTACTCTCCCCATTACATATCTACGTAAATTACATTCAATCCTTGCTAATACTTCATCCATATTAAATGGTTTGCATATAAAATCATCTGCACCAGCTCTTAAGGTCTCTATTTTTGTATTGAAATCATCTTTTGCAGATATGATTATGATAGGCATATTTTGTTTTTTTCTTATTTCACACAATACCTCTTCCCCAGTTTTACCAGGCAACATCAAATCTAATAATACAATATTCCAACTATCATCTTTTAAGTATAGCAGCGCTTCCGTACCAGAGTAAGCTGACTGTACTTCGTATCCATTATCTCTAAGCATATCACTTAATATCTTATTTATGTAATTATCATCTTCTACAATCAATATTTTATATTTCATTTCCATAATATCTAATTCCCCTTAAACTTTTGTTATAACTTGTATATTATTTATTATACACATATTTACTGTAATTGCTAAATTTATTAAAGATGGTATCTCACCATATCTGACTTGCTAATCACCAGAAACATGAACCTCCTTAGCACCTAATAATGCTAAATATGTAAGTCTATCCATTTAATTTTTAGTATTACAACCCTTCTGATAATTGTTAACGATAGCGCTCCAAAGAGATACAATACTAATGAAAATAAAAAGATCAAAACAATACATATATAGCCATAATTCTGAAACATAAACACTCTAAAAAGAGTATTATATTTTTTTATATATGGCTTCATATAACTCAAAATAATATACCTATTAATTGCAGTCTGTTCTTTCAATATTTCATTATTTTTATGTTTTGTACGTATATTTAATATATAAATCGTAAATAGAGCATCTCTAAGAAAAAAAAATGTTAATAAACTGGTTAATACAAACCCTATAATTATCTCTATAATATTCATAAAATCTCCTGCTATTCTTCAAAGACACTTTGAAGAATTTCTTTCAAGTTGGTCTTATAGTAAAGAAATTGAGCTGTGGAATGTAAGGATGATGCCACCGCTCCTTGGGATATATTTTTTCCAAAAGTTTTATATCCTATATGCTTAGAATAATAAGAAAAAGCTTTTTTTCCTACATTTACTGCAGCTTTTACTCCTTTTCTGCTGACCCAAGTCCATCAGTAAGTGCTTTTTTCTCATATAAATTTGTTGCTACTTTCATTACTCCACTAATAGCAGCACCAATTCCAGCACCAATAGCTATATGCCAAAGGTATCCTCCTTCATCCAACCTTGCTATCGGGTTATTATCAGTGTACTTAAACAGATTCATATCAACTGATACTGAACTACTAATATCAAGTGCACTTACATCGTCTGAATTAATAAACCTACCCCACTGGGGATTATAGTACCTGCTTTGAAGATAATACAACCCAGTCTCGGTATCATACCTATATCCATGATACCTTTAAGGATTTTTAACCCATACAGTATCTTTCTTACTACCATCAATTGAGATTAATTTTCCCCACGAATCATAGGTTATTCCTTTTCCGCCATAGCTGGTTAGTTTATCTTTCTACTATTCCCAATATAAATGTAAAAAAAGACTATCTCAAAATGATTTATCATTTTAAGATAGCCCCTTGTAATTCCAACGCTCTTTCAGTTCATTAAGCTATTATTATCCAACAACCTCTTCAATAGTAATCTTTTTTTAATATTCCAATAGTTGCATAACCTAATCCTTTTAAGCCCTCACAAATTAAGGCATTAAGAACCCCTAGGAGAATAATTTCCTTCTTGGTAAATTATTCTCCCCAGAATTCGTTATCAACAAGCATTTGTGTTCAAATTAACTGATAACTTAGTGAGTAGCTTTGCCAACAACCTTGCTTAAAAATACTAGTTTTTATTACTCTAAAATAACAATATTAGTATAAATAATAGAAGTACTATTAAGACCTAAACTTAGTCTATATGCTCTTTTACCATGTAAAATTTCGCTTAATTTCATTAAATATTCTTTCTCTTCTTTAACATTGATACCTGATTTACAGTTTCCTAACATTCCAATAAATACTTCCTCTGAATTAACTCTAATTGCCTCATTTAAATGGAATAAAGTTAGTATAATCTCTGATATAATAATATCTTCTTTTGTTATTTGATTTTCTTTTAATAAATAATCCTTAATTTTTACTAACTCTTCTTTTGGGATTAGTTTATTACATATAATCAAGGAAATTAGCTTATCTAATACTTTACATAATGGTTGATATTTATCACTACAAATTTCTCTAATCTTATAAACTTCAAAATAATTCTCTTTTCCCAGCAATAATTCAAGAATCGCACTTATCTGATCTTTAAAATATATATTTTCCGCCTTACTAATAACATCTTCAACTGATATTTCTTCAACTAAATCTCTTATTTCAAGTAAAATATCATTAATTAATCGATTATTTAAAATTTTATAATCTCCTCTTTCAAAAAAGAAGTTATATTTTTTCTCAGCCCATCCAGTTAATTCATGTATATTTATTTTATCATTCATAAATAATCTTAACTTACCAATTATTTCATTAACATACTCACTCATTACTCTCTCCTTTACTTAACATATATCTTCTTGTACATCATTAATCTTCTATTATCCACCAATGACTTACTCAATACATATTCCTTCAAGTAACATAGGTATTAAAACTTTATCATAGTTATCCATATTTCACCTCATTGTCTTCCTTCTCTTTTAAATTTCTTTCACTACACTCATATTTTAATTAAGTTTCTGAGTTAGCCTATGTATTTCTGGTATTGTTAAATTCTCCACTTCCTCTTGCCATTAACGATGTGGTTACCAATATAATTGCTTCAATAAATAACAATCATATTTTCTTCTTCAAAAACCTTTCCAGTACCAATATATTTATCTACCAAATTTAATGAATTCAAATCATATATACTACAAAATCTTTTTTTATCAATAAACTCATCTACTATTAAATACGTTGATTCTAATACACCTAAAATTCTCTCTTTAGTATCTAATTCTCTTCTATTTTCCCAATCTTCACCTCTCAATTCTATTCGCTGCCTATTTTTTTTATCATATAAGTAAATAAATTCACCATTATTAGTTATTTTATGTAAACTATAATAATCGTTAATCTTCTTTCTTGTGTACTTTTCAGTGTTTATATCATAAATAACTATTTCAAAAAACTCTTTTTCAAAATAATCTACTTTGTAATATATTTTTGTGCCAAATCTTTTGATAAATCTTACTGTTCCTTTTTCATCAATAGATTCAATTTCTTTATATGAGAAATTAGATTTTCCTTCTTTTACTTCATTAATGAAGATATCTACTTCAATTAAATACAAACCATCTATCTCTCCTCTTTTACTTGATGTAATTTTATTATCTCTTTTATACTCAAATACATATTCATGTTTATCTTGTTCTATATAAAGAGCCGAATTAAGCAAAATATATTCTTTATTATTAATTTCAAATTTGATCATTTCTTTAAATCCATGTTCACAAAATTTTTTATTTAATAATTGATAACTCTTTTTTTTATTAATATCATAAATAAATAATTTATACTCATTATCCTTATAAAAACGACTATATCTATCATCACTATCATGAACTTCATCAAGTAAATATGCTATGTAATCCTCTGTAAGTTCAAATGGGTCAATTATTCCTGTTACGTCAAATATGTTAGTTTCTCCTACAATAGGTGTTTCTACAGTGATAATTTTAGTTTCCTTTTCAGTATATAAATCAATAGAAAATAAGGTCATATAATAATTTTTTTCGCATCTTTCGCAAGTTTCATAATATATTTTAGATTGATCATGAGAATAGAAATAATTAGAAATACATTCAGATGTATGAATATGTTCTAATGTTTTAGTTAAAAAATTATACTTATAAAACCCATCATAAAAACAAAGTTTTTTATCTGTACCAAGTATTAACTTATCTGAAGAATGATCCATTTTAACAGTATACAAATATTCTCCATAGCTAAATAATGGTTCAAATATAATAAGCTGATCTTTTGGGTCATTTATATCAATTATTTTCATGCCATACTCCTTTTTTATTTTTTAATATATTAATAATTAAATACTACCATCAATAGAAATTAATTTTCCCCACGAATCATAGGTTATTCCTTTTCCGTCAAAGCTGGTTAGTTTATCCTTATCATTTATTCTTTATAAATATTAAAGACATATTCATCCTAGAATATGCCTTTAATTCCTAGAACCTTTCGGTTCTTTAATCTTTTATTTACAATAATCACCACTTTTGCTAAAGAGTTAAATATCTATCTATAACAATATCTTCAATTTCACGCCAAAACACCCCATATATTTCAATCCCATCCATTGGAATATATTCATCTTTCGGTGTTGGCAAATCTGTATAATTCCCAATAAACTCCAATCTATCATTTGGAATCATTCTTTTCGACGTAGAAATCATTGCAAACAAATACTTAGTTTGTTCTGTAGATTTAAAACTTTTAACATATCTTAATTCAGAAATCTCTTTCTTAGTCTTTGGGAGCTCTGTATCATTTGTTATTTGTATATATACATTTGGAATTACATGACCTGGGTGCCAAATATTTTCAGACTCTTTTCTAATCAATAAATACCTATTAAATAATCCCGCTTTTTTTGCTATCTCACTTTCTAATCTATATGCAAATATGTCTCCAACATTCCATTGACATTTATACAATCTATACTGAGATATTTTTTTTTCTTCTGGCATTGGTGATAGTAACTTCTCTTTTAATTCTCGTAAAACTTTCTCCCTAGTTTTATACTCTTTTTCACTCCCCCCTTCTCGTTTCCATTTATTCAAATTTGAACCATCATCTAAATATTCGATAGCTTTTTCTTTTACATGAGGCAAAAGTCTACCTAAATTCCATTGGGTATCTGCCAATGCAAACCAAAATACTGGTGCTTCATCTTCATCTAGAATAATTTCTTCATTAGAATTTATTAACTCTTCAGTTACTTCCTCATTTGTTTTACCTCGTTTCAATTGATCTTTGTACTCATATCTCACATCTTCTGCTATATCATCCTGATATAATTTGGGACCCCAAATTCCCATACAATATACCTCCTTTACTATTTTCCAGTCCAATTTAATATTTCATTTGATATTTGATTATCTATATAATCTATTGCAAACTGTCTTGCTGCTTTCATATATTTAGTTATATTTTTATTATTAGGCGAAATACCCCTTAATTCTATTAATAGGATCATTATCACAATATATAAACAAATTACCTTCATAAATAGCATCCCCATTAACAAACCTGCCCCACTCTGGGTACTGTTCCTGTTCGTTAAAAGATCAAAGTTGCAAGACTTCGCTTATATAAATCCCTGTCATATAAAAAGTAGTTGAGATTATCTCAACTACTTTCGTTCATATTTTGTTGACACCTCATGGGTCCTAACGAGGGATACCTTGTGCGACTGAATTTACTATAATTTTTTCAATACTTACTGCATTGCTAATAATTCAGTAAGTATTGAAAGATTTTTGTCGTAATTTTCCCATATTATAACCAATTATTTCTCTTGATTTAGTAGCTCAAAAATCTCATTCTTTATTGCTTCTGAAGACATAATACTTGGATTTTTACAAAGTAATTTTATGATAATACTAGTTATCTTTGAAAAAATTACTTGGCTCGACCCTATTAAACCATGTGCTCCTAAATTGAATTCTATAATACCTGAAGGGTAATCATTTATTTCTTGTATAACACTTCTAGCAGTATTCAGAACCACATTAGCGTATTCCAATGGAATACCAACGTGAACTTGGTCTATTTGAGATGCAATGTTATCATTTATGATTTCTCCAGTATTACGACTTACGTTTACTTTTATTTCAACAACTTTATTTTTAGTAGGTGTGTATCTTAAGCCTACTAATGCATAATTACTAGCACCACGTGGTAATGATAATTCTAAAGCTAAATTAGCAGCTTGAATTTCACTATTTGATTTAATTTCAATAAATGAGTGTAGCTGTTGAATTACGTCATAACTCATATTGGGCAACTCATCAATCCATACTCTACCTCTTCTATACTTATCTAAATTATCAAGTATTATCATTAATTTTCCTCTTTCTCAGTTCTTATACCACTAGCATAGTATTTAAAGGTTATACTTTTGTTATTCCCACTTATTCCCCCAGCTGTCTTCCTTTCTGCCATGTATAAGTGTAGTTATCATAAGTTAAAGGATTTCCTATTGCATCATAGGTTATTACTTTTCCATCAAAGCTAGTTAGTTTATCTTTCTGAATTTATGTTTATAAGTATTAAAGGCATATTCATTCAAGAATATATCTTTAATACCTACATTGATTATTTCCTATAAAAATTTATTTTGTAATTATCTCATTTATCGTTTTGTATTTTTAAATTCTATTATAAAAAATATAATGAAATATACTACATACAGCATATGGAGTATTTCTGATGCATATACATTGTTAAAAGTTAGTGATATTATTATATAAGTTATTAGAATTATAAAATTTCCTATCTGCCCTACAATACTTATCAATGTAAACTGATTATCTTTGTAAAAGAAAAAACCAAAAATAAATTTAATTAAATGACTTATTTTTATATAAATTTTATACCCACGTTGTCTAGCTTTTATTATACAAACAACATACCAAATCATAAAATAAAACATTGCTTGTGCAGTTACATTTATATTACTATTAAGATTCATTTTGTTACCTCTTAGTGATATATATTTGATTTTATTTTTATTTCAATATGTTACACATACTATCAATCATAAGATTAACTAATAGAAAATCCCATATCAAATAGGTCATATTTACCAGGATTTAAAGGTAATTTAGTTTTGTTACTAAGTATATCCTTTCCAAATTCAAATAGTTTATATCCGCCAACATACAATTTAGGACCAATAATATTTCCTAATGGAGATGCAACAGCACCCCGAGTTAATGCTTCTGTCGTAGTTATAGCTTTAGTGAATTTTTTTACTGCATAGCTCTTATTTAATAAGTGAATATCTTTTGATATTATTCCTCCGACCCCAAAACCTCTGCTAACTTTTGGTGACTTAGGACTAGGACCTGCAATAACCGAAGCGGCAACACCACTAAGTACACTTTGAGCTACATCTCTCTTAGTAACATTTTCTGTTCCTTTACTCCAAATAGTTCCTACTATACTTGTTGTGGCACCTAAAATACCTGCACCTATTCTTGTCGCACCCAAAAATGGCATTAATGCACCAGATACAAATCCAGTGGCTCCTGATATTAAAACTTCTTTCATACTGAAATTTCCAGTTACTAATCCTTGAGCTGCAGTTATGCCTGCTGAGACAACTGCTCCAATAGCTCCACTAATTAACGAAGTAGCTAACCATACTGGAATGTGTCCACTAGGATCATACTTATTAATAGGATTATTATCACAATATATAAACAAATTACCTTCAAACTTAACATCCCCATTAATAAACCTACCCCACTCGGGGTTATAGTACCTGCTTTGAAGATAATACAGCCCAGTCTCGGTATCATACCTATATCCTCTATATCTATATGGATTTTTATATCCTACATCAGTTTTATCATTAGTTACATCATTATCATCTTTATCTTTTATACTTATTAACTTACCCCAACTATCATAAGTATATTTTACTACTTCAACACCGGTTTCATCAATAAGTCCAATAATATCTCCTTGGGTATTTCTTATATAGAAGTACTCAATACCGTTTAGGTTCATACTTACTAACTTTCCACCTAAAGAATACGTGTAAATATATATTATCTGTTCCATTTGACTCATATACCACCTTATCTCCTTCAAGAAGATACTTTGTTTTAACACCATCTACGTCTTTCTCTGTTCTTATACCACTAGCGTTGTATTTAAAAGTAATATTTTTGTTATTCCTTTTTCATCAAAATTATTAAGTTTATATTTCTCATTTAACTTTTTAATTATTAAAGATATATTCATACAAGAATATACCTCAGACTATTAAAACACCCATGCGTTATTGCATGGGTGTTTCTGAGTAATATGTTTAAATACAATAACATTGTGCAATTTTTATAAAAACTTGAATTTCTTAAAATATTTTTTATGATTATATTATTTATCGTTTTTCTTCTATAAATCCAAATATTACTATAACAATAATAATATATATACCATAAAAAGTCATAGTTATTAAATATGCAATTATTTTGTCTACAACTATAGAAATAATTATATAGATTATGATTATTATTATATTTCCTAATTGACCAATAACACTAAAAAGAGTAAATTTATCATCATCATAAAAGAAAAATCCACATAAGTATTTAGAAAATTTATTTATCTTTATATAATGTTTATATCCATATTGTGTTGCTTTCAATGCATGCACACCATACAAAACTATAAAAATGAGTATTATTTGCCCAGTAGGATGTAAGGGAATATCAAAATTCATTATCTCACCTCAAACACTAGCTTTATTCACATTAATATTTTTGTTTTATCAAATTAAAAATATAAAATTTTCAATTGCATACTTTTAGCCCATAGAAAATCCCATATCAATTAAGTCATACTTTCCAGGTGATAGAGGTAATTTAAGTAAGCTCTCTCCCAAATCATAAATTTCAAATGGCATGGGTCCTATAAAACCTCCTATTGGAGAAGCAACAGCGCTCCGCGTTAATGCATTTGAAGTGGTTATAGATTTAGTGAAACTTTTTACAGCATAACTCTTATTTATTGAGTGAATATCTTTTGTTATTATTTCTCCTAATCCATAACGTCTACTAACTTTTGGAGCCTTAGGGCTAGGGCCAGCAATACGAGATGCAATAACACCACTTAATGCACTTTCAGCTACATCTCTCTTAGTAACATTTTCTGCTCCTTTACTCCAAATAGTTCCTACTATACTTGTTGTGGCACCTAAAATACCTGCGCCTATTCTTGTCGCACCCAAAAATGGCATTAATGCACCAGATACAAATCCAGTGGCTCCTGATATTAAAACTTCTTTCATACTGAAATTTCCAGTTACTAATCCTTGAGCTGCAGTTATGCCTGCTGAGACAACTGCTCCAATAGCTCCACTAATTAACGAAGTAGCTAACCATACTGGAATGTGTCCACTAGGATCATACTTATTAATAGGATTATTATCACAATATATAAACAAATTACCTTCAAACTTAACATCCCCATTAATAAACCTACCCCACTCGGGGTTATAGTACCTGCTTTGAAGATAATACAGCCCAGTCTCGGTATCATACCTATATCCTCTATATCTATATGGATTTTTATATCCTACATCAGTTTTATCATTAGTTACATCATTATCATCTTTATCTTTTATACTTATTAACTTACCCCAACTATCATAAGTATATTTTACTACTTCAACACCGGTTTCATCAATAAGTCCAATAATATCTCCTTGGGTATTTCTTATATAGAAGTACTCACTATCATTTAGGTTCATACTTACTAATTTTCCACCTGAAGAATAAGTATAATAAATATTGTCAGTACCATTTGATTCAAATACCACCTTATCTCCTTCAAGAAGATACTTTGTTTTAACACCATCTACGTCTTTCTCTGTTCTTATACCACTAGAGTTGTATTTAAAGGTAATATTTTTGTTATTCCCACTTATTCCCCCTAGCTGTCTCCCTTTTTGCCATGTATAAGTGTAGTTATCATAAGTGAGAGGATTTCCTATTGCATCATATGTTATTCCTTTTCCATCAAAGCTGGTTAGTTTATCTTTCCAGTTTAAATCAGTGTACTGATAACTATATTCTTTTATTAATGATGGTGGTGTTTCTTCTGTTGTGTACTCATATTCACTTTTACTTAATATATTTCCACCTTTATCATAATTATAAATTATTGTTTTATTTAATACTTTGTTATTTTCTCTTACAAGCTCATTTAAATAATTGTAGAAATATTCAATTGTTCTGTTGTTGCTATCTGTTACAGTTTTGATATTTCCAAGACTGTCATATGTGTACTGTAATGCAGCACCATTATTTGAAATCTCATTTATTATATTTGTTGTTGAGTTTGTAACTTTGCCACTTTTATAACTGTAGGTTACATCATAAATTGATGTTGTTCCTCCATCAGTTGAAATACTTTTCTTTTTTAATCTCTCTAAATCATCACCATAAGTATATGTTATTTTATTATCGCCGTAATTCATATCTGTAAGCTTATTATCTTTATCGTATACGTAACTTGTAGTATACATGTTGTTGTTGATTTTCTGAACTATGCTTTCCAGATTAGATTCTATGTCATAATTATATACTGTACTATTTCCTTGAGAATCGACAACTTTTCCTAGTCTGTCTGCTAGGTCATAGAGATATCTATAAGTAATACCATTCTCATTATCTATATGTCTACCTAGATTACCATTAGCATCATACTCATATTCGTAAGTAGGCTCTGTTTCACCATTAAATTTATCACCTTTTACTCTTTCTTCATCATCAAATTTATAACTTATAGAGTTTCCATTTCCATATGTTGAACCTGTTAACTTACCATTGTTATCATCATAAGTATGCTGTATTAATGATTGATTTCCCACTTTTACTTCTGTTACGTTACCAAATGCATCATATGAGAAGTTATAGATTACATCATTATGTTTAATTGATTTAACTCTGTCATCTTCATAAGTATACTTATTTCCTACATAGTTCTCCTCTAAATAATTTCCTCTTCCATCAGTATTAATTTTAGTAGTATCATTATCACTTAATGCTTCACTTGAATAAATTAATTGATCAATATTACCATTTATTGAATAGCTTCCATTAACATAGCTTCCTATTGTAACACCAAGATTGCTAAAATCCTTAAAGTCAGTTGTATTTCCACTAGTCCCTATTCCATTTAAGAATAAGTCAATGTTTAATTCGCTTCCTTCAAGTTGCCATTTTACTGATAAGGAATACCATTGGTCTGTATTAATAACATCCTCTGTTGTTACAACTGTGTTCCAACTATTATCTGCTCCTCTTACTGCTGCATTAACTTTGTTATCTCCATCAATGTAGACGTTTAACATTTCATTATCGCTTCCATTTGAAGATATTAAATATCTTGTTCCTGTACCAGATGTTTTAAGGAACATACTCATTAATCCTGAGTTTTTGTTTAGTGAGAAATCATAAGTTAATGGATTTCCATCTATTATGTTAAGAACTTCTTTTCCGTTTTCATCTTTTACAAAGGTACTTCCATCAGCTATAGGAACTGTACCCTTACTTCCTGTTGTGCTCCCTTTAAGTGGAAATACTTCACGTTTATCCTTTGCATCTATTCCATAGTTTTCTACTAAGGTATCTATATCATCATAGATTGATAGTGCTGAATTTCCGTCATTATCAATAACAACATCAAGATTATCTCTTTTTTTATTGTATACATAACTCACTGTGTTTCCCGAAGGATCTGTTACTGTTTCAATATAGTTTCCATCTGAAGAATATGATGCTTCTGATTCTATAAATAATGATGTTGTTGTTTTGCTAACATTTGTTTTTTTAGGATTTCCATATTGATCATAAGTAAATGTAGAAACTACATTCTCAGCTGTTGTTGCAGTCAACACATTATGATTATCGTCATAAGTATATGTGAATTTTCCACCTTTAGGTGTTAGTGTTTTTATTAATTCATTTTCTGTGTTATATTCAAAGGTTGACTCTGACTTTGCTAAGTCCTCAGTTGAAACAATATTACCTTCGTCATCATAAGAATAACTCTGACCGAACACTTCTTTATATAACTGCAGTCCATCAAAGTAAGCTAGATTTTCATTTTCATAGTAAAGAGCAAAATAATAGACACTTTTATATGCACTATCCGCAATTGTCATTCCAGATACATATTGCCATTCTGAATAATCTTCATTAAAGCTTTTGAAATCCCACTGGAAAGTACCATCATTACGTTCAATTCCTACACAGAGTGCAAATCTTCTCTCTACATTTGTATCCTGTGTTAAAAATACGGAATCAGCTTTTCCCCATCCTGATATAACAAAGACGTCACCTGAATCACCTGATACATTGACCTTTTGATATAAACCTTTGTGTTTATCTGCTTTACCATCTATTTTCAATACTTTTTTATCAGTTCCTAAAATTGATGGGTAAGTATCATCAGTGATTGTTGTTAGAATATCGCTGCTTTCCAAGTATGTATTATTAACCCAATATTCTGGTAATGTTTCCCCATAGGTTAAATTATTATTTTCTAAAAGATTATATCTATTTGCTAATGTTCCATCTTCAAGTTGTAATGCATCAAAATAGGCAGTTCCTTGTACTCCGATTATACCGACTCTAGTGTAAACTGTGTTTGAAAAAGCATCTGACGGAAAGTTAAGAGTTACTTCATACTGTTGCCATATTGTTGTGCCTGATACCTTCTTACTTTCGACTGTTTGCCATGCTCCTGTAGCATCTTGATAAGTCAAGAAGATTGCAGCACCCTGTTCAGACGTACCTTCACCTACACCTTCTGTTCTAACATAAGCAGAGAAAGTATATTCTTTACCTTTTTCTAAAGTTAATCTCTGACTCATATAATGTCTATCATCATCGTTTGTTTTATTAACTTTTAAGGATTGATTACCAATATACTTTATTGTATTATCAAATGATGCACTTCCTGAAGAATTACCCCATTTATCTTCTAACCATATATCATTTGTTTCTGCATTATGATTTTTAAGGTGATTCATTATAGGTTTTTGTAATTTAGAAGATAATTTAAGTTTATTAGTTTCATTACCTTCTGTTCCATAATCATAGTAAAAAGCATTTCCGTAGTTATCCCTAACACTTTTTGTGTTTCCAAAATCATTATATTGATAAATATTTTGTCTTTTATTGTTATCAGTGAAAGCAGTTGTATTATATCCATATTTTAGCTCTAAATAGTTTCCATCAACTACCTGTTCATTATCATCTTTTCCGCTTTCACTTATCTTTTTAACTTTATATGGAGCTATGTCATAATATTCATACGTTACCTTATAACCATCAAAGTTTTCTGCACTTATAAGATTATTATTGACATCATAAGTATAATTTGACTCTTTACCATCAGGATAAGTAATTTTTGTTAGATTATCTCCTGTATAATAATAAGTTATTTTTCTTCCTGCTGGGTCTGTTATTTCTGTTACTTTACCATTACTAATTGTAAATTGAACAACCTTCCCAGCTCCATCTGTTGCTGAATAAAGGATTGTTCCGCTGTAGCTCAATGTAACTTGATTCCCATTTCTATCTACAATTTTATATAGATATCCTGAAGATGTGAACTTAAGCATATTTTCAGATTTATCTTTAATTACATATCTTTCTAATGTGCTTTGTGAATCTATGGTCATTGAAATATTTAAACCTGATTCATCTATGTACGCATTTTTTGTTTCATTATACTTTAAAAAGTGCCTTGTTCCATCTTCATCTGTATATTCATAACCAGTATCTAATCCAATAGTCTTGTTTTCCACCCTTTGACTTAAGTTAAGCCTCCACCCATTACCATATCCTATATCTATATCCCTATCATTGCTGTTAAAAACATGCCCAATTGATACAGGCATTCTTAATCCACCTGTTGCAACTCCACTATTAGTAAATACTAGGTTTCCATTATTGTCATTAACATATCCTGTTCCTGCTCTTCCAATACTCTGAGAGTGATACGTCCAATACCCTTCAATCCCGGAATGATTTACATACTGAATTATAATAAGTGGTCTCGAATATTCATATATGCCACTTATATCAGAAGAAAAGAACTCTACGTATCCACTGTTTGGTCCTTCATTCTCATTCTGAAGCATAACACCAAAATTATTTCCAGTTGTATACCACTCTCTAACTAAAGAAGTTACATTCCATGAATAAACATTAGAAGTACTTTGAACTAATTGATAATCTTCAACTTTTAAAGTACTTAAGTCTGTTCCCCCTGTTATTGGTTGATTATTCCACTTTATAGTTTGAGATTGCCAATCTGTTGGTACTCTGTAGGCATTTACTTGTCGCTCAGTACTTGTGTTTTGATTCAAGTTTAATCGTAAATCTCCACTAACAATCATATCCCCTGTTTTTATTTCAGTTGGAAGAGTGAACTTTATGTAAGATCTTGTTCTTCCAGTAACGCTTCCATATCCAGTTTCGAGTAAATGTGCAGTACCATAGTTAGTATCTGGAAGATCTTCCCCAACAAAACTATCATATATCTCAGTTACATCAGTTGATGTTATTACTGTTGGATCAATTTTTACTGGATAAGCTCTTTCCGCAGCATTAAGCCACTCTTCATCTGGCTTTAGAGTTAATAAATATCCACCATTAACTTGTTTTAATGTAACATCAATATCATTGCTAAATGCATTATTAGCATCAAACATATGAGATGCACTCATTCTATAAACTTCTTTAGTGTTATCATTAATATCTTTAAATACTATAGTATTATCATTTTTTAAAATAGGCGTTAAGTTTTTAGTATTAAGACTAAACTTGAATACTGGAGCTTCAATTCTATTCTTAATTATTAGATTTTCCTTTATATCTTCTGACCTTGTTATGTACTCTAAATCTACATCTGGGTAAATGTTAGCAAATTTTACTGTTGAAGTAACATTTGATAAACTTCTCTTATCCTCTGGGGTATCCTTCTCAACCTTTTGTGGTTGGACAGAGTTAATATCTGTGGTTTTATTACCAAACAAGCCCTCTAAATTCCCCCATGATACTTCATAATTATCTTTATTTATACGTACTAACTTCTTAGAGTCTGCTTTCTTAGCTATTTTGATTTTTATATCATTGGCCTTATTTTCTAAGATTGGATTATTCTCTTCATCTGTTCCATCAATAAGTGTATTATCAATATCTTCCCATTTATTGTCTTTCTTATAATGTACTGCGTAAGGATAAATTGCTGCCTCATAAGTATAATCCTCCCTTAGAAAATACTTAACATTCTTCTCCCGTTTATCTTTTTCCTCTGAAAGTATTTTAACTGGTTTGTATGCTCTTGATTTCTTTTCAAGAACTGGTTCTATAGCTCTTACCTTTTTTTTATTAACTTCTTGCGCTAGTACAGCTGTTGGTAGGTTTGTAATAAAAAATGCTATAAGTACTAGTATAGAAATCAACCGCTTATTTCTTGAGTTCATAGTTAGTTTCCTTTCTCTTTTGATTTTTGAAGCTTTAGAATTCAGTGATTTTACAAGAATAATTTACTCAACTAATTTTATTCTTCCACATGAATTTGTTTCTAATATTTTTAGCACTTTTAATTAAATTTATTGACTTTATTTCAATTACTTAATTGTTTTCAAGTTAGAATATTCGCAATATTCACCCTTAAATATGCCAACAATACTAAATGAATCCATAATTCACTAAGAATTATTCCTAAATCACACGTATCTTAGGGGAATCCCATAGCCATCAAGAAAGGAAATCTAGGCTGAAAATTTATTAAAAACAAAAAAACCATGTTCAACATGGTTTAATCAAAATTTATTCATTAAGTTTTTCTTTAAGTCTTCTTATCTCTTCATCTTTTTCTTGTATTATTTTTTCATAGCTGCTTTCCATCTCACATAAATTCTTGTTAAGTAAATTTATTAAAGATGCCATTTCATCTGCACTTCCTGCAATCCTATTAAATAGAAGCAAATTTGAAGCCAATACTTCTGGAATTTCCTTATGAGAATATCTTAATTGATGATCTATCTCCCCATATCCTTCCTCAAATATTGTTCTAACTTGAATCTCAGCTATAACCTTCTCATTGGTTGGATAAAACTCTATAAGGTAGTGAACTGATCTGTACCCTGATGGTCTAGACTTAATCTGTATATCAAGATCTTTAAACCTCTTTGTATCATCACCATCTCTTACATTTGCAGTTATCTCAATAACCTTCCATGTATTTAGGATAAACTCATGTATCATTTCCCAATCTTGTTTAAAAATATGTATAGCTCTTATTCCTATTAGGTCATTGATTTCATTTTTATAATTTTCAACTGTAAATTGAAAGTCATCTCCATACTTTTCTTTTCTCTCAGGAGTCTTTCTAATAATCTTTTCAATTAACCTTACTGAACTCTTTACTCTAGACTTTACACTATGAATCTTGTTGTGTGTTCTTAAAGTATTTGCTATAAAATCGGCTTGTCTTTCATAGGTCTCTTTATAGATATTGTAATCATTATATATATCATTTAAAACATCTAAATCAATATTATTATTTATAATCTCTGCTTCTGCATAAGGATATTTTCTTAAAAAGTCTTCTCTTGAAAGTTCTTGCTCCATAGAATCCACCTACCCATGTGTAATCTTATTCTTTATTATTATATCCTATAATACTGATACATGAAACTTATAAAACATTGTGATTTAATGAAATAGATAAAAAACATAAAACAAATAATACATATTATGTTATAATATGTATTATTTGTTTTATTGAATTGATTTAGGAGGTTTAGAGTGTGAAAAGAAGATTTTTATGTCTAACACTAGCAATAATACTTAGTTTGAGTTTTTCATCTATATTACTACATGCTGAAAATACTAAAAGTTTTAAGTATGATGAAAAGAAAATTAAATCTATAAAGTTAAATAAATCAAGTAGAAATGTTAACTTTAAGGAAATTAAAGTACAAGCTACTTCAAAAGATAAGGAAAATTTAAAATCTGAATCAAAAGAATTTAAAAAAACTGAAAAACTTGTACGTAAAGCTAAGAAAAAATATCCTTTATTAAAAGAAAATGAATTAATTGAGGTTAGAATTTATATAGATTTTGATCTATCTGACTTTGAGTTTCAAAAAATAATCTCTGAAAATTTCGGAACCGAATTTAAGATGAAAAAACATATTAATGGTCAATTTGATTGTGTTGTTAATAAAAAGCAATTAGCGATGTTAGAATCAATTGATGAAATATTCTTAATTACAACTCCTGATGAGGAATATGAAGTTATTGATACTGTTGAAGTAAATGAAGAAGGTAAAGCAACAAATGAATCTTATGATCAATCTGCACTAAATGCAGCAAATGAAACATTAGGAATCACTAAGTCTCTTCAAACTTTTAAATATACTGGTGATTCATGGATTCAAACTGGATATATTAATCTAAATTAGATCAAAAGACGTGAAAAGTTGCTTTCACGTCTTTCTTTATATATGATTATAAATGAATTTTACTTATCATAAAAATCCTCATTCTCATAACCCAATCGCCAACCAGCACCACCTTTAAGCTTGTAATCCTTAATCAGCTTAATTCTCCACTGAAGAGATTCTTCATCTTCAAGCCATATTTTATGCTTAAGTCTTACTGTTTTAGCTCTGTCATACTTATAATAAGTTAAAACATTCTGCTTTGAACTTTCATCATAAGCTATTGAAATGTCTTCTCCTTCTTTCATGATTTTATCTATGTCTTTTTGTCTTACCCTATCCACACCTACTACCAATTCTCTTTTATCTCCAGGTGTTAAGAAAGTAATAAATTCTTCCTTTAAATATCCTGACCCTTCACCAACTTTAACCTTATACCATTTATCATTCCCATCCTCAAAGTAATCTTGAGTGACAAATTGCTCTCCATATGTCAATGTCTTTATTACCTTGCTTGTTTCACTTGGCTTTTCATATAATGCAGCTTCCTTACCGCTTACTACTCTTTTAGTTACAATAACTGAGTTAAACTCACTATCACCTTGTACAACGGCAAAATCCCTTGTGTAGAAAGGTATTGCAAGAATCAGCTTATTATTTGGAACTCCTTTATCTAAAAGAACATCTACTCCAAACTTAACCCATGGATATGATGAAATTGACCCAGGATCTTCACTATTAATTCCCCTTTCATCATATGCCATAAACATGAATGCATCTGTATATGGCTCCAGTTCTGTAATATTAATAAAATCAAAATATGCAGATCCATCATAAGGATATGCCACACAGATCATTATTTCTTTATCTCCAATAGTGTTCTTCAATTTCTTAATAAAGTCAGTAAATCCCTCTCTATTTTGTCCACCTAAAGCTTCAAAATCTATAATGATTTTATTAGCTTCAAGCTCATCCAATGAATTTGAGATTTCTTCAATTATTTTACTCTCTTTTTCTTCATCACTAAAGAATTCTCCTATATTATTAACAAAGTCCTTAAATGATCTATGAATCCCTTGATCCCACACTACATGGATCGTCGGTATAAGTTCATATCCATTATTCTTCAATGTAGTCATATATTCATCATTTATAACCTTCTTCAAGCTTTCAAATTTTCCATCCTTATAGTTAAAAAAGTATGTTAGAGGGCTTATACTTCTAAGAGTCTGATTCTTAGCTTTTCTATTTACCACACTATCATCATTTAAAATTCCTGCATAAGCATCATAATTTATAGCAGCTTCCCATCCAATAAAATTACTTAACTCGCTCATTGAATATTCTTCTGTTTCAAAAGAGAATGAAACCTCTTCTCCTAATGTTTCTTCATTAATACCTTTTACCCCTTCCCCAACAAAAAGAGTATAGCTTGTACCAAATCTGTATTCTTTTACTGGAGAAACCTCAACTGTTTTCTCATCTATTATTTTTGTTGTTATATCAAGTTCATTTCCATCTTTATCTTTTAATTTTACTGTATCCTTATTGATAGATTCTTGTATAAAATTCTTAGAAAATGTTATTCTCCACACCTTATCTATAGGAACCTTCTTATCATATTTCATTTCTCTTATTTGAATTCCATAGACAGGTTGTTTCATTCCCATAAATATAGCCATGCACATTACAAAAACCGCCATAACCCTCATGTATTTCCCCATGAATCAGCACCTCTTTTCTTCAATATTCTTACATTTAATTATATCATATATTGACTCAATCTTTTGTAAATTGTTATTAACAAAATAAACCATCGTATCCACGATGGTTTAAGTTTATGCTGATATTTTTTCTCTTTTATTTTTATTAAAATATGCCTTTATCTTATCTATTCCAACCTCTGGTCGTCTCATTAAAAGTATACTGAATAAAGATACTAGTACTACTCCTTTAAACATACTGCTCATACTTATACTCCACCAAACCCCTTCAATTCCTAAGGCTGTGTATTTAGATAGAATGTATGCTGCAGGAACTCTTGCTCCAGTAAATATTATACTTACTAATGACGGTACAAATGTTTTTCCAAGTCCATTGAAAGCTCCAGCAGTTGTTATTTCTACACACATGAACAATTGAGATAACCCAAGTATTCTTAAATAAACTATTCCCATTCTTAGTGGCTCTTCATCTGAGATGAAAGCCTTAAATATAGGTTCTGCTCCAAAGATTAAGGTGCAGGTTACTCCAATACCAAACACAGCTACGATTGATAGAGCTGACAAATATCCTTTATAGATTCTATCCCACTTTTTAGCACCATAGTTTTGTCCAACAAATGCACTTAAAGCAGTTTGGAACCCTCCTGCTGTCATCCATGATAGGGACTCAATTTGAGAACCAACCTTCTGCACTCCTATTCCAACTGGATCTATTCCTGAAATAATTCTTCCTATTGTCATACTGAAGAAAGTAAAAAGACCGCTTTGGAAAGCAACTGGTGCTCCAATTATTAATATATCTCTCATATGCGAAACTTCAATTCTTGATAATATATTAACCCCATTAAATAAGGTTTTTCCTTTTTTACTTAATTTAATTGCCATAATAAATGCAATGGTAACAACAGACTGTGAAATAATTGTTGCCAGTGCAGCTCCACTAACTCCCATTTCACTGAAAGGACCTATACCATTAATCATCAATGGGTCAAGAATCATATTTAAGATTAACCCAGTAAAGTTCATTATTAAGGGAGTTGTACTATCCCCTGAACCATTAAATATTGCTGTGAATACAGGATTTATAAAATAAAATATTAATCCAAAAGCTATAATACCTAAATAATCTACAGCCATTTTATTTATAATTTCATCTTCGATATTAAAGAAACCAATAAAATCTTTCTTAAATATTAATATTACTAATGTGTAAAAAACTCCAAGTGCTAAAATTATTTGAATAGCAGACTTGATATATTTTTTAGTATCCTCAAATCTTTTCTGCCCTATTGATTGAGAAACTTTAACCTCTGCCCCTATTTTGGCAAGAAGAATAAATGCAAACCCAAACCATGAAAAGAAACCTGCAGTTCCCGCTGCTGATACTGCTTCTCCTGAGGAATCATAATTCCCAAGCCAATACATATCCATCATATTGTAAGCCATCTGTAAAAAAGAAGTTAACATAATTGGTACTGCAAGCTTAAATAATTTCTCATATATATTTCCTTCTGTAAGGTCAATTCTCTTTTTCACTACTCACCCTCCTGTCTTCTCGTTCATACTAAATCAATGTAAAAATGTATATTCATTTACTCTATTTGTTTCATATATCTAAAGTTTCGATAATCTAATTTTCTACCGAATCAAAACTATTATACACTCATTTAAATATAGTAACAAGAGGTAAGTTTTATGATACAGATTAAATTAATATTTGAGTTGAATCTATATAATTATTTGATCCACTCAATTATGTCCTTATACACATCATCTCTATTAATTTCATTTAATATCTCATGTCTTCCCTGTTCATATAACTTTAGAGTAATATCCTTTACCCCACTCTTCTTTAATTTTTTATAAACCTTCTTAACACCCTTTCCAGATGCTCCTACAGGATCTTTATCCCCTGAAATCATAAGAATAGGTATATTCTTTTCTGTTTTCTTAAAGGCTTCATTAGAATTAATATATTTAACCCCAGTGAATAAATCTTCATACCCTTTTACAGTAAATATAAATCCGCATAAGTCATCTTCAATATATTTATCTACTTCTCCACTTTCCCTGCTTAACCAATCAAAAGTCGTTCTTGTAGGTTTGAATTTTTTATTAAATCCTCCAAAGGTGAGTTTATCAATTTTTTCGCTTCTATACATAATTCCCTTTTGCTTTTTTTCATGTGCTACTAAACGTAAGGCAAAATTACTTAAAATTGTATTTGTGTACCCAGTTCCACAAATTATACATTTTGAAATTCCCTTAGGGTCTCTTGTTAAATAATCTCTAAGAATAAATGACCCCATACTATGTCCAAAAATAATTATGGGTTTATCAGTATATTCCTTCTTTATATGCTCAGTTATTGAAATCTCATCTTCAACTAGTTTACTCCATCCATTTTCTTCTCCAAAAAAGCCTAATTCTTCATTACTATTAACTGATACTCCATGCCCTACATGATCATCCCCAATAACCACATATCCTAATTCATTTAATTTTTCTGCAAAACATGCATATCTTTTAGCATGCTCTGCTGCTCCATGAACAATTTGAAATACACCATTAATATTTTCCTTATCAATTTGATCATTTTCCCACTTATGAATAGTAATTTTACTACCATCTTTTCTTTTAATTTCTTCTTCCCTATAAGTCATATTTATCCCCCTTATAATTTTTATTACTTTTTGAATATCTATTACATTTTCAAACAAATATCTATCCCCACGGAAGTCTATATAGTACTTTTTCTAATTAATTTTTGGATATACTTATATTATAATATATTTTCTATTATTATTTTTAGAAATTTTAGCCAATTCTTGACTTAAATTATTTATATATTATAATTTTATTATAGATAAAATTTTGTGTAAAATTATCACAATATAATACAGAGGAGGTATTTTTTTTGTTGAATAAATCATTTTTTTGTAAAATAAGCCCCTTAATTATAATACCTTTAGCAATAATATTTTCATTAATCTCATTAATACCAATACCTAACTATATTACGATAACATTGGCAGTTTTGGTTACTTATGTTGTTTCCTATTATCTTCAAAGAAATTATAATAAAAAAACAGATGAACTTCAGGATTCTTATCATAGAACTTATAATAATACAAAATCATCTAATAAAGATTTGACTAAAATCTCTAAAAAATTAGCAGATACAACTAAGGATATTTATATTTCAAATAGAGAACTAAGAGAATTCTCTAATAAAATAAATTCTGCCTCTAAATCAATACTATCGCTTTCTGAAAATGATAATGATTACATACAAACGTTAATCAGATTGATTGAATTAATTGGTACGCAGATTAATAATATTGTTGATGTTTCTGAAAAAACTAATACTATTTCTAATAATAGCATTGATATTCTTAATAATGAAAAAGATACCATAACATTTGCAATATCAAATATGGCAGATTTAAAAGAATACTATGAAACATTATTAAACAGTACAGATAATTTAAAGAATCTATCATCTGAAATTTCTAGCATTACTAATTATATAGAAGACATTGCTAATAAGACTAATTTATTAGCATTAAATGCTCGTATAGAAGCTTCAAGAGCTGGAGAGGCTGGTAATAGCTTTGCCGTTGTAGCCAATGAAATAAAGAAGTTATCTGAACAAACCAAGAATTTCAGCTCTAACATATCAAAATATATTTCTGATATGGAAGATGAAATTAATAATTTAAATAGTAAAGCAGTATCAACTAATGATAAAATATTATGCACAAAAGAATCTGTAGAAAAGATAGATAATACTTTTTCAACAATTGTACAAGCTAATCAGAATCTTCATAATGGAATTAGTCATATATTAGATAGCTCAGATACAATTTCAAATTCATCTGTTGAAATAAAAGATACAGTTCATGATTTAAGTAATTGTCATACTACAACATTTGGTTCAGTACAGGAGATCGCATCAGATATTGATATGCAATGGTCTGTTATTAATAACCTTAACACCACTATTGAAAACATATCTACTGTGTCAAATGACTTATTGAATTTATCTATTGATAAAGATGTTTATATAAAGCTTGAAGAAATTGGTTTAAGCATTATGAATAATACTAATATTAATAAAAGTGAAGAATCCTTAAGAAAATATTGTGATAATATTGGTATCAATGAACTATATTACGCTGATAAGGAAGGGTATTTTAGATACGCTTCTGATAAATCAGGATATATGTTAAATATTTTTGAATTAGATTCTAGATACAAAGACTTTATGAAAAGCAATGAAAATATAAAAATCTATCCACTTACTAGAAGAATTGATACTGGAGAGTTATATATTTTTATGGCAATTAAACGATTAGATGAACAAGGTGTAATATCCTCTGGAATATCAATCACTAATCTTCTTAAATTAAAAACTAAATAATTTTCAAAGCCTATTGAGTAAATCAATAGGCTTTTATATTTTTATGCAGAAAAATACACCTCAAGTATACTTAAGGTGTCGCATTTAATAAATTTTATTTGGGAGAACATCATGATTAATTATGGGGTTTATTAATCATTTTTGTTGGTAATTCAACTAACCAACAATGCAATTTTACTACTTTAAAAAATACTTAACAAGGCTTTTTATGAATTATTAATAACTCTTTTATATCCCGTTCATTTTCTTAATAACTTCATAATATTCTCTCTTGATTTTGTTAATATCTGTATATGGATAAACTATTACTTCCTCTTCTTTGAAGATATAATTTTCAGTTAAAGGAAGTAACATAACCTCCTTTTCATTAGAACTAAAGTAAAATACTATCCAATTATATTTATTGTTATTTATACTTCTTATTAAAGTAATATTTTTTGTAAATTCAACTTTTTCGCACTTATATTTTTCCTTGCCTATAATTATATCTCCTGAAAATACAGTTTTCTTCAAAAAAGATTTATTTATTGTTCCATCAATTTTCACTATTATCTCATCTACTATTTTTTCTTTTGAAATATTTGCAACTTTACACGTATATAATCTATTTACTTTAGATGGCATAAGATTAAATATGTATGCAAATAAAAACACAACTATTAAAGCAAATAATATTGTACCCCAAATGCCTTTTGTTCTCATCATACTCTCCCATTTATTAATCCTATTATTATCTTATGCAGAGAATTGTAAAATAGTTTTACTTTTATTCTATTACTTCTTTTAATTTTTTCTTAAACTCATCAAAATCATTATTAAATATTATCAGATTTATTCCCATTTCATTTGCTCTATCACCTGTAGTACTTTTATACGATTCCTTAGTTGCTACCAGTATTTTTTTTACTGTCTTCCCTCCTATTTTTTTTGCATATACTTCTAATTCGTTCAAAGTATCAGAATCATAATGGGCAGTATCTTTACATGATATATATACAAGATTTGAACTATATGAAGCAAGAACATCCACCTCATTTTTCACATCTTCTTCTTTTCTGTCCCATAGAAAAACTACTCCTGCTCTTGCATCATCAATAAATCCCAACTCTTTTATTGCCTGATAAGTTAATACCTCTAACCAGGTTCCTACCTTTCCTATAAAATCCTTGCATGAGTTATTTTTAAATTTAAAAGTAATTAAATCTTCATCTCTTGAAGACACTTTCCCTATGGAGTTGTTTTCCAATTCTTTTAAAAACATCATCAAGATTGAATTTTCACTGTGGTCCAGTTTATTTATCCTGAATTGCACTATATTAAGCCTTTCTTTATCCCAATTTATAATCTCATAATTACTTGCAATTTTCTTAAATGTTTGCCATTCTCTTCTATTATCCAAAATAAACTTACTCATATTTATAAATCTCGCTTCATCGAACATCTTAGTATTTTCATCTAAAATTTCTCCACCATTAATTCCTATAAAGTCATGAATATCTATATCAATTTCTGAAATACTAACTTCTTTATCTTCATCAATAAAAAGTATAGTATCCTCTTTATTATCTATATATACACATTTTAATCCTAATTCCCGAGCTTTTATATATACCATTAATACAGCTTTGGTTTCATCTCCAAATAAGCTTATTATAGTATCTTCTCTATTAAAATCTTTTAATACATTTCCCAGGTAATTGTTATTAATCTTTTTTACACATCTCTTACTACAATGTATATGCCCATAATTATTTTCAATGAATTTACTTATCTGTTCATAATTATTACTGTTATCATCCTCATTAGTTATAAATATAATATTCTCAGGTTGAAAAAATAACATAGAAACAACGCTTCCGTAATTTCTATTGTTCATAATACAAACTAGATTTTTATACCCCATAAAATTACCACTCCTTTAACCCTTTTTATCACCAAGCTATTTCATATTCATATAATATACTGAACCATTACTTAAGGAGGCAAAAATGAACTGCTGTTGTTGCCAACATCGACATAAGTTTAAGATCAGAACAGGATATTGCGAAGATCATACTCATAAAATTAAAGGTTACACCTGCTGCACTTACAATACTTGTTATCACACTCATATCATAGAAGGTTGCTGTACTTCAAAAGATGATCATAGTCATCGCTATTGTATAGAAACCAGCCCTGCAATTCCATTACCATGTGGTGGACATTGTCATTATGTAGATAGTGAAACTAATTGTTTTTATGGCCACGTTCATGAAGTATGCTTCGAAATTGAAGATAAAAAAACTGACCTCTGTTAAATTTATACTAAATACTGCTTGAAGCTAGGTTCAAATAACCTAGCTTTTTCACTTTACATATAATACCATCATAATGTATATTATTCTTCTATTTAACAGATATTATTCTAAAAGCAAATTATAGCTGAAACTCTTATAGGTAAAGCTGCTTGTGAGGAAGTAAAAAACAATTTTCTTTTTAAATAAACTTAATGGCAATGTATCTTATTACAAGATACATTGCCATTAATATATACTAGAATGAATTAAAACTTTCCTCAACAAGAGGTTCAAATCTATATCCTCTATCTAATAACCCTTCAATTATTTCTGGTAAAGCATCAGGAGTTGTCTTTTTTGCTCCTGCATCATGGAAAAGAATAACTACCTTGTCTCTCCATATGTTACTTAAAACATTCTTTGCTATCTTATCTGCAGAAACAAGAACCTCTCTAGTATCTCCTGAATCAATATGCCAATTGAAATGTTTATATCCTAACTCATCAACAGCTTCTTTAGCTTCAGTTCTATGAAAGGAGCCACCTGGGAATCTGAATAACTTATTATTATATCCTTCAATCACACTTTTTATTAATTCATCTGTTCTCTTAATTTCACTAATTAAATTATCTACATCTGAATAAATATAATTATAATCATGACTATATGAGTGATTTCCTATAACATGTCCATCATCATATATCTTTTTAAGTGTTTTCTTATTCTTTTCTGCATTCTTTCCTAGAACAAAGAATGTTCCTTTTATGTTGTATTTATCTAACACTTCTAATACTTTATACGTGTTAGCACTTGGACCATCATCAAATGTTAAATAAGCTATTTTCTCTCCTTTTGGTTCCCTCTTTTTCTCCTCTTCCTTCTTAGAAGGCGTCTTCTTTGGTATATCTATTTCTTCTATTACATTGCCGCACTTAACCTTTATTTCTTTCTCATTAACTATCTCATTACTTAAAAAATTTTTTAGATATACCTTTATGAAATATATTCCTTGCTTGTTGAACTTAGTATTTACCTTGATACTATCACCAGCAGCAAATGGTGGAGAGTAATTCTGAAAATAACTTAAAATTTCTTTCTTATTATGATCAAATACTTTAAACTCAACTTGAATCAAGTCATCACCATCTGTCTTTATAGTGTATTCTATATTCTCCATTGGTTTTATACTTTTATTACTACATTTTAATTCCTTTATTTCATTATTTACTGCTTTTACTGGTTTAACACCTATTATAAAAACCAAAAACAATAAAACTAAACATCTTGTCCATTTCCTCATATATTTCCTCCTAACAATATATTCCATATTATGTTATTAGACGAAAATTTTGAATTTCCTTCTTTTTAAAATATACACTATAAATTTTCCTAATTCATAACTATTCTTAATCATTTAAATTTATATTTATTGTAAATTTTTTTCTTTATTAATTAATTTGCTTTAATTTTTATAAATTCAACTTAAGTAAATAATATTTTTGAAAGTTTTAATCAAATATTAAACCTTATTTATTCAATTTATATGATTTTAATTCTACCAACACTTCACACCAAACTCATTTGCACTTGTTATTTTGGTTCTTCCCTCAAATAATACCCAATTCCTTTTTGATAAAAATTAAAATACCCTCTTTACATTTTCATAAATACATTGTATATTATTATTACCCCTTGGTAAATATTATATATTTATTTATATATTTCTTTTTATTATGTTTTTTGTTATTTCTATGTAACTTTATAGTCACACTTCATTCAAAGCTCTCTTATAAAAATCATAAATAATAAAAACAAAACATCCAAGGGGAATTTAATTTTAAAAGGATGAAATTATGAGATATTTAAGAAAAAGAAAATCTGCAAAATTTATAATTAATCTACTTTTATGCCTTTCAATTATTGCATCAGTATCAGTAACTAAAGAAGTTTACGCCTTCCAACCAGTAAGTCATTATATATTAATGATGGAAACTGCAAAGAGATTACCAGAGGATAGTATAATAAGACAAGCTATAGAGACTTACCCTGAAATTGCAGCTATAGGTGCAAATGGTCCAGACTTACCCTTAATTCAACCAGGAGAGATCTTCGAGTATTCTCCATGGAGTAATGAATATCATTATTTCAAGGTTGGTTCTTTCGCTTCATCTCAGCTAAAAAATGCACTTGCCAGTAATGATTTAAAACAAATTGCTTATGCAGCTGGATGGATAACTCATATATGCGGAGATTTAGGTGCTCACGGTATTTTTGTTAATCCTGAATGTGGAGTTTATCTAGATAATCCCGACGGAAGAGACTTACATATAGCTTTAGAAACAGCAGCAGAACCTTATATTTGGGTTAATATGGGTCAAAAAAATAAAGAGTCTTATATGGCAGGAGTTACAAATTACTTTGCTTCTTCAGATGAAATTCCATATAAGCTAATAGTTAATACCTCTAATGAAATATACGGCGGCTCTCCAAGTGAAAGTGAGATTAGTCAATGGATAACTACTTTACATGCAGGCCTTATAACTGGAGCAGGATACACCTATACAGAGTATGATACTGCACTAGAAACATTATCTATAAATAATAGATCGGAAAGACTTAATTCAGCATTTTATTCAGCTCTTCAACGTTCACTTAACATTTTAACTTCAGCTGAATCAGGAAATTACAATGGTTTAAGTGATCGTTGGGTACTAGACGTAGGTAGAAGTGACTCCCCTATAAGTAATTTAACCTTAGAAATTAAAACTGGTGACACTACCTATTACAACTACGGAACTGGTACAGATGATGATGTTTACTTCGGTATCACTCTAAAAGACGGAACTACAAAAGAGTGGGAATTAGATGCTGGAACATATATAAATGATTTTGAATCAGGGAATACAGATAAATTTTATTTATATATTGATAGATACAGCACTAATATTTCCCCTGAAAATATAGAAAAAGTATGGTTAAGAAAAGATGATAAATATTTAAGTGCTGGTGGAGACTGGTATCCAGAGTACATTAAAGTGTATTTAAATAGTCAGCTTGCTGTTGATACTTTTATTCAGAAATGGATTACTTCTGACAATAATCTCCATGAAATTGATGTTGACTTATCTGGAATTATAGCAGTACCAGATGAACCAGATCCAGTAGGAGACTTTAATCAATAAATTCATTTATTCTAAATATGTACATGCTGTAATTTTAAACCCCTGTATTCCTAAGAATACAGGGGTTTAAATTACATAACTTAAAAATATTAATTTATTATAATTGAATAGATTGAATCTTTTCCCTATTCATAAATTTATAAGCTAATACTATTCCAACAACTAATACTACAGTACATGCAATTCCACCTTCTATTCCAAAACCTCCACCTGAAATAAACTGTGAACCTGTGTGATTAAACTTTAATAATGTACCGCCTACAACAGGGTTACCACTTACTTCTATTCCAAATATATTTCCCTGTGCCCAGTTCCAAGCAGAGTGAATTCCCATCACTCCCCATATTGAACCTTCTTTTAGCGCATATACAGCAGCAAAAACACCAAATAAGATTAGGTTTATCATAGGTAACACTCCTACATTGTTATTACCTAGATGCAGCAACCCAAAAAATGAAGAAGATATTATTACTCCTAGTATCACATTATATCTTGCTCCAATCACAGGTAAAAGCCATCCTCTTGTTATTATCTCCTCTGTTCCCCCCTGAATTATCCATCCTATAAGAATTAAGAAGACTGGACCAATTGCAGCAGCTCCAATTGCTACATCAGTTGAAGTTGTTGTAGGTTTCATAGCACCTGTAACATAACATATTAAAACAGATATAGCCATCATAGCAATTCCAATAAAGAACCCTTTAATATAGTTCTTACCTGCATTCTCTTTATAAAAACCAAGTGTTCTAACTTTTCTTTTCTGAGCTAATTTAACAAATAACATAAATACTACTGTCATTCCACCAAACACAAAAACTAACTGCAACAACATATTCCCAGTCATCCCTACATAGGTAGGAATAACAGATTTTATTCCAGCAATAACTAATACCCCAATAAAAGCACCAGCTTGCATTAATACATAAGCCAGTATCACTATTGCTATTAATATCAATGCTGAAATAAATGGATTATGTTTCTTTTTTTCACTTCTAAACCCTTCAATCAATCTTGATTGAACTTCTTTCATATTATCACCTCTTATGTTTTATTTTCACTATACATATTTTAACACTTTTTCATACTAAAAATCACCATATTTAATTAAATATATAGGAAAAAAATGTATGCGAACCTGGTACGCATACATTTTTTCCCTTTTAAAATTCACTTATAAGCTCTCCATCCGAATTGAATAATTTCCCTGGATCTTCTGCTGAATTACTCCACATATTTTTCTTTCCCCACTCTATATCACCTTTTTCATCTCCACTAGATATAGAAATAATTTCGCCTGGTTCAATGGCTACTTCTGGGAATATAAATTCCTGATTTCCTTTTACTGAAAGAAGTCTATATCCTTTCAAATTAACTTTTCTATTTCCATTGTTTTTAATATACACAAGTTCCTTGACTTTATCTATCTTTTCAATGGTTATCCTCTGAGTCTCTTCATCTTCATCATTCTCTTCTTCATTAGAACTATTATTATCCCTTTCATTGATAACTCCACTCTTAGAAACAAATTCAATACTTTCTCCATCACTCAAGCATACAATTGTGCCCAATTCATCTGTTCTTAACATCTTTATTCCCTGTTTATTAAATCTCTCAATTATTTCTTTATGTGGATGTCCATAATCATTATCTTTCCCACAACTAATAATGGCATATTTAGGCTTTACCTTTTTTAAGAACTCTATACTGCTAGAACTACTGCTTCCATGATGTCCTGCTTTTAATACATCACTTCTTAGTTCTAATCCTGTATGGATTATTTCTTCTTCACTATGAGCCTCTGCATCACCAGTAAATAAAAAGCTTCTTTGTTTGTATTCAAATCTTATAACTATAGAATAATCATTCATGTCCTTGTATTCTGTACTGTTTGGAGCTAATACTGTAAATTTACCTTCTCCTAATTCAAAAACCTCTCCAATTTTAGGTGTTGTAAATTTCAATCCTTTTTTCTTTGTTTGTGTTACTACATCTTTAAAAGTCTTAGTTGTATGAGTTACCTTCGGCATTAATACTTTTCCAATCTCAAATTCCTCAATTACTGCATCTAAAGATCCAATATGGTCCTCATGTGGATGTGTTCCTATAACATATTCTAACCTCTTAATCCCATTATTCTTTAAATAAGATAATAATACTTCTTTATCATCATTATTTCCTGCATCAATAAGCATGTTATTTCCTTCTTGCTCAATAAGTATAGCATCTGCCTGACCAACATCAATATAATGTATCTTTAACTTCCCTTCAATATTTGATCCCTCAATACTTTTATCTACACTGCTTACTTCTTGCAGCTTACACCCTCCTAAAAACAGCATAAGCATACTAACAAGTATTACGAGATATCCCTTAAAATTCCTCATTCATTTCCCTCCACTAATATTGTTATGTACTACATTAATTTATCTAGTTTCCATCATTCTTCTCTCAATCTTATCAATTGGAGATTCTTCTCCCATCACTTTGTACCTGTGATTTACCGCTGCTGTTTCTATAATAACTGCAAGGTTTCTTCCTGGCATAACAGGAAGAACTATTTTTCTTTTCTTAACTCCCAAGATATCCATATAGTCATCACTGCTGCCAAGTCTATCATAGTTCTTACCCTCTTGCCATTTTTCAAGTTGAATAACAAAGTCAATATATTTCTCTTTTCTTATTGAGCTTAGTCCATATAAAGATGGAACATCAATTATCCCCAGTCCCCTAACTTCAATCATACCCTCTGTTATATATGGGCTTCTCCCTAATAAATGTTGATCGATATTTTTTATATTAACAGCATCATCAGTTACTAATCTGTGTCCTCTCTTTATTAGCTCAAGAGCAGTCTCACTCTTACCGATACCACTCTCTCCTACAATTAATATTCCAAGTCCATAAATATCGCACAGTACTCCATGAACCATAGTCTCCTCTGCTAATTCTCTATCAAGATAGTTCATTATAATTGATATTATTCTTGTTGTGAGCTTTTTAGTTCTAACAATCCATATTTTTTTTTCTTCTGCAAGCTTAATTATCTCTTCACTAGGATATAAATCTCTAGAGAACACCAAACAAGGCATATCGAAGCTAAAATAGTGTTTAAGTCTTTCATCCCTTTCTAACGGTTCAAGCTGCTCTAAATAGCTCATTTCAGCCTTTCCTAAAACTTGAATTCTTTCATGAGCAAAATAATCAAAAAATCCAGATAACTGTAATCCAGGTCTATTAATATTACTTATAGTTACCTTTTTCTCCTCGTCACCTTTAACAATCACATCTAATTTCAAATCTTCAATAACCTTTGTTATATGTATAAACATTCTGAGTCACTCCTTTTCATTGGTTTTAATCTACATTCTATATAATCATATACTTTATATTTATTATAAACCTTTTAAGTTTATATTACATATTTCTTATAATAGCATAAATCCGATATTTAATGAAAATCTACAAGAACAATACCTATTTTAAATAGACAAGTCTAAAATGTACTAAATTAAGAAATTTTGACTTTAATGCTTGTTTACTTCTAGTAATAAAAGGACTAAGATACTATAGTCGTAAAAAATTAATGGACAAGGAAGTGATAAAATTGAATGCTTTTGTAAGTATGGGAATTGCTCTAATCGTTGGAATTGCCTTTGGTAAACTTATGGGAAAATTTAAAATACCATCAGTTGCTGGTTATATATTAGCAGGGTTACTTATTGGTGTTTCAGGATTACATATAATCGATAATAATTTAGAATTACAACTTTCTTTTTTAAGTGATTTAGCTTTAGGAATTATTGCTTTTAATATTGGAAGTGAGCTTGAAATTTCTGTCATAAAAAAATTAGGAAAATCAATATTTTTAATTGCTATATGTGAAGCTCTAGGTGCTTTTATCTTGGTTACAGGTGTTTCATTACTTCTAACTCATAAAATAGCACTATCATTAATACTCGGAGCTGTAGCATCTGCCACAGCCCCAGCAGCAACAGTTATGGTTCTAAAGGAATATAAATCTTCAGGCCCCTTGACCAGTACCCTTTTAGGAGTTGTTGCAGTAGATGACGCCATATGTCTTATGATATATTCAGTTGCTTCAGCTATTGCCAAGGTTTTTATAAAACATGAACCATTAACATTTTATAAAGTAGTTATAGCTCCATTATTTGAGATAACGCTATCTGTTGCAGTTGGTGCAGCTCTTGGAATTTTATTGACTTATTTATTAAATAAATCTAGAAACAAAGATGAAATTCTTATTTTTTCATCTGGAACAATTTTATTACTTATTGGAGTTTGTTCTGTATTCCATCTGTCATCTTTATTATGTGCTATGACATTGGGATTTATGGTAACTAATATATCAAACAAAAGCAGAAAAACCTTCTCAGTTCTTGAGAAATTTTCACCTCCATTAATAGCAGGTTTCTTTGTTCTTGCTGGAGCTAGATTAGACTTGTCTATGATACCTCAAATTGGTATACTTGGTTTAGCGTATTTAATATTTAGATTAATGGGTAAACTTTTAGGTGCAAACCTTGGTGGACATCTTGCTAAGGTATCATCCAAAGTAAGAAATAATATTGGATTAGGCTTATTCTCTCAAATAGGTGTAGCTGTAGGTTTAGCTATAATTGTAAGTAATGAATTTAGTGGTACAACCCTAGGAAGTACAGTTATGACAATATTATTAGCCACAACTGTTGTTACTGAAATAATTGGACCTATTTGTACTAAACGTGCTATTACCAATGCAGGAGAAATACCAAACATGGTTATACCCAAAAAAAATATTGCTTAATAGGAGATGATATTAATGTATTCTGTTTTTATAATACTTAATAAATTATGTAAGCTAGATGATATACTTAAAGTATTCTATGATAATGGATGTGGAGCAACAACAGTAAATAGTGAAGGTCTTGCCCACACTCTATGCAGCCACAATAATAGTATTCCATTATTCGCAGGTTTAAGATCGCTATTCCAAGATGATGATCCTCATAATGTAACAATAATGAGCGTCATAGAAGAAGAGAAAAAACTACGTGCCATAGTTGATACACTAAAACCAGAATTTGAAAAAAATAGACTTGGGATTTTGTTTGTAACACCTGTTCTTGAGAGTTATGGAGTTCATAATAAAGAATACGAGAACTACTAACACAAATTGAAAATTGAAAATGGACAACGGAAAACGATGGATGCTTCTGACCTTGGTCAGAAGCTATATTTTTATTGTTCTTTGGAACAACACACGTTTACTCATTTTATCCTAGGATAAAATATTATATTTAAACTACAATGTTTGATTTTAAATATATTTATGTAATTATTAACGGTTTCTTATTGCATGATACTCTTTTTTATGACGTAATTAATTACCTATTACTTGTCTATTATTTCGCAACATTAGAAAATTGTGCAATAAATTTCATACAGTTTATATATACTTTCTCATATGTAAAACTATTGTTGTATCTTCCTGCAATTCAGGTTTGGAAATAACCTGATAGCCCTGACTAATCCAAAAATCAATTCCTTTAGTATTATTTTCTTGAACAGAAATATAAACACTTGAAATTTTATGTTCCTTCTTTAACCATTCCTCTATAACCTTAATAACCGCTTTCCCAATATTCATATTTCTATATTCCTGTTTTATCATTATAAGGTTTATATATGCACAGTCCTGTTGTTTTTTATACATGCTAGGTATAAAATCAATAATTCCTACTACATGATTATTACAACATATAGTGCAGTAATAACCTCCATTACGTTCTGAATATTCTATATCACTTAAAACCATTTCTCTTGTGGCATTAGGTTGTGGACCTAAAGATAGGAAATCTTCATTTCTTTTATATACATTATAAACACTATCAAAGCCATGTGCATGAAAATCTTGAATTCTTATATTATCCTTAATAATCATATTTTTACCATCCCCACGTTATTAATGTATCTTATCTAACTATTCTGTAATTCTAACTATAAACTCTTTAATTCATAAAACAAACATTTTGATTCCTTCTGCTAAAAGACTATTTAATTCTTCAGGATTATTGAGATACTTCTCTGAATATGCCATTTCACCAATAGCCTTTGTCATAAGAAGATAATCATATCTTTAATATATCTATGAATTTTATTTGAAATATAATTATGTCCTATTGTATCTCCCTTAATATAAAAAAACTTTTACTTCAAATTTTTATTCAATATCAGAATACTGTTTCTTCATAACATAATGCTACCTAGGAACATAATAAAGATTCTATCTCAAACCAGTGTTCCGTCAACCAAAGCATTTCATCTTTAAAACGCTTTGGAATTTCATCACATTCTCTAAAAAATTCCGGCCGTATCCACCATGGTGTTTCAATGCACCACGAAAGCCTCAAAGCGTCAGCTATATTAGTCAATGTTAACTCTGAATGCTGTGAATATCCTTCAAGGAAACCGCCTACCTTTTCCACATTCATTATATTGCCTTCCAACGCAAAAGACAGTATCGCTCTTCCTATATCATGCCAAATATAGCTGTAACAATTACGGTCAAAATCAACGACAGCAGATACACCATCCACATGGAACAGGATATTGCCGGGTTGAATATCCTCATGAGCGAGTCCTTTAGGAAACTTATCAAAAAATTCGGTGCTAAGCTGCTTCAAAATCGGCTCCATCGCAAGCAAAGCTTTCCTATATTCAACATTAGCATCCGGCGCGCATTTCATCATACGGGAGTTAAAGTTTTCCCATAATAAATCCATCGTATAACCTCCAAAATTGGGTAGGCTCTTGACTGAAGGCTCCTGTAATTCTGAAAACGCTTTATGCATTACAGCACAAGCGCTGCCCAGACTTCGCATTTGTGTTATTGTGATTGTGTCGGGGTTTTCTGTCTTTCCTGAGCAAAAATCCATGACCATATAGGCTGTTTCGTCATCCAACCAACGAATTACACGGTCTCCGTACTGCCAGAGAAATGGACAAGGAACGCCTTTTTTTTCAAGGATAATCTGCCGCTGCAATGCGGACTCGATTCTCTCAATGCGTTCTCTGCTATACCGCTTAGTGCTGTATTGTTTGACCAAAAGCTCACCCTTTTCAGTGGAAACCTTCCATTTCAGATTCAATAATCCACCTGTTACTGGAGTAATTTGGTTACAAATTAGCCCATAACTATTTTTCAAATCAGCTATAATACTGTCCTTCATATAATAGCCCCCTTAATTAATATAAGAATCTTTAGTACACATTTAATAACTATTACGTTACTAGTGCTAAATTTCTATTGCTGCACAAAACAAATATTTTTGCACAGCAATTGTTTTATATTTTTAATTATACATAATTTTAATTTTCTTTTAAAATAATTACATTTGCGATGTATATATAACATCAACATCATACTTAAACATACCCAAGATAAAGTATTGTATTTAAACTACAATGTTTCATTTCAAATGAAACGAGTAAACCTCTATTGTCCAAGGACCCATAAGATTAAAATTTCTCGGAGAGAAATGTCCTTCATTATCCATTCTACATTATCCATTCTACATTATCCATTCTACATTAAAAAATGCCCTCGACAGAGGGCATTTTTTCTTAAGCGTGGCCTTTCTTAGGCACTATACAAATAAATTCTAAAGTTTCATCTCCAGTATTTTGGAACTGATGAAGTGCATTTGAAGGAACATAAGCATATGAACCAGCTTCAATAACCTTATCTTCTCCATTTAAATGTAATAGCCCTTTACCTTTAATTATATAATTTATGTGTGGCCAATCATGAGTATGCCTAGGTGTATATCCACCTGGTTCAACTTCCATAACTCTCATAACATGATCTTCCCACCCTTGCTCTGGACCAACTAAAACTTTCATTGCAGCACCTTTAACAGTATCTAAGTTTATTTTTACTGCTTCTAATTCTGATAATTTTCCTACTACCATCGCTATCACCTCAATATACTGAATTATTTGAAAACAATTATTAATAGTCTTCTTATGTCTATATTTTATATCAAACTCTCCTCTTATTAAATACTTTATTACAAATATATTTTAAACTTACTGCATAAAATAATGTTGAATTAAGTAAAAAACTTTTAATTAAGGAGGACATAAACAGTGCCATATACTTTACCAAAATTACCTTATGATTATAATGCCTTAGAACCTCATATGGATGAAGAAACATTAAGAATTCACCATGATAAACATCACCAGTCATATGTTGATGGTCTCAACAAAGCTATGGAGGCTCTTGATAAAGCTAGAAAAAATAGTGATTTTGCAATGATTAAACATTATGAAAGGGAACTAGCATTCCATGGTTCAGGACATATACTACACACTCTATTTTGGGAGAACTTAACTCCTGCTGGTAAAGATAAACCAAATGGAGATTTATTAAAACAAATCGAGAAAGACTTTGGATCATATGAAGCATTTAAAGCTCAATTCACACAAGCAGCTATTGCTGTTGAAGGATCTGGATGGGTAATATTAGTCTATCATCCTATGTTATGTAGATTAGATATACTTCAATGTGAAAAACATCAAAACTTAACAGTTTGGGGATCTCAACCTATATTAATTTTAGATGTATGGGAACATGCTTATTACTTAAAACATCAAAATAAGAGACCTGAATATATCCAAGATTTTTGGAAAATATGTAATTGGGATAAAGCAGAAGCAAGATTCACTCATTGCTGTAAATGCCAATAGACTTTGAAAAGAAGTTGACAGTTGACAACGGACAACGGACAACGATGTATGGTTCTGACTAAGGTCAGAACCTACATTGTATTCTTCTTTAGGACAAGAAGGCTTTACTCATTTTATCTTATATAAAATATTGTATTTTAACTCCAATATTTCATATAGAATGAAACAAGTAAACCCTTTATATCCAAAGAAAGATAAGATTATAATTTTTCGAAGAGAAATGTCATTTTCAAAATATTAAAACTATTATTTTCTTAGAATAGGTGCATAAATCTTAATCTTAGATGTCTCATCTTTATAATCTGCATCGTATACCTCAAAACTAGGGAGTCTTGAGTACGTATATTTATTCTTTGTATTAACTGTTTGCGGTTGTTCTAAACCTTGTTCAGATAACCATGTCTTGAAAAAGTACTTCCAAAATTCTCCGCTAGTTTCCATCTCAAGAGTAGTATCAAACACTGCGTATTCACAGCTGTCGAATCTACGAGCAATAAGCCCTGAAGGCAAGTTATCAAGCGTTGAAACTTCCACACTAATCATATACTTGGCTGTATCATCTTCTCTTGATTCATGTGTCATACCATATACTACGGAAGAGTTTACTTGATCAGGAATTAATTCTTCTAATTTTTGGCTATTCCATTGGTCATACAAATCTCCTATGTTGTTAGTGCCTCTATTGTAATCAATGTCAGTCTCAATTCCTACTACTAAGAAGCTTTCTTTTGTAACAAATTGTACACTGTCGAAACTTTGTTTTAAATCCATAGTTATACCTCTTTCCATAAATAAATTTTTTGGAGGAAACGGATCAATAATTGGATTTATCCTCCTGAAACGCGCCGGCGGATTTCTATATAGCTGTACAAATTTCTTAGTGAATGACTGCTGGGACGAAAACCCTGTTTCAAAGGCGATAGAGATAATTCGCTTATCAGTCTCCTTAAGTAACGTGGCCGCTCGATATAAACGATATCGATTAACATATTCTTTTACTGTGTAACCTGTCAGTACCCTGAACACCTTTGAAAAATAAGATGGTGATAGATATACATGATCAGATATATCACCAACTAAGATATTTTCGTCATAGTTATTGTGTATAAACTGCATTGCTTTATATATACTATTCAGGTAATCCATGTCAATCCCTCCTTCCACTAATATAATACTATATCAGGAATCTAAAAGTTTTGTCAGAATCAACTTTGTTGAACTCTTCCTATAAAAAGTTATTTTAGAAATCAAATTCAATTTAAATTTTTTAAATGTAATTAAAAGAAAATGGAGCTAGTGGTAAAACGATGATAATTTTAGATAAAAAAATGGGTTCCAGTAATCTGGAACCCTTATAATCATCTCGATTATTAATGTAATGCAAATTTTATCCCTATTTCTACTTGTTATTCCATCGAGAATAATAACATATTATGAGGTAGAATGTCAATGTCATTTCAATTATTCCCTAATTGGAAAATAATTATTATAATCCTTTTCTCTTATCAAATTCTTTTACGAATGACTCCAATAACTCCTTGCCTTCTTCTGTTAAGCCCAACTCATGGATCTCTTCTTTCAACATTTCGTTGTTTCCATGACCATGAACATATCCGTTGATATGCCCTACTGCAGTAGACATAGTTAACTCTTTTTCACTTATATATATTTCCTTCATATCATGATATAACTTTCTTATTCTTTTAAAATAATATTTCTGATGATAGTCTTCAGCAGGATAAAAATTCTTAAAAGGTCTTATATCCGTATCAAACTTCTCTCCCTTATCCTTTTCTTTTTTCTCCATTATCCTAAGTATAATATCTTTTTCATTCTCATCTTCATAAAATAAAATTGATCTATATTGATTGCTTTGGTTTAAATGAGGACACGTTTGAGTATCAAAAAACATTTCCACCAACTCTTCATATGAGACTATATCAGGATCATAATGAATTTGAACCTTTTCAGTATGATCGCCCATATTTTTATATTCAGGATCTGGCATATCTCCACCAGCATATCCTACTTCAGTGTACTTTACTCCTTCTTTAATCCCAAACTGGGAATCTGGACCCCAAAATCATCCCATAGCAAATGTAGCTATCTTAGTATCAGTATCATTAAATTTACTATCAATTAATGGCTTGTTCATTAAGCTCATCTCCTTACCAAATAATCTTTAAGTTTTGATATTATAACCCTATCTGGAGGATTTAAATCACTTTCAACTGGTATATCATTTAACTTAAAAAACCTTAACTCCAAACTTTCTTCTTCATCTCTTCTTAAATCCCCACTATAGTCATTACATAAAAAAACTGCTGTTGTAATATATACTTCATCTCCATTTGGATAAACATAGTGTAAATCCTCACCAGAAAAAATATTGAAAAGTTCTAATCTGTTAACATCTAGTCCAGTTTCTTCCTTAACTTCTCTAACTGCTGTCTCTTCAAATGTTTCACCTAATTCCATACTTCCACCAGGGATACCCCAGCACTTATTGTCTGTTCTCCTCTGTAATAGTATCTCATTATTTTCATTAATTATTGCAGCACCTGCGGCTGGCATAAATATAGCTCTTTTCCCCACTAATTTTCTCATGTCCATTATATAACCCATAAAAATCCCCCTCCTTATTATTTTGCTATGTAAAGTTCTTTTATTCTATTTAGATTTTTGCTTAATAAAAAACAAATGCACTATAAAAGCAAATTGAAAGTGGAAAATTGAAAGTTGAAAACGTAGGATATTTCTCTTCGAGAAATTTTAATCATATTGTTCCTTGGAGAATGATGGTTTACTCGTTTCATCAGGGATGAAACCTTGTATCTAAATACAATATTTTATCTAAAGATAAAATGAGTAAACCCCTCTTGTTCTAAAGACCAATAAAATGTAGTTTTGCGGAGCAAAACCTCCATCGTTTTCCACTTTCCATTTTCAATTGTTCAGTTATTTTTTACTAGACTGCGTCGCAATGTTTCTCTATTATGAATATTCTAATATTATATCACCCTATTTTATATTTAAACAACAAAAAGGGGTATATCCCCCTTTTCACCTATTATATTATTTAATTCTTATATTACCATTTCTTACACTGATATTAATTTCTGGCCCTTCACCGATTTTCTTTTGAATAACTTTATTATCTTCTACAGCTTTTATATCATCCTCTTTAAATATCTTTTTACTCTCAAGATCTATATTATAGTTACTCTCAAGATAAAAGTTTCCTTGTTGTTTTTTAGGCATATATATTTCTATGCTTGATCCTTCCTCATCTATATTAATATCCTCTTCAATTATGTCACTATACTTTATCTTAAAGTTACAATCCTTTAGTGATAATTCACATTTTCCCTTCAGTCCCTCTATCTGCATGCTGTCACTGTGAACTTTTCCTGATAAATTTCCATTTATATTATTAAGAGTAACATTCCTACCATAAGTATCTAATTCTATATTCCCAATAATATTATCAAGATTCACAAAACTATATAAGTATCCACTTTCTTCTCTAATATTAATATCCCCAACAATATTATTACCTTTTAATACAGCTCCCTTGAGGTAAACATTTAGGTTATTCTTAATTCCACTTATATCAACGTTTCCATTAATGTTTTTTATATCTATCTCAATATCTGCTGGTACAAACATCTCATAACTTGTATGAATTTCTCCAATTTGAACTAACTTATTTATATTATCTTGATTAAAGTTAGAAATTAAAAGATGTTCATCTTTAACTTTTATATCTATAACCTTCTCCTTATACTCATTTGCAACTTCCTTGCTACTTGCCTTAACTACTACACTTGTTTTTATTCTTATTTTATCATCAGTACTTTCCTTTATAGAAAGGTTACCTCTATCTTCAATTACAATTCTATTAATATCCTTTTTATTAAATTCATACTCTTTAATCATTATATCTGAATAAGCCTTACTTTTAATTTCCCCCATTACCACATTAGATACTTCATTATCCATAAACTCATTAAATATGAAAACTCCTGAAGATATTAATACCAATGTTATAAATATAAATACAGCTAATACGTCATACTTTAATTTAACCTCTTCCCCTTTATTTCTATAAACAAAATATAATACTTCTATTCCAATACTGATTAATATTATTGGCCAGAATTTAAGTATCAATAGCGCTCCACCTATACCCTTAATTCCCCCAAATAATATTAGCACACCTATTATAACTAACAATATACCTAATGAAAATGTCCCTACTCTCATCTGTTTCATTTAATCCCCTCCAATACTACCTATCAACTTCACCTTTAGTTAATGCCTTTGTACTACTTTTGAAAATCAATCTAAATCCAATTAATATGAAAATAGCGGATATAAATATCATTCTTCCTACTTCCATAATGCTATGTCCAATCATTTTTATTAACACAGGTGCTATAATTTTATTACCAATAATTAAAACTCCTACAAGTACAAATAATATACCAACCACTTTATTGCTATTACTATTTGCAGTTAATCTTCTAACTATAGTAAATAAGATAAACTCTCCACCATCATCATAAATAGAGCTTCCAGAAACCCTATGAACCATATCAAACATACTATAGAACCATATAATCATTGCCACTATTAAGAACAGCATTACTCCTGTTAAATTTGACAAATATAATAACACCAAGAAACATGCCATTATTTGTACCCCTTGATTCATGGCACCTATATACATATGTCCTGCTCCAGGCATTATTGAAAAGAATATACTCAAAATCTGTTCTTGCTCAAATCCTAGAATTTTTTTATCTTTCATAATGAACTTGTATTCTTCAAGTTCACCATATTTCACCGTAAAATTTATCCTATCAACAATCATCATAGAATCAATCATTGTTATAAGCCATATAACTGGGATAAATAACGCAGTGAAAGGCATACTGTATGTCATTCCTTGTATAAATGCAGTCATGGCTATAATTCCTATAATCGATGCCATGGCTATTCCAGCCCTTCCAGAAAAGCCTATATATAAATATTGTAGCCCTGGTACAAAGGAAAATATAAACGTTAAAAATTTACTCTTTTTCTTCATTAATTTCACCTCTCATCTAAATTTTATATTCCTTTTATAAATAACTCATATACCCCTTTGAAAATACCTGATGAAAAAAGAGCCATAGATAATACTACTAATGCTATATATACTATCATTAATCTCTCTCTTCCCCTAATACACATTTCTTTTTGAATACCCTCAATCACCTGAACATCTAAGGTTTGAGGATAATACTCATCTATTCTTCTCATAACTTGATGGTTAAAATTAATTCCATCAACCCCTTCCCCCTTAGAATCATATTCATATTCAACTAATTCTTCATCTTCTAATTCCATTAAAAATTTATCCACATCAATTTCTTGATCTAATAACATAAGCTCTTCTCTATCTCTATTCTCTTCATCATAAGAAGCCTTCATATAGTAATTCATCTCCCATACTATTTTTTAGTAACTTTTTAGCCCTATACAAACGGGTTTCCACTGTACGTGGTTTAATCCCTTCTTCTACTGCTATAGTGCTATAATCTTTATTTTCAATATAATATTTTATCAGAACTTTACCATATTTATCTGGCAGCCTATTGATGCCCTTTAATATAATCTCTTTCTTCTCTTTATGCAGTATATTGTGTATAGGATTTTGGTTTAACTTACTTTCTTCTCTTGTTTCTTTTAGTACTTCAACTACCTTTGTTTGTACTTTCTCTTTTCTTATGTAATCCAGACATTTGTTAGTAGCTATTCTCCCAATCCAATTCTTGAAATTTTTATTATCAAACTTAGCTATAGACAAATAAACCTGTAAAAAAGTTTCTTGCGAGAGATTCTCAGCAAGATGAACATCTTTTAATAACTTATAACATATAGAAAAAACATATTTTTTATATATGATTATTAGATCTTCAAAAGCTCTACTCTCACCAATCATCGCGCGCCTGATAAGTTCATCTTCCCTCATAATTCCCTCCTTTCCACTTTTTCACACTTACACTATTATAAACGCGAGTTTAAAAATAAACCCTTCACTTTTTTTATATTTTTTCTAATATTTTATAATAATTTTCAAAGCAAAAGCCGAAAACCCTTCATAATACTTGGCTTTCAGCTTATAAAAATCTTTAATAATTTTAATCATTTCAAAGAAAACTTTAATATTTAATTGTATTTATATATTTATGTGCTTTCATCTTTCCCTCTGGGGATTTAATTAAGTCAAAATTCATGTTATGCTTCTCTAAACCAACTTTTAAGTGAAATAAGGATATTCCCATATCAATTAAATTGAGTTGATTATATATAGCTTTTGTTAGTTTATTTTTTCTCTCTATACAAAAGGCTTTTATTTCTCCCTCTTCCTTCTGATAAATCCATGGTTGACTATTTGTTGCTGATGGCGCTACTCTCACATAGTGAAACACATCTTCAAAAATAGGATCAAGCTCTCCTGACACAACTTTTTCAAAAGGCTTTCTTTTATACTCACTAATATCATTTACATACATTGAAAAGAAATCTTCTGGCTCTCCTAATGATATTAAAAGAACTGGTTCATGATTATCATCAATCTGAATCATATCCTTAACCATTTTCCTATCGAATGGTGCTCCAATCCAGCATGTACCTATTCCCATGCATGTAAGCTGAAGTACTATCTCTTCAAAAGCAAATCCTACATTTTCAAGATAACCTTCTTTCTTCTCAGAAGTTATTATTATATAATGAGGTGATTTAACCTTAATATATTTGCTAATAAAATTTTTAAAAAGAACTTGCACCTTCATACCGTCTTTAACTAAATGTCCCTTATAATCTATATCTTTATATAATGGTTTTACATTCTTCAATATTTCTTCTACTTTATTCAATGCGGCATCATTTAATCCATCCATTTTATACTTTCTGATTGATTTTCTTTTAAAAATGGCATCCTGTATTATCATAAAATACCTCCTAAACTTCTTTTACATATTATACCATAAGAAAGCTATTGTTCGTGTGCTAAAATCTATTTTTCTTAAAATGTATTAAAGGCCATAATTCGTACATGTACGAATTATGGCTTGTTTTTACTTATATCTTTTATCTGGTATAATAATTATTATATTCAATAAAAAATGGAATTATATTGAATGTAATAATTATTTATTTGGTCTAAAAATCTTAATTAAATTATAATAAATTATTATCCTATTAATTATACTTATTAAAATATTATAGAAAGGACTATTATATATGACAATTATTAAAAAAAATATCTAATGTTTTTTAGCTTTATATTTATAATAGTTATTTTAACATCTTATAGCTATACTCACTCCCAAAAATATTTCACTAACAATCCTTTTCTTTATCTAACTCAAATGTATAAAACAAATACAAGTAACTTTAAAGTTTTAGAAGAGAAAACAATTGAAAATAATGTGATTATAATTTTTAGCTATACGCAAATTGAAAATTATAATCAATATTATGGATATGCTATTTTTACTCAATTAGATACTAATAAATATAAATTTGAAAATTCTCATTATAGCAATAAATCTCTTCAAATCTTTAGAATTAATAGTACTAAAAATACTCAAGATATGTATTTAATATTTGCAGGCATAATTCAAGATAATGTTTCAAATAAATATTCTATTGAAATTGGTAAAAAAAACATTATTGAAACTTTTCCCCAAAATTCATTTTTTGCAAAACATTATTTGTTTAACAGTAACGAATTGGTTACTGTTACCCCCTCAAATTAATAATTAACTAAAAAAAGCATCTAAACATAGAATATTCTGGTTTAGACGCTTGTTTTTGTTAATTTTCGAAATATTTTATACTTTTATTTAGATCGAAAGTGAATTCTTTAGATGTTAATAATTCTCTAACTGTAGCTTCATGTGTTACTAGTGCACCAGATGTACTTCCATCTGATGTCCACGCTATACCTGGACTAATCGTTGCATTACTATCTAACGGCTGACCAACTCCAAACACTGAAGGCTCCCATACTTTCCACTTAACCTGATCCTCTTGTAATAATGGAGATGTTTTTATTGAGTATTCACCTGTTGAAGTAAATGCATAATTTATTCCCCAAGGTAATCCAACAGTGATAGTACCAGACGTTTCAGCTATATTTCCTGGTCCCCATCCTTGAAGTTCATCTGATGAATACATTAACTTGTGAGTTGTATTAAACTCCGTTGTTCCATATGGATTCAAAGTTTGGTATGATAACACCTGTGCGTTATTCTTTAAAGCAAATTTAGTATTCGTTGGATCTTGAGGATTTTTTTCTTTGCTAAGTATAAGATCAGAAACTATTCTTGCAACTTCTTTATCTGATCCTGTTCCTGATGGTAAATAAATACTGCTTGTTAAGCCATAATAGGATTTTACTTCCTCGATATCACTTGCGCTGCTAAGTGAATACATCTTTTCTGAAGGTGCTAACATAGAATCACTTGCTTGATGTGCTAGCATATTATTTTTTATAGATTCACTTTCTCTAATGGAAATTATATCATTTATAAAAGTATCTACTTTAATATCTCCACTTTCCTCAGTATATTGAATATTACCAAAATTACATACTTGTCCATTCATTATACCAATAATATCCCATTTAGTTTCTTTCTGTTTCAACTCATATTCACTTTCTTCTAAACCATCAATTTCTATGCCTAAAGCTTCCTCTAGTGAATCTATATCAAGATCCTCTCCATAAATAAAAATAATATTACCTTGTTTCATCAATCTGATAGCTTTATTTAATACTGATTTCTCATTAAATAAATCATTTATATTAATTGCAATATCCGATGATTTTCCAATATCATTTTTAGTGTTAGTTGTATAATTAATCTGATATCCTTTTATTAATTTTTTATTCGCTTTTTCATTCGCTTTTTTTGAATCAAATACCATTAATTTTTTGTTTTCAACCCCTGACTCTATAGGCTGAGCAAATGAAACTGTAGAACATAATAAAGATAATACAATTGTTGAAATTAAAACTTTGAACTTTTTCATGTTATATCCCCTTTGTTTTTGTGTTTTTATTCCCTTTTATGTGTATATATAAATTTATATGTAAAAAAAGGATTTACGTCGGCATTGTATTATCACATAATTTCTTTTTTGTAAATAATAGGTTTTATTTAATTTAATTTTTATGACCTTTATTAAACTTTTCTAATTTACTATATATACATTGGCTTTTAACTAACTACCAATATTGCTTTCTTAAGCTTGATTCAACTTATGCATTACTCTTATTCTTTTGTACTTATAAAAAGAACCGAAAATACATTTTTACACGTTTACTATATTAATAAATTCAGTAAATATCCATAAATAATAAAAGTGCCTCTTTACTCAGAGACACTCTGTTAAATATATTTAATTAACCCCTACCCTCAAAATTCCCACAATTAGTGTCAATTGCACCCTTTGGATCTATATTGTTTTTCTTTATGTGAATCTTAACAAGATTACAATGATGATATGCATTATCGTTATGTTTACATTCGCCTACAAAGCATTCTATACTTTTGTTCATAAGGTCACCTCTTATAAGTTTTTATATTTTTAATCATGTATTAGATATCTACCGTAAATTTAATTTATACACGTTCTAAAATCTCAAAGTTTCAATAAGTTTTAGAATTATATAAATTAATTAATAAGCTAAGATATCTTTATTGTTATTTTTCCTTATGCTTTTTTTAATATACAAGTTCAAATGCTTCTTTTGGAGAACCACAATTAGGACAAACCCAATCATAAGGCATTTCATCAAACTCAGTTCCCTCATCTATACCGCTGTCTCTATGACCAATTTCAGGATCATATAAAAAACCACATACGGAACAAATATAACTATCCATTTTCATTCCTCCAGATTAATCTCTCAACTCTATAATATAATTTATATAGGTTTTTTGTTAAATATTACTTAAATATTTTCAATATTATTTTATAATTTCAATTTACTGGATATAATTATGTTATATATAATTATATGAAAGGTGTGTTTTATATGAATATCCAAAAATTGTTTGATAAATACAACCATTTTTTATACTTGCTATTATTCATTCCTACACTAATAATATTTACTCTTCTACAAGCATATATTGATCCTCAATATATCATGCATTCTCAAATAGATGATCATATACCATTTATAAGTGGTTTTATTGTTTTTTATGTGATTTGGTACGCCTATATAGGTTGGTGTTTCATATACATGGGAATACGTTCTAAAGATGAATTTATGAGATTTTTTAAGTTTATATTTTGGGGAACATTAATAAGTTATTTAATATATATTCTCTTTCCTAATGGTCAAAATCTAAGGAATCCATTAGCAACAACTGATGCTTTTTCCTACACAATAAATTTGATTAGATCCGTTGATCCTCCAACTAACGTTTTCCCTAGCCTACATGTTTATAATTCACTAGGGGTATTTTTCGCTGTATCCAGCTATTTCAGAAATGATAAAAAATATTTTAGTATTTCTGTTCATCTTATATTATCTTTGCTTATATGCGCCTCTACAGTGTTTATAAAGCAGCATTCAATATTAGACGTTATTGCTTCTACTATTTTAGCATTTTTACTCTATTTTATAATTTACTTGATTCCTAGACTTCAATCTAAATCAGAGGTATCTGAAATAAAATAAAAAGCAAATGCTTACCGCATTTGCTTTAAAAATTCAACATAAATCCTGATCCACCATTTTAACAAATGATATCACCATTGCTATTAAAATAAATATAACAGGTATGGAAGTAATAATGGAAGTTGTTTGTATAGTTGAAAGTGGTCCCTCAATGATAAGTAATGTTGCAGGCAAAAATGCTAATGTAAATGCCCAAAACAATCTATTCCATTTAGCAGGTTCCTGATTTTCTAGTATCTTTTTTGATGTTACAGAAGCTAGTATATATGAAACTGAATCAAAGGTAGTTGCAGTAAATACAATCGCTACAACAGAAAATAAACAAATAATAATTTTGTTGAACTTTAATGTACTTAATACGCTCATAATTGCTGTTGGTGCTCCACTTTCATTTAATATTTGAACAACATTTAGCTTGTTAGTTATTTGTAAGTGTAACCCTAGATTCCCCAATACAATAAACATCAAAGCACAGCCTAAAGTTCCATATATTATAGAACCCATTATAACACCACGTACTGTTCTCCCTTTTGAAATTCTTGCAATAAATAATCCTAATAGAGGTGCTGAAATTATCCACCATGCCCAATAAAACACTGTCCAACTTTCAGGAAATCCTGAATTCATAACAGGATCCATCCAAGTACTCATTCTGAAAAAATTCTGTACCAATATACCCATGCTTGTTGTACCCATTTTTATAAAAAACATAGTTGGTCCTGTAATAAATATAAATATTAAGATTGCAAACATCAAATACACATTAATATTACTTAAAACCTGTATTCCTTTTTTAAGGCCAGAATATGCACTTATTGAAAATATCAAAGTAACTATAATAAGTGCTATTAATTTTAATTCTAAGTTAACAGGTATACCTGTTAACTTACTTATTCCTGCGGCAATCATTGGTGTTCCTAAGCCTAAACTTGTTGCTGTAGCCCCAATAGCTCCAAAGATGAAAAGTACATCAACAAATTTACCTAATAATCCATCAGCTCTATTACCTATAATAACTCTAAGAGTTTCACTAATCTTAAATACATGTTCTTTTCTTACATAATAACAATATGCCAAAGGTAATGCAGGTAAAGAATACAATGCCCAACCAATTGGACCCCAATGAAAGATTCCATAGGTAGCTGCAAACTCAACTGCTTTCCAAGATTCAGGTTCCATAGCAAATGGTGGCGACATATAATAATAAACCCACTCTATGGAGCCCCAATACATAACCCCTGCACCAATACCAGCACAAAAAAGCATACTTGCCCAACTGAAGTTGCTAAATTCAGGCTTTTCATTTTCTTTTCCAAATACTATATTTCCATATTTACTAAAACTAAACCAAATAGCTATAAGAAATGCAATAAGTCCAGTCCAAATATTTAAAAATCCTAAATTATTTGTAGTATACTCAAATAAAGCATCTATAACATTAGAACCTTTTTCTGGAAAAAGAATAAGTGGTATACACACAATTAAAACAAATGTTATTGATGAAAAAAAGGTAAATCTATCTATTCTAACTTTTTCCATAATAATCCCCCCAAGTTATAAGTTTTCTAAATACGACTAAAACACTACCCCCTAAAACTTATTTCAAAATCAAGAAATAAGCATAGAGGTAGTGTTTATTCATTTCAGTTTTTTATTAATCTCATAACATTATTTTTCTAATAAACAGAATTTATTATTCAACATCTTCTAATGCAAGCTTAACATTCCACACAATAAATCCTAATACTAGAATGATAAGAACAGCCTGTAATAAACTTGATCCTGTTGTTTGTGGAGTTGTCAAAGCCTTATCTAATCCTAATTTATCGATCATACTATAACAGCCCCTTCCTATAATCGTTTCTAAGCTGACGTATTAAACCAGTAACCTGTAATATTACAAAGAATACATAAGGTACTCCTAAAAATACTGCAACTGCTTTTACTCCGCTTAGTGTACCTGTTACTACATTAGCAAATGAGATTGTCACCATAATTATTGACCATATTATAGTTCTAGGTATTGGAGCATTCTCAGCACCATCACTAGTCATCATACTTAATGAAATAGCAGCACTTGTTGCTCCTGTAGCCAAGAATACAACAATTAATATAACAAATATAGGTCCTGTTATTGCAAACAACGGCAGTGACTGTAAAACCATTATGAATGATAAGTAAACATCATTTGGATTTTCTGTTACATATTTAGCAATCGCTCCATCTCCAGCAATATCATTTAATAGTCCGAATCCACCAAATACGCAGAACCAAAATACTAAGAAAGCAGTTGGAATTAAAATTGAAGCGGTAATAAATTGTCTTAAAGTTCTACCTTTAGAAATTCTAGCAATAAATACTCCCATGAAAGGTGTCCATGAAATCCACCATATTAATGTTGTTAAAGGCCAATCATTAAACCATCCTTTATCCTGAAATACATAAGTATTAAAGCTTTGTGGTATAAGCTTAGTAACTGTAGTTCCTAAAGTAGTTAAAATTGTTTCCATAAAATATCTTGTTGGTCCAAATGAAAACACAAATAGTAATAATCCTATAGCAATGACAACATTAAGATCTCCTAATACTTTCATACCTTTTTTAACAGGTAATATTGCTGGTACTGTATATACAACAAATAGTATAAACAAGATTACTAATGATGAAGTTAAACCTGGAAATTGTTTTCCCGTTATAGCTTGTACACCGTTTTTAACTTGGAATACTCCCATACCAATTGAAGCAGCCATTGTTAATGCAGCTGCACTTGCTGCTGCTATATTTGTTATTTGACCTACTGTCTTACCCCATTTTTTATCTTTAAAGCCCTCTTCGATAGGAGTTCCAGGCAAGAATTTTGCTCCTCTATGGTAAGTAAAATATCCAATAACTAATCCCGAAAGAGTATAAATAGTCCACGCTGGTAATCCCCAGTTAAATAATGATAACATCAATGCATTTTTTGCGGCTTCTGCCTTTTCATATCCACCAGCTAAACCAAGTGGTGAACTTAAATAGTGAACCATTGGCTCTGCAACACCAAAGTTAACTAAACCAACCCCTATACCAGCTGTAAACAACATTCCTATCCATGAAAATGTTGAAAACTCTGGTTTTTCATCTTTTGGTCCTAATTTTATTTTTCCATACTTACTAAATGCAAGGTAAAAACAAATTACAAGAAAAACTAATGGCAATACAATAGTAAACCAGTTAAACGTCCCATGGAATTTATATACTAAATCCCATAATGTATTTGTTAAACTTGAAGGATTTACTACTGCCCAAACAGAAAAAATTGCTGTAAAACCTGCAGCTATCCAAAACAGACCAGAAGCTTTTGTTTTATTCTTCACATTCTCCTTCTTCATTACATATTCTCCTTTCAGATAATAAAAAAATAAGTGCTATTTTTCATAGAAATTTACCTAAATCTAAAAATTTCAGATATAAAGTATACATTGCAGCTGCGATTACTTATTCTGATTTTAATAAATCTTCTAAGTTTTTTAGAGATTCTATTATATTATTATAATACTCCAATGATACGTATCGCCTAAACCTTCTTTTTGTTCTAATAATAGACTTAATTTATCTTTTTTAGACATACTTCTTTCTTAACAACAAATTTTCTCGCTCATACAGTCTTTTTTTGTTATAATTAATTTAATAAAATGTTCACAATCTGTGTGCTTTATTAATTAGATAAGGGGGATATTTGATGGAAAAACATGAACTTTTTGATCATAGAGGAGATTTACCCTTTTATTTTAAAATTTTAAATAAAAGTCAGTATCAAATGGCATGGCATAAAGAAATTGAAATTATTTTAGTACTGGAAGGAACTTTAAATATAACTTTAGGAGATGAAACATATACACTTAAAAGTAATGACTTCTTTCTAATAAATAGTAATGAAGGTCATAGTATAACTCAAGCTGATGAAAATTCTATTATATTATCCCTAAGTTTAGATACTTTATTTTTTAAAAAACACTACCCTAAGCTATTGGAAACCTATATAGACTGCAAGTGTTTTTTTACAAAAGAAAAAAACAAAAAATATGAATTTGTAAGACATTGTATAGCAAAAATGTTATCAATTCTTCATGAAAAAAATGATTATTATCAATTTTATTTATTAAAGGAATCCCTAACTTTACTTGAATATCTTCTATGTAATTTTAAAAAAGACTATCATAATGCTAACAAATCTTTTAATAGACCCGCTTTGAATAGATTAAAAAGAATTTTAAACTATATTGATAATAATTACACACAAAAAATCACCTTATCTGATATAGCAAGCTTAGAATATATTAGTATTTACTATCTTTCAAAACTATTTAAAGAACACTTAGGAATTGGCTTTCATGAATATCTAAATCAATATAGACTTAATAAATCTATGAATGATTTATTAAATACCAATAAGAATATAATTGATATTGCTTTAGATAATGGGTTTCCTAATGCAAAATCATATACTAAAATATTTAAAGAAAAATATAAATTAACACCAGATGTATTTAGAAAAAATTTAACCCCTACGAATTCTTTCACTGATAATATTTCATTAACACTCTCTGATTATGCTCAAAATGTAATAGAGCAATTTATTAAAGAACAAGAAATTCATATTAATAAGGATTCTATTAAAACTTCTTCTATTGATATTGATACAAATAAAACTTTAGGAAAATATAACTCATTCCATAAGATTCTTCATTTTGACTTGGCATATGACAACTTAAATACAAATTGGCAATATAATCTTCAAAAGATACAAAGTGAAATTAAATTTGATTATATTAAACTAAGTGGAATTTTCACAGAAGGTATGTATTTTTATAACAAAGAAGATAATCTATATAACTGGTTTAATATCGATATTTTACTTGATTTTTTTATTAAAATTGGTCTAAAACCTTATATAGAGCTGTACTATACTTCAAAAAAATATACTTTGAAAACATGGCATATTCTACTGGAAAAATTCATTTCTCATTGTATTGACAGGTATGGAATTACAGAAGTAGAAACATGGAAATTTGAATTATCAGGTGAAAATCGCAGCTATGAAAACTCTATTGATTTATACACAAAAACATTAAATATTATAGAAAAAAAATTTAAAACACTAAAACTTGGAATTCTCTTTGTTCCAGCTTCAAATTTTGAAGAACGTTATTTTTTAATAAATTTTAAAAATAGAAAACTAGACTTCATGTCTATTGAAATGACACATGAAGCGTATATTAAGAAAAAAAGACTTGTAAAATCTCTAATAAATAATATAAAAAAAATGAATCTGAAACCTTATTTTATAAAAACTGAAACTACTCATTATTTAAATGATTCTTGCTTTAAAGCTTCTCAATTAGTAAATGAAATATTAAATGATTTTCAGGATGCAAATAGACAAGTAAGTTTTATTGATAACTTAAAAAGCTCAAAAATGTTTTATGGTGGCTTAGGCATATTAACATATAACGGATTAAAAAAACCCATATACAATGCTTATTTTTTATTATCAAAACTTACAGGGGAAATTGTTGCAAAAGATAAAAATTATATAGTACTTAAACAGGATAACAAATTACAAATTCTACTATACAATTCTTCTGAAAACGAAGATCATTATAACCTGAACTTTCAGCAATATTTAAGTGCAAAAGAAATATTGGTAGATAAGAATAAAAAAATTAAATTAAATCTTGACTTAGATAAAGGATTATATAAGTTCAAGTATTATACACTTTGTAGTGAGCGTGGTTCAATTTTTGATGCATGGACTAAAATTGCATCACCTAATATTTTAACCGAAGAAGATGCTCAATATCTAACTTATAAAGAACAACTAGACATAAACATTAAAACACTTCATATAAACAATACTGCAACCATTGAAGAGTTTCTAGGTAATGATACTATAAAATTAATTGAAATAGAAGGAATCCACTAACTTTAATTAATTTTAAGACAAGCCTATATTCTGAGAATTTATTGAATTAATTATCTCAAAATCATAGGCTTGTTTTAATATTTAAACTAATTTATTTTTTATTTATTGCAATTTCTTTCAAATCAATTAATGATTCTTTTATATAACAAGTTAATTTTTCAGCATTTTCTTTGTTAACAGTTTTACTAGTCACACAAAGAGAAATTCTATCATTTTTAATACTATATCCCACTCCAAAACCATCTTCTACTACTGGTCCAAATCCAAAGTATTCAATAAACTCCGCACCTAATCCGCTAGTAGATATAAAATCATGTTTTAGTTTTAAATATGCTTCATCTTTAAAAATTGCAGGTACTTCATTAATTCCAAGTTCTTCTCCGAAATGCTTGTACATCATAAGTAATCCATATAAATGCCTTTCTACTCCATAACCCTTTTGACAATCTTTTATACGATTAATATGAGCTTCAAAAGCATCATTCATTAACTCATTTAAGACTTTATAATTTTCTTTCTTATCTACAAAAGACTTAACAAAATTTAGTACTTTTAAATTTACAGGTCTAGTACATTCTGTACGCCCTTCATTAAATGTACGCACAGCAACAGCTTCATATGTGCTTCTTAAAGTACCAAATAATCGATATTGTGCAAGCTGTAAAGCTAAGTGGAAAAACGCATCTGGACTAGCCCCTAACTTCTTAATTTCTTTTTTTCCAAAGTCTATAAAATCAAGGATTTCAATATGACAATCTTGATTGTTTTTTAAGTGTTCTTCTCTTAATTTATTTAGTGTTTCTTGAATATCACACGAAATTTCCCAATCTAATTTTTTTATTGAAGAATTATTTGTTATTTCTTCTTTTGTTACATCTTCTTTTATTATATCTTCCTTTTCCAATACGTTATTGATACGATTTAATATATTTATCCATGTACTTCCATCAACTGCAGTGTGTTCAAGGTTGAATCCAATTTCTCCATTTAAATTCATAACTAATTGACAACTCTTATCAAAGTAACGATTTCTTCCATCTGAACAAAGTAAATTTCTTATAGTTTCATCTAATCCTTTACTCTCTTCATCTATACAAATAGCAAATATTGCATCTTCAATTATACTTAAATTTTCTTCATTTAGTTTTGAGGCTTTAATTTCTCTGTATATTTTACTACACTCATCTCTTGAAGCAGTAGTTATAATTCCAATGTTATTTCCTTCTTTACTAAAGTTAGAATTTATAAGATTTTGAATAGAATTAGTTATTTTATTACTAGGAATTAATTCTCCATCCTCATTTGATATATCTAATTTATATATATTTCCTTTAAACAGAATCACAATATATTGCTTCTTATTATTAAAGTCACCTATTTTATATTCGTCTCTCTTTTCCTTTGCAATACGAGTTGCTTTTAAAATATTTTTATACTGATCCATACATAATGGTGTATCTTTGATTTTTTCAGGTTTTAAAGTTTCATTTGCTACTTCTTCATAAATTTTACCGAGCTCAAAAGTAATGATTCCAGCTATTTGAGGCATAGAATATTTCGATTTCAAATGCTCTATTTTTAATTTAAAGAAATAACTCATATTTATAACAATAGGGTCACGATATTCAAGATACATATCATCCCAAAATGGTTTTAACCAACTACCTTCAGTCTCTTCATTCCACTTTATCAATCTCTTTTGAAGTATTAACCCAGTACTGTTATTTGATGATAAAAAATCTTTTAAAACTTCTTTACTCTTCCCAAATTGTTCTTCTGAAACCAATGGCTTTATCCATTGAAGAAACTTTTCCCCAGTCTCTATTAAATCTGGAACTGGTAATGATGGTAAATCTTTTTTATACATAAACATGTTTTCCATAATTATTTCGCCTCCAAAACAATCTATAAATACACTTAAACCAATCGATACGTATCCCTAGCAATTACTAATTCTTCATTTGTAGGAATTTTAAATACTTTTACTTTTGATTCTTCAGATGATAACTCTACAATTCCATCCTGTCTTTCTGAATTTTTTTGGATATTTAATTTAACACCCATAAACTCTAAATCTTTACAAACTCTTTCTCTTACTACTGAAGAATTCTCTCCAATTCCTCCTGTAAAGCAAATAGCATCTACTCCGCCTAAACTTGCAGCATATGCACCAATATATTTTTTAATTTTAAAAATAAGCATATCAAATGCTAATCTAGCTCTTTTATTTCCCTTATTCATTTCTTCTTGTAAATCTCTACAATCTGATGAATCACCAAAAACTCCAAGTATTCCAGATTCTTTGTTCATTCTAGTATTCATTTCATTACTAGTTAAATTTCTTTTATCCATTATATAAAGTACACTTGCAGGATCTATATCACCACATCTAGTTCCCATCATAAGTCCTTGAAGTGGTGTGAATCCCATTGAAGTATCTATACTTTGTCCATTTTTTACTGATGTAATTGATGATCCATTCCCTAAATGACAAACTATAATTTTTGAATTTTCCTTGTTTAAGTATTCATTTGCTATATTAGAAACATATTTATGCGATGTTCCATGAAACCCATATTTTCTAACCTTTAATTCTTCATAATCTTCAATTGGCAGTGCATACATATAAGAATAATCAGGCATACTTTGATGAAATGCCGTATCAAAAACAGCTACATTTGTTTTGTCTGGCATTAATTCTTTACATATTTCAATACCTAGTACATTTGCTGGATTGTGTAATGGTGCTAACTCACTTAACTCCCTTATTTTTTGTAATACATCATCATTTACAACTACTGAGTCGTCAAAATATTCTCCTCCATGAGCAACCCTATGACCTATAGCATTAATCTCTTCAATTGATTTTATTACTCCATTATCTATATTCTGAATTTTTTCCAAAACTAACTCTATTGCTTCTTTATGTGTTGGTAATTCTACTTCTATGTTTTCCTTAATATTTTTAGATTCAACTTTATAAATGATTCTTCCATCTAGTCCAATTCTTTCGCATAAACCTTCAGCTAAAACATACTCTGAAATAATATCTATAACTTTATATTTTAATGATGAACTTCCACTATTTAAAACTAGAATTTTCATTAATTAAGCCTCCTATTGTATTGCTGTAATTGCAGTAACATTAACTATGTCTTCTACGCTACAACCTCTTGAAAGGTCATTTACTGGTTTTGCAAGCCCCTGTAATAATGGTCCATAAGAATCCGCTCCAGCTAATCTTTCTATTAATTTTAGTCCTACATTTCCTGTAGATAAGTTAGGAAAAATAAGCACATTTGCATTTCCCGCTACTTGTGAATCAGGTGCTTTTTTATTAGCTACTGCTTGAACCAACGCAGCATCTGCTTGTAATTCATCATCAAAAGCAAAGTCAACCTTTCTTTCCTTTAATATTTTTCCAGCTTCTATTACTTTATCCACATGTTCATGCTTTGCACTTCCCTTTGTTGAAAAAGAAAGTAACGCAACTTTTGGATCAAAATCTAATAATGCCTTAGTTGTTTCAGCAGAACACATAGCCATATCTGCTAATTGACTTGCTGTTGGATCAGGAATAACCCCACAATCACCTACAACTAAAATACCATCATTTCCAAATTCAGATTTGCTCTCAGGTAACGTTAGAATATTACAAGAAGAAACAGTCTTTAATCCTTCTTTTGTTCCAATTACATGCAATGATGCTCTTATAACATCAGCTGTAGGTGATGCAGACCCTGCTACCATTCCATCTGCTATACCTAGTCTTACAAGCATAGCCCCAAAATATCTATAATCATTCATTAATGTTTCTTTTGCTTTTTGAAAAGTCATCCCTTTTCTTTCTCTTAATCTAAATAACTCTTCTGCAAATTCATCTATTTGACTAAAGTTTTTAGGATCAATAATTAGAGCATCTTCTATACACACATTAATTTTTTTTGAATTTTCAGTAACCTCAGTTTCATTACCAATCAAAATTAACTTTGCTAAATCTTCAGATATAATTTTTTCTGCCGCTCTTAATACTCTTTCATCTTCAGTCTCTGGTAAAACTATTGTATTTTGAATTTCCTTTGCTTTTTCTTTAATACCGTTTATTATGTTCATAAAATATCACCCTTAAAATTTTTTTCTTAAACCATTCTTGATATATCAAGCGATTACTTTCTTTAAAGAAGGTATTATAGTATTCATGGTAACATCTTTCTAATTTTAAATAAGGTTCTTTTTAGTAAAGGAAATGTCATTTTTTCGCTAATTTTTTCTCAACTGTCTTTAAAAGAACAAAATTAGCCCATTTGATAGTTCTTTTTTGAATATATATCATTAACTTTATACTTATTGAATTTAACACTATATATAGAAAAATATGGAGTAGAATGATACACTTAATATATTTAATTCAAAAAAGGGTTTACTCAGTTTATCTTTAGATAAAATGAGTAAACCCTTTTTTTGTCCAAGGTACAATAAAATTAAAATTTCTCGGAGAGAAATGTCAATCATTATACATTGTACATTATCCATTATCCATTTCTTTTAAAACGGCTTGCCGTGCTTTTAAGCACTTACTGTATTTTTCACAATATTTTTATCAACTTCTCCAGCCTTCATTAACGCCATTTTAGTTAGTAGTGGGCCTACTAATTCATATACTACTGTAGCGCCTAATATGATTGCTCTTATTTCCATTCCATGAGTTGGTAACGCTTCTTGTGCTGCCATTGCAAGTCCTATTGCAACACCAGCTTGAGGTACTAAGGTTAATCCTAAATATTGCTGTACACTTTTAGGCGCTTTTGCCATTTTAGCTCCTATTCCAGCTCCTACTACTTTTCCAATAACTCTTACCAAGATATATAAAACTCCAGCTACTCCTACCTTTAATAGTATTGATAACTCAAGTTCAGCTCCTGCAAAAGTAAAGAATGCTATAAAAATCGGAGGTGTAAATCTATCAACCACTTCTAATGTTCTCTTACTATTAGGCATTATATTAGATACTGTAGTACCAATAGCCATGCATAATAATAATGGTGAAACGTTAAAATGGTTAGAAATCCCTACAGATATAAATACTACACCAATTGTTAGAGATAAAAGTCTATCTCCACCCTTTGCATTTTTAGAGATAAATGCCAATATTATACCTATGCCTATACCGATAACAACAGCTAAAACTATTTCCATAATAGGTTCAAACAACATATTATATAATGTTATCTCTCCACCAATAGACGATAGTCCTTTAGCCACTGTTATAGATACACCAAAAACTATAATACCTACTGCATCATCCATAGCAACAATTGGAAGTAAAGTGTTTACTACTGGACCTTTTGCTTTATACTGCCTAATTACCATAAGCGTTGCTGCTGGTGCTGTAGCTGCTGCAATTGCTCCGATTACTATACTAAAACTTAAATCTTTCCCCCCTATAGTCAGCATAGCTAGTGTAACAAGAATTACTGCACCTAACGCTTCACATAGTGTGATTAATACGATTCCTTTTCCCACTTTTTTAATATGGGATATCTTTAATTCACTACCTATACTAAAAGCGATAAAACCAAGTGCAACCTCTGATATTATAGATAACTGCCCTACAATATCATGTGGAATTACGTTTAAAAAAGATCCTCCTATTACTACCCCACCTAGAAGATAGCCTGTTACCTCTGGTAACTTAAACTTTGAAACAATTCTACCTGACACAAGTCCAACAAGTAAAATTAATCCAACATAAAACAAGATATGCATTTTTACGCGCCTTCTTTCATTAAATTAGTCTTAAACAATATAAAAATTCATTACTATTCTAGGCCCATAGATATTATAATAACACAAATTTAAAATTATTTTAAACTTTTTTTGAATTTTAACCAACTCTTAATATTCCACCACATTATTCCATATTAAGCTTATTAAAATCTTATTCTATTTACACCCATATACCCCAAAATCATTTTTGATAAAATCCAAAGCTAAGCCTTGGGGATACCCCAAGGCTTATATATTTATTAATTTATTATGCTCCTAAAGTTGCAACCATTACTGCTTTAATTGTATGCATTCTATTTTCAGCTTCATCAAATACAATTGATGCTTCACTTTCAAACACATCATTGCTTACTTCCATTGATTCTAATCCAAATTTCTCATGGATTTCTCTACCTATTACTGTATTTAAATCGTGGAATGCAGGAAGACAGTGCATAAACTTAACATTTGGATTTCCTGTCATATCCATCATTTCTTTATTTACTTGATATGGCTTTAATGTTTCAATTCTCTTAGCCCAAACTTCTTCTGCTTCTCCCATTGATACCCATACATCTGTATAAATGAAGTCAGCACCTTTAACACCCTCTTGAACATCTTCAGTAAGCATTATTTTAGCTCCTGATTTTTCAGCTATTTCCATACACTTGCTTACTAACTCTTCTTCTGGGAATAACTCTTTTGGAGCAACGATTCTGAAATCCATTCCCATCTTTGCAGCACCAATCATTAATGAGTTAGCCATATTATTTCTACCGTCTCCTGCATAAGCAAATGTAACTTTATTAAGCGGCTTATCAGTATGCTCTTGCATAGTTAAGAAGTCAGCTAATATTTGAGTTGGATGAGCCTCATTAGTTAATCCATTCCATACAGGTACTCCTGCATATTCAGCTAATGTCTCAACAACTTCTTGACCAAATCCTCTATACTCAATTCCATCATACATTCTTCCAAGAACTCTTGCTGTATCAGCGATAGATTCCTTTTTACCCATTTGGCTTCCTGTTGGTCCTAAATAAGTAACGTGTGCTCCTTGGTCTAACGCAGCTACTTCAAATGCACATCTTGTTCTAGTTGAAGCTTTTTCAAAAATCAATGCAATATTCTTTCCTTTAAGTCTTGGTTGCTCTGTTCCAGTATATTTTGCTCTCTTTAAATCTCTAGATAAATCTAGTAAGTAGTTTATTTCCTTTTGTGAAAAATCTAAAAGAGTTAAAAAGTGTCTGTTTCTTAAGTTATACATATTGTTACCCCCATTAAATTGTTATTTATTTAATTTTAATTCCCTTTAAATCCTTAATTATAGTTTTTCTCTGTAGAATGGCATAGACATACATCTTGGGCCACCTCTACCTCTTGATAATTCACTTGATGGTATTGCTAATACCGTAATATTATTTTTATCTAAAATTTCGTTTGTAATATAGTTTCTTTCATATGTGATTACTTTTCCTGGAGAAATTGCTAGTGTATTTGAACCATCATTCCATTGTTCTCTTCCAGCTATTATCCTATCTCCATTACCACATCTAATTAATTTTGCATCAATATTTAGGTGTTTTGATAATATCTTTTCAAGAGTTCCCTGTTCTTCCTCAGCAATAACTTCCCCTGTCTTTTGATCATAAGTTAAAGCTATTACTTTCAAGTCACCTTCTATTCCTGGATGAACAGTAAACATGTCATGATCAATCATTGTAAACACAGTGTCAAGATGCATAAAAGCTCTAATTTTTGGAATATCAAATATCAATATTGTATTGAAACTTTCTCCACTCTTGAATATATTCTCTGCAAGTTTAAATACAGCTTCTTTATCAGTTCTTTCACTATAACCTACAGCTAATACCTCTTCAGATAGAATTAACTGATCTCCACCTTCAATAGCAAATTCATTATCTCTGCTGTACCAATGAGGTATTCCAGCATCTTTATATTCAGGATGATGATTAAATATATATTTACCAAATATAGTCTCTCTTCTTCTTGTAACAGTTCTCATATGATTTAAAGATATACCTTTTCCAATACAAGCAAACGGATCTCTTGTAAAGTATAGATTAGGCATAGGATCCATAATAAATGGATATTGATCAACATCTTCTTTAAGATTAACCTCTTTTCTCCTTACTCCTGCCATAACTTTATCTACCATTGCTTTAGTTGGCATACTCTTTAGAAAATCCTTTAGATATTCAATGTTTTTAATATCTTTAACATTACACTCTGCAAGAACCTCATCTAAGAATTTTTCTTTTATCATGTTATCTTTTAAGGAATCCGCAACAAGTTTCTCTAGATAAAGAACCTCAACTCCGTCATTTCTTAATACATCTGCAAATTTATCATGTTCATCTCTAGCAACCTTTAAATAAGGAATATCATCAAACAAGAGTCTCTCTAAATATTCTGGAATAAGGTTTTCTATCTCTGCTCCTGGTCTATGAAGCATTACAGTTTTTAACTTACCTATCTCAGAATAAACGCTGATTTTCCTTCTATCATTCACAAAATCACTCCTCTTAAATATAAGCCTATCTTACTATTCTAGTTCCTGATTCACCTCTTAAAGCCTCTTTAGCTTTTGCTAATGAAGCTATTATTGCAATCTTTGATGCATCATTAAGAACAAATTTCTTACATGCTTCAACTTTTGGAAGCATGCTTCCAGGTGCAAATTGACCTTCTTCTATATATTTATCTACTTCTTCAATATTTATTTCTGCTAATTCTTTCTGATCTGGTTTATTAAAATTAACACAAACTCTATCAACAGCTGTAAGAATTACTAATGCATCTGCATCTAATATTTCTGCCAACTTTTCAGCAGCAAAATCCTTATCAATAACAGCAGGTACACCTTTAACCATTCCATCTTCTCTTATAACTGGTATTCCCCCACCACCACAAGCGATTATAATGTTTTCATTCTCAACTAAGCTTTTAATTATATCTTTTTCAATTACATCTACCGGTTTTGGAGAAGCTACAACTCTTCTATATCCTCTTCCAGCATCTTCTTTCATTACATAACCATTTTCTTCTTCAAGCTTCTTTGCTTCTTCTTCATTATAAAATGATCCTATTGGTTTAGTAGGGTTTTGGAATCCAGCATCATTCTTATCAACAACAACCTGTGTTACAACTGTTCCTACATTTTTCTTAATATTTCTTTTTGCAAGTTCCTCAGAAATTGCATTCTGAAGATGATATCCTATGTATCCTTGTGAAAATGAACCACAAACATCAAATGGCATTAATAAGTTTGCTTCACTAGATTTATGTGCCGCTTCTATTGAAGCTACTATTTGTCCTACTTGCGGACCGTTTCCATGTACAATAGATACTCTATGCCCTTCTTCAATTAGGTCAACAATAGATACTGCTGTATCTTTACATGTATTTAATTGCGCTTGTGCACTCTTATCTTTCGGATTACTTTGAAGTGCATTTCCCCCTAATGCTAATACAATTTTCATGAATTCCCCTCCTAATATGTTCCTTAATTTCATATTAAGTAATTTTCAGAATATTGTCAAATTATCAAATCTTCAGTTTTATGAATATATATTCTATCCTTTTCATGTTAAATTTTCTATATTTTTAAAACCACCCTAAAAATTTTAATGAAATTGAATTCTAATGTGAATATTTATTAGTTTTTATTGGATAAAATTTTTTTTTATTTTCTATATACTTTTTTGACTTTTATGCATATACTATATATATATAACAATATACCCCCTAGGGGTATAAGGAGGTATATAAAATGAAATTAAACATTGATAAACAAACCTTAGAAATATTAAAAAAATATTTCCCAAATAATACTAATATTCGTTTGAAAGTTATAGGTTTTGGTTGAGCAGGACCAAAATTTGATATGGTTCAGGATGAACCTACTAAAAATGATATTATAGAGAATATTGATAGCTTCAATTTTATAGTAGATAAAGATGAAGAATATATCTTTGCCAATGCGTCAATAAAATATGTGAAGAGTATGTTTGGATCTGGATTTAAAATTACTACAGATTATAAAGGTAGATGTTAAGCATATTGGACCGTGCCCTAAATGATTAACTCAATGGCTGATTTGTGTTTTTTAACTAATTAGTTGTTTGCAAGTAAAAAAATCATACTAAAAATAGTATGATTTTTTATATTCCTGTTAATTAAATACTTAATTAACTTTATAGTTCGTTATATTCATCAACAATTTTTTGAGCTACTTTTTTAATAACACTTGCCTGAGCAATCAATGTCATTACCATTAAGAATACTAATATTCTTTCCTCATCTTTATTTTGAAGATTCATATCCTTCATCAGGTCTTTTAATTTATCTTCCTTAAAGTATTCTTTAGCGAAAAAGTCATCAAAACTATTTCTTTGAATTTCACAGAAAACTTTATAAGCTTTCTCCCATGATATAATATCGTCACTTCTATCATTAATTTCATTAAATGCTAATCTAAAAACTTTTTTAATTTCTTCAGTAGTTAATATTGGTCTCATATAACTTAACAGAGCAAGTTGTGCCAAATGAAGTTTTGTATAACCACGTTTTTTTCCGTCTTCTGGCTTAGAGATAACTTCACTTTTAATATAGTTCTGAACAATATTATTAGTATATTTTTCATTTTCAAATCTATCATTTAAATAATCAATTACTTGTGATAAAAAGAAATCATATTGTGGTAAATCCTTATATGGAATAACGCTGTTTTTGGACATTTCCTCTACCATTTCGTTTACTGCTCCTATGGAGAAGTTTTCCTTATTCATAATCTCACCTTCCAAATATATTATTTCATTTATATTAATTCTTCCTTATATATATTAATCCTTAAAAATTAATCTTTATCCATCTATATTATATGATACCTATAACCTTATTACAAGTTATTATATATAAATATTTAATTATTTAACAATTTTTTATCATTTTCATAAATATTTTCATTAAAATATCAAAAATAAATTTCCATTTTTTCTTATTATGTATAAAATAAATTTTTAAACACCCTTGTGGATAACTTATAAATATCTGTGAGTATTTAAACCCTATAAATGCTTATATATGTATGTGTGAGAGATAATAAATTGTTTTTTCCACATTATCCACAGCCCTGTTGATAATTTTGTTAACATTATAGAAAATTTACTCAAAATTATAGCATCAATATATTGTACTGTGGATAACTACATACCACAATATATTGATGCTTTTTTAAATGTTATTTTTTTGCATCTTCTAAAAATTTCTCTATTCCTATATCCGTTAATGGATGTTTAAACATTTTTTCAATAACTGATGGTGGAATCGTTGCAATATCTGATCCAGCTTTAGCCACTTGCTGAACATGCATTGGATGCCTAATGCTTGCTGATATTATTTCAGTATTAATATTGAAGTTATCATAGACCTCTCTAATATCATATATTAAATTAATACCATCATATCCTATATCATCTACTCTCCCTAAAAATGGACTAACATAAGTTGCCCCAGCCTTAGCTGCTATTAATGCCTGATTTACTGAAAAAATAAGTGTAACATTTGTTTTTATACCTTCTTTATTTAAGTTATATACAGCTTTAATTCCTTCTTCACACATTGGTATCTTAATTACAACATTTTTATGAATTTTAGCTAATTCTTTTCCTTCCTCAATCATACCTTCATGATCTTCACTTATTACTTCAGCACTAATTGGACCATCTACTATGCCACAAATTTCTTCAATAACATCTGCTAAGTTTCTTCCCTCTTTAGCAATAAGTGAAGGATTAGTTGTCGCTCCATCTAAAATGCCGAACTCTGCCATCCTTCTGATATCGTTAACATTTGCAGTATCAACAAATATTTTCATTTCAATACCTCCTAATCTCCCAATTAAATTTAAACTAAACTACATTTTATTATAACTTAAAATTGTCAATTAATATACAATAAATATTTTTCAGAATATTGTTTCCAAATTATTTACAATCTATTTTTTGACATTTGAATGTACAAGCTTCGACAGTTTGTCTACATTTACCCAGTAAATTACTATTTTACATCGATATTTTTTACTTAATTTGCGTTTTTTTTTTATGCATTTTTTGGGTATTTTCCTTGCAAAACACCCTTCCCCCTTAGAGCATCAATGTTTCGAGCCTTATAGTAAAAATTTGTATATATTTTAAAATACATATTGACATTTGAATAATTTGGTAGTATATTATCTATAGATGGAATAAAAAAATCATTTTGTAACTTAAAGGATTTTATTTAAAGAATATATTGACTTTTTATGTCATATTTGTTATGATTTTAAGTGAAAATTGTCGAACATTGTAAAAAGGAGGATGTTGAATATGAAATCAACAGGTGTAGTAAGAAGAGTAGACGAATTAGGAAGAATTGTTATTCCAATAGAATTAAGAAGAACTTTAGATATTGCTGAAAAAGATGCTTTAGAAATTTATGTAGATGGTGAGCAAATAATCTTAAAGAAATATGAGCCAGCTTGTATTTTCTGTGGTGATGCTAGAGACGTTATCAACTACAGAGGTAAGAACATTTGTAAACACTGCATGGAAGAAATGAAAAACAATAACTAAGTATTACATATTGCTAATATAAAAGCCTGTGCTATGCACAGGCTTTTATTTATATTTCTAAAGAATATTTGTAAACTTCACTTTTAGGAAGATTTCTTTCCTTTGCCACTTGCTTTATTGCATCCTTTTTTCTCATACCATTTTCCATATGAACTTTGATATGTTCTTCAATACTAAGCTCTTCCCATTCTTGTTTCTTCTCTTCTTCTATTTCTTCTTGAGTTTTACCTTCTACAACAAGAACATATTCACCTTTTGGTTTACGCTCACTAGAATAATATTCTATAGCCTCATCAATTCTCATTCTTAAAATTTGTTCATGTAATTTTGTTAGTTCTCTACAAATTGCAATTCTTCTATTACCTAGATTTTCCTTTAAAAATTCTAAACCCCCTATTAATCTATGAGGTGATTCATAAAATATTAATGTTTCTCTATTTTCTTTTACTTCTTGAACTAGTGCTTTTTTTCCCCTATTATCTCTAGGTATAAATCCTCTAAAAGAAAATGACTCTGTAGGTAATCCAGAATATACTAATGCAGTTGTAAAAGCTGTAGCTCCTGGGAGTACCTCAAATTCAATTCCCTCTTCAATACATTTTTTAATAATTACACTTCCTGGATCTGAAATTCCTGGTGTACCAGCATCTGATACTACAGCTACAGTTTGCCCTTCATTTAATTTGTCAATAATAAAATTAACCTTTTCTTTTTCGTTATGCTGATGATAGCTTGTAAGTGATTTTTTAATATTTAAATGATTAAGAAGTTTTAATGTTACTCTTGTATCTTCAGCCGCTACTAAATCAGCTTGTTTTAATGCTTCTATTGATCTTAAAGTTATATCCTTCAAGTTACCTATCGGAGTTGGTACAATATATAGTTTTGACAAAACATCATCTCCATTCATACTTTCTAACCACTGATTATACATTAAGTTATTATTAGAAGTCAATATTATGATTCAACCATAAAAAGTATATTAGTCTAACTTCATATAAAATGTATAGGAAAAAGGACTGTTCTTTTAACAGTCCTTCTCCTCTAATTACTTTTTATTTATGCACTTATTTTTATAACTACTCGTTATATGTGGCATAAAATATTCATTTGTCTTAAGTAATTAGAACCTTACTCTGTCTCCGTTTTTTTTCCTAGCAGATGCTTCTTTGCTTTTACGCAGTGCTAAAAAGTGATGTTTGCTAATTGGAATATTTTCCTCTTGGCTACCACGGAGTGTAGCTTTTTTGATCATAACTATCATCTCCATTACTGTTAATGATGTTACTAACTTGCTACAATAATAGTATAACCGGAATACAGTTTTAAATTCATATATTTTAACGGTAATTTAATGTTTTAATTATTATGATTGTTAAATTCTCTAACTATTTCCATATCATCAAAGTGAATAGTTTCATTTTTTAATATTTGATATGTTTCATGGCCTTTACCTGCTATCACAACTACATCCTTATCATGAGCGATCTTCAACCCTTTATTTATTGCCTCTTCTCTATTACTTATTCTCTCATAATTGCAATTTAATCCTTTGATCCCTTTTTCAATATCATCAATAATACTCTCAGGCTCCTCACTTCTTGGATTATCGGATGTAATAATCACATAATCTGACAATTCCCCTGCTATACGGCCCATTATAGGTCTTTTGGTATTATCTCTGTCTCCTCCACATCCAAAAACAGTTATAATGCTTCCTTCTGCATATTCTTTTATGGACTCTAATAAACTCTCTAAGGCATCTGGTGAATGTGCATAGTCTACTATAGCTACAGCTCCATTATTCATTCTTTGGGCTTCTAAGCGCCCTCTAACACCTCTTATTTTAGGAAACACACTTAATACATCATCAAAATCCACTCCTAGCAGCATACATACTCCAAAAGCAGCCAGTAAATTACTAACAGTAAACTTGCCAGGAACATTAACTTTAACAGTTTGACTTTTATTTTTATAATGAATATCGAACTCTACTGAATCTATGGCTAATTTTATATTGGTAGCTCTTAAATCAGCCTCATCATTAACTCCAAAAGTAACTACTTCCCCATCAAAAGTATCTATAATTTCTTTTGATACTGGATCCTCTATATTAACTAATGCATTTTTACACTTCTTAAATAATTTTAATTTTGCATTTTTATAATTTTCCATAGTTCCATGGTAATCAAGATGGTCCTGGGTTAGATTTAAAAATACACCTATATCAAAATCACAAAAATCCACTCTTCTCATTTCTAAAGCAACAGAAGTAGCCTCAATTATTGATGCAAAGACCTTTTCTTCTCTCATTTTTGAAAATATATTCTGTAAATCTGGCGATTCAGGAGTAGTAGGTGTTGTGGTATTAGCCTTTATATCTTTATCATTTATCTTACAACCAATAGTTCCAACAACACCAACATTTTTATTTAGATTCATTAATATATCTCTTATAAAAATTGATACTGATGTTTTTCCATTAGTACCTGTAAGTCCTACTAAATTAAAATCTTTCGAAGGATCTTTATATAACACAGTAGCCAGTCTAGCCATTTCTTTTCTAGAATTCTCAACTTTAATTACTGGAATATCTTTTGGAATACCTTTCACGCTTTTCTCTACTAAAAGGGCTTTAGCTCCCTTTTCTACTGCATCTTTTGCAAAATTATGACTATCAATATTTGTTCCTTTTAAGCATATAAAAATATCTCCCTCTTCAATACGTCTAGTATCATACTTAATTTGATTTATATCTATGTCTAAATTTCCTTGAATCAGTTCATATTTAGTTCTTTTAAGCAATTCTAATAGGTTCATTGAATACCTCCTTAACCAATTTAAAACTCAAGAATAGTCTCTCTATATATTATAGTAGAGAATTAAATAATGATAAACCACTAATGTTTTAAAATTTTATTGAATTTATCACTCTATAGTGCTAAATTTTTATTGACATCTTATTTTATGAATGTTATTATATTTGATAATAAAGAAAAACTTACGAACATTTCCCAACAAAACATTAATAATATTCGCACTAGGAGGAATGATATGAAGGATTTGTTATATAAAATTCCAGCATCTATTCACGATGTAGGTACTATCAAAAAATTGTTATACGAACACTCTGAAATAAAATTCATCTCATTGGTTGGTATTGATTTATCAGGCCATGATACAGACACAAAAATTCCAGTAAAACTATTTTTAGATGATTTACAAGATTTTTTAAATGGTTCTGTTCAAACTGATGGTTCTTCAGTTGTACTTCCAATAATTGCTACTCTTAATAATGCTAAAATCGACTTGGTACCAGATTTAAGTGTTGATTGGTTTGTAGATTATAATTATGAACTTGTTAAAGATGGCTTCCCAGTAGGAACTCTAAAAATCCCATGTTTCTTATTTCATGACGGTAAGGCAGTGGATTCAAGATCTATTCTTAATAATTCCATCAAAGCACTAGAAACTTCAATAATGGATATGCTTAAGGACTCTCCTGAAATTTGCAGAGATTATGGATTCCGCTACGAAGATTTATCCTCAATTTTTATATCATCTGCAACTGAATTAGAATTTTGGGTTAAAACTCCAAATGAAAAAGCTCAGTTAGATCAGCTCTCCACATCTCAGGTATTAAAGGAACAATATTGGAAAAAGACAGTTGGTATAATTAGAACTTCTCTTGAAGAAACTTTATTAGAAATGGATAAATACGGATTTGAACCTGAAATGGGTCACAAAGAAGTAGGAGGTGTAAAAGCTTCTATAGATATTCAAGGTAGGCACACTCATATTATGGAGCAACTTGAAATTGATTGGAAATACAGTTCAGCTCTTCAAGCCGCTGATAATGAATTATTCATTAAAAGCCTAGTTAAAGAAACTTTCAGAAGAAATGGTCTTGATGTTACTTTCTTAGCTAAACCACTAGATGGGGTTGCTGGAAATGGTAAACATATTCACATAAGTATCAACGCTAAATTAAAAGATGGTCAAAAAATAAATCTTTTTGCTCCAACTAAGCATCATTACATGAGTAGTATAGGATATGGTTCAATAATGGGTATTTTGAAAAACTACGAAGTAATAAATCCATTTGTAACATCATCTTATAATGCACTTAAGAGATTAAAGCCTGGATATGAAGCTCCAGTATCTATAGTTGCTTCATTAGGCCATACAATTGATACACCTTCTAGAAATAGAACTGTATTACTAGGACTTGTACGTGATGTAACAAACCCTGCTTCTACTAGATTTGAATTAAGATCTCCTAATCCTCATTCTAATACTTATTTATCATTAGCTTCTATGAATATGGGAATGCTCGATGGGATAAAATATGCTCTTCAAGCTAATAAATCTGAAGATTCTTTATTGAAAGAACTTAAGAAATCATTTAATGAGTCAGCAGATTATCTGGAAGATGACAGAGTATATATTAGTGAAGAAGATATATTTGAAGATTATTCTGAGGAAGATAGAAAGGTTCTTTTTGGAAAAACTCCAAGAACGGTTTATGAGTGTTTTTCTTCTCTAGTAAATAAAGATAATAAGTATTCTATTCTACTTGATAAAAATGTTTATGATAACTTGCTAATTGAAAGTTATACTTCTGCAAGACTTTCAAAATGGTTAGAAGATATTAAAGGTAGAGTTATACCTACTCATATAAATTCATTAAAAGCTATGGTAAAAGTTCATGACTATGAATACTCTACTGATTACGATGAAGATATGTGGGATAAAATCGTTACTATAAAAAAAGAACTTGTACAAAACACCTTAAATACCAAATCATTATTCAATAGATTGAAGGAAGAAATTGAAGTTTGTAACTATGCCGCTATTTCTGAACTGGAAATGGAAATGGATGCTAAAATGAACGAAATTAAAGAATTATATTATGCATACACTTCTAATATAATATAAAAACAAAGGCACGCGATGCGTGCGATTAAAGCAAATGTATAATTGATAATGGATAATGTATAATGATGGATGCTTCTCACTTACGTGAGAAGCTGCATTTTATTGTTCTTTAGATAAAGAAAGGTTTACTCATTTTATCTTTGATAACATATTGTATTTAATATACAATATTTCATCAAAGTGAAACGAGTAAACCTCTTATTGTTTTCGGAATAATAATATTATTAAAATTTCTCGGAGAGAAATATCATTCATTCTACATTATCCATTATCCATTGTCTTTTAAGTATTTCTTCTTCACTTATTTAATAATATCTATAAAATCATTATTTTCAAGTAAAGTATTAAAAGCTCCATCTGTTGCTGCAAGTTCTTTGAATTTATCAGATATTTCAACGGCTTTTCTTAAGTTTTTAATTGCATTATCTTGATCATTTATTTTTCCATATGATCTTGCTAAGTTATAGTATCCATCTCCAAAATTCACATTTAACTCTACTGATTTAGAGTAATTTTCAATAGCAGATTCATACTCTTCTTTACCATAATATATTTCACCTTTTAAAAAATAAGCTATATATATATTAGGATAATCACCTTGTAATGTTACTTTATCTAAATAAGTTAGTGCATTCTCATAATCACTGGCTATAAATTTGATAGTACCCATATAATAATACGCATCAGTGTCATCTCCTACTATCTCAATATATCTCTTAAAGTTATCAAATGATTTATCATATTCTTCTTGTGCAAAATATACCATCCCTATTCCATAGTATGCTAATGCAGATTTTTCATCAATCTTTATTGCCTCTTCATAACTTATAAGCGCGTTCTCATATTCACTTAATTCCCATTCAATATTTCCTTTATTAATGTAATTATCAGCCTTCTGTTCAATGTTAATAAGCTTACTACTATAATCTAGCGCTTCTTCAAATCTTCTTTGTTGCATAAGTATGGATATTATATGATTATATGCAAATGTATCATTCTCATTTTTTTCAATTGCTTTCTTATAACTCTCCATAGCCTCTTCACTCTTGCTCTGACTTTCTAGTTTATGTCCCTTTATATCATAGAGTTGATAAGAAGTGAAAATACTGTATATGGCAGAACCTGATAATATAATCAATATGATTAATATAATAACAGATATCTTATTATCATTTTTTCTTCTAAGTTTTATCATATATATAGTAAAGATTATTATTGCTAATAATATCAAAACACTTCCTATTACCATTATATTCACCCCTATTACTTAGTCTATGCCTTAAAACCATAGTTTAATAATATAGCTTCTCTCTTATATGCTATATTCTATGCATAAATCCATGCTCCTATCCAACAGATAGGAATAAAAAAAGCACGCAATGCGTGCAAAAAACAAACGGACAGTTGACAGTGTCAACTATGTTTTTATCTCTCTTTATACATTTCTATAATATCTTCAGTATATCCACCCTCAGCAGTATGAATATTTAGAGGTGGATCCCACTTAAGAAACTTTCCTCCATCTCGCTGACCTTCAACTAAAACAATATTAGCGGCCTTTCCTTCACTAGGATGTACCATCCTTATTCTCTTTGGTTCTATCCTGTATTTTCTCATGAGAGTCAATATATCTACCATTCTATCTGGTCTGTGAACCATAAAAAACCTTCCATTATCTTTTAATAAATCTCTTGAAGCTGATATAACATCTTCAAGTGTACACAATATCTCATGTCTTGCAATAGCATTTTTATCATTCTCATTGATTATTCCGGAATTCTTAAGTTTATATGGAGGATTTACTGTAACTACATCAAACCTTCCTAGTTTCTTTAATAATGCCTTATCCTTCAAGTCACCATGAGTGAAACTAATCTTATCATGAAGATTATTATATTCAACGGATCTATTTGCCATATCAACAAATTCTTCTTGAATCTCAACTCCTACAATTTTTTCAGCTGAAGTTTTACCTGCTAATATAAACGGAATTATACCTGTCCCTGTACATAAATCAACCACACTTCCTCGCTTCTTTATGTTAGCAAAGTTTGCTAATATAACTGCATCTACACCAAATCTGAATCCATCTGTTTTCTGTATAACGTGTATACCTTTTAGCTGTAAATCATCCAATGTTTCTCCACTTCTTAGTATTTCCATTTCTCACCTCTAATTGTTTTGAGGTAGGAGTCCTTATCCTACCTCAATGTTTTATCATATTATAATATGCTACTAATTATTCTCTTCAATACCTTCAATTTCATCTGATTGTTCTACTTGCTCTGAGTTAACAGTACTATCACTTGACTTGCCTTCTTGAGCATCTACTTCTTGAACTGTTTGTATAGGCAGTGCCTCTACTATTCCTTTAGCTAGTCCTATAACTATCTTCTCCTGATACTCTTTAGTATTAAGTAATCTATCTTCATTTTCATTACTTAAGAATCCCATTTCAACTAATACAACCGGCACCTTTGACCAATTAAACCCAGTAATATCTTTTCTAGGCTTTAATCCTCTATTATACATTCCTGCTTCCTCTACCATTGCATCAATAAGTATTTTACCACATCTTTTACTCTCATCATATATAGCTGCAGTATGCTCTGTTAAATCAGGTATTAACATTGATGCCCCATATGCATTTGGAGTTCCTGCTGAGTCAGCATGCATTCTTATTGCTAGCGCTGCACCTACATTATTTCCAATCTCAGCTCTCTCTACATTTCCTGGACTTTCTTCATGAGTAGTTTTTGTCATTACAACTATATACCCTAGCTCCTCTAGTTTCTCTTTTAACATCATAGAAACATCCATAGCTATTATATACTCTGGAACCTTAGTGAAAGACCCTGTTGCCCCTCCTCCATCTTTAATCTTCATAACACTAGATCCTGGAGCATTAGGTTCTTTTTCTAGGTTAGATCTATTACCATGACCCGGATCAATCAGTATAATATTATTACTAGGATCATATGTAACCTTCTTAACATTTGGATATGCTTCATCAACTTTACTTTTAGAATTTGATGTTTTAATTGTTTCTTGAATCTTATTTTCATCATTTTTTGTTTCATTTTTTAATGGTTCTTCTGTAACCTCTTTTTTCTCATCTGTAGATGTCTCTGTATTTGAATCTTCTTTTATTTCTTCTTTTGTCTCATCATTTTTACTCTGATTTTCTTCTTTATTTGCATTATCGATCTCATCTGATTTTTTATCATCATTCTTGTCATTAACTACATTTTCTTTGTGATTATCAGAGCTATCTTTTCTATCAATATCTTTAGCTACTTCTTCATTATTTGTATCTTTTGAAGATATCTTCTCACCTGCAACAACTTTATTATCACGATTTCCTAAGGTCATAAATATCACCCCAAGACAAATTCCCACAAATACTAGCAATATTAAACTTGATTTTTTCTTCTTTTTACGAGTCATATTATTTTGCTCCTTTTAGTTTAGTTAATTTTTCATTTAAAAACAAAATATATAATTATTTTATCATAATATGTAATTATTATAAAGAAAACCAACAGCCTTACTACTTATCAGACTGTTGGTAAATTCAAAATTTATTCTTTATCTACTGCTACTGCTTTAATAGCTTTATCAATAGATGTTTCTTTAACTCCATTACCTGTGTTTTCTATATAAATACTTGTACTTGGGAATGCGAAACTTACTCCGTTATCCTCAAATATCTTCATTAACTTAAAGTTGATATCCTCTTTTATTTTCAGATGCTCTCCCCAATTTGTTGTCTTTGTGAAGAAATACAGGAATATATCTAAGCTACTGCTGCTAAATTCATTAAAAGTAACAAATATAGTTTCTTGATGAATATCATTATGTTCTCTTAACATACTTTCTATTTGTTCTATACATAACTTTATCTTCTCTCTAGGTGTATCATATGTAACCCCTAGATTAAATGATATTCTTCTCTTTCCTCTCTTTGTATAGTTTGTTATTGAAGTATTCGCAAGAAGAGAGTTTGGTACTATAACCATTTCTTGAGAGAATGTTCTTATTCTTGTACTTCTAAAAGATATATCTTCAACAACCCCTTCAATTGAGTCTGCTGATATCCAATCTCCAATATTAAAAGGTTTTTCTAGTATTAAAGCAACTCCTCCTATTATATTAGAAGCAAAATCTTTAGCAGCAAGTGAAAATGCTAATCCTCCAAGACCTACCCCTGTAATTAATGTACTGATGTTAATTCCCCATATAGGTAATATTTGTAATAATGCTGCAATCACTAACAATACTCTTAGACATTTTATTATAAATGGATATAATATCTTATCTACCTTTATTCCTAAACGCTCTTTTAGGTTCTCAAACATAACTGATTTTTCTTTAGTTACATTATAAACTCCCCATGTAACGCAATAAAGAACTGCAGTCCTCAATACTTTAATAGTTAAGTCATAAGTTATTAACTCTGTTATTGTTTCTTTACTTGTTGTAACTTGAAGAAAAAATAATATAGCACCGCATATACTAGCTATACTCAATAATATATTAATAGGTTTCTCAAAACTCCTGAATAACTTATCATCAATATCATTCTTTGTCTTGTCAGCATGTTTCATTAAACGTTTATATATCTTCTTAACTACCACTCTTCTCATAAAGTTCAATATTAAAAATAGACCTAAAGCTAAACCAATCTCTCTAATATGTATCGTTTTTATAAAAAAATCAAGGACTGATTGCAGAGTAATATTATTAAAATCCAATTTAAATCCACCCCTCACCGAAATCAATATTTATTCAATTAATATTATACATCCATGTTAGGTTATAGGGCAAATTAACATTCTTTAAATTTGGTTTTTAACTCTAATCCTTGAAGATATTCATTTATAATTTGTATTCTTAAATCTATCCTATTTATGTTATTATATAAACAAAATATTATTTACAGAAAGCAGGGATAAAAGATGAATATACTATGCTTAGGAGACAGCCTAACAGCTGGCTATGGCGTTTCATTAAATGAAAACTGGGTTTCAATAATAAACAAAAATCTTCATCCTTCTTTTATCAATAAAGGTATTAATGGTGATACTTCAACAGGATTATTAATGCGTTGGGAAAAAGATGTTATGAGTACCAAGCCTTCAATGTGCTTTATTATGATTGGACTTAATGACTTAATGAGAAACACTTCTCCTGAGAGCATAATTAAAAATATTAATATTATTGTTAAAGATTCTTTTTCATCTGGCATAATCCCTATTATGTTATCTCAACCACCAATCAACATTCATATGGCCTCTTCACTATGGGATAGCTACCTCAATTATTCTCAAATATTACTCAAACAAACTTACCTTAATGATTTATTTAAAGATTTTTGTTCTTCAAAAAATATTCTATTTATTGATATCTTTTCATATTTTAAAAGTATATGTGATACTGAAAATTATCATTCTGATGGAATTCATTTAAACTCATATGGAAATAGTCAGCTGGCTGAATTTATTTCCCAAGAAATACAACCATTTTTATGAATAATTTATCCACGAAGCCCTTATACACATTTTTACTTTTATGGGTTTCATACGTTAAGTTTGAATAAGATAATTACATTATCACATTTTTATAGTATAATATATATTGAATTATTTAAATATAGTATGTTTTATTTTTTAAATAATATATAACTTAGAGGTAAAATATGATGAATAATTATAGTGTTGATTTTCTTGAAAAAAATAGCAAGTATTTAGAATTGCTGTCTAAGCAGTATCCTTCTGTTGCAGCTGCTTGTACTGAAATTATAAATCTTGAAGCAATTTGCAACCTACCTAAAGGAACTGAACATTTCTTGACAGATATCCATGGTGAGTATGAAGCATTTACTCATGTTTTAAGAAATGCTTCCGGGGTTATAAAGAGAAAAATATCAGATATATTTGGTAACTCCCTAATGGAATGTGAGAAAAAAAGTTTAGCAACTTTGATTTACTATCCAGAACAGAAAATAGATATTGTAAAAAAAACTGAGCCTGATATGAATGACTGGTATAAGATTACACTCTACAAGCTTATAGAAATTTGTAGGAATGTATCATCAAAATATACACGTTCTAAGGTTAGAAAAGCCCTTCCAAATGATTTTCGATATATAATTGAAGAATTACTTCATGAAAATGAAAATGGTTTGAATAAACAAGAATATTATAATCAAATTATAGATAGTATTATAAACATCGACAGAGCAAGAGAATTCATAATTGCCCTTTGCAAACTAATACAACGCTTATCCGTAGATAACCTCCATATTCTTGGCGATATCTATGATAGAGGTCCTGGAGCCCATATAATAATGGATGAGCTTATTGACTACCACTCAGTTGATATTCAATGGGGAAATCATGATATTATTTGGATGGGGGCTGCTGCGGGTAATAAGGCTTGTATGGCCAATGCTATACGTATATCTGCTAGATACGCTAACTTAGATACTATAGAAGAAGGTTACGGTATAAATATGCTTCCATTGGCAACCTTTGCTCTGGAACATTATAATGATGATCCTTGTTCATCATTTCATCCTAAAATAGCTAATGAATCTCATTATAATGAGAAAGATTTAAAGCTATTAGCTAAAATGCATAAGGCCATATCCATAATTCAATTTAAACTAGAAGGTCAAACCATAATGAACCATCCTGAGTTCAAAATGAATGATCGTCTATTATTAGATAAGATTAATTTTAAAGACAATACTATTGTCATTGAAGATAAGGTATACCCTTTGAATGATAAAGATTTTCCAACAATAGATCCTAAATCACCTTATAGTCTTACATCAGATGAGAGTGATCTATTAGATAAGCTAACATTCTCTTTTAAAAATAGTGAAAAACTACAGAAACATATTAGATTCCTTTACTCAAATGGAAGTATGTATTTAAAATACAATTCTAACCTTTTATATCATGGTTGTATACCTATGAATGAAAATGGTGATTTCACTGAAATATGTTATAATGACTCTCATTTTAATGGTGAAAAACTTCTTAATTTATTTGATAGACTTGCTAGAGAAGCTTACTTCGGAAAATCTGAAAATAAGGAGTTTTCACTAGATGTGTTATGGTATTTATGGTGTGGTCCAAACTCACCTCTATTTGGTAAGGATAAGATGACCACTTTTGAAAGATATTTTATTGATGACAAGGCATCACACATAGAAAAGAAGAATCCTTATTTTACTCTTAGAAATAATGAAGATATTTGTAAAAAGGTTCTTAGTGAGTTTGGCCTTGATCCAAGCATATCTCATATTATAAATGGACATGTGCCTGTTAAAACAAAAAAGGGAGAAAGCCCAATAAAAGCCAATGGTAAACTCCTAGTAATTGATGGTGGTTTCTCAAAAGCATACCAACCTGAAACAGGAATTGCTGGTTATACACTAATATATAATTCTTTAGGCTTAATGCTAGCATCACACGCACCATTTGAATCTATACAAAAAGCAATTTCCGAAGAGAAAGATATTCTTTCTACAACAATAGTACTTGAAAAGAACTTCAAACGAATAAGAATTTTAGATACAGACAAAGGTAAAGAACTCCATGGTCAAATTGATGACTTAAAAATGCTCCTTGCTGCATATAGAAAAGGGGTAATAAAAGAAAAATAAATTAACTTGATTAAGCTTTTTATATAGAGATATAATAATACTTGAGGTGATTATATGGAAAATAATTTCAAATTCTTTAGTCATAAATCATGCGAATACTTTCCTTGCCATAAAGTAAAAGATGAGTCCAAATTTAACTGCCTCTTCTGCTACTGTCCTTTATATGCGCTTGGAAAAGATTGTGGTGGTAATTTCAAAGTAAAATATGGAGTGAAGGATTGTAGTGATTGTCTAATACCTCATTCCGAAAACGGCTATGATTATATAATGAAAAAATGGTCTGAAATAAGTGAATTAGCACAAAAAAACTTAGACTAAAAGAAAAGAGCTGACCTTTCGGTCAGCTCTTTTTTAGTTTATACTTCTCCATCTTGTTGAGGAATATATATAGTTATTCCTGCTTTAATAGCATTTTCATCTGTAATATTATTGTGTTTCATCAACATTTCAATAGCTTTATGATAATCTTTACACCAAGACATCTTAGATACAACTATATCGTAAATAGTATCTCCAGTCTTAATTGTATATGCTTCTCCTTCAGGCAATAAGTTTTCAAAATTAGCCTTAGTAGGTATAATCATCTTACTTCCAGTGATTATTAAATTAGGATCTGCTATATTATTTACTTTTGATATAAGCTTCTTAGCATGCTCAAAATAAATATTATTTGAAACATCTAATTTATTAGCTATTAAGCATTTTTTAGTAATATCACTTAATGTTTCTTTAGGTTGAACTATGTATTTATTCTTAAATACATAAACAACATTTTTTCCTTGGCTCTGCTTTAATTCTTTATCACTATCTTTTGTCTCATCTATAATATTTCCATCTTCATCTACATTTTTACTAGTTTTTTCTTCATTAAGTTCTTTGTTATCATCAGTTTTTTTGTTTGTTTCATCACTTTTATTTTCATCTAATTCTTTATCTGTGTCATCTGTTTTTTCTTTATCATCTACATCTTTATTTGTTTCATCAGTATTTTCTTTTTCATCCATTTTTGATGTAGTATCTTTTTCATCTTTAGTATTTTCTTTTGAATCTTTATTTGTGTTTTCGATATTTTTATCCTGATCTACTTTTTCATCATCTATTATCCCGTCATCAGCAATATCACTTATCTCGTTGTTTATCATACCATTACCTAAAGTACTATCTTCCTGAGATACATTCCCTATTAATCTAGTACCTATAAATACAGCTAAAATTACTACTAAAATTGAACCACCAATTATTAGTTGATTTTTATATTTCATTTTTATCGCTCCTTCCTATGTTTAATAATTCCCACATAGACTTAATTTATACATATAAAGCATACTTTTCTTATTTTTTTTAATGTTTTCCAAAATAAAAGAGAACCTAAGGTTCTCTTTTATTTTATATAGTATTATTATTTTTTAAGTCATTTGTTTATCTAATTCATTTTTAACATCTTCTGCTGACATACCATCTGCATTAATCACAGACGCATTTGTCAAAGTAGTTTCTATACCCATAAAATCTTTACTTTCTCCAGTTATGACAACTGCATCAAATTTATTGAGATAGTTTTTAGCTGATTTTTTTCTATTATCAAATTCTTTAACTTTAAATCCTTCATTTTCTAAATGATTTTTTATAGGTCCCAGCCCTTTTTGTACAGCAACCTTTTTCATTTTTAGATTTCTCCTTCCTTGAATAGATTTTATAATTTTATTATTTGCAAATATGCTACTTATATTCTAAGCTTTTAACTTTAATCAAATAAAAAAGAGTATGATTTCTCATACCCTTTAATAAATGAATTTTAAATTTAAGTTTAAATCACAGTAAAGCCCATTTCTTCTATAGATGCAATTATCTCGTCTATATTAGTATATTGATTAAATACAATCTCAGCTTTTCCTTCTTTTCTTTCAATCTTACATGCTAAAACACCATCATTGAATGAAATTGCTTGTTTTACTTTGTTTACATCCTTAGAAGATTTCATACCACAAATACTGATTACTTCTTTCATTTGTTTTTTCCTCCTAATTCTCTTTAAACAATTCCTCTAGAGCTTCTCTATCTTCATTGCTTTTTAATTCTCTTTTTATATCTTCTTCATACTCTTTATCAGCTTCAAAATGTCCGCTTATAAGTTCAACATCACTAAGATTTACTAACTTTATTTCTTCATTCTCAGTAATAGTAATCTTTACTTTAAGAGTTTCTCTAAGAAGATTATTTTCTACAACTGTTCCTTTTCCAAATGGAGTCATAACGATAGAATCAACTTTTGGCATTCTATCTCTTACATCTTCATAAGATTCTTGCTCATAAGTTAAACAACACATTAATCTTCCACATATTCCTGAAATTTTTGAAGGATTTAAGGATAAGTTTTGTTCCTTAGCCATTTTTATAGATACAGGAACAAATTCTCCCAAAAATGTTGAACAACATAATGGTCTTCCACAAGGTCCTAATCCACTAATCATCTTTGCCTCATCTCTTACACCAATCTGTCTCAGTTCAATACGTGTTCTAAATACTGATGCTAGATCTTTTACAAGTTCTCTAAAGTCGACTCTTCCATCAGCTGTAAAATAGAATATTATTTTATTATTATCAAATGTGTATTCTACATCAATAAGCTTCATTATCAAACTATGTTTTTCTATTTTATCTATAAATATGTCAAAAGCTTCTTTTTCCTTCTCTTTATTTATCTTATGCTTTTCTCTATCTTCCTCTGTTGCTATCCTTATAACATTCTTAAGTGGAGATACTATCTCCTCTTCATTTATTTCTTTTATACCTATAACAGCTTTTCCATACTCTATACCTCTAGCTGTTTCAACTATAACATCATCATTCTTCTTTATATCTAAATCCGCTGGATCAAAGTAATATATTTTCCCAGCTTTTTTAAATCTAACCCCTGTTACTTTTACCATATTACACCTCCTGTAACTCTAGTAGCATTACTTCAATAGCTATATTAAAATTTAAGTTCTTTACTATATTTTCATTTGTTTTATTTATACTTTTAAGCATATTTATTAATGATTTATATGAATAGTCATCTGATATTGACTTTATATCCTCTAGATAATCTTTATTTAAAATCATACTTTCATCATAACATTCTTTTATTATAATCATATCTCTTATTAAGTTAACTAAACAACTATATAAATCATCCCAATCTGCTTTATATGATAATAGTTTTGAAGTACATTCAAATAATTTATTATCAACTTTAGATTTAAAGAATTCAATAGAAAAAACTCTAAGTTCCTTAAATATTTCATCTTCAAGAAATCTTTCAGCCCTTCCTGGAATTCCTTCTGAAAAACTCAAAACCATCTGCAATAAATCTTCTGAAATATTACTGTGTTCTCTGTGAATAAATTTTTCCATGTCATTATTAGCGAGTTTTCTTAGCTTATGAATTTGACATCTAGATTGTATAGTACCCAATATACTTTCAAGATTATCACTAAGAACAATAATAAAAACTCCTTTAGGTGGTTCCTCAATAGTTTTTAAGAAGGCATTTTGAGCTTGAGGTGTAAGGTTATTACCATCATGTACTATTATAACTTTCTTGTCACCTTCAAATGGTCGTTTATTAACCTCTTTAATCAACTCTCTAATTTCATTAACACCTATTGATTTTTTATTCTTTCCAATTCTCCATTGGAGTATATCTATATGTTCTCTCTCTCTTTTTAATCCTAGAATTTCAAGCGCTATACCCTTTGCTATAACACTTTTTCCAATTCCATCTTCTCCAACTATTAGATGAGCATGAGCAAATTTTCCCTCTTTTATTGCATTAGCCATATTGTGTATATTCATTTTATGTCCAATAATATCCTTCAGAATCATATCTATACCTCATTAAAATTTAAGAAACTGATCTACATCTACAACAAATATCGTAGCTCCTCCAACAGTAACTTCTATTGGATAAGGAACAAAAACGCCTGTAGTGCCTAATGTAGGTGTCGGTGAAGTTACTATCTGTTTCCTTGTACTGCACTCATCCTTTATAATATCAATAACATCATTAACCTTCTCTTTAGCAACTCCTATTATAAGCGTAGTATTGCCTGATTTTAAAAACCCTCCAGTAGTTGCAAGTTTAGTTACACCATATTTTTCTTCGGTTAATCTGTCAGTTAGAATATTAGCATCTTCATCTTGAATAATTGCAATTACAAGCTTCATAGTATCCTCCTAATTCTTATTTTAATTATATTTTATCATATATAAGGTTTTTATAGTATAACTTAATTTATGCATATCTCAAAATCACAAGGTTTCAATATGTTTTGAATATATATAAGTTTATTTATACTTAAAACCTTAATCTATTTGCTGAAAAATTTATTTTATTCTTGAACCTTATTTTCATAATTCTTCAAAGAATCTTCAATAACTTCTACTATTTTTTTATGTACATCTTCAATACATCCTGATGCATCCACAGTTTTTATTCTCTCTGGATACTTCTTTGCGATTAGCATATATCCTTCTCTAACTTTTTCATGAAATCCTATTCCTTCAAGATCTAACCTATTTATTTCTCTATTTTCATTTGAGTGAATTCGCTCAAGACCTAAAGTTGGTTCGATATCTAAATAAATGGTTAAGTCCGGCATATATCCTTCAATTGCAGCTTCATTTATCTTCATGACTTGATCTATACCTATCCCTCTAGAGTATCCTTGATATACTAATGACGCATCTACAAATCTATCACATAATACTGTGACTCCGCTTTCTAAAGCCGGTATAACCCTTTCAATCATATGTTGTCTTCTTGAAGCAGCATATAACATAGCTTCAGTAACAGAATCCATAGCAGTATTGTCTTTATTTAATATTACTTCTCTTATCTGTTCCGATATATCTATTCCACCAGGTTCTCTTGTGTTTATAAAGTTTATCTTCTTATTTTTAAAATACTGATTTAATAATTCTATCTGAGTAGTCTTTCCGCAACCTTCGCCACCCTCTAAAGTTATAAATAATCCTCTCATAATGCACCTCTTCTTAATTATTTTCTAATATAAGTATTTTATCCCTATCTACTCCAAATATTTGAATATTATTTTTTAGACAGAATTGTATATATTCAATAGCTTCTTTTGTAATCAACTCTCCAGGATTAAGTAATGGAATTCCTGGTGGGTATGGTATAATTTCTTCTCCACATATTTCCCCTTCACACTCAACAACATTCATACTAACCTTTTTCATGTTAATTGCCTCATGAGGTAAAAATTTGACTATAGGTTTTATCTCCTGCATTTTAAAAGAGTAACTATCATCTTTGATATTTTCCATATTACAGTTCCTAAGTACTTCATAGAGTTTCTCAAACTCTTCCTTTGTATTGAAATATGATAATATCAAAACTACACATCTGTGATTACTCATTTCAGGTTGAATATTATTATAAAGAAGATAATCATATAATTTTTTACCACTATATCCTATAGGAACTATTATCGTATACCTTGTTCTATCTATATTAATATAGCTTCTATTTTCATTAAAAACTTTAAACTTATTTAAGTCATTAATCTTTTGTTTATAATACTCGCATACATCTATAAGATAATGATAATCCTTCTCTGCATATTTCTCAAGATAATATCTACTATATGCCATACTTTGCATAAATAAATATGAAGGACTTGTGCTTGAAAACATACTAAAATATCTATCAACCTTTTCTACCAATTCTAAATTATTTACATGAAGATACGCAGTTTGCGTCAAACTAGGTAATGTCTTATGCGCTGAAACAACAACAACATCAGCACCTAGCTCTACTGCTGACTTAGGTAGTCTTGCATTAAAACCAAAATGTGCTCCATGAGCACTATCAATTATAACCATCATATTTAGCTCTTTAGCTTTTATTATGATTTTTTCAAGATCAAAGCATATACCAAAATAATTAGGATATGTAAGAATAATTCCCTTCGCATCTTCATTCTTTTCCATCATCTCAATAATTAACTCCTCTTGTGGTACAAGAGGAGTGTCATATTTATCATAATTATATGGGTCTACATATACTGGCTTTAATTTTCTTAAAATAATCCCATTCATAATAGATTTATGGCAGTTTCTTTCCACAATAATTTTGTCATTTTCTTCAAAAGCCGAAAAAATCATTATCATATTACCACTTGTACTTCCATTCACAAGAAAATAAGATTTTTCGGTACTATAAATTTTCCTTAATAACTCTAATTCTTCTCTTAAAACCTCTTCAGGCTTATGAAGATTATCTAAACCATCAACCTCTGTTAAATCTCCAGTAATTATATTTTTTAGAATACCTTTTCCTATTTCATCTCGATTAAATCCTCTTCCCATTTTATGTCCTGGCATACAAAAATATATACACTTTTTATTTATATACTCTTGTATACGTTCAGCTATTGGTACCCTAGTCATTTGAACACCTCATTCTTATCAATAGTATTTCATATTAGGAACTATATGTTTTTTTATTCTATTCTTTATCAGTTTGTATATATCCGTATAATTATTCTCTATAAGCATTCTTTTCTCACATCTCGAACATATTAATTTTCCTTCTAATATTATACCATCTTTTAGGGTTCTTCCGCACACTATACATTTGCAATTTCTCATAAGTCCTCCAACAGAGTTAATGCTATATTATATTCTATTCAGAATTCTTGTCCATCTTATTTTGTCCACCTAATTTTTTTTAAATTTCTTAGAATTATTTTATAGTAACTAATGTTTCCTCAGGAATATTATCATAGAACCATTTAGAATCATCAAGCGGCATTCTTATACATCCATGAGATGCTGGTGTTCCTAATTTTTTGTATTCATATTCATTCACAGTTCCATTTTTATTATATAAAACACTATGGAAAAGATAATTATTATTAAATCTAACCCAATTATAACAAGTATAAGTACTTGATCCAAAGCTATGCCCTCGTCTGCCTATTATAAATCTTCCTTTAGGTGTTTCGTACCATTTTTTTCCACTGGAACAGATTATTTCTCTTATGAGTTCATTTTCATAGAAAACACTTATTACTTGGTCTTCAATACTAACAATAACATTATATTTTGAGTTAAGCTGTCTAGTTTTTATATCCTTTATTGGAATATAGCCAATAACATCTTTTTTATCTGAATACCTTATAGCTTGTACTTTATAAAATTCTTTTTCTTTTCCTAAAATTTTAACCTCGGAAAGATTACCATATATAAATCCTATATTTCCATTGGCCGTGTTTGCTTCTTTGTAAATATAGTATCTAGATGCCTCATCTCTATTAATAACATTAATACTTATTTCATTCTCTCGTTCTTTTTCTTTATTAGTATATCTGCTAAGTAATTCACCTATAGCGTCATAGTTAAAAACCTTAAATATCTCAACTGTAATTTGATTGCTAATGCTTTTAGTTATCATTTCAATAAAAGTTTTGTTACTATCATCATCAGTAGTAATATATATTATTTTATCTATATCATTTTCCATTATGATGCTCTCAATTTCTTTTATCTGTTCTTCATCATAAATATATCTAAATATTATATCTTTATTTTCACATTCACTATTAATATTAGTAGAAAATAATATATCCATTGAAGTAGTTAATATTATAGGTTTCTTTTCTTTGTCTTTGGTAAGTTCAAATGCATAGATTCTCTCATAATGTGAAAAAATAACACTAACAAGGAAAAAAATCATAATCATTTTTTTATATTTTAAAATCTTGAGCACCTCCATTTATATATATACACTTAAATTTATGATTTTATTGTCAAATTATTCCATAATAAATTAAAAATATAAACTTATATCACGGGAATACTAATTAGTGATGATTTGGACTTATAAAAATAACTATCAAATTACTATCCATGTAAAAACCATTACACTATGACTTATATATTGAGGGAGTGATAATCATGAAACAAAAGGTAGTTTCTTTCTTAAGTACGGTAAGAAGAGATATTTTTGATGTTAATAAATTTATCTATAACAATCCTGAAAAAAGTTATGAAGAAAACAAATGTTTAGATTTTCTAACAAAGACTCTTGAAAATTTCAATTATAAAGTTCAAAAAAATTATTGTTCAATCCCCACTTCATTCTGTGCTGAATTAGGAAATGGTCATCCAAAAATATGCCTCATATGTAAATATTCAGTATCAGATAATGATGCTCATTTTACTGGCGTTAATGCCTCTACAACTATGTCTATCGGTTCTGCTATAGGTCTTAGTAAAATTATATCTGAAATACCTAGTGGAACAATTTATGTTATTGGTTGTCCAGGTAATGATATCACAGGAGCTGAGTTAACTATGGCCAATCAAGGCTGCTTTGAGGATATGGATATAATAATTTCTCCAAAAGCTTATATTAAAAATGTTATTAATGTAGCCTCTGCTTGTATTACTCCTCTTAAGCTTAATTTCTCTTCAGAGAAAGCTATTGATGGTTATGCTAATACAATTACAATGGATGCTTTAAATATTACTTGTAATTCATTAAATCATCTAATAAAAAATCTATGTAGTCGGTGTGATATAAATATTGTAAGTTTGAAAGGCGAAAAAAATCCATATAGTTTTCCTGCTTGTTCAGAAGGTCATTTATATATTAGAACAAAGTTTTCCTCTCAATGTTATGATGTAGAGAAGAAGATAAGAAATTATTCTAAATCTGTTGGTGACTTTCTCAATTTGGACAGTGAAGTAGATATTCATGAAACACCTTGTAAGGAATTAGTATCTGTTCATAAGCTAAATAGATTATTTGAAAGTAATCTTAAAGAGAAAGGAATCATTAATTTTGAAGAATCTCTGTATGAAGCTCAAGGAGTAAGTATAGGTGCTTTAAGCCATACAACCCCATGTGTTGTTCCTCATATATCTTTATGTGAAGAAAAAAATCCAACTGCTTTCCCATCAAAAGAATTTGGTGATGCATCTGTTAGTGAATATGGAGAACAGCAAATACTAAAAGGAATAGAAGCTACTACTGCAACAATCATTGATCTGTTTGAAAGAAATGATCTACTTCAAGAAATAACAAATGAATTTTTTAATAGACTCACATATCATTAGAATTTCAAGCATCTTTATAAATTTATAAAGATGCTTGAAATTCTTTGTGGAGTAAATTTATTATAATCACCCCAGATAATCAATATAATAATTATCCACTTCTTATAAATCAACATTTAATGTTGGAATAAACACATGTATGTAATATAATTAAATTATTGTATTATAACAATAATTTAAGTAGATTCAATATTTTAAAATAATTTAATAAAGAGTGGTGATTCACAATGATTTCCATTTATAAAACTTTTAATATAAATGATAATGTAAACTTAAATAAAATAGATGAGATTGAACCTGGTTCTTGGGTTAATGTTGTTTCCCCAACTGATCATGAAATCCATCTTCTATCTAAAAAACTTGATTTACCTTTAGATTTCTTAAATGCGGCTCTAGATGATGAGGAATCATCCCGTATTGAGTTAGAAGATGATAATTTATTGGTAGTAGTAGACATACCTTTCAGTGAAAAAGAAGAGAATTCCTTAACATATGATACCTATCCTCTGGCAATTATTTATACAGAAAAGAACATAGTAACTGTATGTTTAAAAAACAGTAGATTACTTCAAGATTTTATCAAGAATAGAGTTAAGGATTTCTATACTTATAAACGTTCAAGATTTATACTCCAAATTTTATATAGAGTAGCAAGTTCATATCTAACAAGCCTTAGACAAATAGATAAGAAAAGCTTAATGATTCAAAGAAAACTTCAAAAAGCTATGAGTAATAGACAATTCATGCAGCTTCTATCACTTAGAAACTCATTAATCTATTTCTCAACTTCTCTTAAATCTAATGAAGTAACACTTGAAAAAATGCTTAAGCTTGAGTTATTACAACGTTATGATGAAGATAAAGATCTTTTAGAAGATGTTATCATAGAAAATAAACAGGCAATTGAGATGACAAATATATATGCCGATATTCTTAGAGGTACCATGGATGTATCTGCAGCTGTAATTTCCAATAACCTTAATATTGTAATGAAATTCTTAACAACAATAACAATTGTGTTTACTATTCCCACAATCATATCAGGTCTATGGGGAATGAATGTTGGTGGAATACCTTTTGGTATAGATTCCGGTGGAGACCCCTTTGGATTTTGGAAAGTTACAGGAATAGCAATTATCTTAAGTTTAGGATCTATAATATATATGTATAAAAAGAAATTATTTTAATAAAACCCACTTACAATATAGCGTAAGTGGGTTTTTAAATTAAACACTGATTAATTTCTTAAGTAAAAAAAACTCATTACGTAATGTAATGAGTTTGTTGGAGGCGCCACCCGGATTTGAACCGGGGATAAAGGCTTTGCAGGCCTCTGCCTTACCACTTGGCCATGGCGCCATATAAACTTTAAAATAAAAAATGGTGGCTAGACCAGGAATCGAACCAGGGACACGAGGATTTTCAGTCCTCTGCTCTACCGACTGAGCTATCCAGCCACATAAATGGCTCCGCGAAGAGGATTCGAACCTCCAACCTATCGGTTAACAGCCGAGTGCTCCACCGTTGAGCTATCGCGGAATATTACCTGGCAACGTCTTACTCTCCCACACCGTCTCCAGTGCAGTACCATCAGCGCTGTGAAGCTTAACAATCCTGTTCGGAATGGGAAGGTGTGTAACCTTCACGCCATTATTACCAGATATCATTTTGTTTGAAGGATGTTCCTTCAAAATTGCACAAAGTAAGTTAAGATTAAGTCTTCGATCTATTAGTACTGGTCAGCTACATGTGTTACCACACTTACACCTCCAGCCTATCAACCTTGTGTTCTTCAAGGGATCTTATTGCACTAGGCAGGGAAATCTAATCTTGAGGTGGGCTTCACGCTTAGATGCCTTCAGCGTTTATCCCTTCCCGACATAGCTACCCAGCGGTGCCGCTGACGCGACAACTGGTACACCAGAGGTCAGTCCATCCCGGTCCTCTCGTACTAAGGACAGCTCCTCTCAAATTTCCTACGCCCGCGGCGGATAGGGACCGAACTGTCTCACGACGTTCTGAACCCAGCTCGCGTGCCGCTTTAATGGGCGAACAGCCCAACCCTTGGGACCAGCTACAGCCCCAGGATGCGACGAGCCGACATCGAGGTGCCAAACCTCCCCGTCGATGTGGACTCTTGGGGGAGATAAGCCTGTTATCCCCGAGGTAGCTTTTATCCGTTGAGCGATGGCCCTCCCACGAGGTACCACCGGATCACTAAGTCCGACTTTCGTCCCTGCTCCACTTGTAGGTGTCGCAGTCAGGCTCCCTTCTGCCTTTGCACTCTTCGCGCGATTTCCGACCGCGCTGAGGGAACCTTTGAGCGCCTCCGTTACTTTTTAGGAGGCGACCGCCCCAGTCAAACTGCCCACCTAGCAATGTCCGATGACCAGATTCATGGCCACTCGTTAGAATTCCAGTACTGCCAGGGTGGTATCCCAAGGACGACTCCACTGAAGCTAACGCCCCAGTTTCCTAGTCTCCCACCTATCCTGTACAGACAATACCGAAATTCAATGCTAAGCTACAGTAAAGCTCTACGGGGTCTTTCCGTCCAACCGCGGGTAACCAGCATCTTCACTGGTACTACAATTTCACCGGATTTACTGTTGAGACAGTGCCCAAATCATTACGCCATTCGTGCGGGTCGGAACTTACCCGACAAGGAATTTCGCTACCTTAGGACCGTTATAGTTACGGCCGCCGTTTACTGGGGCTTAAGTTCACACCTTCGCTTACGCTAAGTGATCCCCTTAACCTTCCAGCACCGGGCAGGCGTCAG
>NZ_CP115913.1:262500-265000 GCF_027938815.1 Oceanirhabdus sp. W0125-5
TATGATTTAAAGCATCTTTGTATTCTTGAACAGTATCTGTTATAAATATACCTTCTTTAAACCAAAATAATTTTACAGGAACCATACTTTTCACATCAAATTTTAATGTAGTATGTCCATCTCCTACAGAAGCTATTATTTTAGATAACTCCATAGTTATTTCTTCATCACTTAAGGTATTTATTAACCGCTTAAGATTATCTATATCCTCATGAAACTTTTCCTTTGATAAACTGAAAAATAAATTTTTGTGTCTTTTAGGAAGTTCTTTTTCTAAATACTCTATAGCCTTAGTCCATCTTGTTTGTGATCTTACATTATCTTCATAATATCCACTAGCCACCACTTCTTCTCCTACAAATAAATGATATGCACTCATACCATGATTTGTGTTATTTATATCTACAATATCAGATTCCTTCTGCGCTGTATATATAATTAAGGCTTTGTCATTATTCTGAGGATTTTGTACTGCAGTAATAAATCTATATGCATTGCCCATATACTCATTTCCATCTATCTTAATTTTTTCTTGTTCAATTTTAAATTGAAAATTATCTTTGTATTTAGAAAGGAGTAAATTTCCTTCCATAGTTCCATAAACAATAACATTATATTCGCTTAAATCCTTATTTAAAGCTTGTTCGTCTGTAATAACATCAATGTTCATATTTAAGTTTTTTTCAAGCATATATTTAATACTAGCAACATATCCTTCTATTTCTTTAATTAAACGCTTCTCATTACTAGGCATAACAATGATTAAATTACCATCAAGTATTGCATCATTAATGTTTCCAATGAATTTACTTTCACTATTAATTACATTACTTTGATCATTAGCTTGATTTTTTGAAATACTACATCCCCCTAAAATAATTGATAAAAATATTGTAGTAATGATAAAAATAATTTTAGTTTTTTTCATACAAATCCCCCCTCATATTCTTTAAACGCTTGACTTATATAAATGTTCATAAAAAAATTTATACAAAAATATAGTTTTTGATATTTACACTATGCTAACCGTATAATCAAATTATTATTTTCATCTACACCTTTTAATGTACCCATTGCAAACTCTTTAGTTTTATTATAGACAATAACTGCTATCCCAATATTTACTCACCATGTTTATTTTACTAAAATTAACATATTATTTATATAGTATGATAGAATATATAGGAATAAATTACATTTTTAAGGAAGGGATGCTATGTCTCCAAAAAAAATACTGCCTATAATTTGCGTTACTCTGCTTATTATTCTTTCATATTTTACAGTTTTGCATAATAGACAAGCTATATCTGAAATCAAACCTGTTCAATATTATGATGAAGTTTTAAAAGATCATAAATTATTGGATAAATTGAAAAATGAATATATTGATATCTTTGCAGGATACTACATTGATGATGAAGGTAAATCTAACTTAAATTTTGTTAAAGGGGCAGATATTACAGAAATTAAAGATTCAATAAGGGATGCAATAAATATTAACTATGTTAAGTTTTCACTAAACTATCTTGAAGAAATTATAGAACTTTTGAACGATAAAATGACGGAATTAGATATAGCTGTTATAGAATTAAATCAGAAAGAGAATAGAGTAGTAGTGTATTTAAAAGATGTAGAAGAAACTAAGATTAATAAAATTAAAGCTATAATAGATTCTTCAGCAATAGAGTTTAAAGAAATGATAGGTAAATTACAGTTAATTAATATTTAATTAACTGCTTTTCATATGTATAGATTATTAGTTTAGCTTGAATTTATGTAATGTAAAACCAAATCACAAATTTTTATAATTCTATAAAAATAAAGACACCCACAATTATGAGTGTCTTTTGGTGATCCACCAGGGAATCGAACCCTGGACACCATGATTAAAAGTCATGTGCTCTACCGACTGAGCTAGTGGATCAAATATATTAAAATAAAATAAAATAAAATAAACCTGGCAACGTCTTACTCTCCCACACCGTCTCCAGTGCAGTACCATCAGCGCAATAGAACTTAACAATCCTGTTCGGAATGGGAAGGTGTGTAACCTCTATGCCATAGTTACCAGATATCTATTCAGTTGAAGGATGTTCCTTCAAAATTGCACAAAGTAAGTTAAGATTAAGTCTTCGATCTATTAGTACTGGTCAGCTACATGTGTTACCACACTTACACCTCCAGCCTATCAACCTTGTGTTCTTCAAGGGATCTTATTGCACTAGGCAGGGAAATCTAATCTTGAGGTGGGCTTCACGCTTAGATGCCTTCAGCGTTTATCCCTTCCCGACATAGCTACCCAGCGGTGCCGCTGACGCGACAACTGGTACACCAGAGGTCAGTCCATCCCGGTCCTCTCGTACTAAGGACAGCTCCTCTCAAATTTCCTACGCCCGCGGCGGATAGGGACCGAACTGTCTCACGACGTTCTGAACCCAGCTCGCGTGCCGCTTTAATGGGCGAACAGCCCAACCCTTGGGACCAGCTACAGCCCCAGGAT
>NZ_CP115913.1:270000-275000 GCF_027938815.1 Oceanirhabdus sp. W0125-5
GATATTTTAACATATTCTGCATATTTTCATGGGTTTATTTATAATAGTGAACAAATGATAATTGACTGGCTAAAAACGCAAGAAATTTCAACAGATATGGTAAAAAAAATTATTACTGTTGCATGGGAATCACAGAAAGATGAAGAAGCAATGACATTGGAAGGTAAAATCCTTCACGATGCTCATATGATTGAAGGCGGAAAAACATATCTAATTGTGAAATCATTAATAACTGGGTCTGTTAGAGGACAAACACTAGAGCAAACTATTAAATATGTGGAAGATAACATATTAGGTAAAGGAGTTTGCTACTTACCAGAAGCACAGGATATTTATTCCCAACAACAAAAATTTGCAAAAGAATTTATTTATGATTTAAAAGATGGTTTAATATAATACATATAATTCTTATTTTAAGAGCTAAAGCTATTTCTTTTGAGGTAGCTTTAGTTTTGAAGTTATACAGTTACTCTTATATCTTTAAAATCAATTACTCTAATTTTAGAATAAGCGGATAATGATTGTGTAATTAGATTTTTGTATTTAATAGGCTCTTTGTCATTTTTAAAGTACTCTAGCCATCGAAACCAACTAAGATAATTACACAGGTATTTAGTCGCCACACCATGAAATTTATACATCCATTCCTTTAGTCTGCTATGATATGAATTTATATGTTGTATGTGATATATACCTTCTTTTCTTCTTCCACGTTTAATTCTAATATGATTTAAATTTAAATCCGCTGCAAATCTTATATAGCTTTTATGAGAATCTGTACAAAATATAGAATCCTTTTGTATTCTATTATCATATAGCTTTTTAAGGTCATCTGATTTAACCCTACCTCTGCATATAACTTCACTTATAATATTGCCACCTCTATCTATAGAACAACTTATACATATCTGTTCATTAGAGATACCTCTCTTTGAAGCTCTACCGCCTCTTCTATAAGCTTTTCTAGGCATTTTAAAATGTTTTGATTTAGAGTGATTCCCTTTATAAGATTCAAGCACAAATGTCTCATCACTTTCAACAACACCATCAACATGACCAACACCTAAAAACTTCTTAATTCCTTCTAAAATCTTATGTCTCCAGAAAAAACTTGTAGCAATATTTATATCTAAAATTTCAGCACATTTTCTTATGGTAGCTCCGTTTATCATTAATTTTGCATATTGAATCCATTTAGATAAATCTTTTTTACTATATGACACAGGAGATTTAGTGAAATCATTAAATGATTTCCTACATGTCTTGCAAATGTAACGCTGTTTACCGTTATATTTCCCATTTCTAGATATGTCACTAGTTTTACAATGAGGGCAGACTTTTCCTTTTGAAAACCTAGACTCTCTTACATCTTCAGAAAGTTTAGTGCCGAATGAACCTAATAAAATAGATTCTTCTAGATAAGATAACAATATTTCCTTTTCTTCAATATTAAGCTCTTTTACACTTTCTAATATGTATCTCATTCTAGCCATAATAAACCCTCCTTATTTTCCATTACATTAATATTATAGCCGTATTTGCGAGATACTATACCGTTTCAACATTATTTTAAAACATAGCTTAATAATAAAAACCACGCACATAATTACTACTGCGTGGTTTCTTTAACTTAGTTACGTTAAAATATTGTCCTATTTATTAAGCTATTTGACTTATCTTACTAACTTCATTTTCAAATACCTCGTTATCAAATTCACCTTCTGTTTTAGCTATAATAGTTGTACATACAGCATCTCCTGTAACATTTATAGCAGTCCTGCACATATCAAGTATTCTATCTATACCTATAATAAGTGCAATTCCCTCAACAGGCACTCCAATTTGTGTTAATACCATGGATAACATTATTAAGCCCACTCCAGGAACCCCAGCAGTCCCTATTGATGCCAAAGTAGCCGTCATAACAACTGTAACAAAGTCTCCTAGATCTAATGGAATATTATATATCTGAGCTATAAATACAGTTGCAACTCCTTGCATTATTGCTGTGCCATCCATATTTATTGTTGCCCCTAACGGTATAGTAAAGGATGAAATACCTTTAGACACTCCTAAATCATCTTGAACGGTTTCTAATGTAACCGGTATTGTCGCATTACTACTTGCTGTAGAAAAAGCAACAGTGATTACTTTCATAAATTTTCTCATGAATTTAAATGGATTTAACCTACCTAAAACCGTTAACATACCTAAATAGGTAACAGTAAAATGAATTATCAGTGCGAATACTACTGTTAACATATACTTACCTAAATTAAACATTGCACCATACCCTAACGTTGCAAATGTCTTAGTAATAAGAGCAAAAACGCCTATTGGTGCAAATAACATAATTATCTCTACAAGCTTCAAAACAAGAACATTTAATTCCTCAAATAAATTCTTAACCTTTTCAACTTTACTGCCTAATACACTTATTCCTATTCCGACTAATATAGCAAATACAATAATCTGAAGCATGTTACCTTCTGCTAATGATTTAATAGGATTAGTTGAAACTATATTTTTAAGTATATTAAAGAATGAATCAGCAGTCCCTACTTTATATTCTGCTTTAGCTAAATTCTCAAGAATCAACCCTTTACCTGGATTTGTTATTGATGCTAATCCAAAGGCAATACTTATAGCTATTGCGGTTGTTGTTATATAAAAAAGTACTGTTTTGCCTCCTACTCTTCCTAATTTTTTTATGTCTCCAATAGCAGCAGAACCACATACTAAAGACACAAAAACCAACGGAACTACCATCATTTTAATTGAATTTATAAAGATTCCACCCAATAAATCCAATACTCCATTTACAATAACCTTATCTACAAAGCTTGTTTCATTAAAATTATATAAAATACCACCTAATACTAATCCAAAAAACATAGCCAATAATATTTTTAATGTTAAATTACTTTTTTTCATTAATCGTCCCCCTTTTAAATTTAATAATAATAACTTGTCCAATAAAATAGTTATAGTACTCAAATTGAATTTATATATATATTGTTTGAAGTATTTAATTGTACGAAATATTGTTGAATAACTTTTTATGAATTATTAATGGAAAGCAATACTATTCTGGAAAGTATTGTTTTTCTGGAAAATGAAGGTTTGAAATTTCAATTACGCAATAAGTTTTAAATACCAAAATGTAGATTCCTATATATTCGTGAACCCTTAAAATCTATTTTACATTACTTTTTTATTTTTTGCAAGTTATTTAATTAATACTTGCATTTACTTTATTTGGGTAAAGTCTTTTCATCGACAACTGGTTATATATAGAATTGTTTGTGGATATAATCTATTAGCTAAATAACTTCTCTTAATAATCCGAGTATTTATTATTTTGATTATTAAAAGAAGCTATTTTAAAATAAGGCTATATTTTGTTTATATTAAATATTTTAGTGATTATAGAATCATGGATATACAACCCCAACATATTAACTTAAAGTGAAAAATATATTTATATAATAGAGAATTTGATGGAGTATTGAATTTGAATATAAAAAAAACACTTACTAAAAAATTAGCAAGTGTTTGTGGTGATCCACCAGGGAATCGAACCCTGGACACCATGATTAAAAGTCATGTGCTCTACCGACTGAGCTAGTGGATCATATTACCTGGCAACGTCTTACTCTCCCACACCGTCTCCAGTGCAGTACCATCAGCGCTGTGAAGCTTAACAATCCTGTTCGGAATGGGAAGGTGTGTAACCTTCACGCCATTATTACCAGATATCATTTTGTTTGAAGGATGTTCCTTCAAAATTGCACAAAGTAAGTTAAGATTAAGTCTTCGATCTATTAGTACTGGTCAGCTACATGTGTTACCACACTTACACCTCCAGCCTATCAACCTTGTGTTCTTCAAGGGATCTTATTGCACTAGGCAGGGAAATCTAATCTTGAGGTGGGCTTCACGCTTAGATGCCTTCAGCGTTTATCCCTTCCCGACATAGCTACCCAGCGGTGCCGCTGACGCGACAACTGGTACACCAGAGGTCAGTCCATCCCGGTCCTCTCGTACTAAGGACAGCTCCTCTCAAATTTCCTACGCCCGCGGCGGATAGGGACCGAACTGTCTCACGACGTTCTGAACCCAGCTCGCGTGCCGCTTTAATGGGCGAACAGCCCAACCCTTGGGACCAGCTACAGCCCCAGGATGCGACGAGCCGACATCGAGGTGCCAAACCTCCCCGTCGATGTGGACTCTTGGGGGAGATAAGCCTGTTATCCCCGAGGTAGCTTTTATCCGTTGAGCGATGGCCCTCCCACGAGGTACCACCGGATCACTAAGTCCGACTTTCGTCCCTGCTCCACTTGTAGGTGTCGCAGTCAGGCTCCCTTCTGCCTTTGCACTCTTCGCGCGATTTCCGACCGCGCTGAGGGAACCTTTGAGCGCCTCCGTTACTTTTTAGGAGGCGACCGCCCCAGTCAAACTGCCCACCTAGCAATGTCCGATGACCAGATTCATGGCCACTCGTTAGAATTCCAGTACTGCCAGGGTGGTATCCCAAGGACGACTCCACTGAAGCTAACGCCCCAGTTTCCTAGTCTCCCACCTATCCTGTACAGACAATACCGAAATTCAATGCTAAGCTACAGTAAAGCTCTACGGGGTCTTTCCGTCCAACCGCGGGTAACCAGCATCTTCACTGGTACTACAATTTCACCGGATTTACTGTTGAGACAGTGCCCAAATCATTACGCCATTCGTGCGGGTCGGAACTTACCCGACAAGGAATTTCGCTACCTTAGGACCGTTATAGTTACGGCCGCCGTTTACTGGGGCTTAAGTTCACACCTTCGCTTACGCTAAGTGATCCCCTTAACCTTCCAGCACCGGGCAGGCGTCAGCCCCTATACATCATCTTACGATTTAGCAGAGACCTGTGTTTTTGGTAAACAGTTGTTTGGGCCTATTCACTGCGGCCTACTCTCGTAGGCACCCCTTCTCCCGAAGTTACGGGGTCAATTTGC
>NZ_CP115913.1:280000-287500 GCF_027938815.1 Oceanirhabdus sp. W0125-5
CATTATGGGTTTTCTTGTTTCATAGCTTTCTATCAACCCATCAATAAATAATTTATATTTTATAGGTGCTGGATTAGGCTCTTTAAATAATGTATCACAAATACTATATAGCTTATTCCAAATAATTGCGGCTTGTTTATGATTATTTTCATAAATATATTTATACATTTTTATAAATTCATCCGTCATTACATGTGCTGATGACAAAATTCCTCCATCATAACCTGATACTAAAAATTGAAATAGTACTTTATCCTCTCCAGTTAATATAGAAAAGCCTTGAGGTTTATTCCTCAATAATTCTAATGAATTTAATATATTTCCACAACAATCTTTTAACCCTACTATATTTGGTATTTTACTTAACTCTATTATTGTTTTATTTTCTATATTTACACCTGTTCTATAAGGAATATTATATATAATTATATCCTTTTCAGTATTTTCTGCAATATCTTTATAATATTCTTTTATTCCTAACTGATTTGGTCTTATATAATACGGGCATGTTATTAAGAATCCATTAAACTTGTACTTGCTCATATTCTTAACTTGCTCTATAACTTTACTGTTAGTATTCCCACCTAACCCAAAAAAGATATCTATTCTATCATCCACATATTCTATCGTTTTCTCTATAATCTCATATATTTCATCTTTTCTTAGTGAATGTATTTCTCCTGTAGTTCCCATTGGAATTATAGCTTTTACCCCTAAATTTATATAATGATTTATAAGCTTTCTATAATCTTTAAAATTTATTTGGTCATTTTTAAATGGTGTTATTATAGGAATTACTATGCCTCTAATCATAATTTCCTCCAAATTGTAATATTATATAATTATTTTATTATTTTTTTTTACAATTTAATTCTCATTAAATGCTTGATATATTGTAAATAGTGCTATATTATGTTTTTATTATACAAAAAGGAGTTTGCTATGGATATAAACGGAGAAAAAAGAGGTTTTCTGAATGAGAATTTTAAAATGTTTTATCTAAAAGATAAAAAAGAGTATTCTTTTGAATATCATTTTCATGACTTTCTTAAAGTTGTCATTATGTTATCTGGTGATGTAACCTATCTAATTGAAGGTAAGGCTTATAAAATGAAACCTTGGGATATTCTATTTATATCAAATAATGAAATACATAAACCCATCATAAACTCAAACAACCCTTATGAACGATTTATTTTCTGGATAAACCCTGATTATCTATCTAAGATAAGCTCAACTAAATGGGATCTTAGTAACTGTTTTACATCTCATGAAAATACTAAACTGAATCTTTTAAGGTTAGGTAATAAAATATCTATAATCCAAGATATTTTATATGAAATGCATAAAGAGAAAAGTAGTGATTTATTTGGAAATGAGCAGTTATTAGATGCTCTTTTTATTAAACTCTTAGTGAATCTTAATAGACTTACCCTAGAATGTTCTCCTCAAGAAACAGATACATTAATGACTCATGATGAGAATGTATCAAATATACTTAAATACATTAACGAGAATATTACATTAGATTTAACTATAGATATGATTGCAAAAGAATTTTATATGAATAGATATTATTTAATGCATAAGTTTAAAGAATTTACTGGGTTCACCATTAATAATTATGTAACGCAAAAAAGATTAATTTTAGCAAGCAGCTTATTACGAGAAGGGCATAACCCATCTAAGATTTTTTCATCTTGCGGATTCAAAGATTATTCAAATTTCTATAGAAGTTTTAAAAAATTCTTTGGTATATCTCCAAGTGAATATAAAAAACTAAATACTTAATCAGTACAAAAGTTAGCTAATTTTACTTAATAAATAAAAAAAATAAAACCTTTTACAATTGTAAAAGGTTTTATTTTGGAGGCGCCACCCGGATTTGAACCGGGGATAAAGGCTTTGCAGGCCTCTGCCTTACCACTTGGCCATGGCGCCATATAAACTTTAAAATAAAAAATGGTGGCTAGACCAGGAATCGAACCAGGGACACGAGGATTTTCAGTCCTCTGCTCTACCGACTGAGCTATCCAGCCACATAAATGGCTCCGCGAAGAGGATTCGAACCTCCAACCTATCGGTTAACAGCCGAGTGCTCCACCGTTGAGCTATCGCGGAATATATTGTTGTCAGAAACATTGTCCCGACAAATGATATTTTACCGATATATTAGACTTTTGTCAATAGTTTTTTGAATATTTTTTTGTTTTTAATATTCTTTTTAATTTCTTACACAATAATCCATATATTACTAATAAAGTTCATCACCATAATCACTTCTAATCTCACATTGACCAAAATATTTCATAATTCTTTTTAGTTTTAAATCCCTTTGTTTATTATATAAAATAGTATACTCCTCTTCATATTCTCCGTCTCTTTTTAATAAGGTTATTATCCCTTTATAAAGTACTCCTAAATCAGAATTATCCTTTTCTAGCATTTTCACTGCATCTATATCTTTATTATTATTGCTAAAGAAGTCTTTATACTTATTTGTATCTATTGTTAAATAATATTTTAACTCTTCTAAAGCATTTATACTAAATCTATACTTTTCCAGTGGGATCAGTTTTTCTAACTCTTCTTTATCATTTAATATTATACTCATCATGATAATATCACAGAAATCCTCATACACACTCTCTTCTTTTTCATGAAATTCCTTGATAGACTCATATGCTTCAGTAATATTACCTTTTCTTATATAATATCTAGAAATATACTTATTCCTATAATACTTATCATATTCTTTAACTAACTTTTGATTAACTTTAAAAGCTTCTTCTTCCATATCTAAATCCGAATATATTCTCTCTAACTTATTTAAAATAAATTCATTTTCATATACATTTAATAATCTTAGTGTATATTCTAAAGCCTTATCTAAATCTTGTCCAAGATGAATTATTTCACCATCTCTTTTTTCTTCATCTTCATATGTTATAAAGTACCCTTTACTATATATTGAAGATAGAATATTTAACACATGTAGATCATTTGGATTATCTTGAAGGATATTTTCAAAGTGTTCTATTGCTTTTTCATAATCTTTATTAATAAGATATTTATCTGCTTCTGATAATTTTTTACCTTGAACTTTTATTTTAATATTTTCTTTTTTAGAATATATTCCCCCTGTTCCCCCTCCATGGTATTGATATTGTTCTTGATCTTTATATTTAAAATTCACTTCAAAAGTGTAATCCCCACCTATATAAAATCCTTCAAATAATTGATATGGATCCACTTTACTCATACTAGACCAATGCCAAATCCTACCCGTCATGTTCTCAAGAGTTTTCTTCATATTTACAATTGCGTAGTTTTTATTTTTTTCATCTAGTTCAACATGCCAAGATGTATTTGGTATACCTACAAGTTCATTATTTTCATTTTTCACAAATAACCTAGCTTCTATATATTCTACATCTTCAACTTCCTGTATATTTTCCCATTCCACCTTTATTCTATTATCATCAATATACTCTATTTTAGAAACTCTTGGTGCTTCAAAAATTTTAATATTTTCTTCAATTACCTCATTATCTTTAATATGAATTCTATCATCAAGACTTTTTTTAATAACCTTTCCAGTAATTATTTGCCATGGAAATGTAAGTGATACACCATAATCCCCTTCCCCTACATTCTCAATTGTATATTCTCCATTTTCATCAGTAATTCCATATCCTTGATCACCAAACCATATATTCGCAAACATTCCACCAGTACTTAATCCTTCGTGTTTAGACAAGCGTACAATTACCCCTCTAAGAGGCTTATTATCGCACATAATTTTACCTTTAACAATGGAGTTTCCTTTTGTAATTGTATCATCTTTAAACTTCCAACTTTTATGATCTCTTATGAATCTTCCATCATCAATGAATTCATCAAATACACTTAGAACATATTCTTCATCAGTTTTCTCAATTTCATATTCAGCTATTTTCTTCTTAATACCTGTTATCTTATCATTTTCAAATAATAAAGACTCTGGAGTATACTCTAAAATCTCTGAAGTATCTTCTTTCCTCATAAAATATATAAAAGCCAACATAACTTGTTTATATTCATTGAATTTATTATTTCTTAAAGATGAGAAAATTAATTCTTCTCCTTTTTCATACTCTGATAAAACTATATTCATTGCAGAAATATTTAACTCTCTGTAGACTTCTAGTTCATCATTTTTAATATAATCTATACTCTCAATAATATTTAAGGCCTCTTTTGTTTCTCCTGCAAACCAATTCATCATTGAAACATATATTTCATATAGCGCAACTCTATCATCTTTTTTAGATTGACTAATTAATTGATTATATTCTTTATTTATTCTGACTAAACTTTCAGCGGAAATAACATATCCTCCTCCACCATACCCCTGGTGTACTGTGAGAGCTTTCATATACCCTAGATTTTTTTCTTCTAGTAAACTTTCAAATCTTTTTATTGCAGCTTCTACAGATAACTTATGATTTTTATTAGTATCTATCACTTTTTTATAATAAGTATCCGCTACATCCTTCTTTCCTAAATATTTATAAACATTCCCAATAAAATATAATATATTTCCTTTAAATACAGTAGGAACAACTGTTATTCCAATAATTAAAGTAACTATGATAATTAATGTTGATATCTTAATTCTTATCTTTTTCATTTATTATCACCACCTAAACATTCAACCTTTATTTTACTATTCCTTATTTCCTGAGCATTAACTTTAATTGAATTTATATTAAAGATTAATGAAGAGGTTAATATAATCACTAAAAAGAATGCCACTACTGAAGTAGATATCTCAATTTCTTTATTTAATAACTCTTTAAATTTATAATAAGGTTTATCTCCTTTTTTAAAGGTTTCTTGAATATCAACATTATTGGTATTGATGCTTTCAAGCTTCAGATCAATTTTTTCTCTAACTTCTTTTTGTAGTACTATTTCCTGTTCTATCAATGTATCTAATTTATTTTCAGAGTTTAATTTAATTACTCTATCTCTCATACATACCCTCTCCTTTCATAAATTCCTTAAGTTTTTCCCTAGCTCTTTTAAGTCGAACTTTTACATTATTTTCAGTTATGTTTAAAATAATTGATATTTCTTTAATTGATAAATTGTTATAGTAGAATAATACAATTACTTCTTTATACTTCTGATTCAGTTTCCAAATATTCTGACTTAAAAACATTTTTTCTATTAATTTATTTTCTTCATTATCAACAATAATCATAGTTTCATTCACATCTATGTTAGCTCTTTTCCTAAACCAATTCTTTCTCATCTTCTCTCTACACTTGTTTATCATTATTCTATATAAATAAGTATTTATATCACTATCTCCTCTAAAACTATGGTAATTAACATACACGCTTAAAAATACTTCTTGAATTACATCTTCAGCTAATTCTCTATCCTTTAAAATCAAATATGCAGCTCTAATGAGAGTATTTCCACATTCATTATACAGCTTACTTACTTCTAACTTTTTGATTTCAGTTTTGCATGACAATTTACTATGTGATTGAACAACTGTCCCCTCTTTCAAAATCCCACCTCACTTTATATAACCTGATTTTCCATCTTAAATTTATCCATTTTTGATTATACATAAATTAGATGCATTTAATTGGAAGAAGGTTACAAAGATATTTTATAATTTGTGGGGACAGTTCTCAAGTTTTTATATTTTGAAACACAAAAAAACTCACTACATTTATGTAGTGAGTTTTTTGGAGGCGCCACCCGGATTTGAACCGGGGATAAAGGCTTTGCAGGCCTCTGCCTTACCACTTGGCCATGGCGCCAAATTTAATTATAAAAAAAAAACTGGTGGCTAGACCAGGAATCGAACCAGGGACACGAGGATTTTCAGTCCTCTGCTCTACCGACTGAGCTATCCAGCCATAAAAAAAATGGCTCCGCGAAGAGGACTTGAACCTCCAACCTATCGGTTAACAGCCGAGTGCTCCACCATTGAGCTATCGCGGAACATTACCTGGCAACGTCTTACTCTCCCACACCGTCTCCAGTGCAGTACCATCAGCGCTGTGAAGCTTAACAATCCTGTTCGGAATGGGAAGGTGTGTAACCTTCACGCCATTATTACCAGATTATATCCATTTTTTTAATTCAGTTTTTGAAGGATGTTCCTTCAAAATTGCACAAAGTAAGTTTTAAGATTAAGTCTTCGATCTATTAGTACTGGTCAGCTACATGTGTTACCACACTTACACCTCCAGCCTATCAACCTTGTGTTCTTCAAGGGATCTTATTGCACTAGGCAGGGAAATCTAATCTTGAGGTGGGCTTCACGCTTAGATGCCTTCAGCGTTTATCCCTTCCCGACATAGCTACCCAGCGGTGCCGCTGACGCGACAACTGGTACACCAGAGGTCAGTCCATCCCGGTCCTCTCGTACTAAGGACAGCTCCTCTCAAATTTCCTACGCCCGCGGCGGATAGGGACCGAACTGTCTCACGACGTTCTGAACCCAGCTCGCGTGCCGCTTTAATGGGCGAACAGCCCAACCCTTGGGACCAGCTACAGCCCCAGGATGCGACGAGCCGACATCGAGGTGCCAAACCTCCCCGTCGATGTGGACTCTTGGGGGAGATAAGCCTGTTATCCCCGAGGTAGCTTTTATCCGTTGAGCGATGGCCCTCCCACGAGGTACCACCGGATCACTAAGTCCGACTTTCGTCCCTGCTCCACTTGTAGGTGTCGCAGTCAGGCTCCCTTCTGCCTTTGCACTCTTCGCGCGATTTCCGACCGCGCTGAGGGAACCTTTGAGCGCCTCCGTTACTTTTTAGGAGGCGACCGCCCCAGTCAAACTGCCCACCTAGCAATGTCCGATGACCAGATTCATGGCCACTCGTTAGAATTCCAGTACTGCCAGGGTGGTATCCCAAGGACGACTCCACTGAAGCTAACGCCCCAGTTTCCTAGTCTCCCACCTATCCTGTACAGACAATACCGAAATTCAATGCTAAGCTACAGTAAAGCTCTACGGGGTCTTTCCGTCCAACCGCGGGTAACCAGCATCTTCACTGGTACTACAATTTCACCGGATTTACTGTTGAGACAGTGCCCAAATCATTACGCCATTCGTGCGGGTCGGAACTTACCCGACAAGGAATTTCGCTACCTTAGGACCGTTATAGTTACGGCCGCCGTTTACTGGGGCTTAAGTTCACACCTTCGCTTACGCTAAGTGATCCCCTTAACCTTCCAGCACCGGGCAGGCGTCAGCCCCTATACATCATCTTACGATTTAGCAGAGACCTGTGTTTTTGGTAAACAGTTGTTTGGGCCTATTCACTGCGGCCTACTCTCGTAGGCACCCCTTCTCCCGAAGTTACGGGGTCAATTTGCCGAGTTCCTTAACAGTAATTCTTCCGCCGGCCTTAGGATTCTCTCCTCACCTACCTGTGTCGGTTTGCGGTACGGGCACCAAACTCCTCCTTAGAGGCTTTTCTTGGCAGC
>NZ_CP115913.1:292500-300000 GCF_027938815.1 Oceanirhabdus sp. W0125-5
TTCCATTGAAATGATCTACTAAACCAACAACAGAATTATATGCCATAGCATTTATAGTAAAATCTCTTCTAATAAGGTCTTCTTTAAGACTATCTGTATATTCTACGTTGCTAGGTCGTCTATTATCAATATACTCACCTTCTATTCTATACGTAGTTATTTCAAAGGGTTCCTTATTTACCATAACAGTGACGGTCCCATGTTTTATTCCTGTTTCTATAACACGAAATCCTAGTTTTTCAAATGTCTCTTTAACTAATTGTGGAGACGCACTTGTTGTTATATCCCAATCTTTTGGTTTCAATCCTAATAACGAATCTCTAACGCATCCACCTACCACAAAGCCTTCTTTGCCTATATTATATAGTTCATCTATTATTAAAGCAGCATCTTTAGGTATAATTATACTCGCCTTCACATTACCCCTCCTGTTCAACCGTTAATTTCCTATTTATATTTTTCTTCATAATTTTTATTACCACAATTGTATTTATACATACTAAAATAAGCATAACATAAAATATGAATCTAAAAGTATTGGCTAAACCAATAACATCACCTAGCTTTCCTACTACCGGGAACAACGCTATCATAAAGAAACTAAATATCATACTCCTAAAAGATAATATTGTTGCTCTATTCTCACTAGGTATCAACATATTTATATAGTTTCCAACTACAACCCAAATAACCATTTCGCATAATCCCATTATTATATAAAATACATATGAATATTTGGTAAATGCTATCCCCCCTATACTTATGAATAATAATATAGGAACATATAACAATATACCTCTCTCTTTTAATCGATCTTCAATCTTATCTATAATCCCTGAGAAAATGCTACATGATAAACATCCTATTGAAAAGATGAGCCCTATCTTAAGCTCATTTAATCCCTTTCCTTTCCAATAATTCTGTAAATAAAAAAACATAGTTGTATTTATACATCCTACTATTTCCGAGAATAGCATAAAAAATACTATTTTATTATTCCCTCTAACAGCCTTTACACTGGTAGTTATTTGATGTGCAAAAATTCTCAATGGATTCTTTAATTGTGTTTTCTTATTTATCATAACTTCTTTCATTGACATAGCCGAAAGAAATGCCATTATAATAAAAAAGAATGAAATATAAAATACCATATTATAATTCATAAGCGCTAATATTCCACCAATTATAAATGCTGCTATAGAAGATAAGTTTCTAACTAACTCTATTTTACTACTAACCCTTATAAAACCTTTCTCTTCTCCAACTTCTTTAAGAGAATCATATATTAAAGCTTCCCCAGCTCCAGATTCTAGATTATATGATAGTGCACTTAAAATGAATGATATCATAAATACATAATAATCATTTCCAATAAACAAAATAATTAGTGAAATAAAACTAATCACCCTGCTCATTAGCACGCTTGTTTTTCTTCCAAAAATATCAGCAATCATACCTGTGGGTATTTCCATAAAAAACGAAGTTATATGAAATATAGACTCAAGAATCCCAAGCTGAACAAGAGAAACACCTTTTGTTGCTAAATATATCATCCATAACCCTCTAGTAAGATCCAAGCAGCTAAAAAAAGTATAAAAATAGTTTTTAAATATATTTTTTCTATATAAATTTTCAATATTCATAATTGTACTCCTCCAGAATGAATTTATATTATTTAACAATCCTTCATCCTAAACATATCTAACCGGATTAGTTAGACAGTTGAGAAGTAACGCCCATTTTTATAACATAAAAACCCTAAGCAGTAAAAACTACTTAGGGTTATACTCACATTTATATTAAATAACTATGTGCAAAAATAGTCTACTACCGATTAACACTATTAAATTTGGACGCACTTCTCCCTAGGAGCACCAAACTTAAATGTAATATTATGGAATTCAAACATGTGTTCCATAATAGAGTTAATCAATAATGCCATTTTTACACCTCCTTATTAAATCCTCATTATATTATTATTATATTATTTAATTCTCAAAAAGTAAACAACGTCGACTAAATTTTTCCACCTTGCATAAATAGAATTATAGTAAATATTACAAATAAACCTATAGATAAAACTACCCATATATCAAATACTTTTTCATCTGTATTAGTTCTAGTTAGAATATCTATATTTTTTGTTTTAGCCCAACTACTAATTATATGTTTTAACAAATATGCTATCAATATTCCAACACCAGCCAAAATAATTATATTAGTTATATTCAATGAACTATTTTCTGCTACATCAATAACGGGACTAGTTCTTCTAATATACCAATTACTAACAGCTGAAATTCCATTGATAGTAAAATGCATTAAAACTGATGATAATATAGTTCCTGTTATTATAACAAGGTATGCCATTACTACCCCTAATACAAATGCATAAAAGAACTGATTGAAATTCATATGAAACATACCAAATAATAATCCATTCATAATAGCAGCTTTAGTACAACTAACATTTTTATATTGTTTTAATACCACTCCTCTCATCACAGCTTCCTCACATATGGCCGGAGTTATTGCAAGTATAAATATCCACTGTAACAAACTCATATTTCCCCAAACATTCATAGCATCTGCTAAAAAATTGTTAAAAAACTGCATTGATATATTACTCATTATTCCTGCAAGTAATAAACTCAAAACTGAAATACCTAAAATTATACATACATCTTTAAACTTTAACCACTTTATTTCAAAAGTCTCTTTAATGGTTATACCGCTTAATTTAGCTATAATCAATGCAGGTACCAATAAGAATCCAAACTCTATTACAGCTGTATTATATTTAGTTTCTATTGGTAAAAACCCTACCACAACTGATCCAATTATCATAAGTAATGTTATTATGAAAAAATACATATTTCCTTTTCGTGCTGTAGGCATAAATAATTTCCCCCTTTTTATTTATAACTAATTATATATTATACACCATTTTCCACTTTATGTAATTATTTTATGTGATATCACCCCAAAACACACTTAAACATATTAATAATATACATATAAAATGTTCACTATATTTAATCCACAATCTAAAAATTTTATGTGGAATATTCAACACAAAATCTTTTATTTTGTTGATAATGTTTAATTGATTCATATATATAAACAAATAAGTTCTTCAAAAGTTACACCTAATTTAAAATTTAATTAGAAAGATTATTAAGTGAACTCTCCCTCCACTTACTCACGCTGAAGTGGGGGCTTCTTGGTGTATCCAAGAACTTTTCCTGCTTCACAGATTTCGCAATCTACTTTCTCCACAGGCAATCCCCGTAAGACCTACGGTTCTTATTTTTTTAGGCTATTTCTAATAACCCTTGCTTCAAGATATTCCTACTGGCATTTATATCCCTATCATGAATGCTATCGCATTTAGGACATTTCCATTCTCTTATATACAGTGGCATTTCATCTAAAACATGACCACAATTATTGCATGTTTTAGATGATGGATACCATCTATTTATTTTATGAATTTTTCTTCCATGCCATTTTGCTTTATAATCTAGAATAGTGACAAATTTATACCAACTTACATCTGAAATACTTTGAGCTAATTTATCATTCTTCATCATATTTTTAACTGATAAATCTTCAAGAATTATAACTTGATTATCGCTTATAATTCTTTTAGATAGCTTATGGATGAAGTCTAATCTTTGATTAGATATACGTTCATGTAGTCTAGCAACCTTTATTCTTTGCTTATTCCAATTGTTACTGCCTTTTTCTTTACTACTTAATTTTCTTTGTTCCTTTGCCAATTTATCTAATGACTTTTTTAGATACTTAGGATTTTGAATCTTTTCACCATTTGATAATATTGCAAAATGACATAACCCTAAGTCTATACCAACATTCCCCGATACTTTTTTTAATGGCTCTATCTTTGTTTCAACACATATAGATACAAAATATTTACCACTTGATGTTTTAGAAACAGTAGCGTTTATTACTCTACCTTCAAAATATCTATGAATTTTTGCATTAACATATTTCAATTTAGGCAGTTTTATTTTATCTTTTTTTATTTCAATATTGTTATTCACAAAATTACTTGTATATGTTTTATAGTTGTCTCTTTTACTTTTGAATTTTGGTCTGTCGGCTCTACCTTCAAAGAAATTTTTGAATGCAGCATCAAGATTTCTTAGTGACATCTGCAGTGATGTACTATCAACTTCTTTAAGCCATACAAGTTCTTTTTTCATACTTGGTAATTGATTTTGTTGTTCTGTATATTTCATACATCTTTTTTCAGCTTTATATATTTCATTCCTTTGGTTTAAGAAATGATTATATACATATCTTGAACAACCAAAAGATTTTTCAATAATCTTTTTTTGATTTTCATTTGGATATATTCTGAATTTATATGCTTTGTTGATTTTCACTGCTTTCAACACCTTTACTTTTGAATACAATACTAATGAATCTCAAGAACATTCATTCTTATTATTTCACGTTTATACTTTTTTATCCATGTAAAAGTATTAAGATTACGCATTCATCTCCCACTTATAGAAGATGGGAGACTTCTGCTAGTTACGTTAAAAACAATAAAAAAACACTTACTAAAAAATTAGCAAGTGTTTTGTGGTGATCCACCAGGGAATCGAACCCTGGACACCATGATTAAAAGTCATGTGCTCTACCGACTGAGCTAGTGGATCAAATCAAACCTGGCAATGTCTTACTCTCCCACACCGTCTCCAGTGCAGTACCATCAGCGCTGTGAAGCTTAACAATCCTGTTCGGAATGGGAAGGTGTGTAACCTTCACGCCATTATTACCAGATGTTGAACTACTGTTGTTGTTGTTGTTGTTTTTAACGGATTTATAATATTTAACTATCGAAACATAGCACATATTTCTATAAATATATATCCATATTTCATTAAATATTATAGAAGGATGTTCCTTCAAAATTGCACAAAGTAAGTTAAGATTAAGTCTTCGATCTATTAGTACTGGTCAGCTACATGTGTTACCACACTTACACCTCCAGCCTATCAACCTTGTGTTCTTCAAGGGATCTTATTGCACTAGGCAGGGAAATCTAATCTTGAGGTGGGCTTCACGCTTAGATGCCTTCAGCGTTTATCCCTTCCCGACATAGCTACCCAGCGGTGCCGCTGACGCGACAACTGGTACACCAGAGGTCAGTCCATCCCGGTCCTCTCGTACTAAGGACAGCTCCTCTCAAATTTCCTACGCCCGCGGCGGATAGGGACCGAACTGTCTCACGACGTTCTGAACCCAGCTCGCGTGCCGCTTTAATGGGCGAACAGCCCAACCCTTGGGACCAGCTACAGCCCCAGGATGCGACGAGCCGACATCGAGGTGCCAAACCTCCCCGTCGATGTGGACTCTTGGGGGAGATAAGCCTGTTATCCCCGAGGTAGCTTTTATCCGTTGAGCGATGGCCCTCCCACGAGGTACCACCGGATCACTAAGTCCGACTTTCGTCCCTGCTCCACTTGTAGGTGTCGCAGTCAGGCTCCCTTCTGCCTTTGCACTCTTCGCGCGATTTCCGACCGCGCTGAGGGAACCTTTGAGCGCCTCCGTTACTTTTTAGGAGGCGACCGCCCCAGTCAAACTGCCCACCTAGCAATGTCCGATGACCAGATTCATGGCCACTCGTTAGAATTCCAGTACTGCCAGGGTGGTATCCCAAGGACGACTCCACTGAAGCTAACGCCCCAGTTTCCTAGTCTCCCACCTATCCTGTACAGACAATACCGAAATTCAATGCTAAGCTACAGTAAAGCTCTACGGGGTCTTTCCGTCCAACCGCGGGTAACCAGCATCTTCACTGGTACTACAATTTCACCGGATTTACTGTTGAGACAGTGCCCAAATCATTACGCCATTCGTGCGGGTCGGAACTTACCCGACAAGGAATTTCGCTACCTTAGGACCGTTATAGTTACGGCCGCCGTTTACTGGGGCTTAAGTTCACACCTTCGCTTACGCTAAGTGATCCCCTTAACCTTCCAGCACCGGGCAGGCGTCAGCCCCTATACATCATCTTACGATTTAGCAGAGACCTGTGTTTTTGGTAAACAGTTGTTTGGGCCTATTCACTGCGGCCTACTCTCGTAGGCACCCCTTCTCCCGAAGTTACGGGGTCAATTTGCCGAGTTCCTTAACAGTAATTCTTCCGCCGGCCTTAGGATTCTCTCCTCACCTACCTGTGTCGGTTTGCGGTACGGGCACCAAACTCCTCCTTAGAGGCTTTTCTTGGCAGCGTGGAATCAGATGCTTCGCCGTAAACGGCTCCCCATCACGCCTCAGCCTTAAGATCAGACGGATTTGCCTATCTGATCAGCCTAAACGCTTAGACGCACTCTTTCAGTCGTGCGCTCATCCTATCCTCCTGCGTCACCCCGTCGTCAAACGGAGTTTGGTGGTACAGGAATATCAACCTGTTGTCCATCGCCTACGCCTTTCGGCCTCGGCTTAGGTCCCGACTAACCCTGGGAGGACGAGCCTTCCCCAGGAAACCTTAGGTATTCGGCCTGTAGGATTCTCACCTACATCTCGCTACTTATGCCAACATTCTCACTCCTGTACGGTCCACCGCTCCTTACGGTACGACTTCAGCCCATACAGGAAGCTCCTCTACCACTCTTTCGAGTCCATAGCTTCGGTGGTAAGTTTTAGCCCCGGACATTTTCGGCGCAGGATCTCTTGACTAGTGAGCTATTACGCACTCTTTAAATGAATGGCTGCTTCTAAGCCAACATCCTAGTTGTCTTGGAAATCCCACATCCTTTACCACTTAACTTACACTTTGGGACCTTAGCTGATGGTCTGGGCTCTTTCCCTTTCGAAAATGTATCTTATCATTCATAATCTGACTGCCTGGATAAAAGTATATGGCATTCGGAGTTTGATAGAGTTCAGTAAGCTTTGACGCCCCCTAGCCCATTCAGTGCTCTACCTCCATTACTCAGTTACCAGACGCTAGCCCTAAAGCTATTTCGAGGAGAACCAGCTATCTCCAGGTTCGATTGGAATTTCTCCGCTATCCACAGCTCATCCCATGACTTTTCAACGTCAACGTGGTTCGGTCCTCCACGAGATTTTACTCTCGCTTCAACCTGGCCATGGATAGGTCACCTGGTTTCGGGTCTACAGCATGCAACTAAACGCCCTATTCAGACTCGGTTTCCCTGCGGCTCCACACCTTAAGTGCTTAACCTTGCTACACACCGTAACTCGTTGGCTCGTTATACAAAAAGCACGCCGTCACGCATATAAAGCGCTCCGACCGATTGTAGGCACACGGTTTCAGGTTCTATTTCACTCCCCTCCCGGGGTTCTTTTCACCTTTCCCTCACGGTACTGCTTCACTATCGGTTATCAGGTAGTATTTAGCCTTGGGAGGTGGTCCTCCCAGCTTCCCACAAGGTTTCACGTGTCTCGTGGTACTCTGGATCAGAACTCGTTTCTTCATCTTTTCATCTACAGGACTAT
>NZ_CP115913.1:302500-315000 GCF_027938815.1 Oceanirhabdus sp. W0125-5
ATAACTATTTATATAAATTATCATAGTACTCAATAAGTATTCTCTCTATACAAAAATATTCCATTGTACTTTTAATACTTTGAATTATCATATCTTCCCATTTTTGAGTATTGTTATAATACATTGTTATGATTTTTGTATTTAATACCTCATAAAGTGATTCCAAATCATGTTGATCTTGTTCTTTAGAATTTTTAAATACAACACCACTCCCAATTTGCCACCCATTTATTCCCTCTACGCATACTTCTGGCCAACATCCATTTAGTGTTGAAAAATTTAATACTCCATTTATTGCTGCTTTAATTCTACTAACACCACAAGAATCTTGCGGTATCTTACTATTATTCAACCAAACATCACAACCTGATAACATATATTTTTGAAGTTTAGAATCTAAATCATTCAAAAATATTATGTTATTGGGATACTTCTTTTTTATTGATATGTATTTTTTAAAATTTATGTTTGTTAAACTTAATTTTGATGGTTGTACATAAAATACTAATTGAACTTTGTCATCCTCTAATAATTGAAAAAGCTTTTCTTTATCCCTTAATATTAAATTCCATCTTTCATATTCATTACTTGTAGCCACGACTCCTATAATTAACTTATCAGATTTTAGTTTAACAAAGGTTTTAGTGTATATGTAATTTATTAACCTATTTTTCAATTCAATATGTGTATCAAATATACTCTGTTTATTTTTAAATGCTTTTAACATATTTTTATCTAAATATTTAGGAAGAAAAACTCCATTTACTATATTCACAAGTTTCTCTTTAACTTTTTCATTTTCAACTCTCTTTCTTATGGCTTGCTCTTGAATTACCGATACCCCATTACATCTTTTGCAATTTATTAATATATTAGTATATATATTGTTACTATGATAAATCTTATTTTTAAATAAATCTATAATATCTTTATTATGAATTAATTTTTCTAATTCAGATATATTATAAGTTTTTATATGAACATCATGTATTGTTGTAACACATTTTTGAATAATATTATTTATTACTTCATCATTAATATTAGGTTCATACGTTAATAGCTTAGCAATACTTAGAAGTACATATTCTCCATTAAAATGGTATATTTCAGGGATAATTTTCATTTCATTAAGTACTGTTACCCCTCCTATTCCAATTAATATATCACTTAATAATTTATCATTACCAATATCTTTATAATTTTCAGTGGTTATTTCTCTAATTTCATTTGAATTTTCTTCAATATTGCAATCTATAAGTATTGTTTTAATATCCCCTTTTGTATATGTCCATATTTTCATTATTACTTTTTGGTTATGTATCTCTAAAGGAATGTATATCCCTGTATCTTTTAATTCTTTCAAAATCGATGGATTATAATGAGCAAATTTATCTTTTCCAGATGTATTATGACATGTCCATAGAAAACCCATAAACGTTATCGGCAAACTATAAATCTCAGCTAATTCCATATAATCTAACACCAACTCTCCTTTTTCCAAAGTATGTAGTTTCATCTTGTCAACTAACATTAGTTCCTTTGAAAAATATACAATACTAGGAATATTATCTTTTACAAATCGTTCTAAATAACCTGAGATTATATTTACATAAAAGACATTTTGCTGTTTATCCATATCTCCCTCTCCTTTTATCTACTATATTCCCCCTTATATAATTTATATCATAAATTATAAGAAAATTTTGTATTTTATTGATAGTAAATATTCTTTTTTTTCATATATCGTATATGTTTAACTACACGATACTTAAATTTTCCTTAAATAACATCATAATACTTCTTTTTTTTTAAATGTATTGTATAATTTTATATTAGTTATTAAACTTTTTTATTTTTTACATATTACAAAAGGAGTCATTCTTATGAATATATACAATTTATTTTGGGGAGAAAACTTTATCGGTCCCCCTATGAGAATCTTTTCACTAGATCATATCATAGTATTAATTATAACGTTATTATTTATTATTTCTTTATATTTTTTTAAAAAAAGATATTCAAATATTCCTCACAAAAATATACTTGTAAAAATCATTGGCTATGGAGTTATTGGAAGTCAGATATTAATGTATCTCTGGTACATACATACTGGATGGTTCAATATACATGATTCTCTCCCATTATACATTAGCAGAATAACTTCTATTGTTAGTGGAATAATGATTCTCACAAACAGTAAAAAATTATTTGATGTCATCTATTTTTGGGGATTAATCCCACCCTTTATCGCATTAATGTTACCTGAAATTGAATACTTTAGTTTTCCACATATAAGATTCTGGTTTTATTTCATTGGACATGCATTCACAATATTTGCTGTTTTTTATATGCTTATTATAGAAGAAATGAAGCCCAATTTTAATTCATTCAAAAAAGCATCAATTTGGTTGCTTATATATTGTGCTATAGCTTTTATTTTTAATGTTTTAACCAATAGTAACTATGGATATTTGATGAATTTACCTAGTACTTTAAGCGGACTAGAAAAGCACCTTACCTGGCCATTCTATCTTCCTATATTAATAGGCTTACAAATATTTGTATTCTATTTAACTTATATTCCTTTTAAAAAATCTAAGTATAATTCTATAAGTGAAATTAACGCTTTAGATAGTTAATATATCAACTTATAATACTAAACCTAATATAATAAAAGCAGATGGACTTTAAATATCCATCTGTTTTATTTCACTTTAACAATTTTCTCTTTTTTTTATTACAATATAGATCTTTTACAAATATTTTTGTTTCCTTAGGGATATCTTTTTTCATAATTTCATCAAATGACAACCACTTTACAATTCTATCTTCTGTTGATTCTACATATCCAGTAAACTTAGCTAGATATATGTGTGTCTGATAAATATTTTTACCTCTCTCTAAAAAAAAGAACCCTAATTTTTCTCTAATATCAGCCTCTACACCAGCCTCTTCTTTTGTTTCTCTTATGGCAGCATACTCATATGTCTCGCCTTGTTCTACATGACCTTGTGGTATAATAAACCTATTTGCATTAATTAATGATGATATAAATAGAAATTTGATTTTATTTTTCTGTTTTTTATAAACCAGTAATCCTGCTCTATCTATTAATTCCGAATTATTAATGCATTGTTTAATTCTATATATATCCCTTTTAAGAACATCACTTAAACTCTCTATACAATTAATGTTTTTCCATGTAATCCTATATTTATTTAAATTACTTCCCCCACCTATTGGATATGCTAATACTGTTATAACTCTATGATTATTATTTTTTCTAACATACCATATTGGAAGAACTCTAACTTTTATGCCTGTATAAATTAACGATATCCTCCAAGCAGCTTTTATTCTTGTTTCACCTTTTCTCATAAATCCATTTGGAAGAAAAATCCCTTGTTCTTTTTTATCAATTAAAGCTATTTTCCCATTTTGAATTATGCATAACTGAATTTTATCATTTAACTCCATATATTTCTCCATTTTTAATTAATAGAAATTCTAATTGGTCCAAATAAAAATTAATAAAATAAGATTAAACCATAAAATATCAAAAATGAATAATGGTATAAAATCAATTTTCGTAATAATGGTAAATATAAATGGAATAAATGATAGTAAAATTGTAAAAAAACACATTAGTCTTTTAGCGATTTTACGCTTTTTTTCTTGTTCTTTTCTTTTTCTTTCAGCTCTCATTCTTTTTATGTAAATCTCTATATCTTTCTGTTCCATTCAATCTACTCCTTTTATTTAACCCACTATATATAATAACACTTTTTTAATTATGAGTAAATTTCTTATTTTTTATCATCATTTCTCATTAAAGGCATAAATTCTTCTATTTCATCAGCTCTATAATATTTTTGATCATTTTTCTGTAGATGATATTCTTGACAATTTATTTTTTCATTTCCATTTACTTTAATATGTTTGTATTCACTATCATTATTTAATCTCCATGCATTTGTGTTATCTTTTAAATATAATTTAAGAATCTCCTTTATCTTATTTCTGATATGCTTATCTAAAATTGGAACTAACAATTCAATTCTTCTATCTAAATTCCTTTCCATCCAATCAGCGCTTGAAATAAAAATCTTCTCATTTCCTTTATTATAAAAATAATAGATTCTAGAATGCTCTAGAAATCTACCTATTATACTTCTTACTTCAATATTGTTTTTAATATCATCTGTGATTTTTAAACAACATACTCCTCTTACTATTAGTTTGATTTTAACGCCTTTTTTTGCTGCTTTATATAATAATTTAATTATTTTTTTATCTTCTAAAGAATTAAACTTAGCTATTATTTTTCCTTTATGTCCTTTCTCTACATTTCTAATTTCTTTATTAATTAAGTTTTCAAATTCATCTCTCATATTTATTGGAGATATAAAAATCCTTTCCATATCTACATATTCACTTATGCCTGTAATCATATTAAAGAATTTCGAAATATCTGAAGTTAACTTTTTATCATTTGAGATTATACCTATGTCTGTATAAAGATTTGCAGTTATTTCATTATAATTGCCAGTACTTAAATGAACAAATCTTTCAATAAATTCTTCATTTTTTCTAGTAATCATAAGTACTTTAGCATGCGTTTTTAATCCTTTAACTCCATAAATAACATTACATCCACTTTCCTCTAATTTTTTTGCCCATAAAATATTATTATCTTCATCAAATCTCGCCCTAAGTTCTAATAAAACTGTAACTTTAATTCCTTTTTTAGAAGCTTCTATAAGTTTTTTCACAATATAAGAACTTTGACTTACTCTATATAGAGTTTGTTTTATAGATAAAACGCTGTTATCCTTAACTGCATAATCTAATAATTTTAATAGCGCTTCAAAAGAATCAAAGGGATGGTGCAAAAATATATCCTTTTCTCTTAATACTTTAAATATGTTATCATTGTCAACGATTTCAATAGGCATTAAACTATTAAATTCATTAAATTTTAAAGATTTATTCTCAATTTCTCTTTTCAAATCCATAAAAAAAGATAAATCTATAGGAATATCTTTACGAAATATAGTACTTTCATCTAATAACATTTTATTTTTAAGATATTCAATTACAATGCTATTATCACTTTTATATATTTCTAGCCTTAAAATTGTACCCTCGAGTCTTTTCTTTATATTATTTTCTACAAAAGAAAGGTAGTTTTCCTTTTTATACTCTCTAAATACTAAAGATGAATCTCGAGTTATCCTAAATATACATTTTCCTATAATGGAGCCTTTATATTTTTGTATTAAATACTCCATCAAAAATTCCTCTTTTAATATAAACTTGCTATCACTTTCAGTAGAACAAACTCTAATCAACCTGTTCTTATTTTTTGTATCATAAAAAACTATTTTATCACTTTTATCTTTAATAATTAAACATATGTATATATTACCGCATTTTAAATCAATTAAATTTTCATTATAATCAATTACCATCAAATTATCATTTATATCTTCTTCAATTAAACTGTTAAATATATTTTTTTCTATGTCACTATTATCATTTAAAATTAAAATATTATTTTTCTTTAAGTTTGACATTAACACTTTATATATTTTTCTTTTTTTTATGATTAACTCGTTTATATAATTATTTATCTCACATACTACATGTTCATTAAATTTGTCTTCTATAATTCTACACATTCTGGTCTTATAAAATTCATCTATATTTTTTGAAACAATACCTAAAAAATTAACTCTCTCTAATAAAGGGTTACGCTTATTCATAGCTTCATTTAATACTCGATTATTAAATTTCAATAAGCTTATTTCTCTATCCGAAAACATCCTTAACCTCCTAATAGAAAGATATTATTATATTGGATTGTTTATTATTTTTCAGTCTACTTTTTATACAATTCAAAATTTCCATTTCAAATATAGTCAAATTTTCTTTCTTTATTTTAAACATTAGTTTTTGTTCATTTTTTTTCACTTTAACGGCTATTCTACTTTTTTTAAGGATCATTATATAATAAATTAAATATATACTATGCAAGAGATTATCAGATTCAAAACATTTTATGCTTTCATTTTTACTTAACAATTTTTCAATCTTTAATAACTCAATCCATTTTATTATATAGTTACATTCCTCTTTAAGAAATCCAATATCATTTAAAAAACTTGTATCAATATTATATAGGCTAAAAACAATAATAATCTTAAGTAAAATATACTTTTTCTTCTGTAATTTATAACAATTTTTTTGTATTTTAGCTACATTTGTTGTTATTTTATTTAAATAGCTTATTTCATGTTTATTAAAACGATTATTTGCTATAAATTTTTCATACAAAAACTCATAGTATTTATTTTTATGATCTAGTTCTTTTTTTTCTAATGTTAACTCTCTAGTATAGTACCAGCTTATATCAAATTTCTTTATTTCAATATTATAATTATTATCATTTAATGCAATTTCAAAAACACTTATAATATATAAAAATTTTTCTACTTCTTCATCAGTCATGTTATAAAAATTTTTTATTTCATGATATTTCATATTAAATATTTTTTTCATTATTTTATTGAATTTATTTTTGTTTATATTGTTTTTTTTAAAAATTTTATTTAAGAATTTATATTCTTTATAATTGACTATCAATATGTTATTTTGACAATTAACATTAATATTTATTTGTTTTAACTTTATAAATTTTTCAATACCATTCGTTATTTCTCTAATAGAATTTTCTCTTTTTTCAAATAATCTATTTATCTTTTTTTCAAATAACTTTACTTTTTTATATTCAATTAATTTTTCATTTTTTAACACATAAATCTCAAAAATATTATGTTCAAACCTTATTAATGAATTATATTTATAATTTTTATTTTTAAAAATATCATTTAAAAATAAAAAAAATAAGTAATTCTTATTCATGCTTTTTATTATGTTAACTTTTTTATTAAAAATTTTATTAAAGCCATTAAAAAGGTTGTCAATATTATTAAGCCTATTTAAATCTTCATCTATAATAATTAAACACTCATTCAAACCATTTTCACTTATAACATTCTTATATCCATATATAATGTTAAGCATCTTAAAGATATTTTTTTTACTTAAAAATTCGTTTTTCAAATCCTCTTCAATATTAATCCTTTTAATTAACCTATCAAATACTACAAATTCATTAGTATCATATTGCATTATTATCATCTCTATACAAAAAGGCAGTACGTATATTAAAGAATATTGTTTATTCATTATAATCACCACATTAATTTTTCTGCACTTCTATTATTTGTATATTAATGATATTTATACATTTTTATCTTATTGTTAAAATAAATCTTTTAAAGATTTTTATGTAAATTAAAATCAGCGCAAAAAGATAGGATATTAAGCTTACGCAAAACATCCTATCGGGGGAGTTAAACATTTAGTTATGGGGGAATAGCATGCTAGCATAACAAAGCATGCTATTTTAGGGGATCGAGGGATTATAAGGGCTTTAATAAATTTTATTACATTCATAAGTATAACCCTATATACTTTTTTTATTCATGTTTAATAATTTTTTTTATTTTTTTATAAATCTAGATATATTTAAATAATTACTTATATATAATCCCATGAAAATGATAACAGCTCCTATTATTTGATAAATAGAAATTCTTTCATTTAAAATTATAAACCCAAATACAATAGAAAAAACAGGTGTTAAATTATTAAATATTGCTACATTGTTGCTGCTTATTCTCCTAATAGCCCAAGTCCATATAAAATTTCCTATAAACATAGCAATTATTCCGGTGTAAATCAAGGTAGCTATTGAAACAATATTTAACCCACCAATATATAAATCAAATTTTGAAAATATTATAATCAACACCGTTGTTATTGTTATGGCTAATGTAGTTATCTGTCTAGGCGAGTATTTTATAGTAAGTGATTTTGAAAATACCATATATATCGAGTATCCAATAGCTGAAATAAATATATATCCCATACCTATCAAATTATCTTTTAACTGTCCTACTTCTCCACCACTTGCAACTGTGAAGCATAATCCTATTAACGATATAGCAACCCCTATCATCTTTATTTTACTCATTCTCTTTATTCTAAATATATGATTCATAACTATAACCATAAGAGGAACAGTTCCCATTATTATAGATGCATTTCCGGATGTAGTTTTCCCTATTCCTATTCCATAAAACCACTGAAATACAAAAAATCCAAATACAGATATCAATGTGAGTAGTTTTAAATCCACTTTTTCAATAGGTTTAAAATCTTTCATAGTTAAAATTGTTACCCACCCACCAATTGCAGCAAATATCATTCTAAATACATTATACTGTATTGAACTCATATACAATAATCCAATCTTTATTATTACAGGTTTAAGTCCCCATATCACAGTTACCAGTATTAATAGTCCATATATTCTCTCTTGTTTAATCTTAAGTGCTTTATCCATTTTCTCATATCCTCTTTTATTCCTTTGTATTAGATAATATTATTATCTATACTTTTAAAAGAAAATATTATAAGTATTGGACTATATTATTTAATAGCTTATCATCATCTTTAATTTTATAAATTTTTACATAAAAAAAACACTTACTAAAAAATTAGCAAGTGTTTTTTGGTGATCCACCAGGGAATCGAACCCTGGACACCATGATTAAAAGTCATGTGCTCTACCGACTGAGCTAGTGGATCATATTACCTGGCAACGTCTTACTCTCCCACACCGTCTCCAGTGCAGTACCATCAGCGCTGTGAAGCTTAACAATCCTGTTCGGAATGGGAAGGTGTGTAACCTTCACGCCATAGTTACCAGATATAATTCATTAATCTCTTAACAAAAATTATTTTACACTAAACTTCAAAACTTGTCAACGGTCAATTTAAATTTTTTTTAATCGACCGTTGACTACTAAATATTACTATTTTCCTGCTATTGAAAGCTCCTTTACAATTATACTTGGACTTCCATAAGAACTTGTACTGCCTATATAACTAAATCTTAAATCACAACCAACTTCCTCGATATTTTTTAGTAATTCAAAATAATTACCTGAGATTGTTATCTGTTCAACAGGTTTTATTAATACCCCATTTTCTATTAAGAAACCTTTAGCGCTCAATGAAAAATCACCTGTTGTTGAATTTGCCCCTGAATGCATTCCCTGCATCTTTGATATCACAACACCATTTTGCAGAATTTTTATCATCTCATCATAATTTTTACTTCCGGCTTGAAAGTACATATTGCTTGCAGAAACAGCAAGCGGAGAAGAATAAGATGCTCTTGAGGCATTACCTGTAGATTCAATGTTAAACTTTTTAGCAGTAGCTCTATTGTGAAGTAAAGTATTTAGTCTTCCTTTATCAACAACTTTCTTATTTGATGTCATATATCCCTCATCATCAAATGGTATATTGCATATTCCATTTTCTAATAATGGATTATCATATATAGTTATATTTTCAGAGGCTACTATCTCTCCTACTTTATCCTTTAATAAAGTAAGTCCTTTAACAGCTGATTCGCCACTAAATATTCCTCTAAATGTTTTTAATAACTCTGCTGAAGCTTTATTCGTAAACATAACTTTATATTTTCCACTTTTAATAGACTCTGCATTAAAAAGTGATAAACCCTCTCTAACTGCATCTTGAGCTATTTTTTTTATATTTAAATCATCAAAGTTTCTTGTAATACCTATTTCATTACCGCTATTTGTATTATTCTCATCTTTAACAACTGCGCCTACAAAACCATATATTATATTTGATGTAAAACTTCTATCCATTCCTTTTGAGTTAGTTATTCTTTTGTTGGTTTCATGAGTCGCAATGCCACATGCTTGAGTACTTTCCACTCTTTTATCTGCAGCATATGTTGCTTTTTCTAATTGTCTTGCTAATTCTATTTTATCTCCTGCATGAAGCTTAGCTATTTTTTCGCAATATCCACCAACATTAACATAATGCTCTGCCCCTTCAAAAATTTCTTCATGCTCTTCTTTCTCAATTACTGATGCATTTTCTTTAGCCTTTCTAATAAGAAGATCTATCGCTTCTTCATCCATTATCTCTGTGTATGCATATCCCATTTGTCCTTTATATAAACCTCTAAAGCTTATTCCTATAGTATTATTTACTGAATACTTATCTATTTCTCCTTTAAACATTTGAACATTGAAATCTTCACTAGTTACATAATATAATTCATAACTTTCAAAACCTTGTTTTTCAGCTATTTCAAATAATCTATCTTTAAAATCATTAAATAACATTCTTATCCCTCCTATCTTCCACCTACTGTAATTTCAGAAACTCTAATCATAGGTTGACCAAGATTAGTTGGAACACTTCCACTTGATGATCCACACATACCTTGTCCATGATCCAAATTTTTACCTACCATGTCAATGTTCATAAGGATATCAGCCCCTTTACCAATTAAAGTTGCCCCTCTTACAGGTCTATCTATCTCACCATTTTTAATCATATATCCTTCTTGTACAGAAAAATTAAATTCACCTGTTACAGTATTTACAGATCCTCCTCCCATTTTTTTAGCATATAGTCCATTATCTATTGATTTAATAATATCTTTTTCATCATCATTTCCAGGAGCTATAAATGTATTCGTCATCCTAGAAGTTGGTGCATATTTATACGATTCTCTTCTAGCACTTCCTGTAGACTCCATGTTCATTCTTCTTCCATTCAATCTATCAACTAAATACCCTTTAAGTATTCCATCTTCTATTAGAATATTTTTTCTTCCTGGTGTTCCTTCATCATCAATATTTATTGAACCCCATTCATTAGCTAGAGTACCATCATCTATTGCCGTTACTTTAGTTGATGCAATTTGTTCTCCAATCTTATCACAGAATACAGAATTTCCTTTTGCAACAGATGTTGCTTCCAATGAATGACCACAAGCCTCATGGAATACAACTCCACCAAATCCATTATCTATAATTACCGGCATCTTACCTGCTGGGCATGCTTCAGCATGTAACATAGTTGTAGATATTCTACTAGCTTCTCTCCCCAATGATCTAAGATCTAATTCTTCAAACATTTCAAATCCTCTTAAAGCTCCAGGTCCTTGAGTACCAGTTTGGTTTTCTTTTCCATCACTAGCTACTGAAATTAAAAACATTCTATTTCTTATTCTTCTATCAGTAGTATATAACCCCTCTGTATTTGCAATTAAAACTCTTTGGTCATTGTCTCCAAAATAAACCATAGCTTGTACGATTTCATCACTATATTCTTTTATTGCTGCACTTGCTTCTCTCATTCTTTCTATTTTTCTTGCAGCTGATACACTTGAAGGAACATATATTACTGGGTGTATATTTGTGTTTACCCTCTCAGTAACATTGATATCCAAATTCACTACACCTTTTATATCACCTACTGCTGATGCTGCTTTATGTGCAGTTTCAATCAATGATTTTAATGAAGTATCATTAGTATATGCATATATACTGTTAAGACCTTTATATATTCTTATACCTGCTCCATGAACCCTTCCTGTTATAGATTTTTCTACCTTACCATTTACCATCTCTATTGAATTATTAATAGTATCTTCGAAGAAAATCTCTGCAAAATCGCCCCCACTACGCATAGCATTACCAAGTACTTCTTCTACAACTCTTTTTGATAGCATTCAATATGCCCCCTTTTATGTACTATTGTTTTCTTTTACTATTTTATCAGAATATTTCGTAATACGTAACACTTTTGGTATTATTTATATATAATTACAAAAATTAATTTAAAATATATTACGTATACAAAAACATAGAGGCAATAATATGGTCTCTGTGTTTTTGTATACTCTATTTATTATTTTTAATAATAAAAAAACACTTACTAAAAAATTAGCAAGTGTTTGTGGTGATCCACCAGGGAATCGAACCCTGGACACCATGATTAAAAGTCATGTGCTCTACCGACTGAGCTAGTGGATCATATTACCTGGCAACGTCTTACTCTCCCACACCGTCTCCAGTGCAGTACCATCAGCGCTGTGAAGCTTAACAATCCTGTTCGGAATGGGAAGGTGTGTAACCTTCACGCCATTATTACCAGATATCTATTTAGTTGAAGGATGTTCCTTCAAAATTGCACAAAGTAAGTTAAGATTAAGTCTTCGATCTATTAGTACTGGTCAGCTACATGTGTTACCACACTTACACCTCCAGCCTATCAACCTTGTGTTCTTCAAGGGATCTTATTGCACTAGGCAGGGAAATCTAATCTTGAGGTGGGCTTCACGCTTAGATGCCTTCAGCGTTTATCCCTTCCCGACATAGCTACCCAGCGGTGCCGCTGACGCGACAACTGGTACACCAGAGGTCAGTCCATCCCGGTCCTCTCGTACTAAGGACAGCTCCTCTCAAATTTCCTACGCCCGCGGCGGATAGGGACCGAACTGTCTCACGACGTTCTGAACCCAGCTCGCGTGC
>NZ_CP115913.1:320000-325000 GCF_027938815.1 Oceanirhabdus sp. W0125-5
CATTAATTAATTTATTTATCCCAGTACCAAAAATCCACTTTTTCTACATTTGCAAATCTCGGATTAATGTCATCTATTAGTCTAAATATCTCATCACTAGGACCTGTAACTTTTATTCCATAAACTTTTATACCATTATCAAGTATATATTTAGCATCATCCTTTACAGGATCATTCTCATAACCTCCTCGTTTTCTCATATCTCCAGATGCCAGTAAGTATTTATATTCGTTAAGAAATTTCAATTCTTCTAAAAAACTCTTTTTGTATTCATGGCTATTTTGTGTATTCAATTCCACAACCTCAAATATTGGCTTAGTAATATCAAGCATTTGCCCTGGTATACCAAATGAAAAATGCTGATTTGCTCCGTTTTCCATATATTTAATTTTTCTTTTTTCACTTCCACTTTCAATATTCATTCTAATTATCTTAATATCATATTTATTTAGTAATTCAACAGTTCTTTCATATGAGATTAAGTCATTAAATGATAAGTTAACTCTTGCAACTGTATCATTTCCATTTTTTTTGAGAATCTTTTTTGCTATCTCAGTATTATACATATCTTTAAATCCTTCTTTTGGTTCTACATCTGGATGTATTATATCCATTTGTAACCAAAACTCAGAATCGACTCTATTTTTTATTAAATCAAAATTAAAGTCAATAGTATTATAATTTGTGAACTTACTTCCTATATAATCGCCAACAAACAACATAATAGTATTATTATACTTCTCCTTTCTAATCCCTGATCCAGTAAGCTCTTTAGCTGATGTAAATTGATAAAAATCAACTATAGCTCTCTGAGCTGTATTTAAATCATTCCTTCTAATTTGATAAAGAATACTAGGTATTATACTATTAAATAAAATATATCCTACAAACATAGTAATAGTAAATGTAGCTAGAATTTTCACATTAAGTTTCCTTCTTACTTTTCTAATTTTTCTTGAAATCTCTTCATAACTTTCAGTTTGTTCTTTTCCTATATTTATTAATTTATTGTATTCTGTTTTACATTCTTCACATTGATCAAGATGTTTTTCAATTTCTTTTTTCTCAGATTCACTACATAGTTCTGATATATATTCTGGTAATACTCCTCTTACATCGCTACATTTCATTTCTCTTCCTCCTATCATATTCTTTTTTAAAAGATTTTCTTGCTCTAAATATACCTATTTTAACTCCAGCAATATTCATTCCACATCTTTGTGCTATCTCTTGATAAGAATATCCCACATAATCTCTTAATAAAATTAGCTGCTTATATTTGGGATTGATGCAATTTAATATTGATCTTATAAATTCTTTATGTTCTTTATATTGAACTACTTCTTCAGGAGAATTTGATGTATCAGATTTTTCTATTATTTGTATCTCATCATATGATATCCTGTTATTCTTTTTGCAATGATTAAGGTACATGTTTTTAGCAACAATACAAAACCATCTAGTATTTAATTTCTTGTTATTTATCATAAGTTCTTCATATGCTTTCATCATAGTTTCTTGAAAAATATCATCTACTAAGTATTGATCTTTACAAATAATCCTTAAATACTTCAATAGTTTTACGCTCTCTTCTTTATAAATTAATAGAAAATCATCCATCTCGTCACCTCCTCATATATATAAACAAATCCCGTATTTGAAAGTTACACCTAATTTTAACATTTTTTAAAAAATGTTGTTATGCTTAATAATTAAATAACACCTATTTTTTATTTAGTATTGATTGCTAATACTAAAAAAAGACATCTTCAACATTTGAAGTTGTCCCATTTTTATTTAAAGTATCTATTCATTAAACTATAATTAACAAATTAATCTTGAATCTTCTTATGTGCAATATAGGCATTTATGAAACATAAATTACTTGTAATTAGTGACAAAATATAGTATGCTCCAAATTTTTTACCATCAGATATCGAAAAAATGATACCTAACAAAAAACAAATACCCGCAAAAATCCATGTATTTCTTTGTAGTTTTAATTTCATAGATACACCCCTTTATTAATTATCTATTCCCACTTATACTCTTTTCATATATATAAACAGATAAGGTCTTCAAAAGTTACACCTAATTTAAAATTTAATCAGAAAAATTGTTATTTAAAAACAATAAAAAAACACTTACTAAAAAATTAGCAAGTGTTTGTGGTGATCCACCAGGGAATCGAACCCTGGACACCATGATTAAAAGTCATGTGCTCTACCGACTGAGCTAGTGGATCATATTACCTGGCAACGTCTTACTCTCCCACACCGTCTCCAGTGCAGTACCATCAGCGCTATGAAGCTTAACAATCCTGTTCGGAATGGGAAGGTGTGTAACCTTCACGCCATAGTTACCAGATATCATTTTGTTGAAGGATGTTCCTTCAAAATTGCACAAAGTAAGTTAAGATTAAGTCTTCGATCTATTAGTACTGGTCAGCTACATGTGTTACCACACTTACACCTCCAGCCTATCAACCTTGTGTTCTTCAAGGGATCTTATTGCACTAGGCAGGGAAATCTAATCTTGAGGTGGGCTTCACGCTTAGATGCCTTCAGCGTTTATCCCTTCCCGACATAGCTACCCAGCGGTGCCGCTGACGCGACAACTGGTACACCAGAGGTCAGTCCATCCCGGTCCTCTCGTACTAAGGACAGCTCCTCTCAAATTTCCTACGCCCGCGGCGGATAGGGACCGAACTGTCTCACGACGTTCTGAACCCAGCTCGCGTGCCGCTTTAATGGGCGAACAGCCCAACCCTTGGGACCAGCTACAGCCCCAGGATGCGACGAGCCGACATCGAGGTGCCAAACCTCCCCGTCGATGTGGACTCTTGGGGGAGATAAGCCTGTTATCCCCGAGGTAGCTTTTATCCGTTGAGCGATGGCCCTCCCACGAGGTACCACCGGATCACTAAGTCCGACTTTCGTCCCTGCTCCACTTGTAGGTGTCGCAGTCAGGCTCCCTTCTGCCTTTGCACTCTTCGCGCGATTTCCGACCGCGCTGAGGGAACCTTTGAGCGCCTCCGTTACTTTTTAGGAGGCGACCGCCCCAGTCAAACTGCCCACCTAGCAATGTCCGATGACCAGATTCATGGCCACTCGTTAGAATTCCAGTACTGCCAGGGTGGTATCCCAAGGACGACTCCACTGAAGCTAACGCCCCAGTTTCCTAGTCTCCCACCTATCCTGTACAGACAATACCGAAATTCAATGCTAAGCTACAGTAAAGCTCTACGGGGTCTTTCCGTCCAACCGCGGGTAACCAGCATCTTCACTGGTACTACAATTTCACCGGATTTACTGTTGAGACAGTGCCCAAATCATTACGCCATTCGTGCGGGTCGGAACTTACCCGACAAGGAATTTCGCTACCTTAGGACCGTTATAGTTACGGCCGCCGTTTACTGGGGCTTAAGTTCACACCTTCGCTTACGCTAAGTGATCCCCTTAACCTTCCAGCACCGGGCAGGCGTCAGCCCCTATACATCATCTTACGATTTAGCAGAGACCTGTGTTTTTGGTAAACAGTTGTTTGGGCCTATTCACTGCGGCCTACTCTCGTAGGCACCCCTTCTCCCGAAGTTACGGGGTCAATTTGCCGAGTTCCTTAACAGTAATTCTTCCGCCGGCCTTAGGATTCTCTCCTCACCTACCTGTGTCGGTTTGCGGTACGGGCACCAAACTCCTCCTTAGAGGCTTTTCTTGGCAGCGTGGAATCAGATGCTTCGCCGTAAACGGCTCCCCATCACGCCTCAGCCTTAAGATCAGACGGATTTGCCTATCTGATCAGCCTAAACGCTTAGACGCACTCTTTCAGTCGTGCGCTCATCCTATCCTCCTGCGTCACCCCGTCGTCAAACGGAGTTTGGTGGTACAGGAATATCAACCTGTTGTCCATCGCCTACGCCTTTCGGCCTCGGCTTAGGTCCCGACTAACCCTGGGAGGACGAGCCTTCCCCAGGAAACCTTAGGTATTCGGCCTGTAGGATTCTCACCTACATCTCGCTACTTATGCCAACATTCTCACTCCTGTACGGTCCACCGCTCCTTACGGTACGACTTCAGCCCATACAGGAAGCTCCTCTACCACTCTTTCGAGTCCATAGCTTCGGTGGTAAGTTTTAGCCCCGGACATTTTCGGCGCAGGATCTCTTGACTAGTGAGCTATTACGCACTCTTTAAATGAATGGCTGCTTCTAAGCCAACATCCTAGTTGTCTTGGAAATCCCACATCCTTTACCACTTAACTTACACTTTGGGACCTTAGCTGATGGTCTGGGCTCTTTCCCTTTCGAAAATGTATCTTATCATTCATAATCTGACTGCCTGGATAAAAGTATATGGCATTCGGAGTTTGATAGAGTTCAGTAAGCTTTGACGCCCCCTAGCCCATTCAGTGCTCTACCTCCATTACTCAGTTACCAGACGCTAGCCCTAAAGCTATTTCGAGGAGAACCAGCTATCTCCAGGTTCGATTGGAATTTCTCCGCTATCCACAGCTCATCCCATGACTTTTCAACGTCAACGTGGTTCGGTCCTCCACGAGATTTTACTCTCGCTTCAACCTGGCCATGGATAGGTCACCTGGTTTCGGGTCTACAGCATGCAACTAAACGCCCTATTCAGACTCGGTTTCCCTGCGGCTCCACACCTTAAGTGCTTAACCTTGCTACACACCGTAACTCGTTGGCTCGTTATACAAAAAGCACGCCGTCACGCATATAAAGCGCTCCGACCGATTGTAGGCACACGGTTTCAGGTTCTATTTCACTCCCCTCCCGGGGTTCTTTTCACCTTTCCCTCACGGTACTGCTTCACTATCGGTTATCAGGTAGTATTTAGCCTTGGGAGGTGGTCCTCCCAGCTTCCCACAAGGTTTCACGTGTCTCGTGGTACTCTGGATCAGAACTCGTTTCTTCATCTTTTCATCTACAGGACTATTACCTTCTGTGGTGGAGTTTTCCAAAACTCTTCGACTAAGAATTCGAA
>NZ_CP115913.1:335000-342500 GCF_027938815.1 Oceanirhabdus sp. W0125-5
AATTTGTTTCTTAGTTATATATAATGAAGCGCCTATCATTATTAATGTATAAATGCTTATAGATATGCCCAAGTACTGAAACATAAACATATATTGAAATAAAAAAGCAGTTATAATTGAAATAACTAATAGCATTCCTATTTTATGTTTTTCACCATCATCTATCTTATCTTTTAAAATATTCCTTTTTACAGTAATAAAATATTCTTTGTTCTTTTCTTTTAATATTTTATATGCATCATTATCCTTTATAATCTTAACAAAGTCATTGTTTATTCCTCTTAATTCTAATTCAATACACGCTTGTACAATATAAATTTTTTGATAATTATTTAATTGATCAATATTCTCTGAATTAACCTTTATAACTTTATCCTGTTCAATTTCTTCTAACTTAACCATATATGTAGTTACATTACTTTTTACTTCATATGCAAATGGAAATAATATATCACCTTTACCCCCAAACTCTTTCTCTATTCCGGTTTTTACAACCTCTTCCCCTCTGTTTCTATGCTCATAATGAACTTTATAAATCCCCATTGAGCCTTTTTCTTTAGGCATATATATATTGCCTTTATATAGCATCAATCCCTGCAATAAAGATATTCCCATATTATCCTCCTTTTATACGTTATATTTAAACTTTATTTTATATTTGTTGCAAATATATAGTATTTTTATTAAAATCTTACTATTATCTATTATTTTAACTAAATCGTACTAAGATATCAATATCTTTTATTGTTTTTCAATAAATTTTTATTGCAGTTCATTATGTGAATATATTTTTTACAAGTTTTCTGTTAAAAAAAATATAATTTGGCAATAAATAATGTAAAATATAATTAGAGACACTAATTTATATAATTATGAGGAGGTCAAAATAATGAATAACTTTAATGAATTATTACAGAAATATGCAAAATTAGCCGTAAAAACAGGTGTAAACATCCAAGAAAATCAAACTCTTGTAATTAATGCTCCAATTACAGCAAAAGATTTTGTTAGAGCTATAGCAAAAGAAGCATATTCATCTGGAGTAATTGACGTTCATGTTGATTGGAATGATGAAGAAATATCACTTATAAAGTTTAATTATGCTAATGATAATGTCTTTGACCATTTTCCTGATTGGAAAGCTACTAGCAAAGAATCTCTTGCTAATGAAGGTGCTGCATTTTTATCAATATCAGCCTCTAATCCAGATTTGTTAAAAAATGTGGATCCTAAAAAAATTGCTCGCACAAGAAAAGCTCAAGGGAAAGCAATGGAAGGCTTTAAAACAATATTGAATAAAGGGAATGTTAGATGGTCTATAGTATCTATTCCTACAGATGAATGGGCTATGAAAGTATTTCCTAACCTAAATAAAGATGATGCTGTAAAAAAACTTTGGGAAAATATATTTACAGTAACAAGAGTAGATTCTGATGATCCGGTTAAGGCATGGGATAATCACATAAATCTAATAAAGTGCAAAACAGATTTATTAAATAAGAAGCAATTTAAATCTCTACACTTTAAATCTACTGGAACAGATTTAGTTATAGATTTACCAAAAGATCATATATGGGTTGGTGGTGGACTAACTGACCACAAAGATATCTACTATATACCAAATATGCCTACAGAAGAAATTTTTACAACACCTCTTAAAACTGGTGTAAACGGAGTAGTCTCTAGTACTAAACCTTTAAATTATGGCGGAAACCTTATTGAGAACTTTACCTTAACTTTTAAAGATGGTAGAGTTGTAGATTATTCCGCTGAGAAAGGTTATGAAATTCTAAAAGGGCTTATTGAAACTGATGAAGGATCTCATTACATAGGAGAGGTAGCCTTAGTGCCTGATAATTCACCTATTTCTAATACTGGTTTAATATTCTATAATACTCTATTTGATGAAAATGCTTCTTGTCATCTAGCTATTGGTTCTTCATATCCTATATGCATTAAAGATGGTACTACTATGAATAAACAACAATTAGAAGAGCATGGCTTAAATACTAGTATCACCCATGTAGATTTTATGATAGGTTCTAAAGAATTATCAATTGAAGGTATTACAGAGTCTGGTGAACGTATGCCTATATTCACAAATGGAAATTGGAGTAAATAATCTTAAGCTTTTATTTGATAAATAATAATAATTATTATATAATATTCATATAACACTATACTAATGGATGAGGTGAATAATATGAATACTTCAATTTTAAAAGAAGGAATGAAGGCTCCTGAGCTTAACATACCTGGTACTGATGATAAGATTCATAATATAAGTGATTATAATGATAAAAAATTGATACTATTTTTCTATCCAAAGGATAATACCCCTGGATGAGTTAATGAGGCGGTATCTTTTAAAGATAACCTTAAGGTTCTGGAAGAACACAATTATGTAGTATTAGGAATTAGTAGAGATTCAATAAAATCTCACAATAGATTTATTGAAAAAAGAGAATTACCTTTTGTACTTCTTTCTGATGAAGAAGAAAAAGTTTGTACTTCTTATGAGGTGTTAAAAGAAAAAAAGTTGTATGGTAAGATTTCTATGGGTATTGAAAGAAGTACCTTTATAATAGATGAAAAAGGTACTATTGAAAAAATCTTTAGAAAAGTAAAAGCTAAAACACATGTTGAAAATGATATTATCCCTTATATAATGAAAGAGAAGTAGGATGTAATCTCCTACTTCTCTTTTGTTATTTCTCCCCACTTACCTGTTTCAGGATTCATATAGAAGGTATGTATTTTACCACTTAAATCTGATACTTTAACTTTATAGAAATAACCTGTAAAAAATGAAGGTCTGTTCATTGATTTTATCTTCTTATCTTTATGTTTAGTTTTTATTACTTTTACTGATTCATTTTTAAATCTAGTACTCAATATACTTTTTACTGATGATTTATAAGAATATTTAGGTATAGCCACTATAAAAATTAAAACCATTCCTATTAAAATTATCTTATTAATAATATTCATAAGCTTACTATCTTTATTATTAAATAACATATAAAGGATTATTATGATAGGAATTATACTTATGAATAGGGATGGATCATCAATAACTCCTACATAAAAAATATTATTTATTATAAATGATATGATAATAACAGTTATATAATATATTATGAATTTAAGGGATTTTATATAAACCACCTCCTATGATTATTTAATTCCGTTAATTTCATCTTTCATTCTATCAAAAAATTCCTTCATAAATTCATCTCTTTCTTCAGCTATTTCTTTAGCTGACTCTGTAAATAATCTATCTTTTATATTTTTCATTTTTAATTCATATTCTAAATTTGGTGCATGAATACTTGGATCTTTAAGCCTCATATTTTCATAAGTATTTGTTTTAATATACTCATTCACTGATGTGTCGTTATATATTCTCTGATTAAACTGTGCCGCTACCATAAAGCATCTTCCAACACCAATTGCTCCTAAAGAATCTAATTTGTCTGCATCAAATAATATCTTTTCTTCTATTTTTTTAGGAATATTATTTCCTCTATATCTGTGACTCCTTATACAGCTCTTGATCTTATTAATCTTATCTTGAGTATATCCTTTATCTTTTAATAATATTTCTGCCATATCTGCTCCTATATCTGCATGATTAATCTTTCCTGTCTTATCTTCATCTTCTTTCTTTCTTCCTATATCATGTAATATAGCAGATAGCTCTAAAACTTCCATATCTATATCGTAGTTAGTTTTTTCTTTATTAGCTATTGATACTGCTAATTTATAAACTCTAAGTATATGGTCTATATCATGGCCTCTGCTGCCTAATTCCTTTTTCATTTCTATTATTATGTCATTATATCTATCCATAACCCACCTCTCATCTAATGTTCTTCAATATATTTTATCATGTACATTTTCCTAATACAAACTTTAACATTTTTATTCAATTAATATTGAAGATACTTTTACAATATGTTGTGTTGCTAAAATACTTTACTACAACATGTATTGAGTCGATTTTTTGAGCATATAACTCTTTTTTTGTTAAATATACAGAAAATAACGTTTGAAATTTCTTATGGTTTACAAGTATAATAATAAAAGTGGTTTTTTTATCGAAATATATTGGACTATTAATATGACACTATGAATGGAAGGAAGAGTTAATATTGATATCTTACCAAGAATTATTTAATCAAGTTAAGTTCTGTGATGAGGAGAGATGGAATATGATAATTGTTGATGGTGTAGTTGGGGTCGGCAAATCTACATTAATGAACATTTTAGCTGAAGAGAGAAATATGGTACCTTTTCAGGAACCTGTTGTAGACAACCCTGTACTAGAAAAATTCTATCATGATAGAGAAAGATATAGCTTTCCTCTTCAAACATTTTTTTTAAACAAAAGATTTGAGCATATAAAAAAAGCATCTTCACTGAAGAATGCAATATTAGATAGAAGTATCTATGGTGATGTTATTTTTGCAAAAATGCTTAATGATACTAAAGAAATGTCAGATGAAGAATTTGATATTTATAATGATCTTTTTCACCATATGCTAAAACATATTCAAGCTCCTAAATTAATGGTATATTTAGAGATTTCTGTAGATAATGCTATTGATAGAATTAAGAAACGTGGTAGAGATTATGAATTAATCGTAGAAAGAGAATATTGGGAAAGACTAAATATGAATTATACTAATTATTTTGCTAATTATAATTTCTCCCCAATATTAAAAATTAATGTAGACAACATTGATTTTGAAAATAACTTAGAAGACAGAAAATACGTTCTTTCTGTAATAAACGAAGCTCTAAATAAAATTGAATCAGGAGGATATTAAAATGTTAGTTATAGATGGTGTTGTTGGGGTTGGTAAATCCACTTTGATGAAAATTTTATCTGAAAAATACTCACTTATACCTTTTCGTGAGCCAGTTGTTAATAACCCTATATTAGAAAAATTTTATCATGATAGATCTAGATACAGCTTTCCACTTCAAATTTTCTTTTTAAATAAAAGATTAGATCAACTTAATGAAGCAGCTCAATCTAAGGGTGCTGTATTGGATAGAAGTATTTATGGTGATTTAATTTTCGCAAAAATGTTATGTGATAATAATGAACTATCAAAAGAAGAATATAGTATCTATCAAGAATTATTTGATAACATGGCTGAACATATGCCTAAACCTAAACTTTTAATTTATTTAGATATTTCTGTTGATAACGCTATTAAAAGAATTGAAAAACGTGGTAGAGATTATGAGCTTATCACTGAAAAAGATTACTGGAAAGAATTAAATAAAAATTATACTGAGTTTTTTAGATCATATGATTACTCACCAATACTAAAAATCAATGTGAATGATTTAGATTTTGAAAATAATATGGAACATAGAGATTACATATTATCAGTAATTGATGATGCATTAAAGAACCTTGAAGAACAATCTGCTTAATAAAAAAGAGAGAGCTATCATGATAGCTCTCTCTTTATTTGTGTCAACTAATAAAAATTAATATTTTACTTTGTTGTATCTCTTATTATTAACTCTGGAGCATATAATACTTGCTTGTTAAAGTCTTCTTCACTTTTTTCTATTAACTTCATTAAAATAGATACTGCTTCTTCAGACATTTCAACAGCATTTTGTCTCATTGTTGTTAGTGCTGGAACACTATATTCAGATAATGGAAGATTATCAAATCCTACTACCATTGCCTCATCAGGTACACTTATTTTTAGATCACTCATGGCTTTAAGTACACCAAATGCCATTTCATCAGATGCAACAAATAATCCTTCAGGTATTTTCTCTTTGCCAATTTCTAAGCATATTTTATAACTATGTTTAAATGCCTCAACATTTTGATATACTTTAATATTATCTTCTGAAATATTATAATCCTTAACAGCCTTAAGAAACCCTTGCTTTCTATCATCAAAAGCTATCAATTCTGGATCTCCTATCATCAATCCAAGTGTCTTACAACCATTCTTTATAAGATGTTCTGTTGCTATATAAGCTGAGTTAAAGTGATCTACATCTACATATGGACATCCTTCTTCATTATTTTTTGCCATAGCAACAAAAGGAATATTCAGTTTCTTTAATAGTTTTATCTTTTCTAGGCTCTTCTTAACACTGAAAACGATAGCACCATCAACAAATCCTGATTTTAATATTTGAATATTTTTTTCGTTTTCCTTCGCATTCTCTGTATCAAATTGTAACATGAACGCATTAAACCCATATTTTCTAGCTTCATTTATAGCACACTGGAACATGTTTGAATAGTACTGTCCTGGATGTGGTTCTTTTTCTCTTTCAATCAGTAAAATTATATTTCTCACTGATTTTTTTCTTAAATTCTTAGCAAATATATTTGTTTCATATCCTGTTTCATTTATAATTTTTTTTATTTTAGATCTAGTTTCTTCTTTTACATAACCTTCATCATTTATTACTCTTGAAACGGTTCTTATTGAAAAACCGGACAATCTAGCAACATCTTTAATTGTTAAATTTCTACTCACGGTACATCCCCTTAATTTCTAGTATTTATTATATAAGCATTTTAGTATCACCATTATTATATCACAAATTTTCATAATTTCATTACATTTTAAAATATTTGAATTATATAATGAACACATATGATACTTATATGCTACTTTTTTTATTATATAATTAGTTTTACACAACTATTGAACCTACTGATATAGGGAACATTACACGTGATAGTTTCTTTATGAAATTCTTTAGTTTCTTAAAGAATAAAAAAAAAGCTTAGATTATAAAATCTAAGCTTTGGTGGCTAGACCAGGAATCGAACCAGGGACACGAGGATTTTCAGTCCTCTGCTCTACCGACTGAGCTATCCAGCCATAAATGGCTCCGCGAAGAGGATTCGAACCTCCAACCTATCGGTTAACAGCCGAGTGCTCCACCGTTGAGCTATCGCGGAATATTACCTGGCAACGTCTTACTCTCCCACACCGTCTCCAGTGCAGTACCATCAGCGCTGTGAAGCTTAACAATCCTGTTCGGAATGGGAAGGTGTGTAACCTTCACGCCATTATTACCAGATATCTATTTAGTTGAAGGATGTTCCTTCAAAATTGCACAAAGTAAGTTAAGATTAAGTCTTCGATCTATTAGTACTGGTCAGCTACATGTGTTACCACACTTACACCTCCAGCCTATCAACCTTGTGTTCTTCAAGGGATCTTATTGCACTAGGCAGGGAAATCTAATCTTGAGGTGGGCTTCACGCTTAGATGCCTTCAGCGTTTATCCCTTCCCGACATAGCTACCCAGCGGTGCCGCTGACGCGACAACTGGTACACCAGAGGTCAGTCCATCCCGGTCCTCTCGTACTAAGGACAGCTCCTCTCAAATTTCCTACGCCCGCGGCGGATAGGGACCGAACTGTCTCACGACGTTCTGAACCCAGCTCGCGTGCCGCTTTAATGGGCGAACAGCCCAACCCTTGGGACCAGCTAC
>NZ_CP115913.1:347500-367500 GCF_027938815.1 Oceanirhabdus sp. W0125-5
AAGTGCCATACCTGCTATTTTTCCTACTACTGAAAGATCTCTTTTCGCTGTAATTCCTGCCATAGCACTACAGAAGAACATTGCTGCTGCAATTAAAAACACTGTAGCTATTGAAGAACTAGTATATAAAATAAATATAGCACTAAATGTTAATCCATTTAATATTGAATATACTATCAACAACCCTAGCATCTGTTCGCGTGATAATTTATTTATTTTTCTTCCCATGCTGACAACTATTAATATCTCTGCTCCAAATAAAACGAAAGGAATCATTCTATTTGAAAATATAATGTTAAGCATAGTTTGACTATTAGCCGTAATAAACGCAGTTACAAAAGTAATTAATAGCGCCATCCCCATATACATAAAAGTCTTATTTATAAAGTTGCTTTCACTTTTTTTATAAGTTACATCATTATACATACATTTATCCTCCTAATTTAAAACATTTTTAATAGTATAACACAAAAATAATAAAAAAAATTAACCTTGAATGGTTAATTAACATTAATTTAAAAAATTATGATTTTTCTGATTGAATATATAAAATTAAAAACTTTATATTCGATATTCCTTATTTATCCTAAAAATTAATAATGTTTATTCTTTAATATACATCTCTATCAAATCTCTTAAACCATTCCCCTTGATACATAAGATTTCCTGTATCACCTTCCATGATTATTCCATATTCTCTTCCACTCATTCTTAACTCCAGTCTTTGGCCAGCATCTGTTTCAAAAGCTACATAATAAGTTGTTGAAGTTCTTCTATGACTCATATTAGAATTACTTGAATTTAAATGTGATGATACATTTGTTCTTTTCCCTATTACTCTTACATGTTCTGTTAAAATAGGTTGCGATGCGTTTCTGGAGTAATTTGTTACCATTTTCAGTATGAAAATTATAAATATACATAACATCATTAAAGGTACTATTGAAAACATTAGATTGAACATACCCATACTTTATCCTCCTCTTTAAAAATTACGCCTATGAGGGTATAAGTCCTCATAGGCAATTAATTAACTTACTTTTCTTCCTCTTCTTTAACGTTAACAGTTTCTGCTTCAACTTTCACAACTTCTTCTTTCTCAGCTTTTTTCCCCGCAAAGTATGAAGGTAATTCTAAACCAGCTTGACTAAATACATCTTGAAGTGGTGGTACTGACTTCATCATTCCTGATAAGAAATTAGCTGTATTTGATCCACCTTCTCCATTAGCATTCATACTATCCCAAACTGTTACTTTATCTATCTTAATATTCTTAATAGCTTCAACTTGTAACTTAACAAGCTCAGGCAATCTATCTGCAATCATCATCATTACAGCATCTTGAGAGTTATTTCCGGATGCCTTAACAAGCTTTTCAAAACCTTCAGCTTGTTTTGATAGGATTTCCATTGCACCTTTAGCTTCTGCTTCCATTTTAAATAAAATAGCGTCAGCTTCACCCTTTGCTCTTCTTCTAATTTTTTCAGCTTCTGCTTCTGCTTCAATCTGAATTTTTTCTTTCTCTATTTCAGCTTTTACAATAACATCCGCTTGATAAGTAGCTCTTTCTTTCTCAGCACGAGCTCTTTCAGCACTTTGCTCGGAAGCATATGCCTCTTCTAAAGCTTTCGCTGTCTGAACTTTTTCTGCAGCTACAGCCATTCTCTCTGCTTCTGCTTCTTTTATTCTCTTATCAGATTCTGATTGAGCAATTGTAATTCTAGCAGTATTTTCACCCTCAACAGCTTTAGAATTTGCTCCTGATACTCTAATTCTTTCTTCTCTCTTAGCTTCTGCTTCACCGATAGCACCGTCTCTATTCTTCTCAGCAACGCTCTTCTTAGCATCATTTATTGCTTTAGCTGCTGCTTCTTTTCCAAGAGCATTAATATATCCTGATTCATCATTAATATCTGTAATATTAACGTTGATTAGTTTTAAACCAATCTTTTTCAATTCAGCGCCTACATTATCAGTGATGTTGGTTAAAAACTTATCTCTATCTGAGTTAATTTCTTCAATATCCATAGTAGCAATAACTAATCTTAACTGACCAAAAATAATATCTTTAGCTAAGTCTTGAATATTAGCTATTGATAATCCTAATAATCTCTCTGCAGCATTTGTCATAATTCCTTCTTCTACAGATATACCAACTGTAAATCTTGAAGGAACATCAACTCTAATATGCTGTTTACTTAATGCATTCTTAAGATTAACCTCAATTGACATAGGTGTAAGATCCAAAAATTGATAACTCTGAATAATAGGCATTACAAATGCCGCTCCACCATGTATACATTTAGCTGTTCTTGTTCCACCTTCTGAATTTTTACCTGTCTTACCATAGATAACTAATATTTTGTCTGATGGACACCTCTTATATCTTGATAAGAAGGCAATTACTGTGATAAATAATATTGCTGCAATTACTGATATTCCTATTATAAATCCCATACTTTACTCCCCTTTCAATGCTAATATTTTTTTAACTTGTAATACACCATCTTCTTGTACTCCAATAACTTCTACTTCTTCACCTGTTATAATCTCATCATCCACACTCACAGCTTCTAATTCTCTGAATGATCCTTGAACAATAAGATGTATACAGCCAACCCCCTCTCCTTTCTTTGGAATTTTTAGATATACTTTTCCCTTTTGCCCAATAGCATTATTTTTATCCATTAGCCCATTAGCTGTCGCCTTCATAAGCAGTGATAAAATTATTACTAATATCGCTACAACTAGTGAAGCTAATAATAGACTTAATATAAATGTAACTACAACACCTTTTCCGCTTTTTGTGAAAAGAATTCCACACCATGAGAAAATTGCAAAGAAATATATTATATTTCTAAGATTTATTATTCTCTTTCCTAGTGGAACCCTCATGCCATCCCCATCAAAGTCAAACCCGCTTGAATCTACGTCGCCAATTCCAACATCTTCAAAGTCAAATCCATTCTCTCCTATACCCAATAATAAAGCCCCGATTTGAATTATAAATAATACCGAAAACGGTATTGCTAAATACCAATATAGCTTTTCATTTATCGGTATACTCGCCCACCAAGTATTCATTACCCCACCCCTCCTACTTTTTGTAAAAATTATCCTATATTTACTATATCATATAGAATTAAATACCTCAACTATTATTTATTCCCTTTTAAAGTCATATTTGTTCCTTTTAAAAGAGTTTAACAAATTAACTTAATATTTCTTTGTTTATCTCATTATATCGTATGATTAACTATTTATTTATATAAAAAAAGATTTGAATTAATTCAAACCTCTTTTAATTAACTTTATCATTATTTTTGTTTGTATTGTACTCAATGTCTTTATATATGAAATCATTAATTATCTTTCCAACTGTTGGCTTATCACAATCAATTATCCATCCTTTATTCTCTAATAAAACGTTTGTGCTTAATTCTTTAGGTGGAATAGTCATCTGATTTATTTTTATATCTTTAAAGGAGTATATCATATATGATAATTTTAGCGCTTCATTAAACGATACATCGGTTTCAATTGATTTTAGTAACACTTTTGCTATGCTGGGATATTTAAATAAGGATAATTTTTTTGCCTTGTCTATTGTTATACCTACTATTTCTCTTTGTCTCTTACTTCTATCATATATTCCTTTTCCATTATGTCTCATTCTGGCATATGCTAGTGCTTGAGTTCCATTAAGATGATTCATTCCTATATTAACTACTTCTACTATATCTTTTTCTTTTAATCCATACATACAATTGTTTAAATCAACTATCTCCTTCTCATCTAGTTCTACATCTATCCCACCAATTATATTTATAATGTCTTTGAATGCTCCAAAATCAAGAACAGCATATTTATCAATTTTCACATTAAAGTTTCCTTCAACTGTTTTTCTCAGTAAATCTGCACCCCCATAAGCAAATGCATGATTTATTTTTTGTTCAGAATAACCTGGTATTTTAGCATATGTATCTCTCATAATTGATATGAGTTTAATATCGTTATCAGATTTATCAATGGAGAATATGATTATAGTATCCGATCTAGATTTCTTATCTCCCTCTCTAGCATCAGACCCAACTATCAATATATTCATAATATCTTCTTTTGCAGTCTCATATTCTTTTTCTATTGTCTTAGTATACTCATTTTTGGCCTTTGTAATTTCCATATCAGATATATTCTTTTTATTTTTTAATACTATATTTCCGTACTGTAAACCAATTATTCCATATGAAATTATAAACACACTAGTAAGTATTATAACTACTCCTATTAATATTTTTTTACTAAATTTCATGTAATCATCCTTTTTTATTAGTTCATTTCGAAAATCTCTTCTATCTCTTTTCTTATATCTATAAATGTAGAGTTATCTTCTTGTTTTATTATATCTGTTGTCTTTTTCTTCTTTAATTTTAATGGCCAATATCTACTCTTTTTAACATTAAATCTTTCATATTCATTCTCACAATATTTTTCATTATGTACAATAAAATTGTTTAAAACTTTACTATTCTTATTTATGTCATTTAAGAGCACCCACCCTTTATTTCTATACATTGTTCCATAACTCAATTTATCAGTTGGAATATATAATTGCTCCATATTATCTAGAGGAATTTTTGATACAGTATAAGCAACGTTTACAATATCATTTATTTTAAGATCAGCATCTATATATTGAAAGAAATCTTTTGCAATAAATGGATACTTCAGGAGAGATATATCTTTCAATTCCTCAATCAACGTGTTTACTACATATCGCTGTCGTTGTGTTCTGTCATAGCACCCTTTACCAACTTTTCTTATTCTTGAATATGCTAATGCTTGATATCCATTTAGTTTTTGTTCTCCTGGTGATTCTATTAACTTAATTTTTTCTTTAACTTCTTTTTTTTCATCAGTACTTAATTCATTATCTTCATCTATCTCTAAATATATACATCTATTAAGTTCTTTAATTTCCTTTTCCTTTACATCTATAGATATTCCACCAATAGAATCAATTATATTTTTAAAACCACCAAAATCTATAACTACATAGTTATCAATTGGAATATTATAATTATTTTCTAAAGTCTTTCTTAAAAGTTCTACTCCACCAAATGCATACGAATGATTAATTTTATCATAGTCATGATTAGGAATTTTAACATATGCATCTCTCATTATTGATGTAAACTTTAATTTATCTCTATTCTTATCTATACTCATAATCATTATTGCATCTGCTCTAGTAATTTTATCTCCCCCACGATCATCAATTCCCACAACCAAAATATTTTTAATCTCATTAATCATGTCATAATTAGTATCAATTACCCTTGCACTCTTCTGAGAACTTTTATTAATAGCCCTATCTTCTTTAATATTTTCATACATGTAGAATATTCCAATATAAATAATTACACTAAAAAAAACAATCCCCACTATACTTACTTGTATTAACTTTTTAATGTTATTCACACCCTTTTACACTCTTTTAACTATCTGATTATAGCTTATAAGAGTATTTTTAGTTATTCTAGAAAAAGTTATACAAAAAAAACCTTTCTCAATTATTTTGAGAAAGGTTTTTTTATCAATTTTATTCATACATATCTTTAGTTACATAATAAGTAACATGATCTCTCCATTCACCATCAATGAATAAATATTTTTTATTAATTCCTAACTTTTCAAACTTACATTTTTCTAGAACCTTTTGAGATTTAACATTATTAGTCATTGCTGAAGCCTCTACTCTATTTAACTCTAAATCTCTAAATGCATATCTAAGTATTAAATTTACAGCTTCTTGCATATAACCATATCCTTGATAATCAACATCTATCGAGTATCCTATACTAGCACTTTTAAACACCCCAAAAATAATATTAGATATCTTTATTCTTCCAATAAATTCATCATCTAAAAATATACCAAATGGAACACTCTTTCCATTTAAATACCCTACATAATCATCTATAAGAATTTCTCTTTGTGCTTCTAATGTAAAATATTCTGAATCTCTAAGTGGTTCATATGGCGCTAAATGCTCCTTATTTCTTATACAATACTCTGTATATTCTTCAGTAATCTCAGGAGTTAACAATCTTAATTCAATTCTAGGTCCAGCTATAGTGAATCTTCTCTTAGTTAACCCTTCTTCATAACAAAAACTATTGATTCCAAAAATTAATTGATTATATATATTACCATTAGCTTGATAAGCTTCTTCTAAAATACCTTCTAAAGCAAATCCATGATTTAAAAGTGTTACTATCTCAGTGTCTGGATTAACAATCAAAGATAATTTATTAAACTGTAATTCTTGAAATACATATTCTGATAATAAATCAATTATTTCATCTAATAATCTTTTTCTTTCTTCCTCTTTAAATACTCTTATCCTAATTATTGCAATCTTATCTTCTTTATTTAAATCAAGCTTTCTTACTATCCCTACATTTATACCATATTTATTCTTTATTATACTCTCTTTTTTTTGACTTCCTAAATCCTCTATTATTATATCTTTACCTTTAATCATATTAATTCTCCCTAATTGAATAAGATGTTCTTAAGCTTACAATTATTATAAATGATACACTGATAATTAAAGCTATTGGTATGAAATAAAACGCATTATATGACCCAATTATATCATTTAATTTACCAAATCCAAAACTTAATATCATTTTAACTCCAGATGATGCTGTAATAACTAGACCAATAACCGCTGAAGATTTTTCTTTAAAAAGATTACTTATTACTACAATAACTGTTGGATATACAATTGAATAGAAAAAGCCTGAAATTGAAACTAATATTAATAATTTATCTCCAATTATAATTCCTACAAAATATAATCCAATAGCACATAACATATAAATTATAATGCTTTTTAAATATCCAATTTTTTCAACTACAAAACCACCAACTAATCTACCTATTGTAAGCATTAAAAAGAATATTGACATGTAGTTACCACTCTTTTTAATAGAATAACCATAGTTTTGTCTTAAATAATTAATAAACCAACTTCCAGTTTCTAATTCTGAAAAAACATAAAATCCTAATGCAAATATGAGACATATTATTATAAACATTTCGTTTTTAGTATATTTTTTCTTCTCATCTTTATTATCGACCTTATCTGCCCTTGGTAAATCACTTTTAAATAAAAATATGATAAGTATAATAAAAATTATTGTTGAGTAAAAATATATATTTCTCCATGTAATATCATTATCCAACATTCTAGATCCGATAACTTGAGCTGATGATGCCCCTAGACCATAACAAAGATGAGTTAAGTTCATTAAAACTGCTTGAAAACCAATTGATATTAATGGAACAATCGTATTTATAGCTATACTTGTTAAAGCTAAACTAGTATTTAAAATAAACATACTTAAGTATAAAGTGTTTTTATTTCCAGTAAACTTAAGTAACACTAGTGATAATATCATAGTCATTAATCCTAAAATAAATACTCTCTTTTGCCCATATTTTTGACACAGTATACTTCCAATAAAGCTAAATATTAGATATGCAAAAGTACCTAGTCCATTAATAACTCCAATACCAGTGTCTGTAATTCCAAGATTATCTTTAAATAATGGTACAAAAAGTCCTTTAAAATTCTCAACTAATGCTATTGAAGTCATTATTGCAAAAATAAGCACTATAATACATATTTTTTTCTTATCTTTCACTTTTTCCCCTCCTATTCCTCCTAAAAATATTATAGCATTAAAAAAGAAGCACGCAATCAAAAATTACGTGCTTAGACTATGAAAAAAAGCCCAATCTCGGCGTCACTAAGGCTCTCTGTGCTGCTTGTTCGCCTTGCTTCTTGATCTTGGGCATTTTTTACAGTCTTAAACTCTGAAAATTAAAAACAGAGTTTCAGACAAAATATTATATTTGTTTTATTTTACAGTTCGTGTACAAAAATTCCACTTCTTAATTTTGGTTCGAACCATGTAGATTTAGGTGGCATTGTCTTATCTGCATCAGCAATATCCATTAAATCTTCCATAGTTGTAGGATACATTGAGAATGCAACCTTCATACCTTCATTAACTCTTCTTTCTAATTCTCCAAGTCCTCTAATTCCTCCAACAAAATCAATTCTTGGATTAGTTCTTGGATCATCTATTCCTAAAATAGGATTTAATAAATTATTTTGAAGTATAGCTACATCTAATCTATCTACAGGATCATTAGGATCAAAAGTACCTTCTTTAGCAGTTAACTTATACCATTTGTTATCTAAGAACATTCCATAAGTCTTCTGAGATTCTGGCTTATATTGACCTTCTCCCTTATACTCTTCTATGATGAATTTATCTTCAACTTTTTTCATAAACTCTTCAGAGCTATTTCCATTTAAATCTTTAACTACTCTATTATAATCCATTATATATAAATCTTCTTTAGGGAATATAACTGATAAGAAGTAGTTGAATTCCTCTTCTCCTGTATAATTAGGATTTTCTTTTCTTCTCATCATTCCAACTTTAACAGCAGATGCTGATCTGTGATGACCATCTGCAATATAAAGATAGTCTACTCCAGCAAATAATTCAGATAATCTATTAACTAACTCTTCATCGTTAATTACCCAAATGATTTGTTGAACATTATCTTCTTCAGATGTAAAGTTGTACTCAGCTTCATGATTTTCAACCCAATCATTTACGATTTTATCAATCTCAGCTCTGTTTCTGTAAGTTAAGAAAATTGGTCCAGTATTTGCATTTGTGTAATCAACATGATTAATTCTATCTTGTTCTTTTTCAGCTCTTGTAAATTCATGCTTTTTGATGATATTATTCATGTAATCATCAATTGACGCACATGCAACTATACCAGTTTGAGGTCTTCCATTCATAATTTGTCTATATATATACATGCAAGGTTTATTTTCTTGAATATAAGTTCCTTCTGAAATCATTTTTTGAAGATTTTCTTTAGCTTTCTCATATACAGGCTTACTGTGAACATCAATTCCTGGCTCTAAATCTACTTCTGGTTTATCTACGTGTAAGAATGAGTATGGATTACCCTTTACCATCTCTCTTGCCTCTTCTGAATTCATAACATCATATGGTAATGCTGCAACCTTGTCAACTAACTCTTTTGTAGGTCTAAATGCTTTAAATGGTCTTACTACTGCCATCGTATATTCCTCCTAGAAATAAATAGTTATATTATCATTGGTTTATATATTATTTTTTTGCAAACTCTTTTATAACTGCTATTGTTTCTTGCCCTATTCTCTTTTGAGCTTCTGCTGTTGAAGCACCAATATGAGGAGTTACACAAACTTTTGGATGATTAACTAATTCAATATTCTTAGTTGGTTCTTCTTCAAATACATCAAATGCAGCTCCTGCAAGCTTTCCTTCATTAAGAGCTTGAACTAAAGCTTTTTCATCTACAACTCCACCTCTAGCACAGTTAATTAAAAATGCAGTATTTTTCATTAACTCTAACTTCTCTTTGTTTATAGTTGGTCCATGCTCTTTAATAAATGGAATATGAAGAGAAACATAATCTGACTTTTGTAATAATGCATCAAGAGTACAGAACTCATAATTATCGTATCCTTCTGCTTTTCCAATTATATCAGTGTAGCAAATATTCATACCTAAAGCTTCTGCTCTTTTAGCAGTTTCTTTTGATATTCTTCCAAATCCAACTAAACCTAATGTCTTCCCTGCAAGTTCTACACCTTTATATGATTTCTTTTCCCACTTGCCATCTCTCATAGTAACATTTGCAATACCAATATGTCTTGAAACTGCAAACATATGTCCAATTGCTAATTCAGCAACTGATGCACTACTTGAGTTAGGAGTATTTCTAACTTTTATACCCTTTTCTTCAGCATATCTATGATCTATATTATCAATTCCAACTCCAGCTCTAATTATTAGCTTAAGTTTTCCTTTTAATGCTTCATCAATAATTGGTTTTCTTATTTTAGTTTTTGATCTAATAACTACAACATCAAATGATTGTAGAGCTTCTCCTAACATTTCTGGTTCATAATATTGCTCTACTACCTCATTACCCATATCTCTAAGTTGCTGAGCAGCATCCTTATCCATTCCATCAGTTACTAATATTCTTAACATGAGAATACCTCCTAAATAACATTAATATGAATATACAGTTCATATAGATTAATAATATGAACTGTATATTATTCTAGCAGCTTTTTCTACTACTTAAGGTCTAATATCTCTTCAATAATAGCAAGTAATTCTTTAAGTTCTTCTGGAGTTGTTTCAGCCATATGTGCGATTCTGAATGTTTTATTCTTCATCTTTCCATAACCATTAGAAATCATATAGCCTCTTTCTCCTAATTTCTTATTTAATTCTCCTACATCAATTCCCTTAGTATTTTCTATGTTAGTTAATGTTTGAGACATGTAATCTTTATTTGGGAAAATTGCAAAGTGCTTTTCAGCCCAAGCTCTAACAATTTTTGCCCCTTCTAAATGTCTATTATATCTATTTTCTAAGCCCTCTTCATTTACGATTAAATCTAATTGATAATCTAGAGCAAACATATGTGCTAATGAAGGAGTTGATGGATATTGGTGATCTTTCTTTTGGATTGTCTCATATAAATTTAATAAATCAAAGTACATTCCTCTAAATTCAACTTCCTTAGCTCTCTCAACTGCTTTCTTTGACATTGAGCAAATTGCTAATCCAGCTGGAAGACCTAAAGCTTTTTGAGTAGAAGTCATAACAATATCAATTCCCCACTCGTCTGCTTTAATTTCTACACCCGCAGCACAACTTACAGTGTCCACACAAACAACAACTTCTGGATACTTCTTATAAACCTTAGATAACTCTTCCATATTATTCATAACACCTGTTGATGTTTCATTCATGGTAATTGTTATTAAATCATATAATCCTGTTGCTAACGCTTCTTCAATCATTTCTGGAGTTGTTGGTTGACCCCATTCTGATTCATACTTATCAGCTGGTACATTATTAACTTTCGCCATATCATACCATCTATTACCAAATGCTCCTACTGAAAATACTGCAGCTCTTTTAGCAGTACATGAACGGATTGCTCCTTCCATTAATCCACTTCCAGAACTAGTTGATAACATTATCTGCTCTTTAGTTCCAAATACTTTCTGCATTTTTTCGCTAATTCTTCTTTGTAAGTCTGATGCCTCTTTTGTTCTATGGCCTATTTGAGGCGTAGCCATTTTCTGTAGTACATCTTCTCTAACATCTACTGGTCCTGGTATAAATAATCTCTTATGCATAATACACCCTCCAAGGTTTTACAAATAATTTAATTAAAAAAAATTTTCAAAATTCATATTCATTTTAACATTTTGCAAGTAATTTCTCAACATCTTAAATTTAAAATTTTTTTCTTTCTTTTTAAAAAACAAACAACTCTATTCAGAATTTTTATTCATTTCCGAAATAAAGTTGTTCATGGTTCAACTATTTAAATATTAAAACAAATTTCTTTAAATATTAATAGATGAATTTTTAAGCAAAAAGTCTTAATAAGACATACTTGATAAAACTTCATCATATAGGTTTACTTGGCAAACATTGTTAGAAAGATTCTTGCAATTTGTACAGCTTTTGCAATGTTCACTTCCTACCGCTGAAGTTAATCCACTTTCAGTAGGTGTATAACCATGACAATTTGTTGCAACAGACATCATGTTTTCTAAGCTTCCTATAGTATCCATACTCAACCTCCTAATGTAATTGAATTTTTTCTTTAATCTCGTCGAATAAATCCTTTTCACATTTTCTTCTAATATAGTGGACACAATTACTACAACTTTCTGTAGTAGATCCCAAACTCATACCTGAAAACATCTGAGAGTATAAATATCTCGGATGATATCCAGGGCAATTTTGGGCTACCGTCATTTTTAAATCTTCTGAAACCACAGCATCACTCCCAAATCATTACTGCATATGGACTATAAAATAACAGTCAATATATTTAATACTTAAAATTAGTATTTCAATAATCTTTACTTCTTATTCGTAATAAATCTCTCTTTATATTCTTTATTATTCACTGTTATTAATATAAAAGCTTTTATAGAATTCTCATAATAAAATTCCATAATATACATGTTGAATTTTTGAAACCTAAAATCATTTAAAACGTATATATATTATAATGAGTTTTGATTACTATGTTCAGTAATTAAAGTATTAGCTTAATAAATTTATAATATTGCTAAAACTTAATATTTCTTGAGTTCAACTCCTGTTAAATATTGTAGATTTATTAAGTGATGGTAGGCTTGAGGCAAAAAAAAATTGCATTTCTAATAAGAAATGCAATTTTTTATTTTATAAATTATAAATTTTTGAATATTTATCATTTAGATATTCTATGAAATATTTAGCATGTAATTCTTCACCTGTGATATTACAAACTAATTCACTAGGAGAATATACTGCTCCATGTTTATGAACATTATCTCTTAACCATTTAAGTATTGATTCAAAATTACCATTTTCGATTTCTTCTAGCATTTTAGGATTATCGCTAATTATTTTATTTCTAAATTGGGCAGCATATAAATTTCCTAATGCATAACTAGGGAAATATCCAAAAGACCCATCTGACCAATGCATATCTTGAAGGATTCCTTCACTATCATGGTCAGGTATTACACCTAAGTACTCTTCATATTTTTTGTTCCACATATCTTTTAAGTTATTTATTTCAACTTCTTCATTAAATATAGCTTTTTCTATTTCATATCTTATTATTATATGTAGACAATACGTAAGTTCATCCGCATCTATTCTTATTAAAGATGGTTCTACCCTATTTATTTGTTGATAAAATTCATCGAAATCCATATTTTTAATATCCTCAAAGTAATCTTGAAGATCCTTATAATAGTATTTCCAAAACTCCTTGCTTTGTCCTATAATATTTTCATAAAATAATGATTGTGATTCATGTATTCCCATTGAGGCACCATCACTTAATCCTTTATTATATAATTCCTCTTTAAATCCTTGTTCATATAATGCATGTCCACATTCATGGATACATCCAAGTACTGCTGGTCTTAAATCTTTCTCATTATAGTGAGTAGTTATTCTTACATCACCATATCCTAAATTAATTGTATATGGATGTACACTCTTATCTAATCTTCCACCATCAAAATCAAATCCTAAATCTTTTATAACTTTCAAACTAAATTCTTTCTGTTTTTCTATTGGATAATTTCCAATAAGCTTATCTTTATTTTCTTTTCTACTTTTCCTTATTTTATTTAATAATTCCATTATTCCATTTTTCAACTCTTCAAATAGCTTATCTAATTTATCAACTGTCATTCCTTTTTCAAATTCATCTAAAAGAGTATCGTATTTATTCCCTTTATTTCCTATAAAATCTATATATTCTTTTTTCATATTTATTACTTTCTCTAAATGGGGTTTGAATATTTCAAAGTCCTTTTTCTCTTTTGCTTCTTCCCACGCAACTTGCGATTTAGAACTTATTACAGCATACTCATGTACTTTTTCTTCAGGAATTTTAGTTGCTTTTTCATATTCTTTTTTAATTTCTCTGTACATTGCTTTATCAATAACATCTAACTCTTCATACTTAATTTCATCCAATAATTCTTTTACAGAATCACTTGTCATTAATTTATGTACTTCTGTTGATGCAAATCCTAAAAGTTCACTTCTATAATCTATTGATTTTTTTGGTGCATTCACACTCATATCCCAATACATTATAGAGCTCATTGAATTAAAATACCCCATTTTTTTAATTATTTCTTTTAACTTACTCACTGAATCTTTCATAATTATTCCCCCTACCTTATTGTTGATTCTGTTTCCCTACAATACCTTACTATTAAACATTCCCCAAGATTTCTAGGACATTTTACACATAAACAATCACTTTTATTTCCATCGCAGTTTTTTTGTGTATAATCCGAACATCTTAAACAGTTAATTGATATCATTACATTCGTCCTTTCTTTCAATCCATGTTGTAACGATTCATATACTTAATATATAATATAATTATAATATATTTTTACATTATATATTATAAAAATTTATGAACTAGTTATGATTATATTATATCAGTTTTTTTATTATTATTTTAATTAGAGGAGGAATTTAATGGAGGTAACCACGAATAAGAAGATGCCGAGGAAAATTAAGAGGAAAATGTACTTTGCGTACTATTTGATGTTACTATACTACTTGATCTTTATCATTATAGGTCTTATATTTGATACCCCTAGCAATATACTTCAAGGACTTAAAAATATACTCTTTGAATCTAATCTACTTTTAACTGATTATATTGAATTAGGCGGTATTGGGGCCGCATTCATTAATTCAGGAGTACTTTCAATTCTCTGCATTTTACTTTTATTTTATCAAGGTATTAAACCTAATGGAGCAACTATAGCCGCACTTTGGCTTATTAGTGGTTTTGCGTTTTTTGGCAAAAATATTATTAATGTATGGCCTGGTATTTTTGGCGTATGGTTGTATTCTAAGTATCAAAAAGAACCATTTTTAAACTATGTCTTAATAGCTCTTTTTGGCACAACCCTATCACCCGCAGTTAATGAATTAATTCTAATGGGGATTTTTTCAGTACCAGTATCAATATTTTTAGGTGTTTTAATAAGTGTTTTCATGGGATTTATTCTTCCACCACTTGCATCATATTGTATTAGACTTCATCAAGGTTATAGTTTATATAATATAGGATTTGCAGCTGGTTTATTGGGTACTTTATTAATGTCTATATTACGTTCTTTTGGAATAGAATTTAATAGTAGATTATTGTGGTCTACGGGTAATAATACACTTTTCGCTATACTTTTACTATTTATGTTTATATCCTTATTAATTATTGGTTATGTACAGAATGGTTATTCATTTAAACATTTAGATAAAATTGTTGATCAGCCTGGTAGATTGGTTACTGATTTCTTTTTAATTTACGGGAAAGGCCCAACATTTATTAATATGGCAGTTCTCGGTATACTCTGTACACTTTTAGTTATATTTATAGGAGGGGATCTTAATGGTCCTGTAATAGGTGGAATTTTTACAATAGTAGGATTTGGAGCATTTGGTAAACACTTATTTAATGTTACTCCTGTCATCTTTGGTGCTTTATTAGCTGGTGCTCTAAAAGGCGGTGTTACCTCAGCAGGAATCTTATTAGCTATATTATTCTGTACAACTCTAGCTCCAATATCAGGACATTTTGGATCTATATTTGGAGTTCTTGCTGGTTTCTTACATGTTTGTGTTGTAAGTAATGTAGGTTATTTGCATGGTGGAATGAACCTATATAATAATGGGTTCGCTGGTGGCCTTGTTGCAATTATCCTTGTGCCTATTATAACTTCATTTAAAACTAAAATGCATTCAGCTGTTGATGAACCATCACATAAAGTTATAAGTAAAATATTATCTAAAGGATCTACGAAGGGAGGCAACTCCAATTAATTGGAGTAAAAATTATGAAGCATATTTATCAAAAGAATATAAAAGTAATTGATGAACTTATGAGTTTTTGCTATAAATATGGTGCTACAGATATCCATATTGATGTTAAGTATGAAAATGAATCTTTCTTCATAGAAGTTGAATCACAAATTTTTAACCTTTCACAAGAAATTTTAGAAATTACAAATAGATTGTTATCTGCTCCTAGATGCCATGAAATGGAATCTTATTATTGGGGGCTTTCAGGAGATGATGATACTGATACAGAGCTAACATTAGTAGGTATGATGAGTGATGAAGCTCATATAGATTACTGTCCTAAAACTGGTAAGATGCAAATTAAAATCGTTAGGCATATATAAAAAGCATGGGTTACCATGCTTTTTTATTTATAAACATAAATAGAATTATGTTATCCATACACACAAAAAAAACTGCCACTTAATATGTGCCAGTCTGTTGTTTATTATTTAGTATTTTCTTAATTATATTTTTTCCAATTCTATTTTCTTTCATATGACTTAATGCTTCATTTATCGGTATCCACATAACGTCTTCTACTTCAGCAGATTTTTTAATCTCACCGCTTTTATAATCAGCAACATATGTAATCATAAGGATTTCTTTATTCTCTATAAAATCACTACCTAAATATCTAATGTTCTCAACTTCAATACCAGCTTCTTCTCTTACTTCTCTTTCAACAGTATCTTCAACTTTCTCATTTTGACCTACATATCCAGAAACAAGAACTTTAGAATTTTTAAATATATAGCTCTGTTTAAGTAATAGTACTTCATTCCCTTTTATAACCGCAACAACAACACATGGTTTTGGTGTATCAAAAAACATCATGTCATGCTTCTCACAATAAGGTATATATCCTTCGTCCCAGCTATATTTATCTATAAGTTTTTCACCACATAATGGGCAGAATTCAAATTTCATATTATCCTCCAATTATAATCTAACTTCTATTTCATTACTTAATATAACCTCATCTTCTTTCACAATACATTCATATGCCATTATATCAACACCAACTTCATTTGCTTCTATTAACGCTTTTGAAAACTCTTCATCTCTCTCCTTATTAGGAGTAAAATATTTTGCACCACTCAGTTGCACAACAAATAATACCCCTGCTCCTATACCATTCTTTTTTAATTCTATTAACTCTCTTAGATGTTTAGCGCCTCTCTTTGTTGGTGCATCTGGAAACATTACTACTCCATCTTCTTCTAAGGTAACTCCCTTTACTTCTAAATAATACTCATTAAAATCATTTTTTAAATAGAAATCAAATCTACTATTTCCATGTTTCTTCTCTTTATTTATCTGATCATATTCTTTTAATTTTTCAATTTTTTTATTAAATAACGCTTCATATACTATTTTATTTGGAGCTTGTGAATCAATGTTAATAAGTGTATTACCTTTAAATACAGATATTAAATCATATGGAGTCTTCCTACCTGGTGTCTTTCCTTCTCTCAGTATTACCCTAACACCCTCAATTAATAGCTCTTTACATCTCCCTGTATTGGGAACATGAGCTATAATCTCTTTTTCATTTAGTTTTACATGTGCTATAAATCTATTTGGCCTTTTAATAAACTCAGCCGCAACAATATTAGAATCAAATCTCATAAAATCACCATCTTTAAAGTTATTCACACTTGATTGAATTTATCCACAGTTTTTTTAAAATTATCACCAAATCACATGTGTATTGTTTATAATTATATCACACTTATTATGGTTTTAATACTGTGGATAAACCTTATTGATACTTAGTGTTATTATCTGTGGATAAATAAAAAACGATTCCTAGTTCTGTATATAACCCTATTGTTGATTTCCTGGAACTCTCGTTGCTGAGCACCATCCTTAAAAAAGTATAAAAAAAAAGTACACTGTTGTGTACTTTTTGGCTGGGATAGCAGGATTCGAACCTGCGCGTGACGGAGTCAAAGTCCGTTGCCTTACCGCTTGGCGATATCCCAAAATAATGGTACGCCTTAAGAGATTCGAACTCCCGACCTACGGCTTAGAAGGCCGTTGCTCTATCCAGCTGAGCTAAAGACGCATATTATAATGGAGCGGGTGATGGGAATCGAACCCACGCTACCAGCTTGGAAGGCTGGAGTTCTACCATTGAACTACACCCGCATGGTGTATATATGGAGCGGTAAACGAGGCTCGAACTCGCGACCTCCACCTTGGCAAGGTGGCGCTCTACCAACTGAGCTATTACCGCATATGTGGTGCAGGTGAAGGGAGTCGAACCCTTACACCCGAAGGCGCTAGATCCTAAGTCTAGTGCGTCTGCCAATTCCGCCACACCTGCACATTACCTGGCAACGTCTTACTCTCCCACACCGTCTCCAGTGCAGTACCATCAGCGCTGTGAAGCTTAACAATCCTGTTCGGAATGGGAAGGTGTGTAACCTTCACGCCATTATTACCAGATATCATTTTGTTTGAAGGATGTTCCTTCAAAATTGCACAAAGTAAGTTAAGATTAAGTCTTCGATCTATTAGTACTGGTCAGCTACATGTGTTACCACACTTACACCTCCAGCCTATCAACCTTGTGTTCTTCAAGGGATCTTATTGCACTAGGCAGGGAAATCTAATCTTGAGGTGGGCTTCACGCTTAGATGCCTTCAGCGTTTATCCCTTCCCGACATAGCTACCCAGCGGTGCCGCTGACGCGACAACTGGTACACCAGAGGTCAGTCCATCCCGGTCCTCTCGTACTAAGGACAGCTCCTCTCAAATTTCCTACGCCCGCGGCGGATAGGGACCGAACTGTCTCACGACGTTCTGAACCCAGCTCGCGTGCCGCTTTAATGGGCGAACAGCCCAACCCTTGGGACCAGCTACAGCCCCAGGATGCGACGAGCCGACATCGAGGTGCCAAACCTCCCCGTCGATGTGGACTCTTGGGGGAGATAAGCCTGTTATCCCCGAGGTAGCTTTTATCCGTTGAGCGATGGCCCTCCCACGAGGTACCACCGGATCACTAAGTCCGACTTTCGTCCCTGCTCCACTTGTAGGTGTCGCAGTCAGGCTCCCTTCTGCCTTTGCACTCTTCGCGCGATTTCCGACCGCGCTGAGGGAACCTTTGAGCGCCTCCGTTACTTTTTAGGAGGCGACCGCCCCAGTCAAACTGCCCACCTAGCAATGTCCGATGACCAGATTCATGGCCACTCGTTAGAATTCCAGTACTGCCAGGGTGGTATCCCAAGGACGACTCCACTGAAGCTAACGCCCCAGTTTCCTAGTCTCCCACCTATCCTGTACAGACAATACCGAAATTCAATGCTAAGCTACAGTAAAGCTCTACGGGGTCTTTCCGTCCAACCGCGGGTAACCAGCATCTTCACTGGTACTACAATTTCACCGGATTTACTGTTGAGACAGTGCCCAAATCATTACGCCATTCGTGCGGGTCGGAACTTACCCGACAAGGAATTTCGCTACCTTAGGACCGTTATAGTTACGGCCGCCGTTTACTGGGGCTTAAGTTCACACCTTCGCTTACGCTAAGTGATCCCCTTAACCTTCCAGCACCGGGCAGGCGTCAGCCCCTATACATCATCTTACGATTTAGCAGAGACCTGTGTTTTTGGTAAACAGTTGTTTGGGCCTATTCACTGCGGCCTACTCTCGTAGGCACCCCTTCTCCCGAAGTTACGGGGTCAATTTGCCGAGTTCCTTAACAGTAATTCTTCCGCCGGCCTTAGGATTCTCTCCTCACCTACCTGTGTCGGTTTGCGGTACGGGCACCAAACTCCTCCTTAGAGGCTTTTCTTGGCAGCGTGGAATCAGATGCTTCGCCGTAAACGGCTCCCCATCACGCCTCAGCCTTAAGATCAGACGGATTTGCCTATCTGATCAGCCTAAACGCTTAGACGCACTCTTTCAGTCGTGCGCTCATCCTATCCTCCTGCGTCACCCCGTCGTCAAACGGAGTTTGGTGGTACAGGAATATCAACCTGTTGTCCATCGCCTACGCCTTTCGGCCTCGGCTTAGGTCCCGACTAACCCTGGGAGGACGAGCCTTCCCCAGGAAACCTTAGGTATTCGGCCTGTAGGATTCTCACCTACATCTCGCTACTTATGCCAACATTCTCACTCCTGTACGGTCCACCGCTCCTTACGGTACGACTTCAGCCCATACAGGAAGCTCCTCTACCACTCTTTCGAGTCCATAGCTTCGGTGGTAAGTTTTAGCCCCGGACATTTTCGGCGCAGGATCTCTTGACTAGTGAGCTATTACGCACTCTTTAAATGAATGGCTGCTTCTAAGCCAACATCCTAGTTGTCTTGGAAATCCCACATCCTTTACCACTTAACTTACACTTTGGGACCTTAGCTGATGGTCTGGGCTCTTTCCCTTTCGAAAATGTATCTTATCATTCATAATCTGACTGCCTGGATAAAAGT
>NZ_CP115913.1:372500-425000 GCF_027938815.1 Oceanirhabdus sp. W0125-5
TTCTCGTAACTTATTTCTATAACTCCATTACTACACATTATGGGTTTTCCAGTAAATAGTGCAGCATATATAACCATTTTTCTTCTTGCTTTAAATAAATCTAAAATACTCTTCCATTTTTTCTTTATATCATCAAGTGTAATTTTGGAATCAGTGTTTACAGGAATGTTTGAGTAATTAATAACTTCTTTAACATTCTTCTTAACTTTAGCAGCATTTCCATTATGATTTGTTTTATTCACAGTTGCATTTGTTATAGTGATATTTCCACTATTAATTTTTTCTTCTAATTTATTTAATCTAGATAATATAACCTCATTTGACGTATCATATTCAATCTTTATTAATTTAATTAGTGCTAGTTCTAAAAATATTCTTCCTTGTCTGCTCCATTTACATTGTTCTTCTGCCTCTTGAAGAATATTAATATATCTCATAATTTCTTCTACTCTAATTTTGGTACCTTGATCTTTTATTATCTCAATATTTTCTCTTGAAAGATCCAATATTTCTTCTGGATTATCACTAATTTTACTAATCAATACATTTCTAAGGTGCATTATTAAATCTTTAATAAAGATATATATATCTTTACCGTTCTCTATAATATTATCAATTTCCTTTATAGCACCTTCAATATCTTTATCAATTACTCTATCAATTATTCTAACCATGCTATCATTAGTTACAAAACCTAAGATATCTATTACTTTCTCATATTCAACAGAATCTCCACTCATAGATATTACTTGATCTAGTATACTTTGAGCATCTCTCATGGCTCCATCACAAATTCTAGCAATAAGCTTTAAACTCATATCATCTGCGTATATTCCTATTTCATCTATTATTTTTCTCAGGCTTTTAAAAATAATTTGACTTTTGATTCTTTTAAATTCAAATCTCTGACATCTTGAAAGTATAGTTATAGGAAGCTTTTGAGGATCTGTTGTTGCTAGAATAAAGATTACATATGATGGTGGTTCTTCAAGAGTCTTAAGAAATGCATTAACTGCCCCTATTGATAACATATGAACCTCATCAATTATATAAACTTTAAACTTAGCTTCTTGAGGAGGATATTGAACTTCATCAATTAATTCTCTAATATTTTCAACTCTATTATTTGATGCAGCATCTAATTCAGTAACATCTATAGCAGTACCTGAATTTATCTTTTTGCACATATCACATTCATTACAAGGCTCACCATCTTGTGAATTCAAACAATTTACAGCTTTAGCTAATACTTTTGCTGTAGATGTCTTTCCTGTCCCCCTAGTACCACATAATAAATACGCATGGGCAATTTTATTATTTTTTATTTGGTTTTTTAGCGTAACAGTTACATGTTGTTGACCAACTACATCGCTAAATATTCTAGGTCTCCACTCTCTATATAATGCAGTATATGCCATTTTCCTCACCTCTAATTTTTTAGATTTAATATATAAATGTATACAAAAAAACTCGACCTTTAAGTCGAGTTATCTAGCAATTTAAACCGTACACCTTACTTTGACTAGTACTTATAAGCGTTACCTACACAGTTAACTCGGATCAGGTTATCCTGCGTCACACAGAGGGGCTTGCTTATCGCTGCTTCCTTCCGGACCTGACGAGGTTCACAAGTCTCTGTTGCACAGGGCCCAATCGTCAACGCCACTTATGTAGGCCAGACCATACAAGCACTAGCCTAGGTAAGGAATTCATTCCTGCTAGAGCGGATTGCAGGTTACAGGGCACCGCTAACTCCCCAACTAGTACGGCATTGGCGGAAAGAGAGGGATTCGAACCCTCGGTAGAGTTTCCCCTACACACGCGTTCCAAGCGTGCTCCTTCGACCTCTCAGACATCTTTCCACATTGATTTTTTAATACAAACACAATTATACTATCAATAATATATAATTGCAAGTTTTAAATCCTTAGAAAAAAAAGGGATACCATTTTTAGGTACCCAAAAGTTTATGGAATATGGATTATAGGGGGATAGGAATAAAAAATTCCTATGTCTATATATAAACTCTATTAGAGTTTATGTCATAATATTAGATTTAAGTTGATATTTTTTTAATTAAATTAAATTTCAAATTAAATCTCTATAAAAACATTTTATAACATATTCTGATTATTTTCAAGTTGATTTTTACAAAAAAAAATAAAACAAGGTATAAAAACCCTTGTTTTATTTTATAATTCAACTACTTTAGTAAATTATCGACCTTTGCTTTATAAATGAATCTGATTGATCCTGAATTTTTATTGAACTTTTTATCATTCTCTGTATATGCTTGTTTTAATTCTTTTAATTCATTATTCAATATAGGTTCCCACGATGTGCTATCCTTGCTTTCGAAGTTACTCATTTGTTCAACTCTTAAGCTATAAGTACTTTTAATTCCACTAACTAACTCATAAATTTTATTACTTCTTACTTCATTTTCTTTCTCTACTTCTGAAATAAATTCTTTTAATATACTGCTTATTTGCTGTTTTTTATTATCATATTTGCTTTTTAATTTATCTTCTTTAGATTTATTTACCTTCTCAATATTATTTATATCATTAATTTTGTTTTGCTCTAATTGAGCTAATTCATTTATTTTTTTCTTACTTGCATCCGCTTCTTTATTATTCTTGTTTTCTTGTGCTAAATATTCTTCTTCTATTTTATCTTTTTCTACTTTAAACAGTTTCTCTTCTTTATCTTGCTTCAACTGCTTTAATGCCTCATCAAATTCACTGGTTTCTTCTGATTCTGACGCATCATCATAGCCAAAATCATAATCGAAACCGCCATCATCTTCATCATCGCCATTTTCTATATCATTCTTATTATTGATATTAGCTTTTGCCGCTTCATATTCTTGTTCAATCTTTTTCTTTTTCGCTTCATAATTAAGTTCAATAGTATTTAGCATGACATCATATTCATCTTTTATTTGGTTAAGTTGGATTTCTTCTTTTTGTTGTATATCCTTTAAATTATCTTCATAGTTTTTTTCAATTAGATCCAACTCATTGTTTTTTTCATTATTAATTATGGCAAGTTCTTCATTATAACTTTTATCTAAAATATCAAATAAATATTTCTCACTTAAGCCTTTATATAAATCAGAATTAGATTTTTCTCTTTCTGCATTTATTTCTTTCATTAAATTATCAAATTTATCACTTCTAAGCTTGTTAATATACTCAATAGTAGCAAGACGTTGTGCTTCTTCTTCTTTTTGTAATAATTCTGCTTCTTTCTTAAGTTCTTCTTCACTTTTAGGCTTCTCTTCAGTTTCCTTTTCATTTTCATTTTCTTTTTCACTATCTATATTGTTACTATTTTCATCAGTACTGCCCTCAGTTTGTGTTTCATTATTAGAAGTGTTATTTTTATTCGTATTTTCACTATTTTTGCCACAAGAACTTAACATTGTTATAGATAATAATCCTATCAATAATAACTTACTAAATTTCTTACCTCTCATAGTATTTACCCCTCATATTAATTTAATATTATATAATAATTCATTAAATATATATTAAACTCCTTCATTCTCTTAACTATTCTATTTTTAATTATCGTTGAATTTGAAGAAATCTTTATTTGTAGATTAATACCAATATGAAACTTACTCAAAAAAGAAAAGACTACTTCAAGTAATCTTTTCTTTATTAATAAACTTATAACTCTTTATCTTTTACGTCATTAAGCCAATTCTTTATTTCTGGAATTACAAACTCAATTGTTCCATCTTCAAATGGATTTTTCAGATTTGCTAACTCTACAAGTTCTAAGAAAGGTTTACTTCCTCCGGCCTTACATAATGTTAAATAATCATTCCATGCTCCTTCTCTATTCTGATTAGATTTAACCCAGAATTGGAAGGCACATACTTGCGCAAGTGTATAATCTATATAATAGAATGGTGTTGAGAATATATGTCCTTGTCTGAACCAATATCCACCTCTATTTAATATATCATTATCTTCATAATCTCTATCTGGTAGATACTTCTTCTCAATCTCTCTCCATTTTGTTTTTCTCTCTTCTGGAGTTGCTTCAGGGTTCTCATATACAAAATGCTGGAACTCATCAACAGTTACACCATAAGGAATAAATGTTAACGCCCCACTTAAGTGTGCAAACTTATACTTTAGTTCATCCTCTTCAAAGAATAGATTCATCCAAGGCCAAGTAAAGAATTCCATACTCATTGAATGTATCTCACACGCTTCATATGTTGGGAATCCGTACTCTGGTACCTCGTATACTCTACTGCAATATACTTGGAATGCATGTCCAGCTTCATGAGTTAAAACATCAACATCTCCTGAAGTCCCATTAAAATTAGAAAATATAAACGGAGACTTGTATTTACTTATATACGTACAATATCCTCCACCAGCTTTTCCTTTTTTACTAACTAAATCTAAAAGCTCTCTCTCTAACATGAAATTAAAGAATTCTGATGTCTCTGAAGATAATTGGTCATACATTTTCTTACCATTGTTAACAATCCACTCAGGATTTCCTTTTGGTATAGCATTTCCTGTTGTAAATTCTAAAGCCTCATCATAAAATTTAAGAGAATCTAATCCTAATCTCTCAGCTTGACGTTTCTTAAGTTCAACAGCTACTGGAACGATATGTTCAAGTACTTGCTTTCTATAATTCGCTACCATATTTGAGTCATAATCTGATCTCATCATTCTCATATAACCTAATTTAACGTAATTGTCATACCCAAGAGTGGTAGCAATTTTATGTCTAACTTTAACCAATTTATCATAAATTTCATCAAATTTACTTTCATTTTCTTTAAAGAAATTGGCAACTGCTTCAGTAGCAGCTTTTCTTTCTTCTCTATCTTGTGATTGAGCATATGGTCCCATCTGAGATAGATTTTTTTCTTCTCCATCAAACATAATTTTTGCTGATGCTTTCAGCTTAGTGTATTCACTCACAAGCTTATTTTCGCTCTGTAAGTCCTGAATAATCTCAGGCTTAAATGTTTTTATAGACATTTCTGCTAAATTAAATAATTGTTTGCCCCACTTTTGCTCAAGTTCTTTTCTAAATCTTGAATTAATTAAAGCTTCATAGTATTGATTTACAACCCCTTCGTACAAAGGCATAGCTTCATCTATGAAATCTTGTTCCTTTTCATAGAACTCATCAGTTGTATCAATTGTGTATCTTATTCCTACAAGCTCATTCATTGATTCTACTTCATTTCTTAAAGTAATAATCTTTTTCATAGTTTCATTCTGAGCTTTAAAATCATTAGCTGCCTTAAATTCACTAATCAAAGATTCCATTTCACCCTTAACTTGTTCCATATCAGGTCTAGTGTATTTGTAATCTTTAAATTTAATCATACTCAACCTCCTGTGTAGAATGAATCTCATTCTATTAATAATAATTAAATCTCTACATATGATTTTATCATAATTTTCTAAAAATAATGTTAAAAAAATAAAAACTACTAAAATAATAGTAGTTTTTTCATTTTTATACTTTTAATTGGTCAAATATTAATTAAAAAACTGTTCTAATTCACTGAATTTCTTGTGGGTTATTAAAGCATCAACTTCAAAGTTACCGAATTTAAGTATATACGTCCATCTACCGTAAGGATATATATTAGTAATTCTTGATATATTTACGATATATGACTTATGGGTTCTCATGAATTTATTAACATCCAATCTTTCCTCTATATGACCTAAACTCTCTGTTGTAATCACCTTATCTTTCTGAGTATAAATAACAGTGTTTCCATCTTCCCTCTGAATAATAATTATATCTTCAACATCGATTAGCTGCATACCATCTTTATTTTTAATAATTAACTTGCTTTTTTCTGTATTTGTAGCCTTTCTTACATCTTCCCCATGAATATCATTACAAACTTCGATTAGTCTTGTAATAGTATTATTAAGCCTCTCCATATCAAATGGTTTAACTAAATAATCAAAAGCATATACATCAAAAGCCTCTTGCATGAACCCTTCATAAGCCGTTGCAAAAATTATTTTTGTTTTAGGATTTATATCAAATATTCTTTTTGCACATTCACACCCAGACATTTCCGGCATTTCTATATCCATGAACACAACATCAGGTTTATCTTCTTTGAATAATTCAATACCCACAACCCCATTTTCAGCTTCACCAATTACTTTAAAATTTTCATTTTTAGAGAGTGCTTTTCTAAGCACTCTCCTCATTCCAAAATCATCATCCACAATTAATACCTTTATCATTTATCTTCGTCCTTTTGGTTTACCTAATATTTCACTTAATAATATTCCCTTCACTAGGTCATTTTTATTACTTAGAATCTTATTAATTTTTTTATTTCTATTAGTGCCCTTTGATTGCTCAGTAATATCATTTGAATCATCGACTTTTAATTCTTTATTTTTTCTTAATTCTTTTTCAATTTCCTTCAAAATATCATCTTTATCATAGGATATCTCATTGTTATTAATATTTTTTTCACTCATATTTAACACCTAATTTCAATTATTCTTCAATTGAAGATTCTTGATCATCACTTAAATTAGATAAAGATTTTCTCATATCTGTATCTGCTATAACATTTTTCATATTATAATAATCCATAACTCCTAAATTTCCTTTTACAAGAGCCTCTGCCATAGCTTTTGGTACTTGTGCTTCAGCTTCAACAACCTTAGCTCTCATTTCTTCTACCTGAGCCTTCATCTCTTGCTCTTTTGCAACCGCCATCGCTCTTCTAACCTCAGCTTTAGCTTGTGCAATCTTCTTATCTGCTTGTGCTTGATCAATTTGTAATTTTGCTCCAACGTTTCTTCCAACATCTACATCAGCTATATCTATTGATAGAATTTCAAATGCAGTACCTGAATCTAACCCTTTTTCTAATATTGTCTTAGATATTCTATCTGGATTTTCTAATACATCTTTATGAAGTTCTGAAGAACCAACTGTAGTAACAATACCTTCACCAACTCTGGCAATGATTGTATCTTCACCAGCTCCACCTATAAGTCTATCTATATTAGTTCTAACTGTAACTCTAGCCTTAGCATTAAGCTCAATACCATCCTTAGCAATTGCTGCAACTAATGGTGTTTCTATAACCTTTGGTGTAACACTTGTTTTAACAGCTTGTAATACATCTCTACCTGCTAAATCAATAGCTGTTGCTTTATCAAATCCTAGCTCTATATTAGCTCTTTCAGCCGCTATTAATGCATCAACAACCTTATTTACATCTCCACCTGCAAGGTAGTGACTCTCTAACATATCAGTTGAAAGATTTAAACCTGCTTTATTACCTTTTATTAAGGGATTAATAATTTTTGCTGGTCTTACCTTTCTTAATCTCATACCAATAAGTGAACCTAAACTAACTTTTACTCCTGCAGCTATAGCTGAAATCCATAATCCAAGTGGTATAAAACTGAAAAATATAGCTATTATAAAAAATAAAATTGCTATCCCTACTATTAATCCAAATATTCCTGTACCTGGCATATTACATCCTCCTCAAATTTCATTTAATCTATTAATTTTTTTCTTTTACAACAATTCTTATTCCGTCAACTCTTATAACTTCAACTTTCTTCCCCTTTTCAATGAATCCACCATCAGCAACAGCATCTAGTTTAACTCCATCTATGCTAATTGATCCAGCTGGTCTTAGAGTTGTTAATGTCTCTGCTATTTTACCTACAAAGAATTGCATATCCTCTTTATTTATCCCTTTTTCATTCACTGTGTTTTCTAATATTATACCTTTGCCCAGTTTACCCTTCCTGGCGAGGTGTACTATTATGGTTATGACAACTCCAATAAACATTGCTAATAGGATAAACATTATTAGTGCTTGAAAAATACTATTGGATGTTAATAAGATACTAATAATAACACTTATAATACCAAGTGCTCCAAAGACACCAAATCCTGGTGTAAATATCTCTAGTACTATACCCAATAAACCAGCTAATAATAATATCCATGCTACCGTAGTAAGACTACCAAAGAAACTTACTATAATATCTAACAATTTATTATCACCTCCTATTTAACTTACTTTTATTATATATTAAACTAAAATGATGCTTAATAGATTTTCTCCTTAAACATCATTTTTCAAACTAAACTGTCTATTGTTCCACTTCAAAGTTAATAGGTATTTTAAATTTAAAAGAAGTTCCCTCATTATCACTTCTTACAACAATTGTACCTTTTTGATTTTCAATAATTTCTTTAACTATTGCTAGTCCCATTCCTTGACCCTTACTTCCCTTGGTTGTAAAACTAGGTTCAAATATTCTATTTAATATTTTTTCATCAATTTTAGGACCTGTATTCTTCACATTAAATATATACCAACTTAATTCCTCGTAAATTTCTAGGGTTATACTTTTGTTATCTATATCACAATTATTTAATTCATAAATGGCGTTATCCAATAAATTACTAAGAATCCTGCATATCTCCCAAGACCTGTTCTTTATATAATCAAGTCTTGAACTTATTTTTAAAGACATATTTATATTTTTTTCTTCTGCATCTACTATTTTAGCTTGTATTAAAGCATTTATAGCTGCATTTGATGTTCTAAGTATTTTACTTACTTTCTTTATATCTTTATATACTTCTTCAATATATTCCTTAGAATCTTCAAATTCCCCCATCTGAATTAATGAATATACAACCTGAAGATTATTTAAAAAATCATGTCTTTGCCCTCTTAAAGTATTATTTAACTGATTAATCCTTTGAATATTAGCCTTTTGAATCTCTACTTCCTTTTTAGATATAGATATTACCCAAATATTTCTTACACTAATTATTACATTAATAATTATAATAGCTGAAAATAATATAACTAAATAACCCACTATATTTGCTTTTCTTTCTGATAACTCTCCAATTATATTTGATTTATAATATATCCATAACATGATAATAGTAAATATCTCTATAAAATTAACTGCTATAAGAAGTTTTCTAGCTTTATCAATATTTAATGTTTGAATTTTGAAAAACCTTCTAATCTTCAAGTCCTATTTCCCCCTCTTAGTCCTAAAGAAATTTGTAATTAATTCACTACATTCAGTATCATACATCCAATTTACATTAACCCAATGATTAAAGTTTTCATTTTGTGTTATATTAACAACAGAGCCACATGCACCTGTTCTCTCATCAAAGGTTCCAATATATAAATCTTTAATTCTCGCTTGTACTATAGCCCCTGCACACATTGGACAAGGTTCTAATGTAACATACATACTGCAATCTGATAATCTCCATTCATTTAAAAATTGACTTGCCTTATTAATGGCAATTATTTCAGCATGTAATAGTGAATTTTTCTCACGCTCTTTACTATTATGTCCTCTAGCAATAATAACTTTATCACAATTTCTTACAATAACAGCCCCCACAGGAACCTCATCTTTATCCCTTGCTATAATCGCTTCTTTATATGCCTCCTGCATAAATTTCTTATGTATATCTAATTTTTCATTTTTATTCATAAAACTTGTCATTCCTTAATTTTATATATTTCCATCAAAATTTATAAATATTTTATTACCTTATACAATAAAATAATTATATAAATTTATTTCTTAGTTTATTTGCTACTTATCTCATATATGAAAGGATACTAATGATTATGAAAAAATTATCTCCTTTTAAATTGATTATTATTATAATTATACCAATATTTTTAATAATATTCTCCTATTATTTATATGTTACTTCCACCATTAACAATTACAATGCTTTAATCTATCCCGGAGTAAATATAAACGGTATAGATGTATCTTCTCTAGACAAGAATTCAGCAATCCAAAAGATACAATCTCACTTTGAACATGAAGTGATTGAACGTAAAGTTACATATTTAGTTGAAGATAAGGAATACTCTTTAAGATTAAGTGATTTAAACCCTGAATTTAATTATGAAGAAACAATTGACCTAGCGCTATCATACGGGAAAGATTTAAGTTTATTTAACAAATATAATTTAATAAAAACCCCTGAACCCAAAACTTATGATTTAATAGTTAAATACGATACTAAACCACTTACAACTATCACTAAAAAAATCTTGGAAGAGACTTCTTGTGATCCTATTAATGCCACCATTAAAAGAGAAGATGAAAAATTTATTATTACTGAAGACTCACAAGGAAAATCAATCGATTATGAAGAACTAATAAACACTTCTTTAGCACAGTTCAGAAAAAGCAGTGTAAAGGATGTTGTAATAGATGTTAAAATCAACTATATCTCCCCATCGATTACAGCTGCTGAATTACGACAAATTAACGGTTTAATTTCAACTTTCACAACCAGACTATCAGGAAGTTCTCCAGAAAGAGTAACCAATGTTACACTAGCTACTAATAAAGTCTCAAACACTTTATTAATGCCTCAAGATGAGTTCAGTTTTAATAAAACAATAGGATCAGTTAATGAAGCAAATGGTTACAGAGAATCGAAAGTTATAATAAATAATAAACTTGTGCCCGGAATTGGTGGTGGTATATGTCAAGTATCTAGTACTCTTTACAATGCTATATTAAGAAGTAATATTTTACCTACCGAACGTCATCATCATACCTTACCATCTACCTATGTTCCACTTGGTTTAGATGCTACAGTAAGTTCAAATTACCTTGATTATAAATTTATAAATACACTTACATATCCTATATTGATAACCGGTTATGTAACTAACAATAAATCTGTTACTTTCAATGTTTACTCATGCAGCAAACTAACTGAAACACAGTACTCAATATTAACTGATGTTACAGATGTTATTCCTAATAAAACTAGATATGTTAAAGATCCTACTCGTCCAATGGGTTCTCAAGAAATTGATGTTAAAGGAACAAAAGGATATAAAGTTGATGTATTTCTTGTATCAAAAAAAGGAGGTCAAGTTATAGATAAGACACTTATACATAAAGATTTTTATAAACCTGTTGATAAAATAATTAAACAAGGAACTAAAAAATCCTATCCAGCATTCTATAATTTCAGGAGTAGAGATCCCTTTAATCATAATAATTAAAACAAAAGCAACCATATGACACTAAATCATATGGTTGCTTTTTATATTAACTGGTACACTCGAGAGGAATCGAACCCCCGGCCTTCCCCTTAGGAGGGGGACGCTCTATCCTACTGAGCTACGAGTGCAAATTATTACCTTAAAATACAGTTTATAATAAAAGTATATTAATGTCAACACTATGCATTTTATATAAATATCACTTTATGAATCAAATTTATTATTTTTTCAAAAAAATAAATGAAATATTGCAGATTTTTGAAAAATAATATGCTAAAATACAATTAGCAGAAGAAGAGAAACTAATAATTTTGAGGTGATTATATTGAGAAAAGTTCATATAACAGAGACCATTTTAAGGGATGCCAACCAATCTCTTATAGCAACTAGAATGGAATTTGATGAGTTTGCACAAATTCTTAAAGAAATTGATAATGCAGGATATCATTCAATTGAATGCTGGGGTGGAGCTACATTTGATTCTTGTTTAAGATATCTAAATGAAGATCCATGGGAAAGATTAAAAAAGATAAAATCAGTTGTTAAAAATACACCTCTTCAAATGTTACTAAGAGGACAAAACATCTTAGGATATAAACATTATCCTGATGATGTAGTAAGAAATTTCATTAAAATGGCTGTATATCATGGAATTGATAGAATCAGAATATTTGATGCCTTAAATGATTTTAATAACATTAAGGTTGCAATGGATGAAACTAAAAAACAGGGTGCACATGCTCAAGGAACTATAGTTTATACAGTTAGCCCAATTCATGATGTAAATAACTATACAAATCTAGCTAAACAACTTGAAGATATGGGAGCAGATTCTATATGTATTAAGGATATGGCTGGTCTTATGATGCCTAGTATTGCTTATGACGTTGTAAAGAGTATAAAGGCTGCAGTTAATATTCCTGTGTACTTACACTCACATTGTACTAATGGACTAGCAGAAATGACTTATTATAAAGCTGTTGAAGCTGGAATTGATGGTATCGATTGTTCAATATCTGCATTTTCAAGTGGAACAGCTCAACCTCCAACTGAAACTATGCATCAAGCATTAAGTACAGCTGGATATGATACTGGTTTAGATTTAGATACATTAACAACAATAAATAATCACTTTAAACCTATAAGAGAAAAATTCCTTGCATCAGGAGGATTAAATCCTAAGGTTCTTACACCTCAACCAGAAGGACTTGTTAACCAAATCCCTGGTGGTATGTTATCAAATATGATTTCTCAACTTACAGCTCAGAACTCTCTTGATAAACTAGATGCAGTTCTAGCAGAAGTTCCAAAAGTAAGAGCAGACCTTGGTTATCCACCATTAGTTACTCCTATGAGTCAAATGGTAGGAACTCAAGCTACTATGAATGTTTTAACTGGTGAAAGATATAAGCTTATACCAAAAGAAGTTAAAGCATACGTTAAAGGTGAATATGGAAAAGCTCCTGGTAAGATTGATGAAGCTTTAGCGCAAAAGGCTCTTGGTTCTGAAGAACTACTTACTACAAGATATGCAGATACATTAGAACCAGCTTTCGAAAAAGCTAAAGAAGAGCTTAAAGGTATTGCTCAGAATAACGAAGATGTACTATCTTATCTAGCATTCCCACAAGTTGCAATGACTTACTTTGAATATAGAAAAGAAAATCCATCTTTTGATCAATATCAAAAGATGACTGATTCAGAAACAATTAAATAGAATTAATTTTACTCCAAATCTGTTTATTGATTTATATAGATTTGGAGTTTTTATTAATTGTCATTATTCTGTAATCAATTGTTACTTTTCTGTAATCCTTTTATATAAGAAAAGATTTATAATTTACTCATAAGGTTGTTGAAGAAATTTTACAAAAGAAATTATACGATTTATTTATTAATTATTTATTGTCTATAATTTGATCATAAACCCTCTGAAAACAGGAAGATCTCCCTCTTCCTGTTTTCGCTTTTTTGTAAAAAAAAAGCACGCACTGCGTGCTTTTAAAACAAATGTATAATGTATAATTGATAATGTATAATGATGGATGCTTCTCACTTACGTGAGAAGCTAAATTTTACAGTTCCTTAGATAAAGAAAGTTTTACTAATTTTATCTACGATAAAATATTGTATTTTAAATATAATGTTTCATTCTAATGAAACAAGTAAAACTCTTCTTACCCAAAGAACAATAAGATTAAAATTTCTCGTAGAGAAATCTCAATCATTTTCCATTATACATTATCCATTCTCCATTATTTTTTACAGTTCAGCCTCTAACATATCAAGTAACTCTTTAAATCTATCCATTGTATCTTGAACTGGCTTAGTCGTTGTCATATCAACTCCAGCCTTCTTAAGAATATTAATAGAGTAATCACTTCCACCGCTCTTAAGGAATCCTTTGTATCTCTCAACTGCCTCTTCACCATCTCTTAAAATCGCTGATGTAAATGACATAGCTGCTGAGTAACCTGTTGAGTACTGATAAACATAGAAATCTCTATAGAAATGAGGTATTCTAGCCCATTCTACTTTGATAAGATCATCAATAACCATCTTATCACCATAATATTTTTTATTAAGGTTATAATAGATATCATTTAACTCTTCACTTGTTAATGGTGTTCCAGCATCTATTAACTTATGAGTCTCTCTTTCAAACTCAGCAAACATAGTCTGTCTAAATACAGTTCCTCTAATTTGCTCTAATTGTTCATTAATATAGTATAATTTCTTCTTCTTATCAGTTTCTTTTGAAATTCTATCATTGATAAGAAGACATTCATTAACTGTAGATGCAACCTCAGCACAGAATAAAGTATAATTTGAATATACAAATGGCTGCTCTTTTCTTGAATAATATGAATGTAATGAATGACCCATCTCATGAGCTAAAGTAGATACATCATTATACTTAAAGTTATAGTTTAATAGTACATATGGCATTGTATCATAGCTTCCCCACGAATATGCGCCATTTCTCTTACCTTTATTCTCATAAACGTCTATCCATCTATTATCTATTCCTTCTTGGAATATGTTAAGATATTCTTCTCCAAGTGGTTTAATACCTTCTTTAACCATATCAACCCCTTCTTGGAATTCGATATGCATATCAGGAACATCAATTACAGGTACATATAGATCATACATATGCAGCTCATCTACACCTAATAATTTTTTCTTAACATCAACATATCTATGAAGAAGATTTAAATTGTTGTTAATTGTCTCTATAAGATTATCATATACACTAACTGGTATATTAAGCGGACTTAGTGCATATTCAATAGAACTGTTAAACTTCTTAGTTTTAGCCATAAATGCGAATTTTTTTGTAGATGCTGTTAGTGAAGTCGCTATTGTATTTTTAAATGACTCATATGTACCAAATAATGCTTCAAAAGCCTCTTTTCTAACATCTCTATTTTTAGATATTATATATTTAAAGTAACTGCTCTCTGTGAAGTCTACTTTTTCCCCTTCTTCATTAGTAATCTGAGGGAATTTAAGGTCTGCATTTGAAAATATGTTATAAATATTCTGTGGTGCTCCAAATATATCCTCTGCTGAAGCTAATAGTGCTTCTTCTTTTTGAGAAAGAACATGTGGTTTATTTCTTAAAAGATCTTCAATCATGAACTTGTAAAGCTTTAACTCTTCTTTTTCTTCTAAGAATTTTTCCATTGTTCCTTCTGGTAATGATAATAGTTCTGGATTCATAAATGAAACATAACTACCAAATTCAGCTGCAAAAGCTTGAATTTTGCTCTTTAATGCTTGATATTGATTTTGAGTAGTATCCTCATCACTCTTAAGGAATGCATATATTAATAAAAGATACAACTTTCTGCTAACCTTCTCCTCTAACTGTAAGAATTCATACAATGTTTCCGCATTGTTTAGCTTCCCTTCATACTCTTTAAGTTTAGGCGCTAAAGTTTTGATCTCTTGAAACTCCTTATTCCACGTCTCTGTATCAGCATAAATTTTTTCGATATCCCATTTAAATTTAGGATCTATTTCGTTTCTGTTCTTTGCCAAATTAATCACCTCTTTTAAATTCTTTCCAATTAAAATTATAACATTATTGTTAGTTTATTTCATGTAGTGATTAATTATTTACATGATAATGTTTTTCTATTGCTTTAAAGTGGAATAGAGATATATTTTGTACATTGTATATAATTTATACTAGAAACTAACTAGTTTGTTTCTAGTATAAATTCTTATATCTATAGTAACTACTTTTTTATTAATTAAATAAATTGCAAATAACTTTAATACAATTCCCTAATATTTTTTTCTAAACATAGTACTGTGCCTGAGCTTGATACATTCTATTATAAAAACTATTTTCATTGACCAATTCTTCATGAGTTCCATATTCAACTATTTCACCATTTTTAAACACAGCTATATTATCACAGAACCTACAACTAGATAACCTGTGTGAAATGAAAATAGCACTCTTATCTCCAATCAATTCATTAAACTTACTGTAAATCTCAAATTCTGCAAATGGATCAAGTGCTGCTGTTGGTTCATCTAATACAACAATAGGTGCATCTTTATACATGGCTCTTGCCATAGCTAATTTCTGAGCTTGTCCACCTGAAAACTCTATACCTTTCTTATCAAAATTCTTATAAATTGAAGTATTTATACCACTTTTCAACTTTTGTAAATCTTCTTTAAAACCAGCCTTTTCTAAAACATTAGCCACTTCTATCTCTGCAGCAGCTTCTTGCTGCGCTAATGCTATATTTTCTTTTATAGAGAAAGAAAACAGTTTATAATCTTGAAATACTACTGATAATAAATTCATATAATCATCATAATCATATTCTCTTATATCAACCCCGTTTAAAAGTATACTTCCTTCAGTTGGATCATACAATCTGCACAAAAGTTTAATAAAGGTAGTTTTGCCCGCGCCATTTAAGCCTACTACAGAGAGTTTTTCACCATTTTTAATTTTTATATTAATATTTTTCAATGTATAGTCCTTACTCCTCGGATATTTAAAATAAACATTTTTAAACTCTATATTGTACTCCTTTGCAAACCCTATTTTACTCTTACCTTTTGTATTGTTTGATGATATACTCTCCATCTTAAGAAAATTTTCTAAATATCTACACATTTGAGTCAATGAAACATAAGTATTGAATATTTGTGATATTGATGTGCTAAACTTAATAGCTGCCGTAGTATAAAGAATAAAATCTCCAATTGAAATATCTCCTCTCACTACCTTAATAGCAATGTATCCATAAACAAATAGGGATTGTAATTGAACAAAAATATTTGTTATACCTGCATAATTCCCTATCTTTGAGAAAATTGACTCCATGTAATCCATTGACTTTTTATTAAATTTAGTAATTTTATTGTAAATAAATGAACTCATATTATATAATCGAATCTCTTTACCTACTGAAAAATCCTGTGCTAAGCTAAAATAATATTCAGCATGTCTATTTACAGGTATTAAAAAACCATACATATCATATTGAACTTTTTGAGATTTTTTCAATATGAACGAATTTATCAAAACTATGGCAATTATAAATAAAACTATTAGGATATTCATAGTGCTTATTATCCCCACGAGACCTATTATTATAATTAACTGTGATACTATATCAACAAAATAATATATCATATTATCAATAGCAGATAACTGATTTATAGGTTGCATTGCTAGTTCTTTTAAATTTAGTATTTCTGGGTCTTCGATTTTTTCAAAATCTAAATTCATAACCTTTTGACCCATTATAAGATTAAAACCTTTTATAATTTTAGCATTCTTTGTTCTAATAATTGTATCTAAAGCTTTATTTGTAAGTTTTAAAATCCCATTACCAATTATAATAATTAAAACAAGAATAATAAACACATTAATTCTCTTATGTCCATATAACTCTTCTAATATATATTTAGGCATAATTATATTAATAAATGGAATCAACGCTTTAAAAAATGCCGATAATGCTAGTAGAGGAACATATTTCTTATCTATTCTTTGGGTTAACTTTAAAAAGTGTACTATTATCCTAGAGTTTTTTCGTATTGAACTGAATTTTTTAGCTTTCATATGCTACCTCCTTTTCAACTTCATTTTTGTAATATGTAGCTTGTATTTCAAACATCTCCTTGTATCTTCCATTCTTTTTAAGTAGTTGATCATGAGTACCATATTCTTTTATTTTTCCATCTTCAAAGAAAGCAATTACATCACAGAATCGAGTGCTTGCTAATCTATGTGATACATAAACGGCAGTTTTATTTCCAACTAATTTATTAAATGATAAATAAGTTTTATATTCTGCTATTGCATCAAGTGCAGCTGTAGGTTCATCCAAAACCATAATATCTCCGTCTTTATATAACGCTCTCGCTAATGATAATTTTTGATTTTCCCCTCCTGAAAGCTCTGTTCCTTTTTCATCTAATATTTTTAATAGTGTTGTATCAATTCCATTATCTAAAGAATTAATTTTTTCAGCTATATCAGCTCTTTCAATACAGTTTACTACTCTATCTCTGTCTATTTGTTCTTTCTCTTTTAATGATACATTTTCTGCTACTGAAAAAGCCATAATTTTCACTTCTTGAAATACAGCTGAAAATAGGTTGAAATACTCTTCTTTTTTAAATTTCTTTATGTTTATACCATTTAAAAGGATTTCTCCATCTGTAGGTTCATATAATCTTGTTAAAAGCTTTATAAAAGTTGTTTTACCCGCTCCATTTATTCCTACTATGGCAAGTTTCTGTCCCGCTTTTATTTTTAGTGAAAGATTTTCATAAATATATCTTTCACTATGTGGATATTTAAAAGCCACATTTCTAAACTCTATTTCATAAGGTTTGTCCTTAGGTACTTCCTCATACATGTTTTCTTCATTGTTTTCACCATCATTCTTATCTATTTCAAAAAAATCTCTTAAATCATTAATATACATATTCTGAGATTTAAGAAAGCTAATATCCACCATTATATTTTGCATCCATGTTGCAAAACCAGCTATTGTGGCAAAATACATAGTAAAATCACCTATATTCATACTTTTATAGATAACACAATAAATTAAATATGCATATACAATTCCTTCTCTTATTATTAAAAGTACTATATCTAATAAAGATGCTTTAAAATATTTATTATTTATATTTTTTATCAAATGAACATAATTTTCAGAGAATGCGGAAAATTTATCAGAAAGCCAATCATTTAAATTAAATATCCTGATATCTTTTCCATAAGCAAAGTTTGACATAGTATCATATATGTATTTACATTTTCTATCATACTCAGCCCGTTCCTCCTTTAGGCTGTATTCATACTTTCGCGCCTTAGTGTTAACAAAATAGACTATAAAAACATTTAAAATTATATATATGAGAACCAAAGGACTTAATGTAAGAATAATTGTTGCATATCCTCCAAAAGCAAGTATCCTACCAATCATACGAAAAAGCTTGTCATACATTCCTTCAACACCCATACTATTGGAATTACATGACATTGTGGCTGCATGATATTTGTTTAATGTATCTTTATCTTCAATATGTTTTAAATCAATTTCCATCGCTTTTCTTCTTAACTTAGCTGATATATTTATTTTAAGTTTAATTTTCTTAACTAGTACTAAATTACTTGTAAAGTTATATAAATAATTAACTATAGATGATATAACAAATATTAATCCAATTATTAGTACTATAGCTTCAATTCTTTTAGCTCCTGTTATCTCATCTAATAATAACTTTGGGGTAAATATACCTATAAATGGCATTACAGCACCGCATATTGTAAATATAGTAACGTAGAAAAATATTTTTCTATCTATTTTCCAAGCTTGTCCTATTAAATATTTTATATTTTCTATTAAACTTCGTTTATTATTTTCCATGAGAATTCTCCTTTATTGAAATTGCTGTTTTATATAATTTAGTGCTTCGTTTAAGTTGTCTTTGTTTAATGTGTAATATATTTTTCTTCCTGTCTTTTTAATGTTAACTAAATTCATACATATTAAGTGATTCATATGATATGAAACAGTATTTTTACTTAAATTTATTTTTTCACCTATTTCCTTTCCATACAAATCCTTATGCTTTAAATAGTTCAATATTTTATATTTGATTGGGTCGCTTAATATTTTTAGTATAATTAATTTTTCTTCCAATATTTCTTTATCATTACGTTTATTTATGAATTTTTCACAAGAAAATCCTATATTCAAAAGAATATCTTTATCATATATGCTATAATCTATCCCCATATTAAATATTGATGGTATTATATATACTTTTTTATATGATTTAATATCAATAATATCTTTTTTTATATGTCTTAAAAATTCTACCCCTTTTTCATTTAGATTGTTTTCCATTTTAGTATTAAATACTTTTATCTTTTCTTCATATTTTTTTATAATATCTTTATATTTAGGTATAAAGATATTAATAACTTCTAAGAACTCTTGTAAGTATTGTTCTGAGCTAATCATGAATTCATATAACATTAATTTTAAATCTGATTCAGTATTTAATTTATTTATAAACTTAAATAATTTTATATTATCTGAAAGTAATTCTTCTATCTGATGTTTTTTTACATATTCCTGATCTTCATAAGTTTCGGTATACAATGTTGCTATAACTCTAAATTTCACTTCATCTATACTCATATTACTTAAAAAACTTTCTATCTCATCAACAGAGTCAACATTTAAAAGCCTTTCAAAGATACAAGGTAATATTCTAAAGGTATTATCTTTATCACAAAATAGTTTTAATGACTTTTTATTTTTGTCTAATGTCTTGCTTAGTTCATTTAAGTCACTTAATATATCTTGATTTACTTCCAAATCATAAGATTCTTGTTTATCTCTGTAATTGTTATTGAATGACATATCCAGTGCATACATCATATCAGCAATTCTCCATTTTTGATTTAAGTAAACAATTTTCATTTACTCCTCCTTTTAGTTCAAAAAAAATAGTACAATACTGTTCCATAAAAGCTTTACTTTATTTTACAATATATACAATTAATTGTCTATATTTTCTATAAAATATATTTTTTACATATATTTTTATTAATAAACTCAAAATACCTTCAATGTCAAAAAAAATAAAATAAAAATATCCCTTTTATTGAATAAAATACCAATTCGACACTACCCTTCGACTGTTTTTTGAGAAAATTAATGGTATATTTTAATAGTCAAGTGTAATTACACTATTTTACTTTAATGGTAATACTATTGTTTATTAAGTAAATTTTTTTATTGATAATTCATTCATATTAAATTCTATAAATTTACTTATTATACCAGTATTCTATTTTAATATACTTATTATTGGACATGCAGTATTGATTCCATAAGATTAAATTACTATGTTTTTAAGTAAAAATATTTATTAAAACCTTTTATAAAATAAGAAGTTTTTCATAAATATTTTTGGAAAGGAGGGTTAGTGATGAAGAAAATAATTAAAAATCTTGATGAATTACAAAAACTTACAGTTTTGAATAACGCAGTACAAGATGTTGATTTATGTGGATACACATGTGGTCATACATGTTCCATTACTTCTGTAAAAGAAGAACCTTCAACAGATCAACTTAATTAGTTAATAGTTTGATTCAAAAAATAATTAACACAAAATATTTAAGAAAAGGATGATTAATTATGAAAAAAATGATAAGAAATCTTGATGAATTACAAAAACTTACAGTTATGAATAATGCAGTACAAGATGTTGATTTATGTGGATATACATGTGGTCACACATGCTCTATTACTTCTGTAAAAGAAGAACCTTCAACAGATCAACTTAATTAGTTAATAGTTTGATTCAATAAAATAATTAACACAAAATATTTAAGAAAAGGATGATTAATTATGAAAAAAATGATAAGAAATCTTGATCAATTACAAAAACTTACAGTTATGAATAATGCAGTACAAGATGTTGATTTATGTGGATATACATGTGGTCACACATGCTCTATTACTTCTGTAAAACAAGAACCTACAAAGGATCAACTTAATTAGTTAATAGTTTGATTCAAAAAATAATTAATACAAAATAATTAATACAAAATAATTAATACAAAATATTTAAGAAAAGGATGATTAATTATGAAAAAAATGATAAGAAATCTTGATGAATTACAAAAACTTACAGTTATGAATAACGCAGTACAAGATGTTGATTTATGTGGATATACATGTGGTCACACATGCTCTATTACTTCTGTAAAAGAAGAACCTTCAACAGATCAACTTAATTAATTATAAAAAATTGATAACAACTCTTGGTTAATTACAAAAACTTATACTTATGAGTGCTAATCAATATGATGTTACTCTATATCACTACTCATGCACTTTGACATAACCACATACTATGGTTAATACAGACAGTGATTTAAACTATAGTGATATGTACTAGTTTTTTAATTGATTCAAGTATTAAAATAGAATATATTACATGAGTTAATTGTAATACAATAGAAATTGAACTCCCACCGAAAAAATCGGTGGGAGTTATAAGTTGCTGAAATAGCTGAACATGAAAAAAGTACATAATAGTCATGTACTCAATTTTTTTAAATCACTACAATTTTATAAATATTCTAATAATCTCTAAGGGTTAATTAGATAAGTTTGATAATATTATTGTGATTATAAAATAAAATTAGGAGAGTCTTATGAAAGAATTATATTTTCAAAATATACTAAATAGATTTGATGAAAAAGACATATTAACGGAGAAAATATATTCATTAATACCTGAAACTTGGAATATTATTGATGAAAATCCGTGGTTAATGTCATCCCCTAAAAATAATAAATTACCCTTTCAAGGTTGGAAAGGTCATATATCTGTAATTTTACGTGATGCTATGAAAATTGCTGATATAGCTATACCAATATTAGTTAAGAATCAATGTTCCTTTAAAATAGTCAAAAGCTCAAATCTTTTATCAGTAATTAATGACGTTCATTTTCCAGTGTCAGGAGCAAATAAATATATAACATTCTATCCTTCAAGCGAGAATAAATTCAAAGAATGTATTTATGAATTATATGATGCACTTAAAAATTTTAAAGGTCCACGAATTCATACTGATTTCCAATGTGGAATAAATGGATTAGTACATTTCAGATATGGAGCTTTTATAAAAATGACAAAATATGATACGGAAAAAAATAAAATAATACATTGTATCAAAAATAATAAAGGAGAATTAGTAGAGGATGAAAGAAACCCTTGGTATCAGAAACCAGATTGGGTTAAAGATCCATTTGATAATATTAATAATATATTTAGTAATACATTAAATCTATCAGAGCAAGAGATTAAAAAGATAAATGAGTTTGAATTTTTATCAATACTTAGTAGAGCTAATAAAGGTAATGTATATTTAGCTAAAGTAAGATCTACAGGAAAGGAAGTAATTATTAAGGAATCCAATCCTTATGTTTGTATAGGTTCAAAAAGTTCAGATTTGCACGAAACATTAAAAAATGAATATAACATTCTAAAAATAATGCAGAATACTGGATGTGTTCCAGAAGTATATGAATTGTTCAATTGTGGTAATAAATGCTACATGGTTGAGGAAAAAGTCATTGGTGATACTATGTTGAAATATGCTCAATCCAATCACATGAGTAATTATAATGAAAAGATTAAATTGGTTCATAAATTAATCAATTATGTTCAATTATTTCATGATAATGGGTATATACTAAGAGATTTAAAACCAAATAATTTTATAATTACTAGAGATTTGAACATAAAGTTTATTGATTTAGAAACAGTTTGTTTAGTTAATTCCAATCAAAATGCATATTTTGTTGGAACAGATGGGTTTTATAATCCGGAATTTGATTTTAAAAATCTGGATTTGCGTAATGATTGGTTTGCAACAATCATTACTATAATTTCATTAATGCTGGGTACTATTCCATATTTTAATCATGATTTAATGAAGGGATTACCCGGTGAGCGCAAAGTAATGTCTAAACTAGTTGGATATATTGAAATTCTAGTTAATAATGGAGATTTAAAGAATGAAGAATATCAATTAATAATAGATATCATTAATAATAAAATAAATAGTAGTTATAATTACTTATTGCTTGAAAATAAAGAAGCTATGAAAAATGCTTCCTTCTCATACATCGTTGATAGTGCAATTGAAAGTTTTTATAAACAATGTGAAATTGCATATCATACTCATGAAAAACGTTTATGGAAATGTACAGAATTTGGTGATACAATAAACGGATTTAATATTCAACATGGAATAGCAGGTGTTGGACAGTTCCTTATTGAATATATTAAAAACAATAATAAAAATAATGAATTTGCCCAAAAAACTCTTCTCATTATTTCAAAATATATAAAAGAAAATATAAAGGATTTTATGAATTGCATAAAAGACGAAGAAAATGGAACAAGTTTCTTGTTTGGAAGTCACGGCATTTCTTGGTTTATGTATGATTTAGGTATGCATTTAAAGGATGATGAGATTATAAACTATAGTAGAATATTATCAGATATACCTAGCAATAATGATTGTTTAGATTTTGCATTAGGTGAAGCTGGTCGTGCATATACTGAATTGAAACTCTGGTTATCTACAGGTGATACAATACACTATAATAAAGCAATGGAAGGAATAAATACTATTGTTAACCAAAAAGAAGATTTAAAAACAGTTCATGCTAATCATATTGAAAAAATAAATACTCATGGTTTTGCCCATGGATATGCTGGTATAGCATATGTAACATATATAGCTTCTCTTATTAATAATAATGATTGCTATAAAGAATATGCACTTAATAAAGTGGATTTAATTATAGACTTTTGTGAAAACTTATTTAAATCAAAAGATAATAAAATATCAATTTCTTGGTGTAATGGTTTAGCTGGTATTTCCTTAGCATTAGTTAGAATTAATCAATTCGAGAAAAATAAAAAAATAACAGAAATTTTAAATAAAGTTCCTCAAATATTAATAGATCGAATGTTGTATCAATCTCCTTGTCAGTGCCATGGAAATTCTAGTAGTATAGAGTTTTTAATGGATGCTTACCAGATAACAGGCGATATTAGTTTTTATAAAGCTGCAAAAAAAATTGCTACATTTGTTTCTGAACAATTTTTCTATGGAAAGAACAACAGTATTAGATTTCCTAATGAAACAAAAATATCTGATGTTTATGATTATGGTGTAGGAACTATAGGGGTAATTCAAGCTTTGAATAGAGTTGATAAAAAGATTGCTAAACGCTTATTTATTATAGATGAAACTGAATTATTAACTAAACAAAGTAGAGTTATTGTTAATCAAAATGAATATTAAATTTAACTACGAACTATTTAAATTTAAATATTACCCTATTAATGTCGATATATATAAAAATAAAGTGTTAGCAATTAAATTTTCTACAACATTTACAGAAATCGTTGATATTAATATAAAAACAGGAAAAGAAACTTTATATAAATTAGAGAACCCAATATTGGATTGTAATCCTATAGGAATGTATGACTATGACGATTATTATATAATTGTAGGTCAGTCTTTTGATAATGGAATACGAATATACAAATATGACAAAAAAGAACGAAAAGAGATAATATATAATTATTTAAAAGAAAAAGTTAAAAATATTTATTCAGAACAAATAGGCAAAACTTTATATATTTCAGTACTAGGTGAAGTATCCGGAGTATATATTTTAAACTGCGAAACACCTGTTCTATCTATTTTTAGTGAAAATGATAAATACTATATGACGTATATTAAAGAGATAGAAGGTAATTTCATTCTTACCCAGGGAATTTCATTACAAACCAATAATCACAAAAGTATAGTATATGATCAAAATTGGAATCAAGTTGAAAGTATTAGCTTTAACCAAAACAGCAATGATTTCTGTTATGCCTTTGATGCAAAACGACATATGAATATAGTTGCTTCAGATGTGTTAGGAGAAAAAACTGTCTTTCTACAGAAAGATAATGAAATTTCAAACATTACTGTGTGTGATAGTATTGATACTTTTAACATTGAAGATTATATATATGATAAAGGTCTTCTTATTTACCAAGTAGAACAAGCTCTAACCTGTAAACTAAATATTTATGAATTAGATACTGGACACATCCATGAAATAATACATGATCAATTGATATATATGGTAAAAAACTTTGATAATACTATAGTAATACTAGGAAATAGCATCCATTCTGCACTAGTTGTTAGTATATATGATCTATCAAAGAAGAAAATTATAGCTAGCTATAGCTATCCTCAAGATAACTTTGAGATTAAAACACCTAAAAAGAAATATATAGAGGTCAATGGACATAAAATGAATTATATTGAATATCCCCCACATGATTATACTAAAATAAATGGGTATATAATTTATTTGCACGGAGGTCCCGCAATTCATTGGTTGCCCAAATATAATGAAATGTTTTCACAATTTCAAAAAAACAATTTTTGTGTAATCTACCCCAATTATTTTGGAAGTTCACAGTGTGGAACCATAGATTATAATAAACACGAAAATAAGTGGGGATTAAAAGATCTGGATGAAATATTGTTTTTACGAAAAAAAATAACTCATAAAAATGTAATTTTAATAGGTGAGAGCTACGGTGCTTATTTAGCACTAAAAGCATGGAATAGAAGTCCTAATGATTGGACAGGATTAATTACATACGCTTCCTTTTATACACCGTGGTCTTTATATGAAAGTGGTTCTAATCTTGTTAAAGAAACAGTTAAGAGACACATTTCTGAAAGTGATATAAATCACTCTGATATGGAAGCATACTCAAAAGAAGAAGATATATCTACTAAAATATTTTTATTACACGGTAAATGCGATGAAGTAATTCCTTATGAACAATCAATTAATATATTTGAATATTTAAATAGAACATACAAATTTAATTCTAAGCCAATTCTTAAACTAATAGCAAACGGAAGTCATTCACTTAATAATATGCATGACAAGTCTTGCGTTGAACGTTATATTTGTAAGTCAGTTGAAGAAATAACATTCTCTTAATTAACCGGACTAAGATTTATGTGAAATATATAAATCTTATTTTATATATTGTAGATAGATTTGTATTTCCACAATCACACAAATCTATCTACAGACCTTTTAGACTATAATAAATCTACATTCCCATATAAAATAAGATAAATTACTCATCTAATACATCCCTTATCTTTTTATCTTTTTATCTTTTTATATTCTCATCTTTTATATATCTGCATAGTTTTTCAAAAGCACTTTGAGTTCTCTTTCCTAAAATTCCGTCCTCAACAAGTCTTTTATTTTCATAATCAGTGAATCCATTTCTATTCATGTATTTCTGTAATCCAAAAATATCAACATGATTCCTATCATTCTTTGCATGTATACTCTTATCAAGTTTCTTATTAAACTTTAAGTTGCTTTCAATAATCTTCACACTATCATCTCCTCAGATATTCCTTAATATCTTCAACATCCTTTTTAACCTCCTCCACAACATTGATATAAGTATATACCAATTAATTTTAATTATCTTAGAACAAATCTATAATTAATCTATAATTAACCTATAATTTTTTTAGTATTTATTATTCTGTGTCCTTACTTTGATTATAAAGAGGAATATATAAGGGTAAAGAATAATTATAGCTATTTTATACTCATATTTATGTGCTGTTCAATGCTATAATATTTTTGTAAGAAATTAGTAAATTAATGGAGGTCTTTTATGAAAATAAATGATAATTATCTTAAAGATCAATTAAAGCATGTTTATTGGTTAAACGGAGGTCCGTGTGCTGGAAAAAGTACTATGACAAAAAAGTTGATTAAAGATTTAGGCTGCCAAACACTAGCTGATGATATCTTAAGGTACAGGCCACATTCTTGCCATATTGAACATAATGCTCTTCAATATCCTAATCCTAATTTGGATTGGAACAAGTGGTTTAATAGACCGGTAGATGTACATTGTCAGTGGTTACTTGACGTTTCAAAGGAAATGATGGAATTCTTCATAATTGACTTATTAAAACTTCCCGATAATAAACCAATTATTATAGATTTAGGAATAATGCCAGAATATATCTTACCCTTCATTCCTAAAGAACGAATGATTTGTCTTTTCACCTCCAAAGAAGAGATAGAACGACTATATTATTTTAGGGATGACCATAAGATGATACTAGATTGCATTAGAGAAAATACAACTGACCCTGAAGAAACAATCAAACACGGTAATAAGTCTCTAGTAAAGTTTTCTGAAGAAATAAAGAATGCCTGTATTAAGAATGGAATCAAAACAATTGAAAGAACACCTGATTTGAGTATTGATGAACAGTTTAAATTAGTCCGTGAACATTTTGGTTTATAAACATAATAATATATAAAAAAGACTGGAATGCTTTCCAGTCTTTTTTGGCTACCTATGCAATTTCAACATCAGCTTCTGTTACATCAATAACCTTTGCGCTCTTTTTCTTAACAAGGGATCCACCTGATGAATAGAATACATCTTGTGTAATTATCTCATCCATTAGAGAATTTACCTGCTCATCTGTTATATCCTCTCTAACCTCGTTGATAGTTAGTGTTGTAATATCATCACTTGTAGTTACGAATTTCATACTTAATTTTTTCATAATTTTTCACTCCTTTTATTCTGATTGCTTTTTTAATAAATACGCTAGAAATAGTCTGTCCACTTGTTTTGATTTACTGATATTATTCACTAAGCAAAAGATTGTCATTAACTCTCTGGATGTACTTTACTGGATAAGGTATTACAGATGCTATTTTTGAACCTACTGCATAAATAGCATCATCTGCTGCATCAATCTTAACCTTTGAGAATTTGAAATTTTTAATTTCATCAGCTCCTGATGATTTTGTTCCAGTCTTAACTCCTACGATTAAATCACTGTCTACTCTTGTGTTTGTTACTGCCATAATAAATTCCTCCTCTAAATTTTATTTGAAAGGCTTCCTGTGTTGCGCTTTCATAAGGATATATGCAGTACCTACAAAAACTTATAAAAATTTTTAAAAAAATACGATGTATCGCTTTTATGCAACACACCGTGTTTATTAATTATCTATATTATTTATATTAAATGGCCTATCTTTTCTAATGCTTTACGCTCAATTTGCTTAGCTCTTGAATAGGACCTATCAAGTTTATAGCATACTGTTTCCCATGACTTTCCCTCTATGTATTTCAACTTTAAAACATCTACTTCTCTCTCATCTAATACTGTAAGGGCATTATCAATCTTTCTTAATTCTCTTTCTTTACATCTAATTGTACATTTAATCTCACTTATTTTTTTCTCAGTTTTAATAACCTGCTCCTCAACTGCTGATGTTATCTTATTTGTAGGGGATAATTTTTCTCTATATTGAACAGCTTTCAAACTAGCATCTTGAAGCTCCTCTAATTCAATTTTTAGTCTATCAATTTCAGCTCTTAAATTTCTGTAATCCTTAATCTTTTCTATTACCTTCATTATATTCCTCCCTTTAACCTTAATCTATATATTAATTGGGTTTACCAAAAACCTTTTACGAACACCTGTTTTTATTTTATACCTTTTGTAAAATTTTATCAATACTTATATGGGAATATATTTCATTTTAAACGAACGTACGTGCTTGATTTATTCGTATTTTCTTCTCTTTTCTCAATTTTCCTTTTAATTATCCATAATTTTCTATTATGTTTTTAATTTTCATATTCCTCTGCATATATCCTTTTAGAAAGGCAGGCGAATATTATGTTTAATAAATCAGAAATAATCTCTTTGATAGTTCCTTATGCAAAAATTCTCCATAAAGAATATAATCTACTTCCTTCAGTAACCCTCTCTCAAGCTATACTTGAATCAGATTGGCTACGTCACCGCACTGGAAACAATGTCTTTAATTTAATATGGCACAAAGGCTGTGATTTTGATTATGAAATAGCTATAACCCATGAATGGTTTGATGGAGTTCCCGGTCCAACAGTATGTCGGTTAAAAAAATACAACAGTTATAAAGATAGCTTTTATGATTATGCATGGATTATGACTAACACCATAAGATATATACCATTCCTTAATGCCAATACATATAAAGAGGCTTGTGTACAACTTTATGAATGTGGGTACTGCAGTGATCATGAGTATCCTTCAAAGTTAATTAGTATTATTGAGGAGAATAAGCTTTATGAGTATGATTGTGTTGATGCTTAGGGTATTGGTGAGGTGATAATAACAACATAAAAAAAGTCCGTAATCATCAAGATTACGGACTTTTTTGGTACACTGGAGAGGATTCGAACCCCCGACCAACTGGGTCGATTAAAGTCATTTTATATTGTTTTAAATAACTTCTAAAATCGCCTATATAGCCATTCTGTTTTTTATACCATGTTAGTTTACTCCCATTTGTTTTAAGCTATAAAGGGTAAAAAGAGGGGCAAAACTCAATATTCAATCTAAACAATAAATGCTCTTAATCACTCATAAATATTTTACGAAATATGCAATATGCAAATATAAAACAATACTATTTTAAAAATATCAATATTTAGGGTACTTAGAGTACTTTATAAGTCAAAACCTTCTTCTATCAAGGATTATGACCAAAAGTACCGTAACTTTTTTAGAGTACTTTAGGGTACTTAGGGTACTGTATTTCAATGACTATCCCACACATGATTTTAAAATCAAACGAGAAAAAAGCCTCCCCATTTCTGAGGAAACCTACATTCATTTTTATTTTGCTTGAAGTAATTCAATTGACTTTCCTAACCGTACACCTTCTGCTCCATATCTTAAAGCATCAATAATATGGCAATAATCATCTATAGGCTTGTTTATATACTCATCTGTTTTCTTATCCTTCTGCCAAGTATAATTTTCAAACTCCATGATAGTATTAACACATTTAGGATGTATATATATCTTATAGCCTTGTAGGTACTGAATACCATGTATTATTGAATCTTTGCCTTTACGTGCTGACTTTATCCTTCTGAGCCCTAATCTTCTTAATTCCTCAATTGACTTAGGTTCTGCACTGTCTGCAATTATTCTTTCTTTTGAATAACCTTTATATGAAATCAAATCATAAATATCTTTATTTAGCATCCCTGTCCTGTAAAATTCATCATATATCCATATAATCCTTTGTTTCTTATCAACTAGAAAAGCAACAAATGCACTAGGGTCATTAGTATATCCAAAATCTAAACCAAAGTGATACGTTCTAGTTAAGTTCTTTTTTAATATTGGGTTATCATATGGATTCATTAAACTAACTACATTTAAACCTAGTTTCTTAGCTATTGGCTCACATTCTTGCCTTCTTACTTCTTCAACATCAAACTCCAATACTTCCCAGTTAGTAAATACCCTCTTGTCCAATGATGAAAATTTACCATTAGCGTATATATCCCACATTGCATAATTAGTTTCTTTTAGATTCTCTATGCTCTGAATATAACTTTTAGGTAGATATTTATTATCTCTATAAGTAGTTTTTACAATCAATGCTCCTTTGAATTTCTTCTCAAAGAATGTTTTATATACCCAATTTACTTTTGATACTGGATTAAACATTATATGAATCTGCTGATTCTCTTTTTTACTTCTCATTCTCAAATTCAATTGAGTAAAATCACCCTCATTTAATTCTGTAGCCTCTTCTATTATTATATCATCAATACCCTCTATAGATTTTATTTTCTCCCTATCATCTAATCCCTTAAATATGAATATACTCCCATTTGGCAACTCTATGGTCATATCAGTTTTGTTAATATTGCAATACTTATAAATACCCATATCTCCTAATTGTGTTTTAAACTCTGCAAATATTGATTCTCTGATAGTTCTTCCTACTTTTCTAATTACTAAGCATTTTCTTTTGCTCTTGAGTAACTTATAACACATCTTTTGAACTACAAATTTTGACTTACCACTTCCAGCTCCACCATAAAAAACATTAATCCTTTCCTTAGTTTCTAAGTATTTTCTATACACTGGTAGTATTGTTTTCTCAAAGTCTTCAAATATAAGTGTGTTGGTATGTTTATTCATCTTTAAAGCCTCCTTTTTCTCACTCGTCTTTTTTGGTGTACGAAAAATTTCGCTTCCATTTTTTTATGGAGTAGTTAGGATCCACGTCCCATTTATTTGTGGAGCGTGAAATAATCCTCGTTTCACAAATTTGTGAAGTGTGACTTAATGATTATTCATCCATTACACCTTCACCCTGTTTATTAAATACAATTTTCATTTCTTTTTGTTGTGGCTTTTGCTCTACAGTTAGACCAAAATTCTTTCCTAATATCTCAGCTGCTTTCATTCTTAAATTTAAAGGTGCTTTTTTATCTCTCATTGTACAGGTAAAAAACTCTCTAATTTCTTTTTCTGTAGCCTCTTCAAATCCTCCAGTACGCTCTAATTCTTCAATATAAGCCTTTATTTTATCATTACTTAATAACTTACACCCGTTACTATTCGCAGTTTTAGAAGTGCATTTATAAGCTTTTAAATACGCCTCCGTAGCGTTTCCAGTCTTTAAATAATATTTACAAAATGCTCTTTGTTTATCTGTTAACATAAATTTTCCCCCTTCATGAAATTGAAAAAGGTTCAACATAAAGTCGAACCCATACTATCCTTTATACCTTTGGAGTAACCTTTGAAAAAGCTTTATTATCCACAATATTAAATCCAAACCTCATAGTACACTTTACGGCTATTAAATCCTGTTCTGCTAAATTTAATTCTCCGATTGTAGCCTCTTTTAAAATCTCATACTCGATATTTTCCCTAGTCCCAATAATTGCTTTAGTAAAATCACCTAATAATACTTCTGCTTTTGTTTTATCCCATGCTCTAGATTGTGGTATATGAATAGTAGTATTATAAATTTGTGTTCCACTTGCACCTCCTGGTAAAACTATCGCATTATTATTGCTGTCCCTTAATTCTCTAAAAACTTTCTTCATTCCATTATGAGTAATAATAGAGTTAACAGTATAATCACTATCTTCAACTTTTCCCATAGCTCCACTTATATCCATATCTATTTTTCCAGTGCCAACTATTTTATTACCTTCAGCGACGTCTACTATATTTTTAGTAAACGGTGAAGCATTACCAAAGAATACGGCTGAATCTATTGCTCTTGTAAAAGCATCTGCAATACCTTCTTTGATTTCTCCTAAAACATTTAATGCTGAATCTGATAACTTCTCTTTAGTAGTTGGAATTATAACAGCTAATTTTTGAGCCGTTAACTGTGGGTAGTCAAACGCCATAACGCTTGTACCTATTTTTTCACCTTCTCCGGTCCAGTATGCTGAACCTGTATCAGTAAGAACAGGTAATATTTTTTTATCACTTGTCATAGGAACATGTCTACATACCGTAAAAGCCGTTGACTGTTTAACTATAGACTTTATCAATTCATTTGAAACCTCTGTAGGCACTGAACCCACTAAATTATCTTTTAATAATGTTGTATCTGCCATATATTATGACCTCCTTATTTATTGTTTATATAATCGTTAAATGATGACTTTTTAATCTCTTTTTTCATTGGTGACGATTCTCCACTCGCTGGTGTTCGCCCTTTAAGAGTGTTTTTTTCGACTGCATTGATTATTTCTGTGAAACTCTCTAAGGTTTTTTCATCATATTCACCACATAACTGTGAAAATTTATCTTCATTTATGAATAATCCTTTATTTGATACTGCTCCTTTAAACCCTTCAATTACTTTTGTTCTGCTCTGTTCTGCTATTAGCTTTTCATATTCAGCCTTATAATCAAATTCGTATTGCTCATTTGCATTGTTGGTTATATCTTCCATTTAAATTTTCCTCACTTTCTAATAATTTTAATTTTCTTCCAAAGCCACAAAATCAACTGCTACTTCCTCAAAATCAAACTGAAATAAATCATCTTTTTCAACATTTACATATCCGACCTCCTTACCTTCAAGACGTAACTCTACGTTTATCTCCTCTAATTCTTTAGAGTGAATTTTAAACTTAAAATCATCAAAATGTATTACCCCATGAGATAATCCTAAACTCATAAAATCAAGTTTTTCCTCTTCCATTTTCTCTTTTAATTCTGCAAACATACCTTTTAATATGTAGTATCTTTCTGTTAATTTGTTATTCATTTCGTTATTCATTTCTTTAGTTTCCTCCTTGACTTTCCCACCTCAATAGGATAAACTAAAATTGCGATGTTGTAGTTTGTTCCTTTTGGAATGAGCTTTTTTTTTATTTAAATACAAAAGCTTCGCTTTTCATTTCTTTCATATCTGTAATTTCAATATCAAGATAATATCCAACACTATTACTCTTTTTTTGTTTTACTCCAAAACTTAATAATTGCCTTCCAAAATGGGTTGGATTCATTGACATAATATTGTTGAAAAAACACCAACTTTCATATGCTCTATAAACATCACCTTTAGGAACTCTTTTACCTTGTTTTGGTACTAAGGATACTTTTTCTTTAAAGAAAGCATAAGCACTGTCAACCTCTTCTCTGTACTCTTCCATTTCCTGCTCTGCCGCTTCACTTACTGTTACTTTCCACTTGTTAGCTTTAACTCTTTTGAGCCCTTCATAAGCCCACATAAATACAATATCTAACTCATTATCAATTATTCTCTGTGCAAGTCCAGTATCTTTTAACATATCTCTAGTGCCCTCTTTTACTTCTTTTTCACTACCAAAGGAAATATTAAAAGGAATAATTATTGGTCTTCTAAAAAATCCTGTAGACTTATCAGATGCACTAGGTAGCCTATTTAAACCAAAGAACATAGTCATATTAAATCCTAATCTAACTAAATCTTTATTTTTTCTATTAACTGTTACTGGCTCACCACATACCATTGATTTAAAAAACTTGTTAACTGTTTTACCACTTAATTCATCATCACGAACTATATTTACATGCTTCCCCTCTGCGACTGATATTGTAAAATCTCCACCAAAGTCGCCTAATCCTATACCACAAATATGCCTATTATCACCTATCAAAGCTTCTTGTATATCAAAGGCTAACGACTTTCCGTTACTTCCTTCACCCTTGTATATAAAACAATTCTGAACCTCTCTAGAGTGTGGGGATAACATCAACCCCCAAGATTCCTGTAACGTTATTATGCTTCCATCATCTAATGTAGTAGTTAGATATTTTTTAAATTCTGAGTTGTTAAACTTATCTTCCCATTGCTCAATATAATTTGCTTGGAACTGTACTTCTGTTTTATATTGGGACTCATGTGGCATAAGTTCATTATTTTGAATATCTATAATTCCATTTAAGCAGTTGATATATTTCTTTTCATCATGATTTTTTCTTGCATCCTCACTATTTAACATTAATAGATCCGCAAAGTTCTTCGACTTCGTAACTGTCTTATCTTTATCGTCCATAGCATATTGGAAAAACATTTTTTGCACCTCTTTAAATTCCATATACCTATAAAAACCTTTTTCATTATCATATAGGAACCATAAATTCCCCTTAGTATAGCTTGGTTGCTCTTTGATTATGTGCTGAACTAATGCCCAGTTATTAATCTTACCTTTTTCATCACAGTAAGAAGGTAAAGCATACTTGAGAACACTATCAACTTTTTTCTCTACCTCTTCAATTTGTAATGGTGGCTTGAACCAACAATCGTTATACATGATAGCTTGAGGTAACAACATTTCTTTTTTTCGCATAGTAGGATTGTTTTTAATCATATATCCTAACCAACTAATCAAGGTGTTATCTCTGCCCTCTCCCTCTTTAATTGGCTTATAATATTTATTAGCTTTGAATATATCTTTCGTCTTGTAACTCTCTTTTTTCTTCTTTGAAGGCTTGTCTATAATGGTTACTTTATCTAACTCAATCAATTTATCAAATAAAACTTGTGGCATTTCATGAATTACATTTGAATTAGCTATGTATTGTTTAACTTCTCCATTAATCCTAACTTTACTATTAGGTAGTACAATTAACCCACCATCTGTTTTTATATCTACACCAGGAACATAATTAGCTTTACTCTTCAAACCTTCTTTATATTTAAAATATAAGTGCATCCCACCTCTTGGTGTTTTAATTGCTAAAGTGTTTAGTGCCCTTTCTTTATCCTCTTTTGATAGTTCTTTAATTAACTTATTAAAAGAATCAAAGCCATTTATTGAACCATCTCCATGATTTTTGTCAATATCTATAACCATGATGTTACTTGGTTTACCACAAATAAGTGAAAAACCTGTTATTTGTCCAATCGCTTGGACTTCTTCCTCTTCACTTTTGACCCAATAGTCCTCATTGCTCCATGAAACTACTGGAACTTTCTTGTAGTTTACTAATGGCACCATTGGGAATAACTTGTTTTCAATTATGGATGTGAATTTTTTTCCCAACTTCACCATACTTAATCCTCCTTTGGTTTCCCTACGTATCCAATGATATCACCATAGGTGTTTTTAACTATAAAGCACCAGTAAAATTCACATATTATATTTGAGGGTCTTCTTATAGCTTGTACAGATGTATTCCCCCATATATTTACTTCTCCATTCTCAAATTTCAGCTCTAATCCTTCACCTAAAGGATTTAATCCTGTTATTCTTGATTTAATAAATAAATCATGTTTATAGAAATAAAAATATCCTTCTGTTAAATCTGTAATGAGAAATTTTTTTCTATCACTGCAGGGTTTCACTCCTTGTGAACATTCTTCACATAGAATTACACCATTTTCAGCAGTAAAATGTTCTTTTGGCACTGCTACACCACATTCGTAACATGAATACCCTATCATCTTTACACCTACTTTCTTTTACTACATTGTTTATCCGCCCAAGTTTGAAGTAACTCGCGATTTACAAAATATTTCTTGCCTATTTGAAAAGTCGGAAAATCTTTTCTTTTCAATAAATCTTCATACATCATGTTTCTACCTACTCCTAAAATCTTCATAGCCTGTGTTGGGCTTATCAAAATTGAATTGTTATTTTGCATTTAAATCCCTCCATATATTTCTTTAGATATGATTTAGTTTTAATACCATTCATGATAAATAGTATTGATATGATTTGTACTATTTATATTTCGTGTAATTACATGTTAATACTTTTTAAATTGCGTGTCAAGCTTTTTTTTTGCGTTTTTTACGAAATTATATTGCGTGTTAATTGATGTTGTAGTAAACTATTATGTATTAGAGGAGGTTTTTAATTATGGTTATTAAGATTAAAGAGTTTAGAAAAAAGGCTGGTATCACTCAACTAGAACTATCTGAAAAAGTAGGGGTTTCAGTTAGAACAATTCAAGGCTATGAAGCTAATAAAATAACTCCACCTATAGATAAATTAAATAAAATAGCAGCTGCTCTTAACATTCCTGTTGCTGAATTGCTAAACATTGATAAGATAGGTGATAGTACTACATATGTAAATGATGAAGGTAGCATATATCATGTTATTCCAAAGAAAAATATAGATAACCCAGAATTAAACTCATATGATGAAATTACATTAATTACAGAATATATCTGCAGAAAGGCAGACCAAAAAGGTCATATAATAAGCAACTGGAAGAAAATAATTGATGATGTTGATAATATAATTAATGGTGATATTGCTCAAGAAATTATTAAGAGGGGTAAAAAAATTGATTAATTTTTAAATACAGTACCCTAAGTACTCTAAAAATTTACGGTACTGTATCGGTACTATTCCAGTAATATCAATGCTTTTGGGGTTTCAGTACCCTAAGTACCCTAATTTTTGCAAAACTTAGACTGATATATTTTTTTAGATAGGTATGCTCAAAATTGAGCGTATCTCACAAATTATATTACAAGGAGTTGATATTTTATGGCTAAAACTACCTATAAGAAAAAAGTTAAGAATGGAAAAGAATATTACTTCTTTAGATTTAGACATAAAAACCTAAAATCACCCAAAGACCTATACGGAACCACAGTTAAGGAATTAGAGGGTAAAATTAAGACATTAAGGAATGAACTTGATAATAACATCACTGATAATAAACAGTATTTTGGGGCACTTATAAAAGATTGGCTATATAATACGCATATGATAAATAAAAAGCCTTCCACAAAAGAAAGATATGATAGTATTTTTAGAAATTATATTGAAGATAGTGACGTATATGATATAAAGTTAAAGGATTTAACTGCATCTGATATACAAGGCTATTATAAAACCTTGGTATCTAAGGGTAAAAGTATTGCATCTATAAAGAATGTCCACAAGATCATTGCTCCTAGTATTAGATACGCATATGATAACAATATGTTATTTAAAGACTTCTCCAGGGCTATTATATTACCTAGAGTTGAAGAAAATAAAAAGTTAACTAAAGTTAGTAAGGTTCAACCATTCTCATTACAGGAGCAAATGGAATTTATAGAGGTTATTAAAGGACATGAATTAGAAATGTTATTTGTTACTGCTCTTGATACTGGATTAAGACAAGGCGAATTATTCGCTTTAACATGGAATGATATAGATTTTAAAAATCATTCTATCACTGTAAATAAATCATTTAAAAGTGTAAAGAATATTGAAACTGGTAAACATGAGGATATCATACAAACACCTAAAACTGATAAGAGTATTCGAGATGTTCCTATACCAGTACATTTGGCAAAACAGCTAAAACAACATAAGCTATCACAAAAGGCTTTAAAACTGAAAATGAGTGATTTGTACCAAGATAACAAGCTAATTTTCTGTAATCAATATGGCAAGTATTTAAATAGTAGCAATGTCCGTAAAAGATTGAAGAAAATTCTCCTTGATAATGGCTTACAAGATAGGAAATTCCACGATTTGAGGCATACATTCGCCACTAGATTATTTGAATTAGGAGAAGACCCAAAGACAGTACAGACCTTGCTAGGACATAGTAATATTTCCATCACTCTTGACACTTATACTCATGTTTTAGACGATTTGAAGGTAAAAGCAGTATCAAAATTAGATGAATTATATAGGTCTATGGGGGTAAGATAACCCTCTTTTTTTATGTTTAAAAATCTTATAAGGGGTAAAAACAGGGGTAAAATCAATATATCATTAAAATAAAAAATCCCCAAAGTCGCTTGACTCTAGGGTTTATGGTACACTGGAGAGGATTCGAACCCCCGACCAACTGGTTCGTAGCCAGCTACTCTATCCAACTGAGCTACCAGTGCATGAACGCATTTATTATGTTATCATAAATACGTGTATAAATCAATAGTAATATATATTTTATATTCATTTATATTGCTCTTATACTACTAAATAGCAATATCTAAATACATTTTTTCAGTATCAATCAAAATTTCATGACATTCATCATTAATTGAAATCTCTTTCTCAAATGTTATCTGAGGAGGTGATATATCAATATCATTTCCACTAGGTAATTTCATCAAGGCATTACCTGATATCATATTTAAAAGCTCTCCTAAAGCACTCTTCCCTATATCATCTATAGATTCTACAGTCATTCCACCCATCATAGCAGATATTATTTTAAGTGCAATAGTTTCCGTTAAAATAAGATTTATTTTCCCTTGTATATCTTTTTTTAAATCTATTGAAATAACTATATTTTCAAATAATATATTATTATTATGCCTATTAATATTATCAAATTTCATTCCAAACATACTTAATACTTCTTCACTAGCTTGTAAAAATGCCGCACCTATCTCCATAAAACCCCCCTATTGTAAATAATAATTAACCCTTTAGAGATAATTATATAAAATTCTACATATTTTTTCAATTGAATATTGAAAACAATATGATAGTTTTATTATTTACAATATTTTTTAATATTATTATTGATAGCTTGTATTGTTTATATTTTCTATACATCATAACATCTATTATTCATAGTCTATAGATTTACTTTTATATCTTTTATACCTTAAAATTTAGTTTATATATATCTTTAATAATTAATTATATAAAATAAAAAACACCCAACATATTGTTGAGTGTTTTGGCGGAGAAGGCGGGATTTGAACCCGCGCGACGCTTCCGCGCCCTACTCCCTTAGCAGGGGAGCCTCTTCAGCCACTTGAGTACTTCTCCAAAATAAAAATGGCAGAGAGAGTGGGATTTGAACCCACGGTGCGCTCATCACGCACGCCGGTTTTCAAGACCGGTGCCTTAAGCCAGCTCGACCATCTCTCCACGTCTAACGACAAGATTTATTATAACAACCTATTAAAATAAAGTCAATACTTTTTTACTATTTTTTAATTATTTTTATAATAATTTATTAACATAAAAAGAAATGATATACACTTTTATTGTTCTGTTATTTTATAAAACATAAATAAAAAACACCCAACATATTGTTGAGTGCTTTTTGGCGGAGAAGGCGGGATTTGAACCCGCGCGACGCTTACACGCCCTACTCCCTTAGCAGGGGAGCCTCTTCAGCCACTTGAGTACTTCTCCAGATAAAAAAAAATGGCAGAGAGAGTGGGATTTGAACCCACGGTGCGCTCATCACGCACGCCGGTTTTCAAGACCGGTGCCTTAAGCCAGCTCGACCATCTCTCCACATTTCCTGCGACAAGATTTATTATAACAACTTATCGTATTAAATCCAATACCTTTTTATCAATTTTTTTATATTTTTTTTATGAAATTATTCAAAAATATACCTACATCAATTATTTATTGTCAGTATACTAGTTTCTTACCAATATACTTTAACTTTTCATATAAAAAAACACCCAACGTATTGTTGAGTGTTTTTGGCGGAGAAGGCGGGATTTGAACCCGCGCGACGCTTCCGCGCCCTACTCCCTTAGCAGGGGAGCCTCTTCAGCCACTTGAGTACTTCTCCAGATAAAAAAAATGGCAGAGAGAGTGGGATTTGAACCCACGGTGCGCTCATCACGCACGCCGGTTTTCAAGACCGGTGCCTTAAGCCAGCTCGACCATCTCTCCACATTTCCTGCGACAAGATTTATTATATCAACTTATTGTATTAAATCCAATACTTTTTTATCAATTTTTTTATTTTTTTTTTATGAAATTATTCAAAAATATACCTACATCAATTATTTATTGTCAGTATACTAGTTTCTTACCAATATACTTTAACTTTTCATATAAAAAAACACCCAACGTATTGTTGAGTGTTTTTGGCGGAGAAGGCGGGATTTGAACCCGCGCGACGCTTCCGCGCCCTACTCCCTTAGCAGGGGAGCCTCTTCAGCCACTTGAGTACTTCTCCAGATAAAAAAAAATGGCAGAGAGAGTGGGATTTGAACCCACGGTGCGCTCATCACGCACGCCGGTTTTCAAGACCGGTGCCTTAAGCCAGCTCGACCATCTCTCCACATTTCCTGCGATAAGATTTATTATAGCAGTGAATATATAAAGTGTCAACAGATTTTTATGTTCTTTCTTTTATTCGTAATATTCAGTTTTTTTATTATGTTTTACTGTGTAATAAGAAAGCATTGTGCTTTAGAAAATCAAGTTGAAAGTGGAAAATTGAAAGTGGAAAACTCAGGATATTTCTCTTCGAGAAATCTTAATTATATTATTTCTTAGACAAGTATAGTTTACTCGTTTCATCATGGATGAAACCTTGTATTTTAAATTACAATATTTTATCTTTAGATAAAATGAGTAAAGCCTTCTTGTTCTAAAGACCAATAAAATGTAGTTTTGCGGAGCAAAACCTCCATCGTTTTTCGTTTTCCATTTTCAATTTCTAAGTTATCTTTTAAGTCGCAATGTTTCTCCATTAGACTTTTTAAACAAAAATATCTTCAAAAAATCTATGGATAGATTATTTTATATATTCTCTTCCACCCATATACATGATTAATTCATCAGGAATAGCTACTGTTCCATCTTTTCTTTGATAATTTTCAAGCAATGCAGCAACAGTTCTACCTATTGCTAAACCTGATCCATTTAATGTATGAACAAACTTTGGTTTAGAATTTGATTCTTCTCTGTATCTAATATTTGCTCTTCTTGCTTGGAAATCTTCAAAATTACTGCAGCTTGATATTTCTACGTATTTATTGTAACTTGGCATCCATACTTCTATATCGTATTTAAATGCAGCTGTAAAGCCTAAATCCCCTTTACAAATCTTAACTACTCTATAAGGTAATCCTAACCCTTGAAGCACTGATTCTGCATCTTGCACAAGCTTCTCTAGCTCATTATAAGACTCTTCTGGTTTAACGAATTTAACTAACTCAACTTTATTAAACTGATGTTGTCTAATTAAACCCCTAGTATCTCTTCCTGCTGATCCAGCTTCTGATCTAAAGCATGCACTATATGCTGCATACTTAACTGGAAGTTCTTCACCCTCCATGATTTCATCTCTATGCATATTTGTAACAGGTACCTCTGCTGTAGGAATTAAGAAATAATCATCTTCTTTTATTTTAAAGGCATCTTCTTCAAATTTAGGCAATTGTCCTGTTCCAGTCATACTAGTTCTGTTAACCATGTATGGAGGTAATACTTCTCTATATCCATTTTTCTCTGTATGAGTGTTTAGGAAATAGTTTATTACAGATCTCTCAAGTCTAGCTCCTAATCCCTTATATACTGTAAATCTTGATCCAGTAACCTTTCCACCTCTTTCAAAATCAAGTATGTCTAAATCCGTACCTATATCCCAGTGCGCTTTAATATCAAAATCAAACTTTCTAGGCTCTCCCCATACTCTTATTTCAACATTATCATCATCAGTATCTCCATCTGGTACATTTTCATTAGGAACATTAGGTATTCTTAACATAAGATATTCAATCTTTTGATTAATTTCACCTAACTCAACATCATAATCTTTTATTTTCTGAGATAAATCCTTCATAGAACTCATTAGTTCTTGAGTATCTTCCCCAGCTTTCTTCATCTTAGGTACCATCTTTGATTTTTCATTTCTTTCTTTCTTCATTTCTTCTACTGTAACAAGAATTTCTCTTCTTTTTCTGTCAAGTTCAATAATTTCATCTATAACTGATACATCAAAACTCTCTCCTCTACCAGCCATAGCTTTCTTTATTTCTTCTGCTTCATTTCTTATTCTTTTTAAATCTAACATTTTTTATCCTCCTAGCTATATAATCATTTTTTTGGACAACAAAAAAAGTCCCACGTCCCCCTTGTAAAGGGACGAAAGACTCCGCGTTACCACCCTAATTGGTTGTTTTACCAACCCACTCTATAAATAACGACATTATGCCGTACTGCTCATCACAGTCCCTCAGAGGTGGATTCTTCTTATCTATTGCATCAGTTTTCACCAACCACTGACTCTCTAAAGCACTAAATAAAAATACTTGCCTCTTCACAGGTTTTAAAAATTATATGTTTTCTAATGTTTCTTTAGCTATTATTTTACATCTTAATTTTTTTCTAGTCAATAACTATTCTAATATATTTTTTGTACTGACAATATCAAAGCCAGTATTTAATATATTTTTACATAGAACATCACCAACTTCTATTGGTGGTCCAACTCTTAATATACTTAAGGCTTTTGAACATTTTAACCATAACTCTTTATCCAGAGGCTTACTACTTTTTACTGGGACAACTGTTGCTATTTTTGACCCTTTCACCCTAACAACTGAAGTGAAATACTCTATTCCATTCATATTAATCCTCCATAACATTACATCTCATCAAATTCTTTTATCCTGCTTAATATTATTCTAGAATTCTTTGACTCTTTAACTATCTCTGTTATCTTTTTATTAGTCTCTCTCGCCAATATATTTACAATTTTATTTAAGCATTGAGCTCCATAACAATTTCCAAAAGATGCACCAGTTCTTCTCTTTACACCTTCAACAGTTCTTGCACCTAAAGGCCTCCTTATTGAATCAATAATTTCTCCCTCAGTTATGTAATTACACAAACATATCATTTTTCCATATCTTTTATCAGTCTTTATTATGGTTTCTCTTTCTTCATCTGTTAAATCACTAAATTTAAAATATTCTCTTCTCTTGTCTATAAACTCTTTTTTTAGCTTACAATTCAAATTACTTCTAACTGTTTCGCAAACTATTGTGGCAATTGCAGGTGTCATAGTTACGAGTCCATAATGCTTACCTCTTATTTTTATATATCCACTATCTATAGAACTATCATCAATCAAAATATCTTCTCTATAATACATTGATTCATAAAATGATTTAACATCCTTAAACTTAACACCTTCCATTAGTTTTGAAAATTTCTCTAAAAGTTCAAAGTTATATATGTTACTTTTTGTCTTCATAGCTCCTATTGTCTTGTTGTTATTTGCTGGAACAATAAATGCTTTATCATTATTCTCATCTATGCTTAAAATAATATTTGAATACTTTTTATCAAACTTACTATCAAATAAAAAGAATTTAAGTTCTTCTTTTGTAGGCTTAGTATTTTCACATTTATCTATTGTATAACTAAAATTATTCAATGTATTAATAACCAGTTTACACTTAAACTTATTCTTGCTTGTTATAACCTTAAATCCTTGTGTACGTTTCTCTATATCTATTACCTCTTCCTCAAGCTTAAAATTAACATTGTTAACAAAAGCTATTTCAGCATATGCTAATGCAAGATCAAATGGACTAATAACTCCAGTCTTTTTTATATATAAAGCTTTATTTATATCTTTTTTGAAGTTTGGTTCCATAGCATACACATATTCTTTATCTAGAAGTTTAACATCTTTAATTCCTCTATCTATAGCTCTATTATATATCTCTTGTATTCTCTTCTCTTCTTCGTCATTTCTAGCCACGTATAATGTACCAGTACGCTTAAATGGAACATTAAATTTTGAAACTAACACATCCAGCATATCATTCCCCATGCTCTCTAGTTCACTTACTACCCCATTATTACTTTCCGCTCCACTATAAACAATAGATGTATTGATATGAGATATATCATGCGCTATATCATAGTTTTTTTCTATAAGTGCAATATTTAAATTGTACTTTGACAATTCATATGCTATAGCACAACCTGTCAGTCCTCCACCTAATATAACTACATCATAATCCATAGATTTCCTCCACCATAAAAATTTTTTCCAATTTTAATTATATCATAAGTATACCCTTAAAAAACAAATTGAGAATTGAAAATTGAAAATTGAGAATTGAGAATGATGGATGATTTTCACTTTGGTGAAAATCTACATCTTATCGTTCTTTGGACAACATATGTTTACTCATTTTATCTTTGATAAAATATTGTATTTCAATAATAAACTCAGTGCGTTTCACGCACTGAGTTTATTGACAAAGTTATAATTTAGTATTTCCACTTTATTTATATCTACTTGTTCAGTTCTTCAATTATACTACCTAATTGTTCTATTAATTCTCCATATCTAGCCCATTCACCATTTTTCATAGCCTCTTTTGATTCATTATAGATTCTATTAGCCTCTTTTATAAGTATTTGCTTATCTTCACTAAGCTCTTTAAACTTATCACTTTTATCATCATCATCTTTATCTGTTATTTCCTCTTTATCTTCCTTATCAGGGATAATAGCCTCTTCTTTCACATCAAAAAGTTTCTTTAATGCATCTTCTAGTGACTCACCTTTTACAATTCTATCTTTATATGAAACTATGATAAATTTAACTTGTGGTATGCTCTTTCCGCCCATAGCTCTCAAATAAACAGGTTCTACATATAATAAAGAATCTTTTATTGGTAATATTAAAGTATCACCATATATGACTTCTGAACCCTTAGCATCCAATAGTGTAAGCTCTTTTGATATAGTAACATCTTGATTAACTTTCTGATTAAATAATGTTGGACTATAAACAGTCTCTCTTACTGGGAATTTTATAAGCTTTAATTGACCATAATTCTCCCCATCCATACGACCTGCTAACATTGCTACCATATTAGCACGATCCTTAACGTTAAAATAGTTAATAAGCGCCATTTCAACATTATTTTCACCAGGTATCTTGAGTACCATATATACAGGATCAGTTAAATTATCGTTCTCTTCAACTTTTTTATTATCCTTTGCTACTTCCCATGGATCTTCACCTTTTATAAATATTTCTGGATCTGTTACATGATACTTACCTAAAATATTACTTTGTAACTTGAATAAATCACTTGGGTATCTAAAGTGACTTCTTATACCATCAGGTATTTCTGTTTCAAACATTTCTGAGAATATTTTAGAGTATGTCATAGCAATAGGGTCATTCTTATCTACTACATAGAACTTAACATGTCCACTATATGCATCTATAACTACTTTAATAGAGTTTCTAGCATAGTTTATTCCATTTATTTTTTCTGAAAAAGGATATCTACTTGATGTAGTATAAGCATCAATCATCCAATACAGTTGACCATTATCAATAAATAAATAAGGGTCTTTGTCATAACTAAGGAATGGAGCTATTTTAGTTACTCTTTTCATTATATTTCTATTTATCATGATTTTACTGTCACTATTAATATCTTTTGATAATAAAAATTTAGGTTCTTTTTCTTTTAATGCAAAAATAAGCTTATTTAATGTAGTCATTTCTATTCCTGCATCACCTTCATAATTAGCAGATACATTTTGATCTCCTAGTGGATAATCTAATTCATTTACATCTGTGTTAACTATTACATATTGATTTGTTTTCTCTCCAAAATATATTCGAGGATTTTCAAGGTTTATATTACTTTCATTTTTCTGTGGAATCTCATCCATCACAAATACTAGCTCTCTATCCTCAGTTAATTCATTTACTTTGTTCATTACCACACCGTAGCCATGAGTGTATACTAAATGATTATTCTGCCACTTATTACTGGTTTCATCTTGTACATTTACATCAATCTCTCTCGGTGCTAAGAAAACCTGATTATATTTCCCATTAATCATATATCTATCTACATCAACATCATTAAATGTATAATATTTCTTTATATATTGAACTTCTTTATAGAACTCAAGAGTTGGTTGAAATGATGTAATCTTAATATTATTGATTATATCACTATTTTTTTGAATATCATCATATGTTAATGTGTTTTGTATGTCAAAATTAACATTATCAATACTATCTAAATTATAAGCTTTTCTAGTATAATCAATATTATGTTCAATATATGGCTTTTCCAGCTTTATTCCGTTTGATTCAACTACCAACTTTTGAACTATACCTGCTGTTATTCCTTCAAGAGGAACTAATGCAAATAGTACAATTACAGAAATAACTCCAAGCTTATATTTTTTCTTTATTATACTTATAAATACAATAATACTTACAATAATAGCAACTATAGCAGATACTAAATAGAACTTTTGTGTAACTTTAACATCTGTATAACTTGCTCCAAAAACAGCCCCTCTATCTGAGTACACTAAATTTAATGATTTAATCCAAAAACCTAAAGCCATATTCAAAATAAATATCATGACGACAATCGCTAATTGCTTTCCAGCAAATTTTGCAAACTCATTCTTGATTTCTTTAATATCAGTTGACTTCTTACTAGCCCAATCACTTGCATTAGAAATAAAGAATACAGTTAAGGTTACCACTATTGTAAATATTAAAATTCCTGTTAAAGCATTATGTAGTGATTCAATCAATGGTAACTTAAACACAAAGAAAGATATATCCATATTATATAAAGGATCTTTAACATTAAACTGTGAAGCATTTATAAATTCAAGTAGTTTATACCAATAGTTTTTTGCAAAGGAATAGGAAAATAGTAATGATAATCCTATATTTGAAAAAAAGAAAATCCTTTTCTCAATCTTATTCTTTTTTACATCCACTTCTCTAATAAATTTAACTCTGTTCATACTGTTCTTTATGCTTTTATAATAAATCCATATAATAATATAAAAAACAATAAACATTGGAATCATTATCTGTAATATTGAAAACAACCTTTTAAAAAATACTGATAAATACCCGATATTATCAAACCATATTATATCTATAGCAATATTAGTAAATCCACTCATAAACAATAATACGAGTACAATAGCCCCTATAAAAACACTCAATCCAACCTTCTTTTTCATTATATCCCTCCTAATTAATTATTTATCTCCCCCATTAAGTAATCTTCCCAAAGTTGTTTTTCTTGTCTCAATTGCTCCTACAGGACACAATTCTTGGCAGCAAAAGCACCTTATACATTGTTTCATGTCCCATACAGGCCATACCTCATTTTTGTTATTTTTTTTCATCAATACAGCTTTTGGTGTCTCAGGACACACATCAACACACCTCTTACACTTAATACATTTTTCTTTTATTAAGCTAGGATATGGTGCTATCATACCTCTTAAAAAATTTGTTACTGATGGATTTATGAAGTAAAAATTTCCGCCTTTTCTACATAGCTCAAAATCATCAACACTCATTGATTCTAAATCTTCTCCAAGTACTTTGATATCTTCAATAAGTACAGGTCCCCATTTTGAATCATGAACTTCTTTAAGTATTGGTGTCTCTAAAGGATCTTTATATCCCATTAAATACGCTGCAATAGAATCTACTGCACTTAAACTTTTCCCCATTATAATTGAATTCATATTGTATGGCTCACCATTTTTAGGTCCATTTCCTTGCATTGCAACAATACCATCCATAATAGCATAATCTGTTCCTAACACAGAATTTAAGTCCAAAAGCATCTTTGAAAAATTATTTGCTTCAGGCATCCTTGTGTGCCAACTAGCTTTTTTTGTCCCTACAATACATCCAAATTGATTTTTAATGGCTCCAGTAAAATAAGCCATAGCATGAGTTTTCATTTTAGGTAACGTGATTAAAACATCCGATTCATATGCCTCTTTAGATACATTCCATGAAGTACATCTAATAGCTTTCTCTAATGTAACATGCACTTCTTCTTTAAAAGGAACAAATTCTACTCCATATTTATTGGCAACATTAATTAACCCACATTTTTCAGCAGCTCTTCTACTATCTCCAAATCCAGGAGAGTCCCCAAATTTAATATTGCTACTATAATCTTTCAGTACTCTAATAACACCCTCAAAGAATACATCATTAGTAACTACAGGTGAACCAACTCGTTCTATACTCAATAAATTCGGCTTCAACATGATACTACTATTTTGAGGTATTATGCTTCTAATGTATTCTTCTCCTCCTAAAAGTTCAAATCCATATCTAATTTTTGATTCAATCTTTTTTGCATCATAGCTATCACATTTTAAAAGTGATACTCTGTTCATCTTATCACCTACTCACTTTCATTCAGCAAATATCCCTTTGCTTTTAATTCCTCTAGTATCATATCTATTGTATCTATACTATCTGCCATAATAGTATGTAAATGAATTCCTTTTGTTAATGCTGATAAGGGTAAAGCTTCTTCACTTTTTAACTTATCAATAAGCATTTCAATGTCATATAGATTCTTTAGCATGAGAATTGCTGTAATTTCCCCATATACAGGATGTTCTACCGTAACATCCTTTACTATCCCTCCATATTTAATAATAGTTTTAAGTTCATCATATATTTTATCTTTAGAATGATATACGGCAATAAGCTTTGAAACACCTTGAGAATCATCTTCTACAGGTATTGTATAACCATTAGGAGTGGATATAATGCTATTTCCTATAGCTCTTAATATTGCTATGTCCTTCACAATTACTTGCCTTGTAACCCCATAACTTTCTGCTAAATGCTGTCCTTTTATTGGTTCATCACTTTCTATAAGCTTTTTTAATATTTGCTCCCTTCTTTCAATAGATTTCACTGTCTAACTCCTCCTTTATGTTTGTGAATCAACCTGTTTAAGTAATTGAATTTCTTCTTTATTTGCCGCTTCAACGTTATCACAATGATGAAATTTTATTATATTGAGAAATTCTTCTGAATATTCTTTGTTTAATAAAATATTATATCCAACTTCTGCATGATTATAGTAAATATTAATTTTTTTACTCTTACTCTTCTTTAATTTATTTCTAAAAAATTTATCTAATATAACTATTATACTTTTCTCAATAATATTCATGGCACATTCAATCTTACCTATATCATGCAATAACGCAGCTTTGATAAGCCTATCTCTATCAATGTTATCCTTATAGCCTTGATTTATTAACTTATCACTTATTTTTTTAGCTACAGTATAAGCATGTATTTTTTCATAACTAGTTAATTTATTAAAAAGATCTAATTCATAGCTATCTAAATATTTCTTTATAAATTTATACTCATCATTCCCAACTCTTTGAAATACACCTCTAAAAAATTGTTTTATCCTTATTATCATTAAAGTATAATACTCCCAAATTTATTTTTAATTATATTATATCACTGTTATCTATAGAGATTCTAGTTAACAAGTTAATTTATTCAAATAGAAAAAGTAATGTAAAAAAATGTATAAATATTTTCTAAAAACTAATCAATAATATCTATTTACTTTATTATCTTGGTAAGTGAACTCTCCCTCCACTTACTCACGCTGAAGTGGGGGCTTCTTGGTATATCCAAGAACTTTTCCTGCTTCACAGATTTCGCAATCTACTTTCTCCACAGGCAATCCCCGTAAGACCTACGGTTCTTATTTTTTTAGGCTATCTCTAATAACCCTTGCTTCAAGATATTCCTACTGGCATTTATATCCCTATCATGAATGCTATCGCATTTAGGACTCTTCAAGAATTATAACTTGATTATCGCTTATAATTCTTTTAGATAACTTATGGATGAAGTCTAATCTTTGATTAGATATACGTTCATGTAGTCTAGCAACCTTTATTCTTTGATTATTCCAATTGTTACTGCCTTTTTCTTTACTACTTAATTTTCTTTGTTCCTTTGCCAATTTATCTAATGACTTTTTTAGATACTTAGGATTTTGAATCTTTTCACCATTTGATAATATTGCAAAATGACATAACCCTAGATCTATACCAACATTCCCCGATACTTTTTTTAATGGCTCTATCTTTGTTTCAACACATATAGATACAAAATATTTACCACTTGATGTTTTAGAAACAGTAGCATTTTTTACTCTACCTTCAACATATCTATGAATTTTTGCATTAACATATTTCAATTTAGACAGTTTTATTTTATCTTTTTTTATTTCAATATTGTTATTCACAAAATTACTTGTATATGTTTTATAGTTGTCTCTTTTACTTTTGAATTTTGGTCTGTCTGCTCTACCTTCAAAGAAATTTTTGAATGCAGCATCAAGATTTCTTAGTGACATCTGCAGTGATGTACTATCAATTTCTTTAAGCCATACAAATTTTTTTTTCATATTTGGTAATTGATTTTGTTGTTCTGTATATTTAATACATCTTTTTTCAGCTTTATATATTTCATTCCTTTGGTTTAAGAAATGATTATATACATATCTTGAACAACCAAAGGATTTTTCAATAATCTCTATTTGATTTTCATTTGGATATATTCTGAATTTATACGCTTTGTTGATTTTCATTACTTTCAACACCTTTACTTTTCATTGCAATCATAACGAATCATAAGAACATTTATTCTTATTATTTCACATTTATGATTTTTTATCCATGTAAAAGTATTAAGATTACGCATTCATCTCCCACTTATAGAAGATGAGAGACTTCTGCTAGTTACGTTAAAAACCTTTCATACGCGATGAAAGGTTTGATGATTTGTTCTATGATTATCTTGTACAATTCATTTTTTATAAATAAAAAAACAGCCTTATAAAAGACTGTTTTGGTGGAGGTAAGGGGATTCGAACCCCTGACCCCCTGCGTGCAAGGCAGGTGCTCTCCCAACTGAGCTATACCCCCAGGTATTTATTTAAAAGAGTTACAGCCTTAAAATAATAAGGCTGTAATGGTGGACCATCAGGGACTCGAACCCCGGACCTACCGGTTATGAGCCGGTTGCTCTAACCAGCTGAGCTAATGGTCCAAATTACCTGGCAACGTCTTACTCTCCCACACCGTCTCCAGTGCAGTACCATCAGCGCTGTGAAGCTTAACAATCCTGTTCGGAATGGGAAGGTGTGTAACCTTCACGCCATAGTTACCAGATATCTATTCAGTTGAAGGATGTTCCTTCAAAATTGCACAAAGTAAGTTAAGATTAAGTCTTCGATCTATTAGTACTGGTCAGCTACATGTGTTACCACACTTACACCTCCAGCCTATCAACCTTGTGTTCTTCAAGGGATCTTATTGCACTAGGCAGGGAAATCTAATCTTGAGGTGGGCTTCACGCTTAGATGCCTTCAGCGTTTATCCCTTCCCGACATAGCTACCCAGCGGTGCCGCTGACGCGACAACTGGTACACCAGAGGTCAGTCCATCCCGGTCCTCTCGTACTAAGGACAGCTCCTCTCAAATTTCCTACGCCCGCGGCGGATAGGGACCGAACTGTCTCACGACGTTCTGAACCCAGCTCGCGTGCCGCTTTAATGGGCGAACAGCCCAACCCTTGGGACCAGCTACAGCCCCAGGATGCGACGAGCCGACATCGAGGTGCCAAACCTCCCCGTCGATGTGGACTCTTGGGGGAGATAAGCCTGTTATCCCCGAGGTAGCTTTTATCCGTTGAGCGATGGCCCTCCCACGAGGTACCACCGGATCACTAAGTCCGACTTTCGTCCCTGCTCCACTTGTAGGTGTCGCAGTCAGGCTCCCTTCTGCCTTTGCACTCTTCGCGCGATTTCCGACCGCGCTGAGGGAACCTTTGAGCGCCTCCGTTACTTTTTAGGAGGCGACCGCCCCAGTCAAACTGCCCACCTAGCAATGTCCGATGACCAGATTCATGGCCACTCGTTAGAATTCCAGTACTGCCAGGGTGGTATCCCAAGGACGACTCCACTGAAGCTAACGCCCCAGTTTCCTAGTCTCCCACCTATCCTGTACAGACAATACCGAAATTCAATGCTAAGCTACAGTAAAGCTCTACGGGGTCTTTCCGTCCAACCGCGGGTAACCAGCATCTTCACTGGTACTACAATTTCACCGGATTTACTGTTGAGACAGTGCCCAAATCATTACGCCATTCGTGCGGGTCGGAACTTACCCGACAAGGAATTTCGCTACCTTAGGACCGTTATAGTTACGGCCGCCGTTTACTGGGGCTTAAGTTCACACCTTCGCTTACGCTAAGTGATCCCCTTAACCTTCCAGCACCGGGCAGGCGTCAGCCCCTATACATCATCTTACGATTTAGCAGAGACCTGTGTTTTTGGTAAACAGTT
>NZ_CP115913.1:430000-835000 GCF_027938815.1 Oceanirhabdus sp. W0125-5
TTATGAACATATGCTCAATAAAGTCTTCATCTCTAGTGGTTACCCCTTGAATACCTCTTCCACCTCTTCTTTGAGACGTGTACGTATCAATTGGTAAACGTTTGATATATCCATTATGAGTAAGAGTAACAACTATTTGATCTTCTTCAATTAAATCAGATATATCTATACTGCTATCGATATATGTTAGATCTATATGTGATCTTCTCTCATCTCCGAATTTTGTTCTTACTTCTAACAAGTCATTCTTGATTTTTTCTAGAAGTATTTTATCATCAGCAAGAATAGCTCTTAACTCAGCTATTTTTTCTTGTAACTCATTATACTCAGCTTCAATTTTATCTCTTTCTAAACCTGTTAATCTTTGAAGTTTCATATCTAGAATAGCTTGAGCTTGTTTCTCAGATAAATTAAACTTCTCCATTAACCCAGCTTTTGCTTCTGCTCCAGTTTTAGATCCTCTAATAAGTGCAATAACTTCATCGATATGATCTAAAGCAATTCTTAAACCTTCTAAAATGTGAGCTCTAGCTTGGGCTTTATCTAAATCAAATTGAGTTTTTCTCTTAAATACTTCTTTTTGGTGATTTAAATAGTGAACTAATACCTGTTTAAGATTTAACTGCTTTGGTTCATTATCAACTAAAGCAATCATTATTACACCAAAAGTATCTTGCATTCTTGTATGCTTATATAATCTATTCAAGACAACATTAGGATTTGAATCTCTTTTAAGATCTATAACAATCCTCATACCTTCTCTACTAGACTCATCTCTTAAATCACTTATTCCATCTATCTTTTTATCTTTTACAAGATTTGCTATGCTTTCAATCAGCTTAGCTTTATTTACTTGATAAGGAAGTTCAGTAACTATGATTTTATTTCTGCCTTTTTCTTCTATAATTTCACATTTAGCTCTAACTAAAATCTTACCTCTACCTGTTTCGTAAGCACTTTTTATTCCAGCTCTACCAAGTATAATACCTGCTGTTGGGAAATCTGGACCTTTAATAACTTTCATCAGATCTGATATTTGACTATCAGGCTCATCAATCAACATTATAACCCCATCTATAACCTCTCTCAGATTATGCGGTGGTATATTAGTAGCCATACCTACTGCAATACCTGATGATCCATTAACTAAAAGGTTAGGATATCTAGCTGGTAATACTGTAGGCTCTTTTTCTTCTCCGTCAAAGTTATCAATAAAATCAACTGTATTCTTATTAATATCTCGAAGCATCTCTGTAGTTATTTTATCCATTTTGGCTTCTGTATATCTCATTGCAGCTGCTCCATCTCCATCTACAGAACCAAAATTTCCATGACCATTAACAAGTGTATATCTAATAGAAAAGTCTTGTGCCATTCTAACTAAAGCATCATAAACCGCAGTGTCTCCATGTGGGTGATATTTACCCAGAACATCCCCTACGATTCTAGCACACTTTCTATAACTCTTTTCTGGTGTAAGATTAAGTTCATGCATTGAATATAATATTCTTCTATGAACTGGTTTTAAACCATCTCTTACATCAGGAAGTGCTCTTGCAACTATAACACTCATTGCATAGTCTATATATGAATTCATCATTTCTTTTCTGATATCTATATCTCTAATATTCCCTATATTATTTAAACTCAAGTTTTTCACCTACTTTCATTTAGACTATATATCTAAATTTTGTACTTTCTTAGCATTTTCCTGTATGAACTCTCTTCTAGGTTCAACCTTATCACCCATTAAAATAGTGAATATCTCATCAGCTGCTATTGCATCTTCAATGTCAACTCTTAATAAAGTTCTCTTTTCTGGATCCATAGTTGTATCCCATAATTGTTCGGCATCCATCTCTCCAAGACCCTTATATCTTTGAATGTCAGTGTTTTTATCTTTACCACCAATCTGTTCAAGGATTACATTTAATTCTTTGTCACTATATGCGTAATATACTTTTCTATTTTTTGCTATTTTATAAAGAGGTGGTTGAGCAACATAAATATGACCTTCTTCAACTAAGGCTTTCATGTATCTATAGAAGAATGTTAATAACAGTGTTCTAATATGAGCTCCATCAACATCGGCGTCGGTCATTATTATTATTCTGTCATATCTAATCTTTGAAATATCAAATTCTTCTCCTATTCCAGCTCCTACCCCGGCAATAATAGATCTAATTTCTGCATAATTTAATATTTTATCAAGTCTCTGTTTCTCAACATTCATAATTTTACCCTTTAAAGGTAAAATTGCTTGGAATCTTCTATCTCTTCCTTGTTTAGCAGATCCTCCCGCCGAATCTCCCTCGACCAAATATACTTCACATTCTTTAGGATCTCTTGATGAGCAATCAGCTAATTTTCCAGGTAATGCTGTACTCTCAAGTATATTCTTCCTTCTTGTTAACTCTCTTGCTTTTCGTGCAGCTTCTCTTGCTCTTGCAGCATTTAAAGCTTTATCTACTATGATTTTAGCTAATTGTGGTGTTTCCTCTAGTACTGCACCAAAATGTTCACTAAATAGATTATCAACAATACTTCTTACTTCACTATTTCCCAGTTTAGTTTTAGTTTGACCTTCAAACTGTGGTTCTCTAAGTTTTACAGATATTATAGCTGTAAGCCCTTCTCTAATATCTTCACCAGTTAGATTTTTATCATTTTCTTTTAAGAAATTAAATCTTCTTGCATAATCATTAACTACTCTTGTTAAAGCAGTTTTAAATCCACTTAAATGAGTTCCACCTTCAACTGTATCAATATTATTAGCAAAAGAGAATAAGTTTTCAGTATAGGAATCATTGTATTGAAGAGATATCTCAAGACTATAAGTATCTTTTTCCCCTTCAACATAAATAGGTTCTTCATGTAAAGTTTCTCTATTTCTATTTAAGTAAGCAACAAATGACTTAAGACCACCTTCATAGTGGAATTGCTTTGATTTTTCTTCTCTCTCATCATTAAGTACAATTTTTATACCTTTATTCAAGAAAGCTAACTCTCTTAATCTTTGAGCTAAGGTGTCAAAATCAAACTCTACTTCATCAAATATTTCTGAATCAGGTTTAAAGTATGTTTTAGTACCATGACCTTCACTTTCTCCAACTACAGTAAGATCAGTAATAACTTTACCTCTTTCATACTCTTGTTTATGTACCTTACCATCTATAGTTACCTCTACATAACATTTTTCCGATAAAGCATTAACAACAGAAGCTCCAACACCATGAAGACCTCCTGATACTTTATAACCTTCTCCCCCAAATTTACCACCTGCATGTAATACCGTCATTATTACCTCTACTGCTGGTCTTCCCATTTTGGGGTGTATTCCTACTGGTATTCCTCTACCATCATCTTGAACTGATATTGAATTATCTTTATGGATATTCACTTCAATTGTTTCACAGAAACCTTGTAATGCTTCATCAATACTATTATCAACAATTTCATATACTAGATGATGTAGTCCTCTTGAACTAGTGCTTCCGATGTACATACCAGGTCTTTTTCTAACGGCTTCTAAACCTTCAAGTACCTGAATTTGACTTTCATCATAAACTTTGTTTTCTTTCATAGAAATCCTCCTATTAACTTGCTATTTATGATATGTGATTTCTGATCTTTTACTTAATGTTGAAGATGATATAGGTGATAAAAATATTTTGCTCATATTATCTACTTCTGCAATAATAAAAGATTTTGGTCGTTCATTATTGATTCTTTCTACAAATCCATCTTCTTCTGCCATTCTTAAAAATTGAATTGTATCATTGCTATATACTGTTGACTCATAATCAAATATACCGATTACATCCTTAAGAGGGACCACGATATTTTCACCTAAATGTAGGAACATTACTCTCCTCCTTACGTTACTTTATCTCATCTATATGTCCTTTATTAACAAGAAAAACCTTAGTTTCTCCTGAAATGTGTTCACGAATATCTGAAATACCTGTACATGTTATAAAGGTTTGCACATCTTTTATTGAATTTAAAATATATCGCTGTCTATTACTATCTAACTCAGATAAAACATCATCTAATAAAAGGACAGGATATTCTCCAGTAATATGTTTAATAACTTTTAAAGATGCAAATTTTATTGTTAAAACAGCAGTTCTCTGTTGTCCCTGTGATCCATATATTCTTGTATCTGTTTCATTAATCAATATTTCAAAATCATCTCTATGAGGTCCAACATTTGTTGATTTATTAAACATATCTCTATCTCTGCTTTTAACAAATAATTTATAGAGTTCCTCTTCTGTAATATCATTTAGAGAGGAAATATACTTAAATTCAATCTCTTCTCTATTTTTTGTAATATCTCTATGCATTTCCTTTCCATAAAGATTTAAATTTTTAATATATTGCATTCTATCTTTAATTATTTTGATTCCAAAAGAAGCTAAGGTCATGTCATAAATATCCAATAGTTCTTTGTTTTGAATCTTCTTCAAAGCAGCATTTCTCTCTCCAAGAGCTTTTTTATATTGAGTTAAATTATGTAAATATGCTTTACTTAACTTGCATAACTCTATATCTAAAAATTTTCGTCTATACACAGGAGATTCTTTAACAATCTTTAAATCTTCGGGAGAGAACATTACTACATTTAATGCTCCTATTAATTCAGATAGTTTATTAACCTTTATAGAATTGATATTTAAACCCTTAGTACCATGTTTAAATATTTTCATATCGATTTTTTTATTCAATCTTTCTTTGCATACATAAATTTGAATATATGCAGCATCTTGATTCCACATAATAAGCTCTTTGTCTCTTTTCGTTCTATGTGACTTTCCCAGCGAAGCTAAATATACGGATTCAAGAATATTTGTCTTTCCTTGAGCATTATCACCTATAAAAATGTTTACTTCTTTAGTAAGTTTTAAATCTAACATTTCATAATTTCTGTAATTAATTAATTTTAAATATTCAATATACATATTAACACCTATTAACATTATATCATAATAATTCGAATAATCCTATTAATTTTCCATTTATTACGACTTTTAAACTTAACAATATCCCCCTATTACTTAGGGGGATAATTTAATCTGAGCTCAATTTGACGCTTTTTAAACAACTTTATATTCTTCACCATTAACTTTAACTATATCTTCTTTATATAATTTTCTTCCTCTTCTTGTTTCTAATTCATCATTTACGTACACTTGTTCATCTTGAATAAGGAATTTTGCTTCCGTTCCTAAGGATACCACTTCAGCCCATTTTAAAAATGCATCTAACTTGATATACTCTGTAGTTATTTCAATGTTCTTCATGAACTCACCTCAAATAATATTATTCTACCATTCTTACTGGTAATAGTAAGCATGTGCAGTTATCTTTACCTTTGTTTTTCACAATACAAGGATTGACATTAGTTGAAAATTCCATTTCAACTTCTTCACTATCCATAATTTTTAATATATCCATTAGATATTTTGAGTTAAATGCAATTTTTAAATCGTCACCTTGCAGATTTATGTTAATTTCTTCCCTAGCCATTCCTAATTGAGAATTGGAAGTTATAATCATTTTATCTTCTTGAATATCTAATTTTACAAGATTTGTTTTACCTTCTTTTCCAATTAGAGATGCTCTATCAATACTATTTAATAATTCATCTTTACGAGCAATAGTTTTTAATAAATATTCTTTTGGAATTATTGAATCATATTTAATGAATTCACCTTCAAGCAATCTAGAAATAACTTTAGTTTTTCCAAGATCAAATAAAATATGATTAGTCGTAAACAATATATTTGTAACTTCTTCAGTGTCCTCTAATATTTTAGATACTTCACTTAAAGTTTTACCTGGTATTACATTATTTAATTCAACATCTGTATCAATAGTTTCAGTTCTTATTGCTACTCTGTATCCATCCATAGCAACTAAGTTAATTTTATTTTCTTTAACTTCAAATAAAACTCCTGTAAATATAGGTCTAGTTTCATCATGCGCTGCTGCGAATATTGTACTTTTTATCATATTCTTAAGCATATTTTGTGGCAATGTAATTGATTTTTCTTCATGAATTGTTGGCATTGCTGGATAATCCTCAGCTGACATATGTACTAATGTTGCATTAGATTTCAGACATTTTATGCTTAATGTACTATTTGGATTAGTTGATATTTCAATAATATCGTTTGGTAATTTTCTTATTAAGTCTCCAAATAAACGAGAATCTACAACAATCTTACCTTCTGTATGAACTTCAGCATCAACTGTTGCTTCGATTGTAAGATCTTTATCAGATCCTAATAATATTAATTTCCCATCTATAGCGTGAATTAAAATTCCTTGAAGAATAGGCATAGTTGATTTTCCAGTAACAGCTTTTTGAACTTTAGAAACTGCTTCCTGAAGTATATTTTTTTGTATAGCGAAATGCATAATATAACCTCCTAAAGACAAATAAATTGTTAATAACTTTTTCTCTTATATATAGATAAGTATTTCTTTAAAAATATAGTAGTAATAGTAATAGGGGCTGTGAATTTGTGGATAAGTACTTCAAGCCTTTAATAACAGCCATTTTTTTATTAAAAATGAATGTGGATAACTAAATGAAAATTATTTAGATTTATCCACAGATATCCACAAAGCATATTATTTAATTTTTTTATTAACATGTTAATAACGTAGTATTATAAACATACTGTTAATTATCCACAGTTAATTTTGCTTAATTTTCTTTATTAAATCATTAATTGTATTTTCTAAATTTTGATCAACCTTGATATTGGTTGAAATTTTTTCATATGCATGTATTACTGTAGTGTGATCTCTACCTCCAAATTCTTCACCGATTTTAGGTAAAGACATATCTGTAAGCTTTCTACTAAGATACATAGCAATTTGTCTTGGATACGAAATGCTTCTAGTTCGTCTAGAAGATTTTAATTCTTCAACCTTTAAGTTATAGTAGCTAGCAACAATATCTTGGATTAACTCAATTGTTACCTGTTTTGATTGTTTACTAGAAATAATATCTTTAAGAGCTTCCATTGCTAATTCAACTGTCATATCCTTACCAGTTAAAGAAGAATAAGCAATAAGTCTTATTAATGCGCCTTCTAATTCTCTAATATTAGCTTTAATTTGTTTTGCAATATAAACAAGAACATCATTATCTATATCTAACTTTTCGTCATCAGCTTTTTTCTTTAAGATAGCTATTCTTGTTTCAAAGTCTGGAGAAGATATATCTGCGATTAGTCCCCATTCAAATCTGGATCTAAGTCTATCTTCAAGTGTAGGGATTTCTTTTGGTGGTCTATCACTTGAAAGAATGATCTGTTTATTTGCTTCATATAGAGTATTAAAAGTATGGAAGAATTCTTCTTGTGTACGTTCTTTACCAGCAATAAACTGAATGTCATCTATAAGAAGTACATCAACATTTCTATATCTATTTCTGAATTCTTCATTTTTATCGTCTTTTATTGAATTAATTAACTCATTTGTGAATTTTTCAGAAGTAACATAAACAACCTTACTATTAGGATTATTATCTAATATATAATGACCAATAGCATGCATAAGGTGAGTTTTACCGAGTCCAACTCCTCCATAAATAAAAAGAGGGTTATAAGCCTTAGCTGGAGATTCTGCAACAGCTAAAGAGGCTGCATGAGCAAATCGGTTACTATTTCCTATTACAAATGATTTAAACTTGTATTTTGGATTTAATGATGAACTTAGAACATTAGCTGCTATATTGTCTTGGATCTTAACTCTAGGCTTTTTTGGCTCGACAACTACATCATCAGTATTGATGATAAAATCTAATTTGTATGTTTTAGAAGTAGTAGATTTTATTGAATTAATTATTAAGTCATTATATCTACCTACTAATATATCTTTAGTGAAATTATTGGGTACCCCTAGTTGTATAGTTGAGTCATCCATTGACATAGGAGTAATACTCTTAATCCAAGTATTATAGCTCACTTCAGTAAGCTCATTTTTAATTATATCCAGAGTTCTATTCCATAATTCTTCAAGCGAGATGCTCATAGTAAATCCTCCAAAGCAAAAAATTTATTTAATAGTTATAAACATAAACATAACAATAATATTAACAAATTCTATTGTATATTATTCTTGTTGACACTTTATCTAAAAATATTCACAGTTGTTAATAACTATTGATAAAAACGTTATTTAATTTAGTATTGATTTCGTTATCAACAAATAAAAAAATATATTATTAACATAAAAAAACGTTTAATATCAGGAAAAATGACTAATATTAATAATAAATATATAAAAGTTAAACAAGTTATACACAGTTTTATCCACAAGCTGTGTATAACTAAATTATCAACAAATTTATACACAGTTCACTCTTAATAATATCAAAAGAAAAGAAGGTATTCAAGAAGTTATCCACAAAAACTAAAATTTAGATTGGATTTTTATTAACATTAAATTTCAATTATAATAAGAATAGTGGCTTGACATAAGTAATTGGTGAATATATAATTTATATAGTATTTTATTATTTACAATTAAGATAATTAACTTGATTAATGATGATTGTAATGCAGAAAAATAAATCCCTATATTAAAGAAAAGAATCGAAGGGGGTGTTTTACCTATGAAGATGACATACCAACCAAAAAAGAGACACAGAAAAAAAGAGCACGGTTTCAGAAAGAGAATGAAAACTAAATCTGGAAGAAATATCGTTAAGAGAAGAAGATTAAAAGGTAGAAAAAGCTTAACAGCATAAGGGCCGCAACTTGTGGCCTTTTTCTGCAGATGCAGAAAAAAAAAGGAGTTACATATGAAAGAAACGAAAAAATATAGAATAAGGAAGAATTACGAGTTTAGGACGGTATATAGGAGAGGTAAATCTTATTCTAGCAGATACTTAGTTTTATATGTAAAAAGAGTGAATAAAGATTTAAACAGAATTGGAATCTCCGTAAGTAAAAAAGTAGGAAATGCTGTTGTTAGAAATAGAGTAAAGCGTTTGGTTCGTGAAAATTATAATAAGTATAAAAAGAACATAAAAGAAGGATATGATTTTATAATTGTTGCTAGAAGCGTTAGTAGAGATGCTAATTATAAAGATATAAGTGAATCAGTAAAGGTACTTTTTAAAAAGGCAGGACTATACGAAGAATGAAAAGATTTTTAATTTTTATTATTAAATTGTATAGAAAATATATCTCACCTTTAAAAAAGCCATGTTGTAGATTTTATCCATCATGCTCTCAATATGCTATTGAGGCGATATCAAAACATGGTGCTCTAAAGGGAGGTTTCATGGCTATAAAAAGGATTATTAAATGTAATCCATTTAATCCAGGAGGATATGATCCTGTTAAATAAATGTAGGAGGAGTTAATTAATGAATATTTTGGTGCAACCAATAGAAGCTTTTTATGAATTTATTAGAACTTCCATAGAAATGATGATACCAAACCCAAATATTTCGTATGGTTTAGCAATTATTGTTTTAACTATAATTGTCAGATTATTGTTACTTCCATTAACACTTAAACAAACAAAATCCATGAGCAAAATGACAGAAATACAACCAGAGCTTAAAAAGCTACAGGAAAAATATAAAAATGACCCACAAAGATTAAATCAAGAAACAATGAAATTATATAAAGAACATGGTGCAAATCCTATGTCTGGATGTTTACCATTATTAATTCAAATGCCAATAATTATCGCATTGTTTACAGTATTTAGAGAACTTCAAGGTATTGAAAATGTTGGATTTGTACTTACTCCATGGATTAAAAGTTTAGCAGTTCCAGATCCATACTTTATACTTCCAGTATTATCTGCAGCATTAACATTCTTATCAATGAAGTTATCTTCAGCAGGTACTGGAAATGCACAAATGGGTACTATGAATATAGTTATGACTGCATTTATTTTATATGTCAGCCTTAAATTTAGTGCAGCATTATTATTATATTGGGTAATAAATAACTTAATTCAGTTATTACAAACATTCATTATTAAGAAAGTTAAAAAAACGGAACCTACTAAAGCATAATAATATATTAGGTAGGGAGAGGCAGGTGTATGTTGAGTGAAATCTATTGAGGTTACAGCAAAAACTGCTGAAGCAGCAATTGAAAAAGGTTTGATTGAACTTAATACTACTAAAGAAAATGTTGACATTGAGATACTCGATCAAGGAAGCAAAGGTTTCTTAAACATATTTGGTGTTAAAGAAGCTGTTGTTAAAATAACATTAAAAAAACAATTTGATAAAGAGGCTGAAGAATTCTTAAACAAAATATTCACTCACATGGGTGTTGAAGCTAAAGTAGAAACCAAAGAGACTGAAGATAGCCTAAATATTGAGATTTTAGGTGAAGACATGGGAATCTTAATAGGATATCGTGGTGAGACTTTAGATGCACTTCAATATTTGACTAGTTTAGCGATTAATAAAGACACTAATGAGAAATATAAAAGGGTAATACTTGACACTCAAAATTATAGAGCTAAGAGAACAGAGATATTAAAAGGGCTTGCTATTAAAAAAGCTAAAAGAGCAAAAATGTTCAATAAAGCTATAAAATTAGAGCCAATGAATCCATATGAGAGAAGAATAATTCACTCAGCTCTGCAAAATGATAATTATGTGAAAACATTTAGTGAAGGTGATGAACCTTATCGTAGAGTTGTAATAGAACCTAAAAGAAAGAAAGCTTAGAGGCTTTCTTTTTTTTCTTGAAAATAATACTTTTTTTTTGTACTATGTATATTAGGATTCATTAATGTTAATTATTATTAATTAATAAATAGAAAGTTTTAAGTTAAGAATTATATATAGAGATTCTACTTCGAAATATGATTTATACATGTATCAAAATATAGGTGCGCCTTAAACAGATGTATAAATCAATTATTGATCTGAGATATCTATATTATACAGTATTATTAAGAACAATAATTTAGAATTTTATTCTAAGAAGGTGAGCAGATATGAAAGAATTCGATACGATTGCAGCAGTTGCCACTAGCATTGGCGAAGGTGGTATTTCTATTATTAGAATTTCAGGAAATGATGCATTAAAAATAATTAAAAAAATTTTTGTTGGTAAAAATGATAGAAAATTAGATAACATAAAGAGTTATACAATGAGATACGGATTCATTGTAGATAGTGAAGAAAATAAGATAGATGAAGTTATTATATCATTTATGAAAGGCCCTAGAAGCTTCACTGCAGAAGATACAATTGAAATTAATTGTCATGGTGGAGTGGTTGTTACTAATAACATTTTAAATGAGGTTATTAGAGCTGGAGCTAGATTAGCAGAACCAGGAGAGTTTACAAAACGAGCATTTTTAAATGGAAGAATAGATTTAAGTCAAGCAGAAGCAGTAATCGACATTATTAGAGCTAAAACGGAAATTAGTGCAAGATCAGCTTTACAACAATCTGAAGGAAAGATTTCCAAGGAAATAAATGAACTACGATCACATTTATTAGGGATAATTGCTAATATAGAGGCAACCGTAGATTATCCTGAAGATGAATTAGAAGAGGTAACAGCTGATATTGCAACAAAAAAAGCTAGTGATATTCTAATAGAAATTGAAAGATTATTACAAAGTGCAGATGAAGGAAAGATATTGAGAGAGGGAATAACCACAACGTTAGTAGGAAAGCCTAATGTTGGAAAATCATCTTTACTTAATACAATTTTAAAAGAAACCAGAGCTATAGTTACTGATATTCCAGGTACAACAAGAGATATTATTGAAGAATATATAAACTTTAAGGGTATTCCAATTAAATTAATTGATACAGCTGGAATTAGAGAGACAGAAGATATTGTTGAGAAAATTGGAGTAGAAAAGTCACGTCAAATGATTGATATGGCAGACTTAGTGCTATTTGTTTTAGATAACAGTAGACCAATTAATGAAGAAGATAAAGAGATATTTGAATATATCAAAGAAAAGAATTACTTAGTAATTATAAATAAAATAGATTTAGATAAAGAGATGGATATAAGTGAGCTTGATATTCATAAATCTAGAATTATTGAAACATCTATTAAAGGTGAAGTAGGTATAGATAAATTAAAGCAGAGCATAGAAGAAATGTTCTTTGGCGGAGAAATAAATTATAGCGATGTATATGTAACAAATAATAGACATAAACAAGCGCTAATTAGAGCTAAAGAGAGTATGAGTCATGCTATAGATGCCTTAAGTGTTACAATGGCTATAGATTTAGCTTCTATTGATTTAAGGGATGCGTGGAGACACTTAGGTGAAATAACAGGAGATACACTTGAAGAGGATATAATAGATAAAATATTTGCAGAATTTTGTTTAGGAAAGTAGGTGAAGTAATGGCGTATTTTGGCGGAAAATATGACGTAATTGTAATTGGAGCAGGGCATGCTGGATGTGAAGCTGCCTTAGCATCATCTAGATTAGGATGTAAGACATTAATGTGTACTACAAGCTTAGAGAGTATAGCTATGATGCCTTGTAACCCTAATATTGGAGGAACTGCTAAAGGACACTTGGTTAGAGAAATAGACGCTTTAGGTGGAGAGATGGGAATTAATATTGATAAAACATTCATTCAATCTAGAATGTTGAATTTATCAAAAGGACCAGCAGTTCATTCACTTAGAGTGCAAGCAGATAAACATAGGTATTCTCAAGAAATGAAAAGAACTTTGGAAAAAGAAGATAATCTTGAATTAAAAATGACTGAAGTTGTTAAAATTTCACATGAAGATAATAAGGTCACAGGAGTTATTACTAAGAATGGTGCTTTTTATGAAAGTAATGTGGTTGTTATAACAACTGGAACGTATCTTAAATCATCAATAATAATTGGAGAAAATCAATTCAATGAAGGGCCATCTGGATTATTGCCAGCTAATTTTTTATCTGATTCACTTAGTGAATTAAATATTGAATTAAGAAGATTTAAAACTGGAACTCCTGCTAGAGTTCATAGAAGGTCAGTAGATTTTTCAAAAATGGAAGAACAACCAGGTGATTTAAAAATTGTACCATTCTCATTCATGAATAGAGACATTGATAGAGTACAAGTATCTTGCTATCTAACTTATACTAATGAAAAAACTCATGAAATTATAAGAAACAATATCCATAGATCACCATTATATAATGGAACAGTAAAGAGTACTGGACCAAGATATTGTCCATCTATTGAAGATAAAGTAATGAGATTTCCAGATAAGCAAAGGCATCAAATTTTTATTGAGCCAGAAGGAGAGAATACCGATGAGCTTTATGTTCAAGGTATGTCAAGTTCTCTTCCAGAAGATGTACAAATAGATATGTTGAGATCCATTGCTGGATTAGAAAATGTAGAAATTATGAGAATAGGATATGCAATAGAATATGATTGCATAAATCCAAAGCAATTAGACTTGTCTTTACAGATAAAACATGTTGATGGACTGTTTTCAGCAGGACAATTTAATGGAAGTTCAGGATATGAAGAAGCAGCAGCACAAGGAATTATTGCAGGTATAAATGCTGCTAGAAAAGTCCAAGGAAAAGAACCTGTTATTCTGAAAAGATCTGATGGATACATTGGGGTATTAATTGATGACTTGGTTACTAAAGGGACTAATGAGCCATATAGAATGATGACTTCTAGATCAGAATATAGACTTTTATTAAGACAAGATAATGCTGATCTTAGATTAACTCAGAGGGGTTATGATATAGGCCTTGTTTCAGAAGAAAGACTAGAGTTATTTACCTTTAGAAAAGAAGCAATAGATAATGAGATAAATAGAATAAAAGAAGTTAAGATAACAAATAAGAGAGAAGTTAATGAATGGTTAGTAGCTAATAACTCAGCAGAATTAAAAAAGCCAATTACTTTATATGAGTTAATTAAAAGACCAGAATTGAATTATGAGATGGTAGCAGAACTTGATAAAGATAGAGTTGAGTTACCTTTGGATGTTCAAAAACAGGTATCAATATCTGCTAAATATGAAGGATATATTCAGAAACAACTTGAACAGGTAAAACAATTCAAAAAGTTTGAAAATAAAATTATACCAGAAGACATTGATTATAAAGATGTAAAAAGTTTAAGAATTGAAGCTATGCAAAAATTAAATGAAATTAGACCAAAGAATTTAGGGCAAGCATCAAGAATATCTGGAGTGTCACCAGCGGATATTACAGTATTAATGATTTATTTAGAACAAAATAAAAATAAATAGGGGCGGATTTATGGAATACTATAAGTTATTTGAAAAAGCTTGTGCAGATGTAGACATTGAATTTAATGAAGATATGTATAATAAATTCATGAAATATAAAGAGCTTATTAAGGAATGGAATAAAAAAGTTAATTTAACTGCAATTACTGAAGATGAAGAGATAATAAAAAAACACTTTATAGATTCTATAAAAGTTTTAAAAAATGATGGTCTTAAACAAGGAAATAAAGTTATTGATATTGGTACTGGTGGTGGATTTCCAGGGATACCTCTAAAGATTGTCTTACCTGAGATAAAAATAACTTTATTAGACTCTCTAAATAAAAGAATCAATTTTCTTAATTTAGTCATAGAAGAGTTAGGGCTTAAAAATGTAGAAACTATACATGGAAGAGCAGAGGACTTTGGTCAGAATCCAAAATATAGAGAAAAATATGATTATGCTGTTTCTAGAGCAGTAGCTAATTTAACAGCACTTAGTGAATTCTGTATTCCTTTTGTTAAGGTTAATGGAAAATTTTTAGCTATGAAAGGACCGGCTGTTGAGGACGAAATAAATGATTCAAAAAAAGCAATAAATGTTTTAGGGGGAGAACTAAAGGTTGTTGATAATGTTATTGTTGAAGGTAGTGATTTAAATCATAACTTAGTTTGTATTTTAAAGAAAAAAGCAACTCCTAAAAAATATCCAAGAAAAGCAGGAATGGTAACTAAAAATCCAATAAAATAATGAGAAAAAATGGAAATTGATTTATTTTAAAGAGGATTTTTTGTTTATATATAGAATTAATATATAGTAGAAGTTTTATGAGGGTAACTCAGAAGAGTTAAAAAGATCAAAGGGATGGTTAATTATGGATAAAACGGTAAGCTATGTGAAGGTTGAAAAAATTATTCCTAATAGAAGTCAACCTAGGCAAATTTTTAATGATGATGCATTAAATGAATTAGCACAATCAATTGAGACATATGGTATTATACAGCCTATTTCATTAAGAAAATTTGATGAAAGTACTTTTGAAATAGTTGCAGGTGAAAGAAGATTTAGAGCAGCTAAATTAATTGGATTATCAGAAGTACCATCAATAATTGTAGATTTAGATGAAAAAGATAGTGCTTTTGTGGCGTTATTAGAAAATGTTCAAAGGGAAGATTTGAACTTTATTGAAGAAGCTGAAGCATATAGTAAATTATTAAAAGATTATAACTATACACAAGGTCAATTAGCTGAAGTAATGGGAAAAAAGCAATCAACTATAGCTAATAAGTTAAGAATACTAAAGCTTCCTAAAGAAGTGAGAAGTCTTTTAATAGAGAATAACTTAACAGAAAGACATGGAAGAGCTTTACTTAAACTACCTAGTGAAGAATTACAATTAGAAATTCTAAAAAAAGTAATTGATAAAGAATTAAATGTTAAAAATACTGAAGAACTAATTAAATTAGAGCTTCATAAATTAGAAAATGCAGAAATAGCAGCTGATGGTAAAAAGAAAATTAAAGGAATTTTCTCTCCAAGAATTTATATGAATACCATAAAACAAACTTTTGATAAATTTGGAGTAAATGCTACTTATAGAAGTAAAGAACTAGATGATTCAATTGAAATTGTAGTTAAAATACCAAAAAAGTAATGTTTCACGTGAAACATTACTTTTTTTTATTATCTATTACTTAAAATCACTTTCAAAATATTAGAAAAAATAATATAATTAAAGTATAAGATTTAATGTAAAATATCTGGTAATGATATAAATTAAAAAAGCTATTAATGGATTTTAATTATAAGGGGGGGGAAGTTTAATGAAAAAAATATGTATATTTAATCAAAAAGGTGGAGTAGGAAAGACTACAGTAAATATAAATCTTTGTGCTAATTTGGCTCTCATGGGATTAAAAATTCTAGTAATAGATATAGATCCCCAAGGAAATACTACTAGCGGATTAGGCATAGATAAAAGAAAAGTTAATAAATCCATGTATGATATTCTTACTAATGCTGAAGTTAAATTGAATGACGTGATTGTAGAGAGTGAATTAATCAGTAACTTTTTCTTAGCTCCATCAACAATGGAATTAGCAGGTGCAGAAGTAGAACTAATAGGATTAAGTAAAAGAGAAGAGATTTTAAAAGAAAAAATTAGAGAAGTAGAGAATGAATACGATTACATATTCATTGATTGTCCACCATCCTTAGGATTTTTGACAATCAATGCATTAACAGCTTGTGAAAGTGTATTAATACCAATACAATGTGAGTTTTATGCACTTGAGGGTGTAGGACAACTTGTTAATACAATAAATTTAGTTAAAAAATCATTAAATCAAGAATTAGATATAGAAGGCGTATTATTAAATATGTATGATTCTAGAACAAGATTAAGTTCAGAAGTGGTTGATGAGGTAAAAAGATATTTTAAAGATAAAGTATATGACACAGTAATACCTAGAAATATTAGACTAGCTGAGGCACCGAGTTTTGGATTACCAGTAATTCTTTATGATAGGAAATGTAAAGGTACCGAAGCATTTAGTAACTTAACTAACGAATTCTTGAGTAAAAATAAAGGAGAAATATAATGAAAAAACATGGACTTGGGAGAGGGTTAGGAGCATTAATACCTGAGAACAATACAGAAGTTGGTAACCATGAAGGATTAATATCAATTCAACTAATAAAACCTAATAAAGATCAACCACGTAAAAATTTTGATGACGATAAAGTTGAACAATTAGCAAAATCTATTAAAGAGCATGGAATAATACAACCTCTTATTACATATAAAGATGGAGATAATTATATAATTATTGCAGGTGAAAGAAGATGGAGAGCTGCAAAAAAATGCAAATTAAAGGAAGTACCTGTTGTTGTTGTTGATAAAAAAAGTGATAAGCAAGTTTTAGAATTATCTTTAATTGAAAATATTCAAAGAGAAGATTTAAATTCCATTGAGGTAGCATTAGGATATAAAAGTTTAATTGAGGATTTTTCACTTACTCATGATGAATTGAGTGAAAGAATTGGAAAATCAAGAACATCTATAACAAATACATTAAGGTTATTACAATTAGATAGTAGAGTTCAAGAGTATTTAATAGATAAGGTTATAACTGAAGGACATGGAAGGGCTTTGTTAAGTTTGGAGGATAAGGAACTTCAGTATAAACTATCACAAAAAATTATAGATGATGGACTTAGTGTTAGAGATATTGAAAGAATGGTTAAAACACTAGGTAAGAAAGAAAAGAAAAAAACTAAAGAGGATTATTCTATTTTCTTAAAGGAGTATTCAACTCAATTAGAAGAAAAACTTGGAACTAAGGTTAGTTTTAAGAGTAAATCTAAAAATAAAGGTAAAATTGAAATTGAATATTACTCTATAGATGATTTAGAGAGATTAATGAAAATATTGAGTTAATGTTTCACGTGAAACATTAACTCATTTTTTTATAGATTCAACAGAAAAATAATTTATTCAAATAGATTAAATGTATTTTTAGCCAAAGAGAGTTTCTTCTTTAATCTTTATTATTTAAATCTAAATTATACTTTTGAATTTATTGAATAAGTTAAGTTTTTCTTTAAGAAAACTATACTAAATAACATTAGAAGAAGTATTTTTTCCACCTATGGTTTTAATTATTGAGTGATATACTCCCTTAGAAATTATATCAGCAAGTCTCATAACAACATATAACCTCGTATTTTGAAGCACCATAAATTCTAGACCACCGGATATATTAACTATTCCAGTAATACTAATATCACCTATAGAGGGAAGATCCTTATTCATTGCTGCACCTGGACGTAATGGTTTATTTTGTAGAGATATGCTACCAATGCTTTGTAAACTTCCTAAACAAGCATCAATTGCAATTATAAAAGGATTATTATAAGTAGAATAGATTAAATTAATATTTTCTTGTAAATTCTTAGAGTGAACTGGAGTTTTTAAATTTCCATAAACAAAAATATTGTCTCTATCTAAGAACTTTAATTTTTCACCAACTAGTGGTCCTAAACTATCACCTGTTGATCTGTCTGTTCCAATACATAAAATAATTAGGGGTCGTCCACTTTTGATCACAGGTTTTATATACTTTGAAATTGAATCACGTAAAACATTAATGCAATTATTGGAATTAGTATTTATAATTTCTTTTTTATGCATAAACAAACCTCCTGTCTTAAGTATTCCCAAGAAAGAGGTTTGTATACAAGTTTATTCAAATTTATGTAATTTATATATAGAATCAATACAGTAATTTATATCAATTATATCATTGAAAAATCCAAAGCTTAATCTTAATGTTCCAGTTGGATATGTATTAATAGTTTTATGGGCTAAAGGTGCACAATGTAAGCCACTTCTTGTGATAATTCCATATTTGTGATCTAATTCAAATGAGAATAAAGAATTATCAAGTTTATGAGAATTTATTGAAACTGCAGAGGTTCTCTTACTAGAATTAATATCGCCGTAGAAATCTATATAGGGCATGTTTAATAATGATTCAATAAGTTTATCATTTAAATTAACTTCATGTTCTCTAATAGTTTCAATATTTGTATTTAAAATAAATTTAACACCTTCATTTAGTCCTGCAATTCCTGGTGTATTTAAAGTTCCACTTTCAAATTTATCAGGAAGAAAGCTTGGTTGAATTATTTCAGAGGATGTACTTCCAGTTCCTCCAGTGATAATTGGATTCACAAAATCATTAAATTCATTAGATATAACAAATCCTCCAATACCTTGTGGTCCAAACAGAGACTTATGACCCGTAAAACATAGAGCACTAAAATATATATCTGAAAGATTAATATCAAGAACACCAGCACTCTGAGCACTATCTATTATAAGAAATATTGAATTGTTTCTACAAATTTCACCAAGTTTTTTAATTGGTTGAATTGAACCTATAATATTTGAACTATGAGATAGTACAAACAATTTTGTATTTGCTTTTATGTGATTTTCAAAAATTAAAGGATCTAAATACCCATTTTTATCACAATCAATTATATCTAATTCAATAATTCCTTTTTCAGAAAGAGCTTTAAGAGGTCTAAGTACAGAATTATGTTCCATTGAAGTAGTTATAACATGCCAGCCTTTTTGAACACAGCCATTAATAAGCATATTTAAAGAGTGAGTAATATTACTAGTAAAAATAATATTTTCAGGAGAATCAAAATTAAATAATTTACAAAGATTCTCGCGACATTCAAATACAATCCTACTTCCTTCTAAATTCGAAAAAGAAGCACTTCTACCAGGATTACTGCTAATACTAGTTAAACAATTAGTAATTCCAGATATCACAGACTTAGGCTTCGGAAAAGAAGTAGCAGCATTATTTGCATAAAGTTTCATAAGATATCTCCTTTTATATCAATTTAATTATTAAATTATGGATATATTTATTGTTAAAACTGCTTATATAACATAATAAAATTAATTACACAATTATAGAATAAAACACAAAATAATTATGAATATGAAATATTTTATTGTATAATGTTATTATAAATTATAATCGGTAATATAGAAATAATCAATTAATATAAAAGGAGGATTATTTGTGGAAAATAGAGTTATAGATTGTACAGGATTAAACTGTCCTATGCCTGTCATAAATACAAAAAAAGCATTATCAGAAATTGAAGAAGGTACTATTGAAGTAATTATAGATAATGAAATTGCAAAAGCTAATATTGTAAAATTAGCAAATAATCAAAATATGAAATATGATGTTATAGATTCTGAAGAAAAGTTTATAATTAAAATAACTAAACAACTATCTGAAGAAGAAAAAAAATCTATAAAAAATAAAAAAAAGTTTACTGTTGTAATAGGAACAGATGTAATGGGGCAGGGCAGTGAGGAATTAGGTAGAATTTTAATTAAAGGATATATATTTGCTTTAAGTGAAAGTGAAGAAAAGCCTACAGATATTATAATATATAATGGTGGTGTAAAACTTGCAGCTGAAGGTTCAAATGTTATTGAATCCTTAAGAAAGCTTGAAAGTGAAGGAATAAAGATTCAAGTATGTGGAACATGTCTAGAATATTATAAAATTAAAGATCAATTGAAGGTTGGAGAAATAAGTAATATGTATAATATTGTAGAAACTATGAATTCTTCAGATAAAGTAATAAATATATAAAAATTAATACTAAAGAAAATTAATGGTGATAAAGATGGAGAAAAATTATTTAATAACATTTAAAAATACACATGATGCTATCAAAGGTGAGAGTATAGCTAATAGTAAAAAAGCAAAAGTAAGAGTAATGCCAACACCAACAAAGATTACAAAAAGTTGTGGTATAAGCTTACAGATGAACCATGAAAATATGTTAATATTGAAAGAAGAAATAAAAAGAGGAACAATGAACATAAATACTGTTTATTTAATGATAAATGAAGAATATACTACCATTGATATTGACAATATTTAACATTAAAAATATTAAGTATTGGAGTGATAATAATGAAAGAGTATGGACTTGGTGATATAGTAGAAATGAAAAAAGGCCATCCATGTGGAGCAAATAGTTGGAAGATAATTAGACTAGGAGCAGACATAAAAATTAAGTGTACAGAATGTAATAGAATAGTTATGATACCAAAGATAAAGTTTGATAAAGGCATTAAGAAAATATTACTAAAAGCAGAAGAATAGGAATTATCAAAAAATCACTTGCTTTTTTTGATGAAAAATGTTATTCTTTTAAGGTGATTTTCCCTGCTGTAATAAATATTAAATTACAGCCGTTAGTCCGAGGGGAGGAGGTGAATAGAAATGAGATCTTATGAAACTATTTTCGTGCTAAGACCTACTTTAGATGAAGAAGCTATAAATGCTAATATCGAAAAGTTCAAAGGCATCATTGAAAAGAATGGTGGAGAAATCGTTGAAGTTGACACTTGGGGTAGAAGAAAGTTAGCTTACCCAATTAAAAAGGTGAACGAAGGTTTTTATACTTTAGTAAACTTCAAAGCAGATTCAGAATTACCTAAAGAGTTAGCTAGAAATTTCAGAATTTCTGACAGCGTTATAAGACACATTATCGTTAAACACGAGAACTAAGGTGGTGTAAGCTGTGAACAAGGTTGTTTTAATTGGTAGATTAACAAAAGATCCTGAATTAAAATTTACCCCTGGAAACGGAACTGCTGTAGCAACATTTAGTATTGCTGTAGATAGAAGGTTCAAAAGTGAGGGGCAACCTACTGCTGATTTTATCCCAATAGTTGTTTGGGGTAAACAAGCAGAAAATACTGCTAACTATATGAGTAAAGGTAGACTTATTGGCATTAGTGGTAGAATTCAAACTAGAAGCTATGAAGCTAAGGATGGAACTAGAAGATATGTTACTGAAATAGTAGCTGAAGAAGTTCAATTCTTAGGAGGAAAGCAATCATTTGAAGGTAACAATGAATTTGGAGGTAACAATGACTTTGGAGGAGGATTTGGTGGAGGTAATAACAATCAACCATCCTTTAAAAAAGAACCTGATTATGGGAACGATGTTACTCCAGTTGATGATGATGATATTCCGTTTTAGTTTCTCATAAAGGAGGGAAGTAGGAATGGCATTTAGAAAAGGTAGAAGAAAGAAAAAAGTTTGTGGATTCTGCATGGATAAAGTTGTAGCTATTGATTATAAAGATGTTAACGTCTTAAAGAAGTATATAACTGAAAGAGGAAAAATTCTTCCAAGAAGAATCTCTGGTAACTGCGCTAAACACCAAAGAATGCTTACTTTAGCAATAAAGAGAGCTAGAAACATAGCATTATTACCATTTACTATGGAATAATATACTGCAGCTTCATACGAGGCTGCTTTTTTAATACCCTAAAGGACAAAAGGTAAATTTTGATAAATAGATTTACACTGCTTGCATAATCCTATAAAAAAAACTAAAATATACTTATAGGTGAAAAGGGGTTGGGGTTATGAGAAAAGAAGATTTAAATATAATGGCAAGTATTAGCCTAATTGAGAACCTTAAGGCTGATTTGATATCTATTATTGGCGATTTGTTTAAATTACTGGCAAAAGGAAGTAATATAGCACAGAATTCTATTTTAGAATGTATTTCTGGAGCAGTAATTGTATTGTATCTTTTAGCAAACAGACTAGGATACAGTCCATATAATGTTGATGAATGCGTTAAAAGCAAGTTGAAGGATGGCATCATGGAACAAGACACAATTGAAAAAGATGGAAAAGATCTTAGTAAACTTCTAAAACATTTTGAAGAGAAATAGATTAAAACATCTATGAAAGATTTAAGGAGGATATGGTCTTTTTTATGGAGAAACGATATAATTATTTAATACCAAATATTAATATTTATATGATAATAATACTTATATTAACCATTCAATTATATATATACAATCACTATAGTTCTTTTTTTATGATGATTATAGTTAATATAATATTATTTGCTTATAATATTATACTTAAAAGAAAGAAAAAAGTTCAATGGAAAGAATATGTTGAAAATTTATCTAATAAATTAGATGAAGCTGGCAATAATTTATTAATGGAGTCACCTATCCCACTAACGATTCTAAGTAACAAAGGTAATATAATTTGGTATAATCAGAAATTTTCGTCAATTTTTAAAGGTAAAGAGATTTTGGGTAGTAATATTGATGATGTAAGTAAAAATTTAAATATTAAACATATTATTGAAGGAAGCAAGGAAAATTTTAAATATGTTAAGATTGAGGAAAAGTATTTTGACATTTATGGAAGCGTAATTGAACTTGATAATAATAATAAAGATAATGATAAAATAATTTTATTGTATTATTTTGATGTAAGTGATAAGTATCATTTAAGAAAAGAAAGAGAAGACAATAGAGAATCTATTATCTTAATAGAAGTAGATAATTTTACAGATGCTCTTAAGAGTACAGATGAGTTTTATGCACCTTTATTGGCTGCTGAAATTGAAAGACAAATATTTAGTTATGCACAAGCTATGAACTCTATGATAAAGAAATATAATGAGAGTAAATATATTTTATCAGTTCAAGATATGCATATAAAAGAAGCTATGCAAAATAAATTTGATATTCTAGACACTGTAAGAGAAATAAATTTTGGAAATAAATTGACAGTAACATTAAGTATAGGTGTTGGAAGAGGTGGTAATACCCCTCAAGAAAATTTAGAGTATGCACAAGTTGCTAAAGATTTAGCTCTTGGTAGAGGTGGAGATCAAGCGGTTGTAAAGCATAAGGATAAACTATCATTTTATGGTGGAAAAACTAAAGAAGTTGAAAAGAAGACTAAGGTTAGGGCTAGAGTGATCGCTCATGCTTTAGTTAATTTGATAGATGAGAGTAATAGAATATATATAATGGGTCATAAAAATCCTGATGCAGATTGTTTAGGAGCATCAATTGGGTTAAGTGCTGCTATTAGAAATTTAAACAAAGAATGCTACATCGTTTTAGATGAAAATACAAATAGTATAAACAAGATTATGGAAGAAATATACAAAGATGATCAAATTTATGAGTCATTTATAGACAGTACTACTGCAATACATAATATTGATGATAATAGTCTTTTAGTAATTGTAGATGTACAAAATACTAACCATATTTTAAGTATGGATGTATGTAATAAATTTGAGAAGAAAGTTGTAATTGATCATCATAGAAGAGGCGCAGATTATGTTAAAGATACTATTTTAAGTTACGTAGAAACATATGCATCCTCTACTTGTGAAATGGTTGCTGAGGTTATTCAATATATGGTTGATAGACCAAAAATCAAAAAAGTAGAAGCTATCGCCATGTTAGCAGGTATATGTATAGACACTAAAAACTTCTATTTTAAAACAGGGGTAAGAACATTTGAAGCTGCTGCATTTTTAAGAAAAATGGGAGCGGATACAATAGAAGTTAAGAAGCTATTTGCAGAGGATTTAGATGAGTTTTCTGAAAGAGCAGAAATAATAAAATCAGCTGAAATTATCAATGATATAGCCATTGCTTTATGTCCTGAGAAGATAAATAATAATGTTATAGTTGCAAAAGTTGCAGATGAACTATTAAATATTGCAGATATTGAAGCTTCTTTTGTGCTTGCCAAAATTGGTGAGGATGTTATTATCAGTGGAAGATCTTTAGGGGATATAAATGTTCAGATTATTTTAGAGAATTTTAATGGTGGAGGTCATTTAACTATGGCTGGTGCAAAAGTTAAAAATTCTTCTATTGGAGAAGTATATACACAACTAAAAAAGATATTAGACGACTATGTTAAGGAAGGTGAAGAATAATGAAAGTTATTTTATTAAAGGATGTTAAAGGTAAAGGAAAAAAGGGAGACGTAGTAAATGTTTCTGATGGATATGCAAGAAACTTCTTATTTGCTAAAGATTTAGCCAAAGAAGCTACACCAGGAAATATTAGCATGCTAAATAATCAAAAAGAAAAAGAAAGAAAGCAAAAACAAGCAGAAGTTGAAGCAGCTCAAGCTAAAGCAGCTGAGTTAAGAGGAAAAGAAATAAAAATTGTAGCAAAAGCAGGAGAAAATGGAAAGTTATTCGGAGCAATAACTAGCAAAGATATAGTATCAGAACTTAAAAAGAAATTTGGGTTAGAGGTTGATAAAAAGAAAATAGGTATGGATACAATTAAAACAGCTGGTGCTTATGATATTGAAATAAAGATTTATCCTAATATATCAGCTAAAATGCAGGTTATTGTTGAATCCGTATAATATTGTGAAGGGAGGAACACTCTAATAGCCGTTGGAGTGGTACATTTTGAGCGAGATAAAAAAAGATGGATTAGATCAGAAAATAATAAGTGAACAGTATTCAGTAGATATTGAATTAGAGGTTCTTCACGAACTAATGAAAAGAGTTGTTCCAGCAGGCACAATAGAAGCTAGACTTGTGAAGTTTAAGCTAAAGAAATTTATGGATAGTAGTAATCCTAATGAGAAGATTTATGCTATAAATAAGGTAATTACAGATGGAAAAGATATTAATATGATACCATCTGATAATGAACTTGAAGGTGCAATTAAAAAAACTCACGAAATTATGGTAGATAAAATTGCTCAGAGGTATGTACAAAATCAAATTGAAACTGAAGTAGAGCAGGCTTTAATGGAAAAGCAAGAGCAGTATATTGATGATATGAGGGTAAGTATTATCAATAAGAAAAGAGGTCGTGAGAACAGTAAAACTAAGAATAAATTAGAACAATTAGAGAAGTTAGACACTAGAGAGCTGATAAGAAATATACAGGGGAAATTGAGACCTAATAAATTTGATGAAATTATTGGGCAAGAAAGAGCGATGAAAGCAATTTTATCAAAGCTAGCATCTCCGTTTCCTCAACATATTATTTTATATGGACCTCCAGGGGTAGGGAAGACAACTGCTGCCAGATTAGCTTTACAGGAATCAAAAAAATTAAGGTATACTCCATTTAATAATGAATCAAAATTTATTGAAGTGGATGGAACTACTTTAAGATGGGATCCAAGAGAAATAACAAATCCTCTATTAGGTTCTGTTCATGATCCTATTTATCAAGGAAGTAAAAGAGATTTATCTGATGTAGGGGTTCCTGAACCAAAGCCAGGGTTAGTTACAGAGGCTCATGGAGGAGTATTGTTTATTGATGAAATAGGTGAGTTAGATACTATACTACAAAATAAGCTTCTAAAAGTATTAGAAGATAAAAGAGTAGAATTTTCATCATCATACTATGATCCAGATGATGAGAACACACCTAAATATATTAAGTATCTTTTTGATAAAGGAGCACCAGCAGATTTTGTTTTAATAGGAGCGACAACAAGAGAACCGTCAGAAATAAATCCAGCATTAAGATCAAGATGTACAGAGGTGTTTTTTGAACCACTATTAGGTGAGCATATAGAAGTAATAGTAAAAGAAGCGGCAAAAAAGATAAATATTAAATTAGGTGAAGGTGTTGCAGAAACAATAAGTCAATATACAATTGAGGGAAGAAAAGCAATAAATATTCTTAGTGATGTATATGGATATATGATATATAAGAAGGGGCTTTCACCACATGAAGAAATAGAAATTGAAAAGAATGACTTAATGGAAGTAATCTCAATTTCTAGACTAACATCAATGAATAAAGTAGATAACACTGATAAGACTGAAATTGGAAAAATATATGGTCTTGGTGTTTCTGGATTCTTAGGTTCAACTATAGAAATAGAAGCAGCTGCATTTAAAGCAAAAACAAAAGGAAAAGGTAAGATAAGATTTAATGATACTGCAGGAAGTATGACTAAGGATTCAGTATTTAATGCTGCTACAGTAATTAAATCAGTTGCAGGGGTAGACATTCATGATTATGATATACATGTAAATGTAATAGGTGGAGGAAAAATCGATGGACCTTCAGCAGGAGCAGCAATTACATTATGTGTTTTAAGTGCTATTCAAAACAAACCTATAAGACAAGATATAGCCATTACAGGTGAAATATCTTTAAGAGGTAAGATTAGACCTGTAGGGGGAATATTTGAAAAAATTTATGGAGCTAAGAGAAAAGGTATTAATAAAGTATTTATACCTATGGAAAATAAGAATTCTGTTCCAGTAGAATTGGAAGGAATTGAAGTTAGAATTGTTGACCATATTGATGATATAATAGAGGAAGCGTTTGTTGATTAACAGACAAAAAAATACATTAAGTAGAATATATGATTTAGATATGTTCTATTATAGTAAAGTAAAAGGAGAGTAGTGTATGGAAAATACCTTAAAGAGTTTACCGTATAATATTGATGCAGAGCAATCAGTTATAGGGTCAATGCTTAAGGATAATGATACTATTCCACAGGTTTTAGAAGCCCTTAGTGATGAGGACTTCTATAAAGAAAGCCATAAGATTCTTTTTAGAGCAATATCTGAAATAATTTCCCAAGGTAATGAACATGTTGATATGATAACTCTTGTTGAAAAACTTAAGTCAGAAGATCAATTAGAAGGGGTAGGTGGAATAAGTCATATTACTGAGATTGAATCTTCCACACTGCTTACATCAAATTTAGCATCACATATTAAAATAATAAGTGATAAATCAACATTAAGAAAATTAATAAGGGCATCAAATGAGATAATCGAAAAAAGTTATAGTAATCAGAATGATGTAGAAGGTGTTCTTGATTTAGCAGGACAGAAAATCTTTAATATTGCTGAGAAGAGCTCAAAAAATGATTTTGAGCATATAAATACAGTTCTTGCTCGTGGATTAGATGAAATTGAGAGAATATACCAGAATGAAGGTGTTGTATCTGGTATACCATCAGGATTTCCAGATTTAGATGATATGACTTCTGGTTTTAAGCCAGGTGAAATGATACTGGTTGCTGCAAGACCATCTATGGGAAAGACAACATTTGTACTTAATATCACAGAGCACGCAGCTCTTAGAGAAGGAAAAAACATTGCTGTTTTTTCACTGGAGATGCCTAGAGAACAATTAGCATATAAGTTACTTTGTTCAGAGGCTAATGTTGACATGCTAAAATTAAGAACTGGAGCTTTAGATGACAGGGATTGGGAGAATATAGCTAAAGCTACCGGTCCGCTATCACGAGCTAAGATATTTATTGATGATACTGCTGGAGTCTCAGTAATGGAAATGAGATCAAAGTGTAGAAAATTAAATAAGGAACATGGCATTGATATGGTTGTAATAGACTATTTGCAGCTGATGTCAGGATCAGCAAATAGTGAGAGCCGTCAGCAAGAGGTTTCTGAAATATCAAGATCAATTAAAGCCTTAGCTAAGGAAATAGAGTGTCCTGTAATTGCACTTTCTCAGTTATCTCGTGCACCTGAACAAAGAGCAGATCATAGACCCATGCTTTCTGATTTAAGAGAATCTGGATCAATAGAGCAGGATGCCGATTTAGCTATGTTCTTATATAGAGATGAGTATTACGATAAAGATACTGAAGATAAAAATATTGGTGAAGTTATAATTGCAAAACAGAGAAATGGTCCTGTTGGAACAGTAAAATTAGCTTGGCTGGGGCAATACAGTAAATTTGCTCCACTTGAAGTTATTCATCAAGAATAATTTTGTAAATGTAATTTAAATTGTTATATAATAGAAATATACTAAATGTATATTTCTATTTTTATTTGTTTAGATATATGAGGCTTTAATGGAGGTAAGCTAATGAATGAAAAAGTATTAGTTGTAGAAGACGAAAGTGATATTAGAGAATTATTAGAGATACATCTTCTTAATGAAGGATATGAAGTATTTACAGCTAAGGATGGAGAAGAGGCTCTTAAAATATTCAACATAGAGAAAATTGATATTGCATTACTTGATGTTATGATGCCAAAAGTTAATGGGTTTAAAGTTATTAAACATATAAGAGAAGTAAGCAATATTCCAATAATATTTATTACAGCAAGAGTGGAAGATGAGGATAAGATTTTGGGGCTTGGATTAGGGGCAGATGATTATATAAGTAAACCTTTTAGTCCTAGTGAAGTGATAGCAAGAGTTCAAGCACATCTAAGAAGATACCTTGCATATTCAAATAAGATTAAAGAAGAACTTATTTGTGGAAATTTAACTATAGACAAGAAGAGCTGTGAAGTAAAAAAGGACGGAGAAGTAATCCAATTAAATGCTAAAGAATATAAGTTGCTACTATTATTTATGGAAAATATGGGAAGAGTATTTACTAAAAAACAATTATATGAGAATGTTTGGGAAGATGACTATTATGGTGATTCAAATACAATTATGGTACATATAAGTCACTTGAGAGATAAAATTGAGGTTAATCCAAAAAATCCATCATATCTTAAGACGGTAAGAGGAATTGGATATAAAATGGAGAAAAAATAATGAAGATGAATAACAAAAAAGTTAAATTATCAAATAAATTATTAGTAAATTATGTAATCATAATAATTCTATTGATTCTTTTTTCTGTTACTATCTTTTTTGGATATATAATTTTTAAATTCTTTAATGAATCTCCAATGATTATATTGGATGATAATGAATATGAAATTGTATTAAAGGGGAATGAGGATATAAATAAGATAATTGAATATGGAGGCTTTTATGAAATCATAGACGATAATCTTACAATAATATATGAAGAAAATAGTAGCTTAAAGGATGGGTACGAGTATACACTAGTTGAATTTTTAAAAATAATAGTTAGTGGAAAGAGAAAAAATTATAATACTACTATAAAATTTGATTTAGAAACTGATAATATGGTTATTATTGGATTACCTGATGATATTCAAAATATTGGATTGACTGATGGGGACTTAAATGAGGCGAAATTAAGAAACTTAAAGCAGAAGGTTGGAGTATTTGTAATAGGGTTATTTATTATGGTATCAGTATTATTATATTCTAAAATAACATCAAGAACATTTGTAAAGCCCTTAACAGATTTGCTAAAAAGCATAGATAAAATGAAAGAAGGGGATTATTCAGTAAGGACTGAAATAAAAGATTCAATTCAAGAAATTGTAGAAGTAAAAAAAGCATTTAATCATATGGCAGAAAAGATTCAAGATGAAAGTGAACTTAAAAATAAATCAGAACAAGTTAGAAAACAAATGATATTAGATATATCCCATGATTTAAAAAATCCTTTAACAAGTATACAAGGTTATTCAGAATTCTTAATAAAAAACGATAATGTGAGTAATGAAAAGAGATTAGAAATGCTTAATATAATAAATAGAAATTCTGTAAGAGCAAATAATCTGATCAAAGAACTATTTGAGTACTCAAAACTACAAAGTGAAGAGTATAAAATTAAATTTGAAATGAATGATATTTGTGAATTTCTAAGAGAACTTATTGCAATTTTCATTCCTCAATTCGAAGAAAAACAATTTGAATATGATTTTTCAATTCCAGATAGAGAAATATTGGTATCATTTGACAAGAAACAATTAGATAGAGCTATAAGTAATATTATAAATAATGCTATAAAATATAATAATATAGGAACAAAATTACTTATTTATCTTGTGGATAGTGAGAATGATATTATAATTATAATTAAAGATAATGGTAAAGGAATTCCAAAGGAAATGAAGAGTGAAATATTTAAGCCGTTTATTAGAGGAGATGAATCACGTAATTCTAAGACTGGTGGTACGGGATTAGGGTTAGCAATTGCGGAAAATATTATTGAAAGACATAAGGGAATTATTACATTAAACGATACAGATACTGGATGTGAATTTGAGATAAAAATACCTAGAAAATATAAAAATAATAAATGATATTAAAAAATATTTTCTATAAACCTTGTTAATTTGGGAGGATTATATGGATAAAAGTAAAATGAAAAATATGTTAACGGTAGTAATACTTTTAACATTATTAATAGGAATAAATGCGTTTTTTGCATATAATATCGTATTCCATAAATCAGAAGTTGAAATAATTAAAGATACTAGAGATAAAATAATGGTATCAGTAGAAAATTTTAAAGAAATCGATAGCAAAATAGATAAAGAGGTTAATAAACTTAAGGGTCAGGAAATAATAGATGAAGATTATAAAATGTTAAATCAATTTATAAAAGAACAGAAAAATACATATGTAGGACTTGAAAATTTAGGTCACAATAATAAGCTAAAGAAAGAAATTCTGCAAATTAGTGGATTAATGGAAGATAATTATGATATGAATACGCTTATTTTAACAAAATTAATCGAAAACAATATTGAAGAAGTAGAATTATATCTTGATAATAAGAAGTTTATAATCAAAACTTTAGAAGATTCATATATTCAAATATATTCAAGTATCGAGAGAGAAATAAATCCCATTGACAGAGAAAAATTGGTGGAAGAGAATATAAAAAATATAATATTAGGTCATTGGAAAGATGATATAAATGAAGTAGATTATTATTTTAATAATGACAATGAGGTTATTATTGTAAGAAATAGTGGAACAATAATATATGAGTACAAATTTATTAGCTTTGAAAATGGTATTTTTAAAATAATAATTGATAGTGAAGATAAAAAGATAGAAAAAAATTTACTTTTAGATAAAAGTAATAAGTCTGCTAAAGTTAAAAGTATATATAATAAAAAAGAAAGTTTGGAGTATTGGTCATATATCAATTCAATCCAAAAACCTGTAGAGAATCCATAGATAAACTTTATTTATACATATCCCAAAATCGCAGCGATTCAATGAGTTTTGGGTGTGTATAAATTTAGTTTTAACTTGTAATTTTTATAACTAATAATTTTCAGAGGTGAAAGAATGGAAAGAAAGAATATTTCACTATTACGAAATGGTGACAAGATAAGAGAAGTATATCTTATAAAGGATGTAACATGTAGATTAACTAATGGAAGTAATAATAAATTCTTGGATATAAATTTAATCGATAGAACTGGGATAATAAATGCAAAGCTTTGGAAATGTAGTGATGAGCAAGCAGAACAAATAAAACCGAATAAATTAATTAACATATGTGGTAATGTATTAGATTGGAAGGGAAAGCTTCAAGTAAAAATAGATTCATTTGAATTAATTGAAAATATGGATGACTATGATTTAGCGTTGTTCGTTCCTACTGCACCATATAAATCTGAAAAAATGATAGAACATATACAAAACGAAGTCAGTAATATTAAAAACAAAGATATACAAAGATTGCTTGAATATGTACTACAAGATAAAATGCAGGAGTTATTATATTATCCAGCAGCAAAATCAAACCACCATGCTATTAAAGGTGGATTACTATACCATACAGTAACAATGATGAGGTCTGCTCATAGATTATGTGAAGTTTATGATTTCTTAAATAAAGATTTATTGATGGCAGGAATAATACTACATGATATGTCTAAAATTGAAGAAATGAATGCAAATGAACTAGGCTTAGTAAATGAATATTCAATTGAGGGGCAGTTACTTGGTCATATAACAATGGGAGTAAGATATGTAGAGAGAATATCAAAAGAGCTTAATATTGATAGTGAGGTATCTTTGTTACTTCAGCACATGATTTTAAGTCATCACTATGAGGCGGAATATGGAAGCCCTAAAAAGCCAATGATTCCTGAAGCTGAATTATTGCATCATTTGGATATAATAGATGCAAGAATGTATGATATGAAAAAAGCTATTGAAAACTGTGAAAAAGGTACATTTTCAGAGAAAATATATTCCTTAGATGGAATTTGTGTATATAAACATAAACTATAATGCGAAAATAAATTATTAAATTATGATTAATATTCGTAAAAATAGTTGACGATATAAGTACACTTTGATAATATACTGAGTGTAATTAGTTATTTATTTGAATGTGACTTAAACTAGTTAAAATAAAAAATCTACTAAGTGTAGAAAGTGAGGAATTTATATGTCAGTGAATATAGTATTAGGAGCTCAGTGGGGAGATGAAGGAAAAGGTAAGATGACTGATTATCTTGCTGAAGAGGCTAATGTAGTTGCCAGATTCCAAGGAGGCAATAACGCAGGTCATACCGTTGTAGTAGGAGAAAAGGAATATAAGCTGCATTTAATACCATCTGGAATATTACATGATGATAAATTAAATATTCTTGGAAATGGTGTGGTAATAGATCCTAAAGCTTTATTCACAGAGATAGAGTATTTAGAAGAATTAGGAACAAAAGTAACGCCTGAGAAATTAGCTATTAGTGATAGAGCTAATGTTATCATGCCTTATCATAAAGAGTTAGATAGATTAAAAGAAATAGCAAGAGGAAAAGATAATATAGGTACAACAGGAAAAGGAATAGGACCTTGTTATACTGATAAGGTTGAAAGAAGTGGAATAAGAATGTGTGATTTATTACACGCTGATGTTCTTAGAGAAAAGCTTAAAAATAATATTGAAATTAAAAACAAAATAATTACTAATGTTTTTGATGGAGAGGCACTTGATTTTGAGAAAATTTATAATGAATACTTAGAGTTTGGTAAAAGAATCAAACCATTTATTAAAGATACATCAGTTATAATATATGATGCGATTAAAGAAGGACAAAATGTACTATTTGAGGGAGCTCAAGGTACTTTATTAGATATAGACTATGGAACATACCCATATGTTACATCTTCTAACACAACAGCTGGTGGAGTGTGTAATGGAGTAGGTGTAGGACCTACATTAATTGAGAGCGCAGTAGGAATAGCTAAAGCATATACAACAAGAGTAGGTAAAGGACCATTTCCTACAGAATTAGATAATGAAATGGGAGAACACATCAGAACTGTTGGACATGAATATGGTGTTACAACAGGAAGATCTAGAAGATGTGGTTGGTTAGATATTGTTATTTTAAAAAGTGCTGTTAGAATATCAGGTTTAACAAGTCTTGTAATAACTAAAATTGATACATTAGCTGGAATTGACAAAATAAGCGTATGTGTTGGGTATAAGCTAGACGATAAAGTTATAGATTACTTCCCAGCTAGTCTTGAAGATTTAGCAAAATGTGAGCCTATTTATGAAGTTTTAGATGGATGGGATGAATCTGTTGCAGATGCAAGAACATATGATGATTTACATCCAAATGCTAAAGCATATGTTAAGAGAATTGAAGAGTTAACAGGTGTTAAGGTTGCAATAGTATCTGTTGGACCAAAGAGAAGCCAGACTATTAGAGTGCATAAGGAACTTTAATAAAACCGTAATGGAAAATGGATAATGTATAATGGAGAATGATTGACATTTCTCTTCGAGAAATTTTAATTTTATTGTTTCCATGGACAATATCATTCTGCTCGTTTCATTTAGAATGAAACATTACACTTTATATACAATATTTTATTAAATATAAGATATATAAGACTATGTTTGATAATATGATGATTAAAAGGGAACTTTCGTGTGAAGGTTCCCTTTGTTTATGTTTGTAGTTAAGTATTTAAAGAAGTTATTTGATTATGATATGAAATTTTTTTATTGTGAATTAACATATTTCTTTAGTTAGTAAATCAAATAAGAGTAATGTGCATTAACTATACCAATAATTTTTTATTGTCCTTATAAAAACAAGTAATAATTGAGTAGCCAAGTGTCATTTGAAAAACAGGCATAAATACTGAACCATTCATTAGTAATACACCAATGGGATATGCTAAAAAATCGCGAATAATTGGGTTATCGATGCAGTAAATAGCAATACCAAATGAAAAGTATAATGACGGTATTCCCATAAATATTATTTTGGGTAAATTGACCATCCACTTTCCTTTTTTCTTTATTTCAGAAAGAAAATGCTCTAAACCAAAAAACACCCCAATGCTTCCATAAAAACTAATATACATAGCAGTATTATAAAATGGTCGAAAATTAAGCTTTTGATTATTTTTTAATATAATTAGAAAGATATATTGCCCCCAACGTACTAAAATAAGAATTAGACAAGTATAAACAAGATATTTTATCCACGATTTTACTTTCATGAATAATTGCCTCCATCTTCAAAATTAATTAATATAATCTTACTATGCTAAATTAGAAATTATTCTTTTTCCGTAACAATATAACTATATTATGCTTCAAGTAATTCACATACATTTAAGTATATATATTGTACAACGTAGAATATATTACGTTTTTATAGAATATTTATATCTATCCAAAGTAAAAGAAAATTAAATAAAATAGAAAAAATTATAAAACTAATCCGTTCATCAATTAAAACATCCTTTTTTATTATTAAATAAATAATTTTTTCAAAGATTTTAATTGTCCATATGATTGGTCTGTTGAAAATAAACAACATTAGATACCACAAGAGTGTAATGATATAGAATTCTTTTAAACTGATTAAATTATTAAAATTTAATATTAAATCTAATTTTTTAAAAGGATTAAGCCATAAGTAAATCATAATTTCTAAATGACACAAAATATAAGTTAAAAACACCATATAAATCCTAGTTCTTGCAGGGGCAAAATTGCGAGTTTTTTCTTTCCATTGATTTATCATTTCTTGTGAAGGTGTATATTTTCCCCATGGTGGAACTGTTAGAGCTTCTTTTAGCGTAGTTAATGGTTTATTGAATATGTAATACTTTAGTGGTTGCCTTTGTCGATCTAACATTTTTTATTTTCCTTTCTTTATTTCTATATTTTTTATAATTTGTATATATTGTACATAGCAATACTTTAATTATATAAAATGGTTCCATTAATTTAAAGGATTTAACATCTAAAGCTAAATATAAAATTCTAAATACAATATTTTATCCAGAGGATAAAATGAGTAACAACTACTTGTCCTAAAGAACAATAAAAATAAAGCTTCTCACGCCAGTGAGAAGCATCCATCATTATACATTATCCATTATCAATTATACATTCGGTTTTAATTATATACGTAGCCTGTAGAGAATGATTTAAGAGGTATTTTAAATTCAGGAATACCTGTTGAATAAGGGGCTATTTCATAAAGGTCATAATAAACAACTAAATTATCTTTTTCTATATAAAATTTAGTATCATCACAAATATTATTTATTAATGATTTTGCATTTTTAAAGTATGACTCAGGATCAAGCTCAATATCTTTATGTATTTTTTTAATAACTATATCTTTATAATCAAAATTCTCTTTAAACAAGGATGATAATGTAACATCTTTATCTTTTGATAAATCAACTGTTGTAGAGTTATAATAATAATTCCCATGAGCGCCTCCAGTATACTCATAGAAGCCCATTAATATACATAGCATAGATTCATTGTTTAACTTGATTTCATAGTCCGTAGAAACGATATATGGGGTTATGGTTAAGCCTTCTTTTTTTGCTTCATCATAATACCTTTTAGCTAAGGTTTCAATATCATCTTTAAGTACTTTAGCTTGAATATCGAATTTTTTATTGATAGTATCTTGTAACGACTGATCAGTCAATCCTGTAACCACTGGTATTTTAAGATTTGATTTAAAATAATTTGTTTTATATTTAACTTCTTTTGTTTTAATAGTAATAGGTGAAATTGCAAATACTATATTACATAAAGTGAATATTAAAAATGATAAAAATATTAATGTTTTTTTTAAGTTCATACGAACAAACCTCCATAATAATTATTTTTGGAATAAAATACACTGCATTCGTATTTTTTGTTATTTAATAAAAAATATTCAAATATTAAAATTTTTCTTGCTCAATTTACGTATCATAATAAAAAGTGTTATAATATTTTTAAAACATTAAAACAAAAACAAAAAGTTTAAGGAGTGATATTATGAAAATCACAAAAGATATGACTATAGGAGAAGTTGTTAAAAACTATCCGAAATCACCTGAAGTTTTAATGGGATTCGGTATGGGTTGTGTTGGTTGTCCATCAGCTCAAGCAGAAACTATTGAAGAAGCTTCAATGGTACATGGCATAGATTTAGAAAAATTATTAGAAGAATTAAACAAAATAGCTTAGTAAGAGGATAGTACTAAGCTATCCTTTTTCTTTGTTTTATGTAAAATCAATATATTGAGGTAAATACATGAAAAATATAATTAAGATTTTAGTTGCAATAACCTTCGTATTATTGAGTATATTTATTGTTATAAATTATAATCATAAATATCAAAATTTTATTATTGAAGCAGAGACCATTGATGATTATGGAACATGGTATGTAAATTTTGACCATGAAGTAGAAATGGATGATATTATTAATTCAGTAAAAATAATAGATGACAATGGAGAATTAAAAGACATTATTTTAAGTTATAGTGACGAATTAAAAAAATCAATAATTATTAAACCAAAAGAAGAATATCAAGTAGATGAAAAATATAAACTAATTATCGATGATATATATAATAAAAATAATATGAAGATAAATAAGTACATCACAAGAGAATTTTATGTTAATATGAAACCGTTAGAAATAGAGGTTTTACACCCCAAAATTGATGAGCAATATAAAATTACATTAATATTTAACCAAGAAATAAAAAAAGATGATAAAACAACTGAAGCAATAAAGGTAGTAGATAGTAAAGGTATATCATTAAATATTAAAATTAGTGATGATGAGGAAAGTCCTAATAAATTATTCATAGAAATATTAGATAAGCTAATACCTAAGCAAGAATATACTGTCAAGGTTAAGGGACAAATAACAACTAAACATCATAATATTATGTTAAATGCACTAGAGTTTAAATTTCCAGTTCCAAAGATAAAATTAGATGAGAGTTTAGGACTTGGAGTTTATGAGACTGATAGAAAAATAAATGACAGAAACTACGAGTGGTATATTGATCAGGGAAATACAGGGGAACATTCAGAAAATAATAGTGGACCAGCTGTAGCCGTAATGGCAGCAAAATGGCTAAATAAAGATGCTGAAGTAAGCGTTAATAGAGCAAGAAAAATATATTATCCTGATGGAGATGAGTGGTTTTCAGTAACATTAAAGAGTTTTTTTGATGAGTATTCTATACCTGCTATTGTAGCTGAAGATATAAAAAGTATAGATATAAAAAATCAAATTGATAATGATAATATCGTTATTGCATATATTGATCCTAAATATATACCTTATGAAAGCAATGAGAATAGTCATATTAATCGTTATAAAATTCAAGAAAAAAAGCACTATATATTAATAAAAGGATATAGAGTGGTAGATGATAAGCTTTATTATGAAATATATGATCCATATAATTTTGGAAGTGTATATGAAGATAATGAACTAAAGGGAAAAGACAGATATTACTACGAAGTTGATTTAATTAATTCTATAAAAAATTCATGGGATAATATTATTATTGTTTCTTCAGACATTGATGAAGATAATTAAAAGATAATTGAGAATGTATAATGTATAATGAATGACATTTCTCTCCGAGAAATTTTAATATTATTGTTCATAGGCAATAATAGTTTACTTGTTTCATTATTAATGAAACATTGTACTTTAAAATACAATATTTTATCTCAGATAAAATGAGTAAAAAAATATTGTTCTAAAGAACCAAAAAATTTAGCTTCTCACGAAAGTGAGAAGCATCCATAATTATACATTCTACATTGTACATTATACATTTGTTTTAAGGCACTTTTGTGTCTTTTTTATTTTGAGGCGTTTTTACCAGCAACAGCACCAGAACTCCAAGCCCATTGAAGGTTATATCCGCCACAATCACCATCTACATCAAGAATTTCACCACAGAAAAATAGATTTTTTTCTTTTGTTGATTCAAGAGTAACAGGGTTTATTTCATCAAGAGAAACTCCACCACTGGTAACTTGAGCTGAATCAAAACTCTTTGTTCCTGTAGCTATAAATTTCCATGATTTAAGTGTATTAATAATAACATTATGTTCATCACTAGTTATTTCCCAACAAGGTTTATGAATATTATGGATACCACAGTCTTTTAAAAATATTGGTATCAATTTTTTATTTAAAAGACCTATAAAAGAGTCATGAATGCTTCTGTAACCCACAATACCCCAATGTGATTCTAGGAAATCACTTAAATTATCAATGGACATTTCAGGGAATAAATCTAAATCAATAGTACAATTTGAGTTCCTTGAAATTATACCACTAAGCTGAAGAATTGGGGGGCCTGAGATTCCATAATCAGTAAACAGGATTTCACCATATTCAGAACGAATCATCTTTTTATTAACAAAAACAGTAGCGTTACCATTAAACTTAACTCCAGATAATGCTTTTAGTTTTGGATAATTAAGGGTAACTTGAACTATGGCAGGCATAAGTTTTACTATATTATGTTTAAAAATCTTAGCATATTTATAGCCTGAGCCATCAGAACCTGTCTTTGGATATGATTTACCACCAGTTGCAATTATTAGTTTATTACATGAGTATTCTTCGTTATTTGTAACAATTAAAAACTTATTATCTTTCTTAGATATATCAAATACCTGTGTATTTAAATATAAGGGTATAGACTTATCATTCAAAGAAAATAACAGTAAATCAACTACTGATGAAGCTTGAAGTGATAGGGGGTAAAGTTTATCATTTTCAAGTAAAGTCAAATTCAAGCCGATTGATTTAAAAAAATCTTTTGTATCATTTAAAGAAAAATTTGATAAAATATTTTTTATAAGTTCTTTAGATGAACTAGTATGATAATTGTTAATATCTATACTATTATTTGAGATATTACATCTACCATTTCCCGTTACAAGAATTTTTTTTGCAACCCTATCTTTATGTTCAATTATAGCCACATCGCTGCCCATATCTTTAGCTACTAGAGAGGCCATGATTCCTGACGCTCCGCCACCAATTACAATAATATCGTGAAACAAAATAATCACTCCTTTTATATAATGCACAAAGAACAGAGAATAAAGAACAAATTTTGTTCTTTGCTCTTTGATATATGCTATTTAATTTAATAATATTTATCAAGTTAAAATACATCTGATGTACTTAGATAATCCAAACTCTCAAAGCAAGTTATATATGTATTATACCTAAAAAATTGAGATAAATAAAAAAAACTTTAAAAAAGTTATTGACATATTGCTCAAAATTCGGTATGATATTGCTTGTCGGGTTTCGAGATTACTTCTCGAGCAACACTCCCAAGTAAAAAAAAAGTGTTGACAAAAATCATCACACAGGGTAAAATAATCTCTGTCGGTGAACAACAAGGCCCATTGGTCAAGCGGTTAAGACACCGCCCTTTCACGGCGGTAACAGGGGTTCGATTCCCCTATGGGTCACCAAATGTGGGAGCATAGCTCAGCTGGGAGAGCACCTGCCTTACAAGCAGGGGGTCACAGGTTCGATCCCTGTTGTTCCCACCACATTACTTATAAAACAATATGGCCCAGTGGCTCAGTTGGTTAGAGTGCCGGCCTGTCACGCCGGAGGTCGAGGGTTCGAGTCCCTTCTGGGTCGCCAGTTTTATAAGTATCACATTAACTATAACTATCACATTTATGCAATCCTTTGTAACAAGGTTTATATATAAGCAAGGCCCATTGGTCAAGCGGTTAAGACACCGCCCTTTCACGGCGGTAACAGGGGTTCGATTCCCCTATGGGTCACCATAATGTGGGAGCATAGCTCAGCTGGGAGAGCACCTGCCTTACAAGCAGGGGGTCACAGGTTCGATCCCTGTTGTTCCCACCACATTACTTATAAAAACAATATGGCCCAGTGGCTCAGTTGGTTAGAGTGCCGGCCTGTCACGCCGGAGGTCGAGGGTTCGAGTCCCTTCTGGGTCGCCATACATGCTGGCATGGCTCAATTGGTAGAGCAGCTGACTTGTAATCAGCAGGTTGTAGGTTCAAGTCCTATTGCCAGCTCCATTTTAAAAATTTAACAAGGCCCATTGGTCAAGCGGTTAAGACACCGCCCTTTCACGGCGGTAACAGGGGTTCGATTCCCCTATGGGTCACCAAATGTGGGAGCATAGCTCAGCTGGGAGAGCACCTGCCTTACAAGCAGGGGGTCACAGGTTCGATCCCTGTTGTTCCCACCACATTTTTTTTATAAAACAATATGGCCCAGTGGCTCAGTTGGTTAGAGTGCCGGCCTGTCACGCCGGAGGTCGAGGGTTCGAGTCCCTTCTGGGTCGCCATGTATGCTGGCATGGCTCAATTGGTAGAGCAGCTGACTTGTAATCAGCAGGTTGTAGGTTCAAGTCCTATTGCCAGCTCCATAAAGCTTTCAACATTAGTTGAAAGCTTTTTTATTATATATAAATTTTATTATATATAAATTGGAATGTACTATTTTTTATTATCTTAATTTTAATCTTTTAAGTTCATATACGTAACGGCAATAGCAATAATTAGGATAGTTTTTTAATTTCATTTATTTTATTAATCACACAAAAAGTTAAGAATATGAATGCTAATACACCACCTGGAATAATAGCACTAAAAAATCCATGTAAAAAGTCCAAAATATTAGAGTTATAACTATCAATAAAATCTGAAGATCCTTTAAAAACTATACCTGAAAATAGCCAAATATATAAATTTCCTAGAATAATAGCTATAAAGCTATATAAAGCTACAAGTTTATTATACTTTTGAATTTTAGAATCACTATCTGTAAAAATTTCAGGCGGTGTATCTCCAGTGTATTCCTTTCTAAAGTACTGCCATGATTTTAAATTACCTAAATACTCCCAACCAGCATCTTCAAAAATTTTTTTATAGTTTTCCATATCTGATATGAGATTATGATAATCAAGGCAATAGCTCACTTTCTTTGGTTTACCTTTTACAAAATTATATTTATTAATTCCAGTAAATGATGTAAAGTGCCATCCTTTAGATGCCATATTTGATAACCAAGCTTCTTCTAAATCATCCTGCCATGGGGAAAAACCCTTTCTTATTGTTTTAATTTCACCACTATTTACAGCCATAATTTTCACCTCCATATTGAATTCCATTTGTATAGAGTTCTTTTAGTCTTTCAATCTCTAAAAATAAAAGTTTTTTTCCTAAGTCGTTTAAGATATAATATTTTCTTTTATCTTCTTCTCTAGTGATTTTTATAACACTCTCTTTCTCCATTTTTGATAAAACTCCATATAAAGTCCCTGGACCTAGTTTTAAACGAGAATTAGTTATTTTGTCTACATGCTGCATAATTGAGTAACCATGTCTTTCTTCTGTTAGAGATAAGAGTATATAGTAAGTGGACTCTGTCATTGGTAAATATTTTTTATACACCTTTTTATCTTCCATAGTTCATATCCTTTCTTATATCGAGCGATGTTATATCGCGTTACGATATATCGTATGCTGATATTATAACATTCAAATAAATTAAAGTAAATACTATATATGGAATAATGGGAAAAATAAAAATATAATTACACAAAAAAAGCTTACCTGCTAGAGGTAAGCTTTTAATTTTAATGAATTCTTTTTAAATTAAGTTTTATTCGTAAATCTTCACCATAAAATTTATGGATACTGAAATGACCAAATAATCTAGAAGTAATTCTTTCTGAATATCTGTTCATTAGTTCTTCTAATGAAAAATTAGTAGAAATAATCATCTTCTTGTTATTTAGTATTTTCTTATTAAGGAGATTATATAACTCAGATCTTGTAAAATCTGTATCTGCTTCAGTACCTAGATCATCTATTATAAGAACATCACAGTTAATTAGAGCATCTTCTAAAATCTTATCCTTATTAAATTTAATTTCCTTTAAGGATTCAATTAATTCCTCTGATGTTTTATAAATAACCAAATAACCGTTATCTAAAAGCTCTTTTGCTATGCAATTAGTTAAAAAGGTTTTTCCTGTACCAGGACTACCATAAAAGAATAGATTTTCATCACTAAATGGAAAATCTCTTATATATTCTTTCGACTTTGCTAAAATTCTTTCAATATTTTTCCTTGGACTATCCATATTCTTGAATCTATGATTCTCAAAATAATCTAATCTAAATGTTGAAAAATTATTAGCAACAAGTATATCTTTAAGTTCAGAAGTAACATAATATAGTTGTACAAGATTTTTATTAAAGCACTCGCACCTTTTAGGTCCTATAAATCCAGTATCACCACATTTAGTACATTCATAGATTTCATTTAGATAATCCATAGGGTATCCATGTTGAACTAAAAGCTCACTTTTTTCTACTCTTAAGTCTGTAATCTTCGATTTTAAATCTTGTATATAAGTGTCTATATTTGGTATGTTTTTAAAAGGGCTTGTTGATAAATCAATAAAGGATTTGGTAATCATACTATCTAACGCTTTGATTCTAGGAACTTTTGCGTAAACTTCTGATTTTCTTTGTTTTAAACGATCTATATTAGCTTTTCTTTTTTTCTCATATAGATTAAGAACTTTTTCTTGATATCCTTTAATCATCATTTGACCATCCTAATAATTTTTTTTCTAATTCTTTAAAATCATAATTTCTCTGCTCAAAATCACCAAAACTTCCTTTAGTTTTTCGAGTAGAAGTAGCTTTAAATGATTTTTTATTAACTCTTTCAATATCTTGTAATGTTTTAACATTATTTTTAAACCAACTATTAAGAATAGCATCAATATATTTTAATTCAGCTTTATTTAAACGTTCAAAACATATATCACATGCTTTATAAATAATCTCAATAGGAAAATTATAAACTGTGATCCATTTTTCTAGTATTTGTTCTTGCGGTTTAGCAATACTATCAGAACTCAAGCCAAGATATTTAAGAATTTTTCTCATAGTGATTCGTTTATCTTCATTTTGTCTAATAAATTGTTGAGCATCACTTATACTTGAAATTTTAGCATCATGCCAAGCGATGGCGATTTTTTCAATATATCTAAAATCTGTCTTTCCTTTAGAAACGGAATATTGAATTAATAATAAGATTAGTTCTGGAGAAAAATTGAATTCTTTTTGCCAACCTAGGTAAGTAGTCATTTCTTTTGAAGATAAGGGTCTACCTATGAAGGCTTCAATCTCAAAGAACATACTTTTAACAGAAGAATTATCTAATTCATGCAATAAATTTACTGATTGATCAACTTCTGAAACGTTACAATTAGAAAGATCTAAAAATTCTACTTTATAATTATCATTTGAATCAATTGGGGTAAGGTTGATAATTCCTTTCTCGTGCCAGTATTTCCAAGCGTTTAACACATCAGTTTCTAATAAATTCAAAGAGCTTGATATTATATTTGAAGTAGCTCCTAATTCTCCACTTTGACAATACTTTAATCCTAGCAAATATACCTTAATATATTCACCACGAGCATCAGCCATATATTTATCAATAAAAATATTGCTTACAATAGTATAATTTAATTGTTTAGAACCAAGCATAAAAGTACTCATTTATGCACCTCTTTCTATATTAATTTGAAGCAATCAATATTTAAACATATTTAATTATATCAGATAGAATAATAATCACAAATAGATTTTTGAGGAAAAAGTGTTAATATAATGTCAACATGAAATAATATTAATAAGATTGTTTTGCGAAACCTATACAATATAAGGTTAAAATATGATATTATACTACTAAAGTTTTAATAGAAATGATAGATAAATATATATACGATGAAAATTGATAATACTATATTTTTTATAAATTTATTTTAAGGGTGATTATTTTATGGATATTGTAAACATGTTAGGAATATTAAGTGAATCATTATTAAATGTATGTTTAATAGCTACTGTAATTGTAGTTTTATTAGCAATAATAGCTTTCATGTCTAAAGGTAATATAATTAGAAAAACAACTGCAATGTTAGGAAGATTAGTTTTGCTAATCTGGTTTATACAAATAGGTTGTTCTATATACTATTTATTGAATGGAATACAATAATTTTTAGACATGCTAAGGCGTGTCTTATTTTATTATGGTATACTTTTATAAAGGGTAAATGTAAATATTTTTTATTTAAGGAGAGAGAAGTATGGAAAAATTACTAGTAATTGAAGATGATGAATCGTTAGCAACTGGAATTAAATATACATTAGAGAAAGAAGGATTTAATGTAAAAGTTAGAAATTGTATAAGTGACGGAGCAAAAGCTTTTGAAGAAGATAATTTTGACTTAGTTCTTTTAGATGTAATGTTACCTGATGGAAATGGATTTGAATTGTGTGAAAAAATTAGAAAAAAATCAGAAATACCAATAATTTTTCTTACAGCATGTGATGAAGAAGTTAATATAGTATTAGGATTGGATTTAGGCGCAGATGATTATATTACAAAACCTTTTAGAGTAAGAGAATTAGTTTCTAGGTTAAGAGCTGCTTTGAGAAGAAGTAATATGAAAAAAGAATCTAGTGAATATATTGATAGGATTTCTTCTGGGAATTTAATATTAAATTTGATGGAAAGAAAATTAATGAAAAGTGGAAAAGAAATTTTCTTAACTACTATGGAATATAAACTTATTGCAATGTTTATGAAAAGCCCTCAAAAGACATTAAGTAGAAATGTAATACTTGAGAAGCTATGGGATATAAATGGTGAATTTGTTGATGATAATACATTATCTGTTTATATAAGAAGACTTAGAGAAAAAATTGAGGATGATCCATCTAGACCAAGGTTTATAATAACGGTTAGAGGATTAGGTTATAAATGGAATCAAGGGAGCAAATAGATATGAATATAATGCTAGATGAAAACCCTGAGTTTAAGAAGATTATAAAAAAAATATTAGGTATATTTTTTATATTTTTTATAGCAGTTAACATTCTATTAATTTCAATAAATTATAAAATGACATATAGACTAAATCAAAGGACATTCCACGTCATGGGAAAAGTAGTTGCACAAAATCCCGAAATGGAAAAAGTAGTATATGATAGTTTAACTGAAGAGTTAGATGATAGTTACATTCAAAGAGGAACAAATGTGTTTATGAAATATGGATATAGGGATAGTAATAAAATACAGCAGTATGACAGTATATTAGATATAGTAAGTGTTTCAAAATATTCAATTAATCTGATGATAATAATATTATTTATATTGTGTTTCATATCAATACGTGCAGTATTTAAAGAATTATATCAATCTATAAACAAACTAACTAACAATGCAGAAAAAATTGTAGAAGGTAACTATGCTGTAGTTATTAGCAATGAAAAAGAGGGAGATATTTCAAAACTATCTTTTCAATTTAACCAAATGAGTAAGAGACTTAAGAGAACAGTTCAGCAGCTAACAGAAGAAAAGGAATTCCTGAAAGATATGATATCCAACATATCACATCAATTAAAGACTCCACTTGCGTCTTTAAAGATGTTTAATGAATTGCTTTTAGATGGAACATTAGAAGAAAAAGAAGTAGCTGTTGATTTTTTAGAGAAAAGTCTTGTGCAGATTGATAGAATGGAATGGTTAATACAATCTTTATTGAAAATAACTAGATTAGAAACCGGTGTAATTGAGATAAATAAAAAAGAGTATAATCTATCTAAAACTGTTATTGAAGAGGTAGCAGCTTTAAAATATAATGCAAACATTAAAAAGCAGAATCTTTCTTTATATTATGATAGTGATTACGTATTTCTAGAGCATGATCGAAGATGGCTTGGAGAGGCAATAAGAAATATTATAAAAAACTCTATCGATTATACTAAAGAAAGTGGAAATATTGATGTTATATTACAAGAGAGAGAAAGTCTAATAAGAATTTCTATTAAAGATAATGGGGTAGGGATTCATGAAAAAGATATTCCTAAAATATTTAATAGGTTTTATCAAGGGAAAAATACTCTTAGAAATGATCAAAAAAGAAATGGTACAGGAATTGGATTATCTTTATCAGAGGTAATTGTAGAAAAACACGATGGATATATAGAGGTAAAAAGTGAGGTAAATAAGGGAAGTGAATTTACTATAGTATTTCCTAAGAGATAAAAGGGGGGATATAAGGTGGAAGTTGTTAAAGTAAAAGACCTTAGTAAGATATATACTGAGGGATATACAAAAGTCATGGCATTAAGAGGTGTTAACTTATCTGTTAAAGAGAAAGAATTTATCGCAATAACAGGTCCTAGTGGTTCAGGTAAAAGTACCTTATTGAACTTAATAGGCGGGTTAGATAAGCCTTATGAAGGTAAAGTAATAGTTAACAATAAAGATATATATAAAATGAGTGATGAAGAATTAACAATATTCAGAAGGAGAGAAATTGGATATATATTTCAATTCTATAATCTTATACCAACTATAACTGTTAAAGATAATATATTACTACCATTAGAATTAGATAATAGAGAAGTTGACTCTAAATATCTTGATGAGATTGTAGGTTTTATGAATATAAAAGATATGCTTAATTTTTATCCTAGTTCCTTGTCAGGAGGACAAAAACAAAGGGTTGCGATTGCAAGGGCATTAATAACAAAACCATCTATTATATTAGCAGATGAACCAACAGGGAATCTTGATACTAAAACAGCTAAAGATGTAATAAACCTTATGAAACTATCAGTGTTGAAATATCATCAAACATTAATTATGATCACACATGATCCTACTATTGCTGCACATGCAGATAGAACTATAAAGTTAGTTGATGGAAGAATAATAGGGGGAAATTAATTTGTTTCTAGATAATAATAAATCTTTTAATAATAGAAAGATATTATATTCTAATAGTGTAAAATCTAAATCAATAGTTATAACCACAGTGGCAGTAATAGCTCTTATTTCATTGCTTATATTTATAAGCGATGCTATGGTTATGGAGAAAATTAATCAGGTTGAAAGTCTTTATGGTAAATATCATATAAAAATATTTGATATTAATAGTAATGAACTAAATATAATCAAGAGCAATAAAAATATTGAGAAGATTGGAGTAGTAGATAACTATTCTGTTAATAAAATTTCTGAAAAATATATAGCTGCAAGAATTGGATATTATGATGAAATAAGTAGAGAATTATTGAATATTGAACTAATTGAAGGTATGTACCCAAGAGAAAAAAATGAAATCGCATTTGAAAAATGGGTTTTAGAATACTTAGATCCAGAGACACAAAAGAATATAAAAGATTATGTTACTATGAATAACTCAAATTTGAATGATAACGACTATTTAAGTGATTTACCTAATTACTATAAGATTGTTGGATTATTAAATAATAGAAAACATAAAAAGGATACTAAGTTGACAGTAGGTTTAGTAAGCAAGAAACAAATAAATGATATTGATTCTTCTAAAAAGAAATATGATGTTTATATTAAATTTAAAGATATAAAAGAAATAGATACAATTGTAACGGACCTAATAAAGTATAATAATATATCAAAAGATAATATAATTATTAACATCAATTATATTAATGAATTAGAAAATATGAAGATTATTGAAGTGTATAAAGTTCTCATAGCCTTAATTATAATTCTAGCAGCAACATTAATTTTAAATAATATTTACGTGAATTTCAATTATGAAAGAGTAAGGTATATTGGAATATTAAGAGCTATAGGATGCACTAAAAAACAATTGTATGAAATGTTTATTTTAGAAATAATACTTATGAATATTAAAGCAATATTTATTGGAATTGTACTTGGAGTTGTTGCATATATACCAATGATACAGGTATTAGAGATATGTAACATATATTTACCCATTAATGCAGTTAATGTATCAAATCTGTTATTAGTAGGTGTTTGTTCTGTAATATTAATTATAACAATTGCTGTTATGAATATTATAAGAGTTGATGGCATGAATATTTTTGATATGTTGACTATAAACTCAAAGATAAAATATATTAAAGATATAAGATATAACAAGTTTTGGTATTCAATTATGCAAAAGATAGGAATAACAACACGATTATCTATTAAAAATTTATGGAGTAATCCTAAGAAAGTTAAAAAAGGAATAATATTTATAAGCACAGCATTTGTGTTTTTCATAATAATAAATTCAATAATTCAAACATCTCCTTATGATATGGGGAATTTGAATAAATTGAATACAGACCTTATTATAAAAACAGACGATATGTGGTTTACTTCATTTGATCTTGAAAAGCTTTCAAAAATAAAAGGAGTTAAAGATGTTTCTTCTTTTCAAAACATGGAAGTTTATGTAGATATAACTCAAGGATATCCCAAAAATATTAATGTTAAGTATTCAATGAATGATAATAATTATCTTAGGGCAAATGTAATTGGTATTGAAAAAAATATTTTTAAGGATGTTAAAAAGAAAATTGGTAGGACTGTTATGGACGAGTTAGCTCGTCAAAGAAAAGTAGTTGTGAATGAAGTATTTGCAGAAAAATATAGTGACTTTAATGAGCTTAAGGTTGGGGATAATATTCAAATTAGCTTTCCATACTTGGGAACATATGATATTAATTACAAACCAATGAATTTTGAAGTTATAGGTATTGTTTCTGATGATAATAATAACACCAAACCATATATATATGTGCATAATTTTATTATGAATAAGTATTTAAATTATAAATTCTTTAACCAATTTTATATAGATTTTTATGATGGATATACTCTGAATGAACAACAAGAAATGATTTCACAGATTAAAAGAATTGCCTCTAAGAAACATGGAGAAATACTTTCCCCTTCATCTGTAGAAAAATACAATAATTATCAAAGAGATACAGTAATAATAACAATTATTATTTTATTTATAATTACTTTAATTTCAGTATTAAGCATAATGAATTCATCCAATGAATTAATAATGAATAGAGCTAGGGAATTAAGTATTTATAGAATTGTAGGAATGACCAAAAATCAATTAAAAAGAATGGTAATTTTAGAAGGGTTCTATTTAGGATTAATTAGTTCTACCATTGGTACAATCGTTGGGGGAGTTATAGTCCTTATAATAAAGCATAACAGTAATATTATTTATAGTATTCCATATGGATTGATAGCAATATTATTTATAGGTGTAAATTTAATGAGTATAATATCCGGAGCATTATCTTTAAGACGTATAGAGAGTAAGACTCTTGCAGAATATATAAGAATGATTAAGTAGAAGAAGGTATGTTATGAGAGAGTACGATGATTTAAAAGAGCTTTTGTTAAAAAGATTAAATGGAAAAGGCTATAAAGCATATAAAGAGATACAAGGGCAAAGTTTTAACTTAGGTTTTTTTGAAATTAGGTTTGATTATATACAAGGAGATCCATTTGCATCACCATCTAAAATTAGAATAATTGTAGAAAATAACAAGCATGGATTTCCAGGGAAATATTACAAAAATAAGATTAGAGAGATTGCCTTTAAAGACTATTTAACAAGAATAATATCTAATAACATTTATTCTATATATGATAGAGTAAGTGGATCGGGGAAAAGCGGACTCATAGGAATTGATAGACCTGGTCAAGAAGTAATTGATAGAACATCTATAAAAATTAATAAAAATTCCATTGAAGCTAGGCTAGAGATAGGACTACCTGCTTTTGGTAGAAAAATTGCAGGTAAAGAAGCCTCTGATATGATTTTAGGATATTTACCAAAGATTATTGAAAAATCAATAAATATTAAAAATATTAATGAGAGTTCTTTGGCAAGACATATAGAGCTTGCAGAGGATCAAGAGTATATTAGAGAAGAATTAAAGAAGAAGGGATATTGTGCATTCATTGCTAACAACTCAATTTTACCTAGAGAAAGTGGAGTATCACAAAGACCTATGAAAGAAGGGGCTATAAAATTCATTTCTCCTGAATCAATGAAAATAACATTTAATTGCCCACATAGAGGAGAATTAAGTGGAATGGGAATTAAAAAAGGAGTTACTTTAATTGTTGGTGGTGGATATCATGGTAAATCCACATTATTAAAAGCTCTTGAATTAGGAGTATATAATCATATAGCTAATGATGGTAGAGAATTTGTGATTATGGATAACTCTGCAGTTAAAGTAAGAGCAGAGGATGGAAGAAGTGTTGAGAAGGTTAATATCTCATCTTTTATAAATAATCTTCCTAATGGAAAAGATACTTATAAATTTAAAAGTGAAAATGCTAGTGGAAGTACATCACAGTCATCTAATATAATTGAAGCTTTAGAGGTTGGGGCTAAAACACTTCTTATTGATGAAGATACAAGTGCCACAAATTTTATGATAAGAGATCATAAAATGAAAATGCTGATTCATAAAGATAAGGAACCTATTACTCCTTTTATTGATAGAGTTAAGGAGCTACATGAAAAACATGGGATATCAAGTATTTTAGTAATAGGAAGCTCTGGAGAATATTTTCATAAAGCTGATACAGTAATAATGATGGATGAGTATAGAGCTATAGATGTAACGGATAAAGCTAAAGAGTTATTTATGAAAGAAGAAGTATTTAATAATGAAGAAGCTTTTGATATATCTTGTAATAGAGTTATAATGAAGAATAGTTTTCCGCGACTTGAAGGAAAGAGTAAGATAAAATCTAAGGGATTAAGCAAAATACTAATAAATAAAGATGAGATTGATTTATCATCTGTTGAGCAGATAATTAGTGGAAGCCAGACAAATGCTATAACAGAAATAATAAAATACTCTATAAAGAACCTTATAGACGATAGAAAGAATTTAAAAGATATAATCAATGGAATATATACTATTATAGAAGATAAAGGATTAGATGAGATATCATCTAGTAAAGGACATCCTGGAAATCTTGCTATACCAAGAAAGAATGAAATTGCAGCAGCGTTTAATAGGTATAGGAAACTGAATGTAAAATAAAACATAGTTGAGAGTTGAAAATGGAAAACGGAAAACGATTGACATTTCTCTACGAGAAATTTTAATCTTATTGTTCCATTAACAACAAGAGGTTTACTCGTTTCATTTTGATGAAACATTGTATTTAGAGTACAATATTTTATCAAAGATAAAATGAGTAAACCTTTTTTTATCTAAAGAACAATAAAATGTAGATTCTCACATTAGTGAGAATCATCCATCGTTTTCCACTTTCAATTTTCAATTGTCAATTTCTTTTTAATAACCCCCTGTTTTTATTATTCTTCAGAAAAATAAATAAATAGTTTTTTAAGCTTTTCAGAATCACTGGACATTGCTTGATCATAAAAGCTTATTCCATCAGAATTTAGTTCATATGGATCAGCTCCTGCGGATAATAACAATGATGCCATTTCATAGTTTTTAAAAACCAAAGCAGCTGATAAAACATGCGTACTTTCGGTAGTTCTAGAATTAATATCTACTACATCGCTAAGGATAATCCTTAGAACTAAATCTTTATTATTTGATAATACTGAGTCATATAATAAATCTATAGTATATTCTGATTCAGGAATAGAATTATTCTTAGATATTAAATCATCTTTTGTAGCATTTGATAGAGACGCTTTAACTACAGATTCAATAAAAGATGTCATACCTTCTATATCAATTTTTTCAGAATCTATAGAAGCCACATCAAGACTTTCATTAACAACATTATTTACATATGAAACAATATCAGATATATATTCATCAACATTCTCATTAGAATTTTTATCAGAAGTTTTAAATTTATTAGTTTCCTTGGCAAGCTCAATAGAATCTAAGATTATTTTATGAAGTCCTTTAGCATCTATATTCTTAGAATCTTCTGAGGTGGAAGCTTCTGACTCCTCATTTAAAGAAGAATCATTAGAGTTAGATTCAAGCTTTTCTGATGAAGTTGATGCATCATAAACAACTCCTTCATCTATTCCTTTTTTACCACAACCTATCAATGTAATACATACAAAAAGTATTACTAAAAAGTATCTTTTTTTCATTTTATACCTCCTTAAGTATAGATAAACTATACTGAAACTTAAGTATACATGTTCCAAAATCTCTACGTATTAAGGAGTTATGGACTTGTATAACTTATAGTTGAAGTAGTTTATCTATATTGTCTACAATAATGTTAACAAATGGAAATATAATTCTTATATTTTAGATGTAAAATAGTTGTAAAGCTGTATTTAGAATATAAGATAAAAGGTTGTGCCTTTGTTTAATTTACTTTCAACTATTATTTTTCCATCATGAAGATTCATTATTTCTGTACATATAGATAATCCCAAACCAGCACCACCGTTTTTTCTAGAACGTGCTTTATCAATTCTATAGAAAGGATCAAATATTTTATTAATATCATCTTCGTTCATGCCTATTCCATTATCTTTAACAAATATACAAGGTTTATTATTATATTCAGCAGTACCAAATACTATTAAATCATTTTCTTTTGAAGCATTAAAGGCATTATCTATTAGGTTGCATATAGCTAGTGTAATCATATCTTTATTTATATTAAACAGATAGTTTTCTGATGATAGGTGTAATTCTAACAAAATATTAGAACTCTTATGTTTTATTTTCATAGTATCATATATTTCTTTCAAAAGAATTGAAGAATCTACCTTCTCAAATTCAATATTTTCTTCCTTCAATCTAGCAATATGTAAGAGAAGCTTTGATATATTTAACAATCTTTTTCCTTCAGAATTAATAAAGTTTAAACCTTTATCAAAAGACTCCTTATTGTAATCCATATTTTTTAAAAGGTCAGAAAAGCCTATAATTGATGTTAAGGGAGTCCGTATTTCATGAGATAGATTATTTATGAAACTTTGTTTTCGTTGATTTTCATCCTCTAATGTAGAAATCTTATCTTCTATAACATCAGCCATGATATTGAAGTAATTTGATAATTCTCCTAATTCATCATTTTTATTGTGTTTTAGGTTAATTCTCTTAGAATAATTACCAGATGATATGTATTTTACAATTTTAGTAAGTTTGGTTATAGGATTCATTAAAATAGATGTTAATATAAGAGTTAAAATAATGATAATTATTGAAACAACTAAACTTATGTTAAGAATTACTTTAGAGTTCTCTTTGGAAACTGAATCTACTACTGAAATATCTCTTATTGTTTTTAAGTAATACTGCTTATTATTAAAAGTAAATTTATGATAAACAAACATATAGTAATTCTTATTGATATGCTTCAAAATAAAAGAGCGATCAAGTTGATTAATGTTAGTCAGTTCACTTTTATCAAGTGAAATATTTTTGGAAGAGTTTGAAGCGATAGTTCTGCCAGAGGGAGTCACTATAGATACCAGCAGAGCAGAATTACCACAAGAGTTTACAAATTGTTTGGAAAAATCATAAAAAGATGAATTAGATTTTTCAATAGATGGATTATATTTTAAACTGAAAGAAAGACTTAAATATATTGTTTCTTCAAAATTTAGGTTTCTTGTAATTTCAGTATTAAGCATTTTATCATATGTATTTTTAGATATGAGAAAGTTAATTGAGAGTAATGCTATAGTATAGATAGTAAGGCACATAAGGACTATTTTATATTTAAATTTCATGGTTAATACTCAAGTTTATAACCAATTTTAAATATGGTTTTAATTCGTTCTGTATTGAGTTTATTTCTTAATTTTTGTATGTGCATATCTACAGTACGGGTATTGCCAAGATAATCATATCCCCAAACATTACTAATAAGTGAATCTCTAGAAAGAACAATATTTTTGTTCAAGATCAATTCTTTTAATAATTCAAATTCCTTTAAAGTTAAAATTACCTCTTTTCCATCCTTTGTCACTGAATGTTTGTGTATATCAATGATAACATCATCAAAGGTATAAATTTCTTTGGCTTGAATATTATCAGATGGGCATCTTTTAAGCAAAGCTTTAACTCTTAATAATAATTCCATGCTATCAAAAGGTTTAACTAAATAATCATCAGCTCCAAGATTATAGCCTTTAATTTTATCATTTATGTTATCTTTGGCTGTTACAATAATCACTGGTATTTTTAAGTTTGATATATTCTTCATTAAAGAAAAGCCATCGATTTTGGGGATCATAAGATCCAGTAAAATCAGATCATAACCAGTGTTATTTATCAATAAAAGAGCATCCTCACCATTACAGGCACTCTCAACAGTATAGCCTACCATTGAAAGATTCATCTTTATAAGTTCACGAATAGGTTCCTCATCTTCAACAATTAAGATTTTAGCCACGATACCACTCCTTTATATTTGAATTATAGGATAATTATAACAAAAAAACTGTCAATTTTAAAAGTTAATAATTATGAGTATAATATTAAAATTTTCTGAACTTACATTTTTTGGTGTTGACAAAGAGTGATTTTATGCTATACTTTGATTATCAAAGTAATAAAAAAGATTCTAGATAAGGTGATAAATGTGAACAAATCTTTTGCGGTATTAAATGAATTATTAGTTGATCTTTTTAATGATATATTGATAATTGAACAGAATGCTCTTGCGGAGGGTAAGTTTAATGATTTATCAATAACAGAAATCCATACTATTGAGGAAATTGGGATGTATGGAAGTAGAACTATGTCCGAAATTGCCATGGATTTAGGGATTACAGTAGGGACATTAACAATAGCTATGAATAATCTTGTTAAAAAAGGATATGTTAACAGACAGAGAAGTGATAGAGACAGAAGAGTTGTTGAGATATCATTAACAAGAAAAGGGAAGTTAGCTTTTAGAGTACATGAAAAATTTCATACAGATATGATAAAGAATACTATAGAGGGGTTAACAGAAGAAGAAGAAGTTGTGTTAAACTCAGCATTAGAAAAATTAAATAAGTTCTTTAAGAGTAATTATAATATTAAAAGAACTGGAAAGAAGGAGTAGGTATGAAGAATGTAAAAATCATTGCTACAGGACAATATACTCCGGACAACATAGTTACTAATTTCGATTTAGAAAAGATTGTTGAGACTAGTGACGAATGGATTGAAAGTAGAACGGGGATATCAAAAAGAAGAATATCAGATGGTGAAGATACTTCAGAATTAGCATTTAAAGCAGCAAAAGATGCTCTTGATAAGAATAATATTTTGCCAGAAGATATTGATTTGATAATTGTAGCAACAACCACACCTGATTATCACGTTCCAAGCACTGCATGTATAGTTCAAGGATTATTAGGCGCAAATAATGCTGTTGCATTTGATATTACAGCTGCCTGTACAGGATTAATCTACGGATTAAAAATTGCTAAACAGTTTATGATGGATGAGCGATACAAAAAAGCTTTGGTAATTGGAAGTGAAGTGTTATCTAGGTTGATAGACTGGAAAGACAGAAATACTTGTGTGCTTTTCGGAGATGGAGCTTCAGCAGTAGTACTAGAACAAACAGATGAGAATATTGGTATCAAAGATATTGATATATATAGTGATGGAGCAGCAGGAATGTCATTAACTTGTAAAACAAGACCACTAAGAAACCTATGTGTTGAAAGTGATGAAGAGTTAGACCACATAAAAATGAGTGGAAGTGACATATTTAGATTTGCAGTTAAGGTTATAGCTAAGAATGTTAAAGAGGTATTAGAGAATAACAATTTAACAATGGATGATATAAAATATATCGTTCCTCATCAAGCAAATACAAGAATTATTGAAACTGCGGCTAGAAAGCTTAAAGTAAATAATGATAAATTCTTTACTAATCTTTCTGAATATGGTAACACATCAGCAGCCAGTATTGGAATTGCTTTAAATGAAATGGTTGAGAAAAATTTAATCCAAAGAGGCGATAAGTTAATTATGGTCGGTTTTGGAGGCGGATTAAGCTGGGGTTATGCCTTAGTAGAATATTAAATCTAATATTCTATTTAAAGGTTTGATAATCAAATAATTTGAATATATTATTAAAACTATTTGAATATATTATAAAAGAATTAAACAAAATATAACAAAATGTTAAATTTTAAGGAGGAAGCAACATGATATTTGAAAAAGTAAAAGAAATTATAGCAGATCAATTAGGGATTGATACAGAGGAAATCAAAATGGAGACTAAGTTAATTGATGACTTAGGAGTAGATTCATTAGAAATATTTGAAGTAATAATGTCTTTAGAAGAAGAGTTTGAGATTGAAATTCCAAACGAAGATGTTGAAGGAATGAAATCTGTAAGTGAAATGGTTAAGTATATCGAAAGCAAGAAATAGTAGTAAAAGCATATAAGATATGATTGAAAATCAGACGAAGAGGGTTGTTAATAGATATTAACCATGAAGACCATGTTCCTTTTCGTCTGGTTATCTTAATATAGTAGACTTATATTTTGTATGTGTTAAAAAGTGAGATTACAAATATTAAGATAATAATTGCACTATCTTTATGTATATTGAGATTTCAAGTTAAAACCAAATTTATACATACTCAAAATTCATAGAAACACTCAGTTTTTTAGCAATAATAATATATTTTTTTCTAAGGTGTATGAATAATAAAATTTTAACTATGGATTCTCTTAAGATAAGTCAAGGAGGAAACATTATGTTTGATACTAAAATCTGTGAAATATTCAACATTGAATATCCTATTTTCCAAGGAGGTATGGCGTGGATTGCAGACCATAATCTTGCATCAGCTGTATCAGAAGCAGGAGGATTAGGAATAATTGCAGCAGGAAATGCTCCAACTGAATGGGTAAGAGAGCAAATTTTAAAAACAAAAGAAAAGACTAATAAACCTTTTGGGGTTAATATAATGCTATTAAGTCCATATGCTGAAGAAATTGCTCACTTAGTTTGTGAGTTAGGAGTTAAAGTAGTAACAACAGGTGCAGGTAATCCAGGGAAGTACATGGAGATGTGGAAAGAAGAAGGAATTAAAGTTGTTCCAGTAGTTGCATCAGTTGCTTTAGCAAAAAGAATGGAAAGAGCAGGTGCAGATGCTATAGTTGCTGAAGGTTGTGAGGCTGGAGGACATATTGGAGAGTTAACTACTATGTCATTAATTCCACAAGTTGTTGATGCAGTGAATATTCCTGTTATTGCTGCAGGGGGAATTGGAGATGGTAGAGGATTAGCTGCGGCTATGATGTTAGGAGCAGAAGGAATTCAAGTAGGAACTCGATTCCTTGTTGCAGATGAATGTTCAGTTTGTGATGCGTACAAAGAAAAGGTTATTAATGCTAAAGATATAGATACTGTTGCTACAGGAAGATTTACAGGTCACCCTGTTAGAGTATTAAAGAATAAATTATCAAGACAAATGATGTTGCTTGAGAAACAAGGGGTAACTATTGAAGAATTTGAAGAGGCAGGAAGAGGAGCTTTAAGAAAAGCTGTTGTTGAAGGAGATATAGCAATGGGGTCTGTAATGGCAGGACAGATTGCTGGATTGATTAAAAAGACTCAAAGTTGTAAAGAAATAATAGAAGAGATATTTGATGAAGCTAGTAAGGTTGTGGAGGGTATAAGATAATGAGTAAAATTGCACTTATATTTTCAGGACAGGGAGCTCAATATGCAGGAATGGGAAAAGAACTATATGAAAATATAGATGAATGTAGAGAAATATTTCATATTGCAGACAGAGAATTAGGTTTTTCAATAAAGGATATTTGTTTTGATGGTGGAGAAGGAAAAATAGATAAAACAGAATATACTCAACCAGCAATTCTAACAACTAGCATAGCTGCCCTTAAAGCATTTGAAAAAGAGGGAATAGAATATCATGCAGTAGCAGGATTGAGCCTAGGCGAGTACTCCGCTCTTGTTAGCTCTGGAATGATATCCTTTGAAGAGTGTGTAAAGCTTGTTAGAAAAAGAGGTCTTTTCATGGAAGAGGCTGTTAAAGATATAGATGGTACATTAGCTGCAATCATCGGACTTGATGTAGAGCAGGTTGAAGAGTTAGTTAATAAGGCAAAAGAAGATGATGTATTACAGATATCTAACTTAAATTGTCCAAAACAAATAGTTATTGGGGGAGAAACTGCTGCTATTGATAGAGCTGTAGAAATTGCTAAGGAAATGGGAGCAAAGAGAGCTTTAAAGTTAAATGTAAGTGGACCTTTCCATACTAAATTGCTTAAAGAGGCTGCAGAGAATCTTTACAATGAAATGAACAATATTGAGTTTAAAGAAAAGTCATTACCTATATATATGAATGTGAATGGTGAAAAACTAAGCAGCGGTGATGATATAAAAGAAATCATGAAACAGCAAGTAATGAGCAGTGTATACTGGGAAAAATCAATTAGAAATATGATTGATGATGGAATAGATACATTTATTGAAATGGGACCTGGAAGAGTTCTAAGTGGATTTGTTAAGAAAGTAGACAGAAAACTAAACTGTATGAATATAGAAGACTTAAAGACATTAGAAAATACGTTAAGTAAATTGAGAGGAGAATAGCTATGTTAAACGGGAAGGTAGCTTTTGTTACTGGTGGTTCTAGAGGGATAGGAAAAGCTGTTGCTCTAAAATTAGCTGAAAAAGGTGCTAATATTGTAATAAATTATAGAAGAGAAAACCCTGAATTAGAAGAGTTAAAGAAAGAAATAGAGAGCAAAGGCGTTAAAGCACTATTACTACAAGGAGATGTTAGTGATTTTAACAGAGTAAAGGAAATGATAGATGAGGCTCATAAAGAAATGGGTTCATTAGATATATTAGTTAATAATGCTGGTATAACAAAAGATACTTTACTTATGAGAATGAAAGAAGAAGATTTTGATAATGTAATTGATGTAAACCTTAAAGGAGTATTTAACTTCACAAAGCATATAACACCAATAATGATGAAGCAAAGAAGTGGAAGAATAATTAATATGACTTCTGTAGTTGGTATTACAGGAAATCCTGGTCAATTTAACTATTGTGCATCAAAAGCTGGAGTTATTGGAGCAACTAAATCAGCTGCTAGAGAATTAGCTGCAAGAGGAATAACAGTTAATGCAATAGCACCTGGTTTTATAGAATCAGATATGACAGATGTATTAAGTGATAGAGTAAAAGAGGGTATTTTAAATTCAGTACCACTAAAGAAGATGGGTAAGCCAGAAGATGTAGCAAACTTAGTAGCTTTCTTATCAAGTGAAGAGGCTGCATATATAACAGGACAAATCGTCAATGTTGACGGCGGAATGGCAATGTAGAGAGGAGTGTTCTAAGTGAATAGAGTTGTAATTACAGGAATTGGTGCAGTTACACCATTAGGTACAGGTGTAGATAAATTTTGGAACAATGTTAAAGAGGGTAAATGTGCAATAGATTTTATTGAGAGTTTTGATACTGAGAAGTTTAAAGTTAAAATAGCTGCAGAAGCTAAGGATTTTAATCCAGAAGAGTATATAGAAAAGAGAGAAGTTAGAAAGTTAGATAGATTTACACAGTTTGCATTAGCAGCATCACAAGAAGCTATTAATGATGCAAATATAGACTTAGAAAAGATAGATAAAGAAAAATTCAGTGTTATAATCGGTTCTGGAATAGGTGGATTATCAACATTAGAAAAAGAACATGAAAAGATGGTTTCAAAAGATACAACTAGAGTATCTCCATTTATGATACCAATGATGATAAGCAACCTTGCTGCAGGTAATGTTGCAATAAGGTTTGGAGCAAAAGGAATATGTAATACTGTTGTTACTGCATGTGCTTCAGGAACAAATGCAATTGGAGAAGCATTCAGACATATTAAGTATGGATTCTCAGATATTTCAATCACAGGAGGATCAGAAGCTGGTATTACACCACTTTCAATCGCTGGGTTCACATCATTAACAGCATTGAATGCAAACAATGATCCAAAGAGAGCTTCAATACCATTTGATAAAGAGCGTTCAGGTTTTGTAATGGGAGAAGGTGCAGGAATATTTATTCTTGAATCTCTTGATCATGCATTAGCTAGAGGTGCTAAAATCTATGCTGAGGTTGTAGGATATGGAGCAACATGTGATGCTTACCATATAACAGCTCCAGCGCCAGGTGGAGAAGGTGCTGCAAGAGCTATGAAGATGGCTATTGAAGAAGCAGGAATAGATAAAGAAGAAGTTTCTTATATAAATGCACATGGAACAAGTACACCTCATAATGATAAAAATGAAACAGCTGCAATAAAGAGTGTATTTGGAGATGCTGCGTATAAAATACCAGTAAGCTCAACAAAGTCAATGATAGGTCACTTATTAGGAGCTAGTGGAGCTGTAGAAGCTATCGCATGTGTAAAATCTCTTCAAGAAAATTTTGTTCATGCAACTGTTGGATTACAGGTTGAGGATGAAGAATGTAATCTTGATTATGTAAAGGGAACTGGAAGAGAGCATGAAGTTAACTATACTCTTTCTAATTCATTAGGATTCGGTGGACATAATGCATCAATATTATTGAAGAAATGGAGTGAATAAGAATGGACTTTAATAATATAAAGGAACTTATTACTTTAATCAGTAACTCAAATTTAAATGAATTTGAACTTGAAAAGGATAGCTTAAAAATAAAGATGTCTAAAGGAGTAAGTGGAGAAGTAAGAGTCGTTAGTAACGAAAGAATTATCCCTACTCAACAAGAGCAAAGAGAAATAGCTGTGGAAGCAGTAACTTCTGATGTTAAAGTTAAAGAAGAAATAGCTGAAGTTGATACAAAAAAAGAAGATGATAGTAATTTTGAATATATTAATTCTCCAATAGTGGGTACATTTTACTCTTCACCAAGTCCAGATGATCCTGCTTTTGTTAAAGTAGGGGACGTGGTATCTAAGGGACAGCCACTATGTATTATAGAAGCCATGAAACTTATGAATGAGATAACAGCTGAAGTGAGTGGTGAAATCGTTGAAATTCTTGTTAAGAATGAAGAAATGGTTCAGTATGATCAGCCTATCATGAAAATCAGGAGGAAGTAATCAATGGGTAATAAGAGATTAGATGTAAAAGAAATTATGGAAATAATACCACATAGATATCCATTTCTATTTGTAGATTATATAGAGGAATTAGAAGAAGGTAAAAGTGCTGTAGGATATAAGAATGTAACTATGAATGAACACTTTTTCCAAGGTCATTTCCCAGGTGAACCAGTTATGCCTGGAGTTATAATGATAGAGGCTTTAGCTCAGGTAGGAGCAGTTGCATTATTAAGTTTAGATGAGTTTAAAGGTAAAATTGCTTACTTTGGCGGAATAAGAAAAGCTAAATTCAGAAGAAAGGTTACTCCTGGAGATACACTTAAGCTTGAAGTTGAGATTATAAATAGAAAAGGGCCAGCTGGAATCGGGAAGGCTATTGCTAGTGTTAATGGAGAGACTGCAGTTGAAGCTGAACTTATTTTCGCAGTAGGGGTGTAGGATATGTTTAAAAAAGTTTTAATAGCAAATAGAGGAGAAATTGCAGTTAGAGTTATTAGAGCTTGTAGAGAGCTTGGGATAAAATCTGTTGCAATATATTCAACTGCTGATGAAGATGCTCTGCACACACAATTAGCTGATGAGGCGGTATGTGTAGGTGGACCAAAGTCAGCAGATAGTTATTTAAATGTTAAGAACATAATAAGTGCTGCAGTTTTAACAGGTGCTGAAGCAATTCATCCAGGGTTTGGATTTTTATCTGAAAATGCTAATTTTGCAGAGATATGCAGAAACTGTAATATAAACTTCATAGGACCTACTCCAGAGACTATTACAAGAATGGGAAATAAATCTAACGCTAGAGATATTATGATAGCAGCTGGTGTACCTGTAATTCCAGGTAGTGATGGAGTTGTTGAAAATGAAGAGCAAGCTAAGGAAAATGCTAAGAGAATAGGATATCCAGTAATAGTAAAAGCATCAGCTGGTGGTGGCGGTAGAGGAATAAGAATAGTTAGATCAGAAGATGAACTAGCTAATGCATTCAATACAGCTAAAAGAGAAGCTGAAATAGCTTTTGGTGATGGAACAATGTATATGGAGAAATTCATAGAGAATCCTAGACACGTTGAGATTCAACTTCTTGGTGATAAACATGGAAATGTTATTCATCTAGGGGAGAGAGATTGTTCTATTCAAAGAAGAAATCAGAAGATTATTGAAGAGGCTCCTTGTGGAGTAGTTACTGAAGAATTAAGAAAGAAAATGGGTGATGTAGCTGTAAAGGCTGCTAAAGCTGTTGAATATGAAAATGCAGGAACGATTGAATTCCTATTAGATAAACATGGTGATTTCTATTTCATGGAGATGAACACAAGAATACAGGTGGAACATCCAATTACTGAGATGATTACCGGTGTTGATATAGTTAAAGAGCAATTAAAGGTAGCATATGGTGAAGAGCTTAAGATAAAACAAGAAGATGTGAAGATTAAGGGGCATGCTATTGAGTGTAGAATAAATGCAGAGGATCCTGAGAGAAACTTCATGCCTTCACCAGGAACAGTAGAAATCTTGAATTATCCAGGTGGATATGGGGTAAGATTAGATAGCGCTATGTATAATGGATATACTATACCACCAACATACGATTCTATGGTTGGTAAGCTTATTGTACATGGTGAAGATAGAGATGAAGCTATCAACCGTATGAAAAGAGCTCTTGAAGAGTTTGTTCTTAAAGGAATCAAGACTAATATTGATTTCCACGTAAAGATTCTAAATGACAAAGACTATACTGAGAACAATCTAGATACAGGATACCTTGCTAGATTTATGTCTAAAGAGATTTAAATTTGATAAGTTGGTTAGAAAATATTAAATTTCAAGGTGTACTTTAATAATGGAGAATTGAGAATGGAGAATGATGGAGATTTCACTCTCAACTCTCAATTCTCAACTACGCATGTAGTGCGTGCAAAAGGTTGGTGATTATATGGGAATTAAGAAGTTATTTAAGAAGAAAAGTAAATATATTGAACTTACAACTGTTGAAGCAGTATCAGAGAAGATTCTGCTTAACGAGGAACGTGGTAATATTACTCAAGATACTACCATTGATGAAAATGCTCCGTCAATACCTGAGGGTATGTGGCAAAAATGCAAAAAGTGTGGAACAATTCTTTATAATAAAGATTTAGATAAGAATCTTATGGTGTGTAAAGAGTGTGACCATCATATGAGAGTTAACAGTAGAAAAAGAATTGAAATGGTAATAGATAAGGGAACATTTGTTGAATTAGATAAAGATATGATAAGTAAGAATCCTCTTTCATATGAAGGATATGAAGATAAAGTAGGAGCATACAGCGAGAAAACTGGTGAGAATGAAGCTGTGGTAACTGGTGTGGGATTCATAAATGGTGTTAAAGCTGTAATAGGAGTTATGAATTCAGGATTTATGATGGGAAGCATGGGTAGCGTTGTAGGTGAAAAGGTTACAAGAGCTATAGAATATGCAACTGAGAATAAACTTCCAGTGATTATGTTTACAGCATCAGGTGGAGCTAGAATGCAGGAGGGGATGTTCTCTCTTATGCAGATGGCAAAAACAAGTGCAGCAGTGAGTAAACATGGTGAGGCAGGTCAATTGTATATAACTGTTTTAACTGATCCAACAACTGGAGGAGTTACAGCGAGTTTTGCAATGCAGGGAGATATAATCTTAAGTGAACCAAAGGCTCTTATAGGATTTGCAGGTAAGAGAGTTATTGAGCAAACTATAAAGCAAAAGCTTCCAGAAGAATTCCAGAGTGCTGAATTCTTATTAGAAAAAGGCTTCATTGACAAAATTGTTGATAGAAGAAAGATGAAAGAAACTTTAGGAAAGATTCTTAAAATGCATGCAGATATCTAAGCTCACTAATAGATTTATACATTGGTTTAAGGTTTGCTGAGATTATGGAACATGTAAAATCAAAGTTCGCTAAAAGATATCTAAAGCTAGAGGTAGGTGATAGTGTGGTACTTGATTTTGAAAAGAAATTATATGATCTTAGAGATAAAATAGATGAATTAAAGAAAGTTTCTGAAGAACAAGGGCTAGATCTAAGTGCAGAGATAGAACTTATGGAAAAGAGACTTGATTCTATGAAGGAAGATGTCTATACAAAACTATCTGCTTGGCAGAAGGTTAAAATCGCTCGATTAAATGAGAGACCTACAGCTATGGAATATATTGAAGAGGTTTTCGATGATTTTATAGAACTTCATGGAGATAGAGGATATGCTGATGACCATGCAATCGTGGGGGGATTAGCTACTCTAAATGGAATTAATGTAACTGTAATCGGAATACAAAAAGGAAGAGATACTAAAGAGAATATTTATAGAAACTTTGGTATGCCTCATCCAGAAGGATATAGAAAAGCCCTAAGACTAATGAAACAGGCTGAAAAGTTTAATAGACCTGTTATATGTCTTGTTGATACTCCAGGCGCTTATTGTGGAATAGGTGCTGAGGAAAGAGGTCAAGGGGAAGCTATAGCTAGAAACTTAATGGAAATGGCTAATCTAAAAACGCCTATAGTTTCAATTATAATAGGAGAAGGTGGAAGTGGTGGTGCATTAGCACTAGCTGTTGCAGATGAAGTTTGGATGCTTGAGCATTCAATCTATTCAATTCTTTCACCAGAAGGATTTGCATCTATATTATTTAAAGATGCAACAAGAGCATCAGAAGCTGCAGAAACAATGAAAATCACATCTGAGGAATTATTAAATTTCGGAATCATAGATAGAATTATTAAAGAACCTTTAGGTGGGGCTCATAAAGATAAGTCTGCAGTATGTGAAAAAATGAAAGCAAACCTTGTTGAAACAGTAACAAGATTACAGATGGAAACAATGGATAGCTTACTTACTAAGAGATATAGTAAGTTTAGGCAAATGGGCGAGTTCTTCGAATAATGTATAATTTTTACCATAATATATGAAGCCGTAGTTCTTTTGGAGAGCTACGGCTTATATACTGTACTTTCTTCATAAAGAACTTCTGGGTCAATATCTGCTTCATTACTCCATTCTATACTATCATAACTAATTCTAACTGTTTTAAATACATTTTCATCCTTTAATTCTTTAAATATACCTTTACTTAAATATGGGTTCATATCAAAAATTCTTTTTTCTCCGTTTTCAAAAGTTAAGAGTAATTTATAGTCTTTTAATGGTTTTACCTCAACAATAGAGAAATACATAGGGTACTAACCTCCTATTTTAATGGTTCTATTTTAAATGGTAATTCACTATTCATGGCTAAAGTCCAATCTGCAAGCAGTTCTTCTTTTCTTAACTCCGCCCAAGCTAAGACTAATTTGAGTTGTTTTTTAGGAAGATTTCCTTCTATTAATTCACATGTATTTATGTCAATAATTGCCTTACAATCCTGATAATATGCATGAAAATGTGCAGGGTTATGCTCTTTAGGTGCACAATACATTCTAATAATTATTCCATAAAACATACTTATAGTTGGCATTTAATCATCATTTCTAGTAGGTTATTCATTTCTATTACATTTTGATTATCATTTATCTTAATTTTACCACTATAAAACTATAGTTTCAATTATAATAGGAAAAGGTGGAAGATGTGGCGCTCATAAAGATAACGCAGCAGTATGTGAGAAAATGTTTATTACTTAGTATATAGATATAAAAAGCCACCTAAGCTGATAATAGAAACTATAAAAGGTAATATTGATAAAAGTAATGATGATCGTTTAAATCTAAAAATACCTATGCCTAAAAAAAGTATAGACATCATTAGAAAAGTAAATTTCATTATAAATTCCTCCTTTAAATATTATGGAGTAATGGGATTAACATGTCCACACCATTAAGAAAAACTTTTCAAAATTGCAAATATAAAAGAAATTATAATTCGAACTAGTTCTTTTCCCATTTGATAAACAAAACCTACTATAAGTAATGCTATTAGTACAAATAATATTTTAGTAATGAAATGTTTATTAGGATTCTTAATTATTTTATTTTTCATTTTCTAATTTCCTTTCTTTAAGTATTTAATAAGTTATTTCAATCACGTTTTGTGATAAATACTAATGTAATCCAAGGACCTACTGTCATTCCAGTCCATATCATTCTTTTATAAAATGTATCAGTATCTAATATACTTTTATCAATTAATAGCACTATAATTACACTTAATATTACAATGGGAATAATTATAAAAAAGATATTTTTAAGAATAGAAATATTATATTTTATAATCATTGGCTTAATTACGAAATGTCCTATAAACCCTAAAACAATCAGGTATATAATAGTGGCAATGGATCCGTAAACATACATCTTATCATTTGGGGATTGCATTGCTATCTTTAACATCTCAAGAAAATTTCCTAAACACAGGATATTCATTATAAAAATACCTCCATTTTATAGTATATTTTTATCACTTAAATTCCAGTAGAATGTGAGTAAGTTTGATATTAGTTGTTATTCTTTTTAGTATCAATTTTAAGGGTAAGTATAGATAAAATTGATACTGTAAAATAGAAGAATGATGAAGAAGGTTGATTTAAGCCAAATAGTCTATGTATACCCAGCAGAGCAAAGCAAATAGCAAATACTAAAGATAAAGGTTTCATATAAATCCTCCTAGGCTTGTCTTATATTTTAATCATCTATAGATTCAGGTAGATTATTATTTAAATAATCTATTACTTTTACTATATAATTTATTTATTTTTATGGCTCTGTTTAAAAATAATGTTGATATTGTAATTTACAATAAAAAGAAACACTTAGACTAAAATCTAGGGGTTTAGATAGTAGTATTTTGTTACAATATAGAGTAATTTTGTGTATAAAGACTTATTTTTTAGACTTGATATATTCTATAGATATAAAATAACCTAAGCCTGCTAGTCCAAATAATAGTGCTTTAAAAAATCCGCTAATATTTAAACTTTCTGTCAACAAAAAAATCATAGCAAATACTATTATCAAAATAAATCCGATTATTGCTCCTAACATAATATGTTTTCTCAATTCATACACCCTTTTTCTTTTTAGTTTAAAGCAAATAAATTATACTATATTGCACCAATCTCTTACGTCACAATAGAATACATTACGAAACATTATAACATAATTTTATTTTATTTTGTAAATTATGGATTATTTAATATGATACAAGTTCAAATGGCGTACGGTAATGCATTTATTTCAACATTTCTTTTAAATAGAGCTATTTTTATCACTTATTAATTTGCTATAACGATGATTAGATAGAAGAACTAGTCCTAATGGAATTACTATTACCTGTGGAATACATGTATCAAAATTAGTGAAAAAAAGAATTAATATACATATAAAGGAACAACTTATACAAACAATAAAAATATACAAGCCTTTACTTAATTTTGATCGTATTTTACTTCTTAATCCAGTAAATTCTTCTAAAACTAATTGATAAATTATAAATAATATACAAGCAAGTATAAAGTTTTTAAACATTAAAGACCTCCTCCTTGTGATTTTATGATTTTACTCTAACGTACTTTTCACCAAAACCCAAGAACAGTGGGAAGAGTAAAGTAACAAAACATGCTAATAGAAAAAAATCTGTATTAACTAATGTTCCTAGTATTCCTATGATAATTATGTATGATGAATATAAGAAACCTAATACTTTCTGAAGTTTTAAAAAGTTCTTTTCGTCCATGACTTCATATTTAGATTGAGGATAAAAGATTTCAGCAACTTTAACTTTGTTTCTATTTTTATATGTATAGATTAAACCTGAAATTCCGAAAATTACACTAATTGTTCCTAATAATATATTCATTAAATAATACCTCCTTATAAAGAATAAAGAATATATAGTTTATTAACTTGGGTTAATGAACTTTTGGGTTATACGTATATTTAATATTGCTTATACATGTTTGAATTTCATTCTTAAATACATCCAGAATATTAATGTATATAATGGGAAGTAAAAAAACGGTAACAAATCACTAATGATAGACCAATATAGAATAAGTGGTAAATTAATAATTATATATATTAAATATATATTCATAAAGAATTTAATTTTTTTGTCACTATAGAAATCTTTAATTAAATATAGAAAAACATTGAATATTGCTAAGAGAACAGAAAAATAAGCAAAATCTGAAGGGTCTTTTTTTAATAACATATGTATTGTAAAAAGAACAGAAAAGCTTAAAAAAGCATATGCAATAATTAATATTAGATTTGTTTTTTTGTTTTAGTATTTAATAAATTCATTTGATAGACCTACTTTCTTTCTTATTTAAATAATCTATCACTACATAAGTTAAACATATAGTTATAATAAAAATTAGTGAACTTAGCTTATCAATAACACTTCCAGTAAAAGCAAGATATAAGTAAGGTATAGAAAATAATATAAAAAATATGGTATAGAATTTTACTATTGATTTGAATTTGGAACTTTTATATGAATTCATCATTATAATTGGAATTAATATAAAACCACAATTGATCACACCTAATTTAGGATAGTTGTGCGTTATTAAACTATAAATTGATAATCCTACACTTAATAGGAAAGGTATACATACAATATATACTATGAAATTGGGTTTTTTGTATAATGTCTTCAATAGAATCATCTCCTAAAATTCGAATTTATCATTAAGTTTATGAATATTGCTTGTACCATTATAATTAGAAAATAATATAAATAACCAACCAACAATTAAGCAGCTAACACCTAATATATTAAACCACAGAGGTTGAAATTCAACCATTTGAGAATCAATATTAAATCCTTGTATTTTAATATTAAAAATGTATTTTAGTATCCTTGGAAATCCATTATACAGGGAATGGATTAATATACAAGGAATTATTGAATTAAACTTTATCATTGTCCATCCTATAAATAATCCAACAATAACTGCTGGAATAAAAACATATATGTTTAAATGAAACAATGCAAATAAAATTGCTGATACAAACACAGCAGTTTTTTTATTATAAGTTCTTAAAAGACCACGTAAAATTACTCCTCTAAAAAATATTTCTTCAGATATTGGTGCGAAAAAAACAGTAGCAACAATTGAGCCTAATAAGCTTATATTTCCTCCAAATACATTTTTATTATATACATAACTTTCACTATCTAAAGGAAAAGCTACTTCAATATAATTACTTAATTCGGTAAAAATAATTCTCATACCAATAGTAATAAATAACATAGATAGTATCATGAATATATTACAATTTATCTTTTTAAATATATTTTTAATTTCAAAATTATCTTTTCTGCAGACATAATTTATTATAATAATAAAAGAAGTTATATTAATAAAAATTCTTATGAAGGGATTACTAATGTCAATAGTACTTTGGGTTAAAATTATTCTAACTATAATATCAATAGTAATGTTTAAAAGTATAAATAGTGCAACAATACATATTGAGTGTATTATTGAAAAATCTTTTGTTTTTTTATGCATTTTAATTCTCCTATTTTATGAATCGAATTACATATTAATTTGATACAATTACAAAACCTATTTTGGTAGGGTGACTTTTAACTAAAATTTTAGGGTTGAGAGCTCTTGTCATCCATATAATTGCAAAGTCTCCAAGACCACAACAGATCATTACCAGTCCCCACCCTACTAAATAAATGCTACCTATTGTCATACCGATTATTGTTGGAATTATTCCTAAAATTAACACAGGTAATACTGAAACAATTCTGAACTGAATTACATTTAAAATTGAATCACAATCAGTATACGGTGTGAAATATTTATAGTTAATACCGAATTTTACTTCAGACCAGGGTACATGTGCGAATACTATAAAACCAAGCCCATGTAATAGTTCATGAACAATAGTAAAGGCAATGAATGTAAGAAGGCATAGCAATTTATTATTATCAAAATAGTAAAAAAAAGTCTCCCAAAAAGGTTTATCCCAAATCATTGAGTATAAAGTACCAATAATAGCATAGATAATTATTGAGAATAAAATTGAAGTAATAATTATACTTCTTTTAGACATTGTCAATTCATCACTTATAGTACAGTTAATAATTTCTTGTTTTTTCATAGATAATCTCCTTTTGCATTTATTCTTTAGTTTTTTAGAGTATATATATGAGTTTATAACATTTAGTAAGTTGAAATAAAAATAGTATAAAGAAGGCGTAATCTCTCTTTGTTAGAACTTTTGGGGTCATTAACACATTAAACTCTCTTCTTATGAATTAACTGAATACTAATCTAGTTCAGTATTTATTAATTTATTTTTTTCTTTATTCCATGCTTTTTCATTTCTTTTCCATTCGCTTCTTCCTATAATCAACCACCCAATAACTACAAAAACTATAACTCTTCCTATAATACCGCCATAAAAGTTAGTTTGATATAAAACATTTAATGTGAATTCTTTATCGAAAATTCTTGAAAAAACTTCTGCACAGATACCAGCAGGAAGTGCAAATCCCAGTAAGATATATATTAAAAAATATTTAAGTTTGCCTTTTTCTCTTATCTTACTCCATCTTTCATATTCCTTCTTTTTCATTCTAATTCTCCTTCTTTTAATAATTATGCTCGTCTTTAGTTTATCCAACATAATTAGCTTATTTTTAGCATAAATCTATTTCATTTGTGTTTAATTGGTGAATTTAGCTATGTACAATTTTAAGAAAAACTTCTGAAAATCTCAAAGCAAGCTGAAACGATACTTCGACCTAGTTCTTTTCCCATTTGATAAACTAAACCGACAATAATTAGTGCTATTAGTATAAATACTATTTTAATAATGATATGTGTATCAGGATCATTGATTTTATGTATAAAGTTATCTATCATTTTTCTAGTCTCCTTTCTTTAAGTTTTTAATGAGTTATTCAATCACTCTTTGTGATAAATACAAAATAATTAAACAACATACTTACATTTCATTAAACTTTGTTTTGTTTGTTTTAAGAATAAAAATAAAAGAAATAATACAAATAACTATAGATGAATATAAAGTAAAATAAAAGACTGTGTTAGGTAAATTAATTAAAAGAGTTATGCCTACTGTCCCTACAAAATTACAAACTATATGCATTAATATAGGTGAAATTATACTATTTGTTTTTAAATAAATTAGAACATAAATTATTGCACTTATAAATGTATATATACTTTGAGTTATATTTCCGTGTATTATAGAAAATATAAGTGCTTGCAATATAATAGCTAATATTAAATTAGTATGTTTCTTGATACTATTAAAAATAAGTCCACGAAACAATATTTCCTCAAATATAGGAAATACTATGATTACTTGAAACAACCCCAAATAAGAATTGCTTGAATTTTGTATTCGGGTAATTACTTGGTCGTAGTGCGATTCAATATTTAAATTATAAAATAAAGTATTCATGATATATACTAAACGGGATTTTAATAATGCAAATGTTAGTGAAAATATAATAATTAATATTACATTTCTAAAACTTAATTTATTAAACTTGCAGAATGAAGCTAGATTTTCACTTTTTCTTTTCAATAATAAGTGATATATCCAGATTGTTATTATTAGTGCGACAGTGGTAAGTATTGTTTTAGTATCTCGAGTTAACTCTTTCTCAGGTATAAAAATAGCAGCAATAAATGTTATAGAAAACCAAATTATAAACCATATAAATATATAATTTATAGGTTGTCTTAATGATTTTAAAATTTTCAATATTATCAACTCCTTGTGATATGTGTCAATTAACGCTAGTGGATGTAATTTTAAGAAGTATAAAAGAACTTAAGTTCAAATTAAAAGGTGTATTGTTGATTTTTGAAAAAAATAACAATTAATCAAACCTCTCTATGATTATTACATATGCAGATAAAGTCTAGATGATTAAGTATTCAATCAATTGAATTAGTTCATTGGAGGTATTTGCCTCTATATTATTTAAAGATGCAACAAGAGCATCAGAAACTGCAGAAACAATAAAAATAACATTTGAGGTAGTATTAAATTTAGGAATTATAGATATGATTATTATAGAGCCACTAGGTGGTGTATATAAAGATAAATTAGAAGTATGTGAGAAGATAAGAACTGATTTTGATGAAACAGTAACAAGATTACAGATGTAAACTACAGATAGATTATTTACTAAGAGATATAAGAAGTTTAGGCAAATGGGCGAGTTTACAGAATAATAATTAAAGCTGGAGCTCTTTTTAGGGCTGTGGTTTCAATTATTGTAAGGTTGTATTCTTTGTTTATTTATCAAACTTTCATATTAACTAAATAAAATAATTAATTTATCTTATAAATTTATTATTAAGGTTTAAATGCAAGGAACATCAATTAATACAAATAATATGAATGCAAATATTGGTTTTACTAAATAAAAGAAATAGAAGAGAATTTTTATATAATTAGTCTTATTATTTTCTATTCAGCTTTAATTCAAAACCTAGAAGTTTTTAAGGACAACGCTTGAACTATTATAACACAAAAACATCACTTTCCTTAAAAAGCACTATTTGTATACTCATCTATTGAATTATATTCAAAATATACATTAATTTATTTTCCATTTAAGTAGAAATTCTGACTTCTTTGAGGGAGCATTTTATGCCATATTAATCAAACTTATCTACTCTCTTTATTTTTTAAACTCACGATACCAGAAGAAATATACTACACTTGATACTAAATATAATATGAGAAATAATAATTCCTTTATAGTATAACCATATTTAAAAATAGCTATAGATTGCCATAGCGTGCCTATACTAAATATTATATATAGAACGAATAATATTTTACGCATCATACACCTCCAGATGAAATTTAAAACTAATGTATACACACTCTAAACTACATTGTTCTAGAGAATCGTTTGAACCGAATAAAACAATTAGTTCTTCGTATTATACTAGTCAATTTAAAATAAAAAACAAGTCAATTTTATTGTGCTTTTATAAGGTAAATTATAAAAGCTTTTAATTTTATTTAACATGAAACCATAAAGTTTTCTATTCAGAACAGATAAATCTAATTTTAAAATAAGACATTCTAAATATTAAAAGCTTCTACTTGAAAACGTTCATTCTCAAGTAGAAACTTCATATGCTGAAACCTTTCTAGCTCATGTAAAAGTTTCAACATTTAATAAAAAATTGAATATTGAATACTATATATTTTATGGTGTATCTTTTGATGCTTCGTCTTTATAACCAGATACAGCACCTTTTCCAATGTTATATACGCCCCATATAGCAGCACCAGCGCTTATAACCTTACCAATACCAATAAGGATAGGTATTACGACTGCGCCTCCATTTATTTCATTCATTTCATTTTCATTAAGATTTGTAAAATTATTATTTAATTTATAACTCATAATACTAGTTCCTCCTCTTTTTAAAATATAATACTATTAAGGTATTTCAACCATATCTTCCCAATTAGATCCTTTTCCCTTAGACTGCACATCTTGAGTCATTGGTCCAAGTGGCTGGTTGGTAAAATCCTCTTTAACACGATAAGCAACACGACCAAGCCAAACACCAAATTCATAAAGAGCATCTTCATAATAGCTAGCTTTGTCCTCACCACCAGAAACCTCTAATAATTCAAGTTCATTCAATTCTTTCATACTAAAACCTCCTAGTTTTATTTGTTTTATTTATATAAATTTGGCCAAAAATTTATAACAAAATTATATTATACATGGGTTTACCCCAATATAAACATCAATAATTACTTCATCCAATTTAGATGGATCAGTTACTTCATTAACTGGTATATTGTAACCAGAAGTGATTGGTTGAAGTCTATTTTCCTGTATAAATGTATTTAATTGATTATAAGTATTTTGTATTAAGTTAGGATTGCCATTATGTCTAATACACAATGCATTAACTAAATGAAATACTTTTTTAAAACTATATTCTTTTGGTAGTTCAACCTCTTTATCAAGAGGGATTAGAAATTCTGAATCCATAACTTGTTGACCATCAATTAATTCTACTGAGAAAGTAGTACTAATTATTGGTCCATTTTTTTTAACGCCAAGGTCTTTAAGAACTTGACCAATTTTCATCATTTCATTAGTAAGTTCCTGTTGAGTCATTTTTCCTCTAAAGGAAAGTAGATTTTCGAATTTTATTTCTTGATTTTCTCTTATATTCACAACCAACACTCCTAATTAGTTAAATATATACAAATAATGCACTTCTTTTCAAAAAAAGCTTAGGTAAATTATACATTTAACAATAAAATTTGTCAAATACTATTTTTATTTTACAAATATTTTAATTTAATCCTTGTAAAAATATTCTTTGTTTTATATAATTATATAACCGAGGGGGTAATATACATATGAAGAATATATTTAAAAAATATGTTTGTATACGGCAGCATGATATTAAAGATTGTGGGGCAGCATGTTTAGCTACAATCTCAAAACAATATGGGCTGAAGATACCTATATCAAAGATTAGAGAGGTTGCTGGAACTGATAAACAGGGAACAAGTGCTTATGGATTAATCAAAGCAGCAGAACAATTAGGATTCTCAGCTAAAGGGGTAAAAGCAAATGAGAAAGAGGATATATTCTCAGAATTTCCATTACCAGCCATAGCACATGTAATTATAGATGGCAAATTACTACATTATGTAGTTATACATGAAATATCTAAAAGTAAAATTATAATTTCAGACCCAGCAAAAGGTATTGTTAAATATGATCCAGAGGAATTTTTTAAGATATGGACAGGAATCCTGATTTTTATGGTTCCTAGTGAAACATTTAAAAAGGGTAACGAGACAAAAGGACTATTTTCAAGATTTTTTCATTTAATGATTCCACAGAAAAAATTGATACTTAATGTTTTTTTAGGATCTATACTTCTTACCTTACTAGGAATAATGGGTTCTTTTTATTTTAAATTTATAATTGACGATATATTACCCTATGGATTAGAAAAGACCTTGCATATTTTATCAATAGGATTTGTTGTTCTCACTATATTTAAAATAGTGATTAATGCATTCAGAACACAGTTATTGATTTACTTAGGGCAGAAGATTGATATCCCACTGATGCTTGGATATTATAACCATGTAGTTGAACTACCTATGAGTTTTTTTGGAACAAGGGAAACTGGAGAGATAATCTCTAGATTTAATGATGCATCTAAAATAAGGGATGCGTTATCTAGTGCAACATTGACTATAATGATTGATAGTATAATGGTTGTGGTTGGAGGAGCTATACTGTATTTTCAGAATAGTATGATGTTTTTCCTTACACTAATACCATTGATTTTTTATGGAATAATTGTATTTGCATTTAATAAGCCTTTAGAGAACGTAAATAGAAAGACAATGGAGAATAATGCAAAGTTAACATCTTATCTAGTAGAATCATTGAATGGAATTGAAACAGTTAAGGCATTTAATGCTGAGAGAAGTGTTAATTTGGAAACTGAAAAAAGATTTGTTGGTTTACTTAGAAGCGTGTTTAAAAATGGTGGTATAAACAATGCTCAATCATCACTTAAAGGGTTAACGAGAGCAGTTTTTGGAATATGTATTCTTTGGATTGGAAGTTATCAGGTTATGAATGGAAAGTTATCTATTGGACAACTTCTAGCCTTTAATGCATTACTTGCATATTTCTTAAATCCAATTGAGAATTTAATAAACTTACAGCCACAGTTGAAATCAGCGAAGGTTGCGGCAGAGAGATTAGGTGAGATATTAGATTTAGAACTTGAAAAAAGTGAAAATGAAGATAAGAAGATAAATCCTAAAACTCTTAAAGGGGATATTAACTTTAAGAATTTATCCTTCAGATATGGAACAAGACAGCTTATATTAGAAGACTTGAATCTTCATATAAAACAAGGAGAGAAAATTGCACTTGTAGGGGAGAGTGGATCAGGAAAAACAACATTGGTAAAGCTCTTATTGAATTTCTATAAGTGTGAAAAAGGTGAAATTCTAATTAATGATTGTAATATTCAGGACATAAATATTGAATCTCTAAGAGATAGGATTTCATATATTTCTCAAGAGTTGTTCATGTTTAAAGGAACTATAAAGGAAAATTTAGAGTTTGGAAACGACGAACTTGATATGGAAGATATAGTTGAAGCTTGTAAAAAAGCAAAAATTCACGAATACATAAACAGCCAACCAACAAGATATAGCACAATGGTTGAAGAAAACGGAGCAAACCTTTCAGGAGGACAGAAGCAGAGACTTGCAATAGCAAGAGCAATATTAAGAAAGCCAGACATATTAATAATGGACGAGGCAACAAGTAGTTTGGATTCAGTAACTGAAAAAGCTATAGAAAAGACAATGTATGAATTTAGTGAAAACATAACAACTATTATGATTGCTCATAGATTAAGTACCATAATGAGATGTGACAAAATCTATGTTATGGAAAAAGGAAAGATACTTGAAGCAGGAACACATGATGAATTAATAAATAAAAGAGGTCATTACTTTAATCTATGGAAAGATCAACTTCCAGAGAACGGGACCATAGAAAAAGCAATGGAAGAGGTTGCAGCTACTGAGGAGAGTAATAGTATTCCAATAGGTATACCAAGTATGCCGATAATACCAACTGGTCACATCTTTCCAACAAATCAGTTAACGCAAACTGAGAGTAAGGAGGAGGAATAGATGAAGAATATAATTCAAAACATTAATGAACTATCTGATAGTAGAGAAGTTCTTGAATCCAAACCTCATCCTTTTACTGCAATTTTTATTTATATAGTAATATCTCTATTAGTTGTTGGAATTGCTTGGTCATATTTTGGGGAATTAGATATAGTAGTTAAAGCTAATGGAATTGTTAGACCTACAGAAAATATCAGGGATATAACCAGCAAGGTTATGGGTAGGATAGATGAGGAATTTATTCAAGAAGGAAAGTTAGTAAAGAAAGATGAGACTTTATTTGTAGTAAATCATGACCTTCTTGATGTTAAAAAAGATTCTATAGAGAATGAGTTATCTAAGATTCAGAAAGAAATTGATAATTTAAAAATCCTTAAAAAAAGTATAGAAGATAAACAAAACTATTTTAATAGTGAAGAAGAGTCAGAGTATTATAGCAAGTACCAAAAATTCAATGCTGAATATTCAAAGTTAGTAGCTGAGATAAATAAGGTTAATGTTGAATCAAGCAAAGGTATTTTAAATAATGATATTTCTTACTTGGAGATTAATAAAAATATTAAAGAGTATGAGAAGGATATAGAAGGTTATAGATTATTAAAAGAGTCAATTTTACAAGGTAAAAATTTATTTGGAGATGTTGAGGGCGATAATATCTATTATATGCAGTACATTGATTATATAAATAACATGGAAAAGTTAAATCAAAATCTCGAGAATAATAAGCTTGCTGCTAAAGATTTAGAAGATAAAGAAAAGCAAGTTGGAGATGATGCAGGAATAGGATTGGAACAGCTTCAGATAAAGCTTGAGAATTATAATAAAGAGTTGGAAAAATATAAAAACTCTTATATGTCAGATCTTAAGAAAATACTAAAAGATAATGCAGAGCTTGTTATCGAACTAGGGTATGAGATAAGCTCATTAAATAGTCAAAAGAGTGTTGTAACAGAAGAACTAAAATATTTAAACAAGCTTAAAGGATCAATAAAGGATAATAAAAATTGTTTTGATTCAAATGACAGCAATTACAAGAATCAAAAGTACCTTAATAGTTATTATCAGTACAAGGACCAGGTTAAAATTTATGAGGATAATATTAAAAATTTAGAGGTTCAGAAGACAGCCTTAGAAAATGAGATTTTAGATATAAATAATGCTATCTCTAATCTGCAAAACACTATAAATTCATTAATAGATCAGAAAAATACGGCTTTAGCAGAAGGGGATACTGATAAAGCAGAGAGTATTCAAGGGGAGATAGATACAAAAGGAAATGAAAAAAATAATAAGAATATAGAGTTACAGCAAAAAAATAGTGAATTAGATACTATTAAAAAGAATATTAATAGTAATCAAGCACAATTTGATAAAATAAAGAATCTGAATCTAGACAACGTAAGTACATTAATAAATGAACAAAAAAGATTAGAAGATAGTTATAATGGTCAGTTAAACAGTAAGTATAACAAACAGATGAGAACTATGGATGACAACAGTGGTTGGACAAAACTTGAGAATAGCATAAAGGATGATAAAAACTATTTTGATGAAGGTGATGAAGTATTCTTACTTAAGTATAAGAATTACCTTATTGAGATTGAAAAGTACAAAAATAGTATAAATGATGTTCTACTTCAAATAAAAAGTCTAGAGATGGATATGGATCAATCAACAATTTCAAATAATAATAAGAAACAAGAAATTGATATTGCTGAAAGAAAGATAAAGAATGAAATAGAACAATATAAGAATAAATTATTTTTAGAAATTGATACAAAAATCAAGGACCTAAATAACACTATTGAAAAATACAATCTAGATAAAGAAAGATTAAACAATAATAATGAGGTGTATTCAGCTAATCATGCTTATACATCAACTCTTATAAATCAGTTTATTATGGATAACATTGTTGCGATTGATAATTCAATAAAATCAAATGAAGATCAAAAGTTAGCATATGAGAAGGAACTTGAAAATGTTCAGTTAGCTATAGAAGACTATATAGTAAAGAGTCCTATAGAAGGAAAAATAAGTACTGTTAGAGATATAAACAGTAAAGAGTTAGTTAACGTTGGAGAACAAATAGTATCTATAATATCTGAAGAAAATCCTTATTATAAGGTTGAAATATTCTTATCTAATAAAGATATTTCAAAAATTAATACTGGAGATAAAATTAAATTTAGCTTTGATGCACTTTCATATAAAGAATTTGGATATATAGAAGGTGAAATCACTTCTATAGGAATAAATTCAATAGTTGATAAGAACAGTGGAATCAGCTACTATCCTGTACAAGCTAAAGTTAAAAATATACCTATATATAGCTATAAAGGTAATAAGGAAGAAATAAAAGTTGGTATGACTTGTAGAGCTCAGATTATTACAGATGAGAAGAAGATACTGTATTGGCTATTAGAGAAGATAAATCTAAGAGATTAGAAATGCTCACATTAATATTAAAATATTAGATTATGTGAAATTATTTACCAAATCTTTTAAAAAGTACTTGCAAAATAATGGAACTAAATATATAATAATAAATAGTACTACAATAAGTGGTATTTGAGACTATTTAATGATTTTAGGAGGAAAATTATGAAAAGAATTAAAAAGGTAATGGTGCTTTTAATGGCATTATGCTTATTATTAGCTGTAGGGTGTGGAAATAAAAAGGAACTAACATTAGGAGAAACAAAGGATAATGTTTATACTAATGAGTACTTTGGATTAGAAGCTAAGCTTCCAGAAGGATGGGTTAACCTGGATAGAGAGACTATTGATGAGATAAACAAAGCAGGAAATGAATTAGTAGCAAATGGAGATGAAAAGAAGAAAGAGCAGCTTGATAAATTAAGTGAAAAAAAAGCACTTACATTCTTAATGCAATATAAGTATGAATTGGGGTCTGTAACATTGAACCCAGGATTAACAATAACATCTGAGAAATTATCATTTTTACAGGGTATAAATAGTGGTGAAAAGTATTTAGGAATCATACAAGAACAACTTAAAGGATTAGAAGCTGTTCCATATACTGTTTCTGATGAAATAGTTACAAAATCAATAAATGATGTAGAGTGGTCTTTATTAGAAGCCAGCATTGACTTAGGAAATGGTTCAGTATATAAGCAAGAATTCTATTGTGTATTAAGAGAAGGATATGCTGTACTTGTTAATGCAAATTATACTGATGAAGATGGAAAAGAAGAAATGGAACAATTCATTCAAGGATTAAAAATTAATAAAAAGTAGATATAAAAAGTTATGCTTTAGATAATATCTAAAGCATAACTTTTTTATGTATAAGTATTTTATGCAGTGTCAAATGTCGAATTGGTAATAATTAAATATTTAAAAATATTAAATTTAATTTAATAATTGACTTAATATAGAATTATTGATATAATTTATATAATTCTTTTATACTAAAGCCTTCTACAAAATTTTAAATCAATCGGCCAAATTGATGTTAGAAAAAGTCTTGTAGAGGCTTTTTTATTTTTTTAGTAATTTTTTTATATACATTAATTAATATAAAACTTCTAAAAGTTATATTTTAAATTATTATAATTTAGAGTATAACTTTTATATATAATTGGATATAATATATATATATGATTTTTTAAGGAGCTAGATAACATGAAAAAGTTTGTTAATAGGCATGATGAACTGAAATTTTTAAATAAAGAATATAGTAAGAAAAATGCTAGTTTGATAGTTATATATGGAAGAAGAAGGATAGGAAAGACTTCTTTGATTAAGGAGTTTATAAAGGATAAAAAGAGTATATATTTTTTAGGAACTGAAGAAAGTGAAAGAGAGAATATTAAATCTTTTCAAAAGTTAAGTGGAGAATGTATAGAAAGTGACTTACTTAAAGGTAATAATATATTATCGTGGGAAGATATTTTTACAATGATAACTGAGCATAAGAAAGAAGAAAAAAAAGTTATTATAATTGATGAATTTCAATATATATGCAGAACTAATAAAGCATTTCCATCAGTATTTCAAAAGATATGGGACAACATACTCTCAGATAACAATATAATGGTTATACTTTGCGGATCATTGATAAGTATGATGGAGCAATTAACTCTTTCCTATTCAAGTCCTCTTTATGGAAGAAGAACAGGCCAAATAAAGATGAAACAGATTAAATTCAATTATTATAATGAATTCTTTAACAATAAAACAAGAGATGAACTGATTCAATTATATTCCATTACAGGAGGAGTACCTAAATATATAGAGTTATTTGAAGATATGGACAATGTCTTTGATGCAATAGAAGAAAACATATTAAGCAAACAGAGTTTTCTTTATGAAGAGCCTGTATTTTTATTAGAAAAAGAAGTAGGGGAAGTAGGTAGTTATTTCTCAATAATAAAGACAATAGCAGCTGGCAATCATAAACTTGGAAAAATTGCTACTGATTTAGGTGTAAATCAAAGTAAGCTTACTAAATATTTAAGCACCCTTAGCAACTTAGATATATTAGAAAGGCAAGTACCTATAACTGAAAGTAATCCAGAAAAGAGCAAGATGGGTTTATATTTTATTAAGGACAATTTCATTGAATTTTGGTTTAAGTTTATATATCCATATAGAAGTTATATAGAGATTGACGATATAGAGTACGTAAAAAAGAGAATTAAAGATAACTTCATTCACAATCATGTGAGTTTCAAATATGAGGATATATGTTTAGAAGATTTGTGGTTCATGAGTAAACAAGATAAATTGCCTTTCAGGATAATGAAGGCAGGACGATGGTGGAATAATAATGATGAGATAGATATAGTGGCAATTAATGAAGAAGAGAAGTCCATAATTTTTGGTGAATGTAAATATCTTGAAAGAGCGGTTGATATAAATATATATTATAAACTTAAAGATAAGAGTAAGTCAGTTAAATGGAATAATTCAAATCGAAAAGAATATTTTATGATCTTTAGTAGGAATGGATTTACAAAAGAAATTAGACAATTATCAAAGGATTTAAATGGAAAGTTACTTCTTATAGAAGGATAAAATAGAAGCAAATACGTTTATCTTACAAACTATAAAAGCCATGGTAAGCATACCATGGCTTTAAATTTCTATTTTATAAAGACAAATCAACGTAAATTCCCTATCTTGAACATTACGCATATATTTATGAAGTGAAACATTTACCCTATCTTTAGAATGTTGAGCAACAAAGAGGTTAGTATATGGAAACTCATCAGTAACCATTTTATTATGAATAACTTGGGTATGGTAAGGATGAGGATCTTTTTTTAAGTTGATATATTGAACTACATCTCCAATTGATAATTTATCGTAAATTCTCTTTGTGAAGTCAACTATGGCTTTTTCAATTGGAATCTCTTCATAATAAGCAGCTCTATAGTTTTTAGTATATGGGTTTGCCCAATGCATTCTGAAATAACGGGCACTGCGCCAACTTAGAGATATTTTTGTAAGATTACTTGGATTTGTAGATTTACAAAACCAAGAGTTAGCAGAAGACCATAAGCCATATTTTTGAGAAAGTCCACCTGCGTATATTGATTGAGATATAAAATTTGTACAGTCGTTCTCTTTAAAATAAGGAAAAGCAGGATTTTTAGATAATGCATATTTTTCAACATAAAGTTTAACTTTATCCCTATCATAGTAATTTGACCTTAAGGGGTTTAATGAGAGTAATATATTTGAAAAGTTATCCACAATATCAACACCTAAAATAGTTACATATAAGTGTATAAAAAAAAAGGCATAGATATGCCTTAAAATCAAAAAAAGTAGACATGTTAGCAAGAGAGGGATTGAACGATGCTTACATGTCGTCAACAAATTATCCACAAATTATCCACAATAATATATATATTCTACCATATGTTAAAAAATCCTTCTTTTTATAAAAAAAAACATTAAAAAAGCATTAAAAAAACATTAACAGAAAATTTGTTCGCTAAAATTATCCAAAACATATTGACATCTGAACAAGTGTTCGGTATTATATAAATATATCAAACAGAAGGAGTTGCCACATATGAATAATAATGCCTTATTAGTTAGAATTAATTATATTTCAGAAGACTCAATAGGAATAGACTCAATAAACAGTTCATATAAAGCACATGTAGTAAGAAATGAGAAAACAGAAGAGAATAAGAAATATATGTTATGTGGTGGCATAATAAATAAAAGAGGCGGAACTATAATCTATAATGCTAGAACTAAAGAAGAAGCTAAAGAGATTGCTGCGAACAACATGATGACAAATCATGAGCATAGAAGATATAGAGAAGTTAAAAGAGATATAGTTACAATACCAAGCAGATTAATAAACGCTTAATAACAATGATATTAAAATTTATTTATAAAAAATATATATAAGAAATAAATTTTAGTTATAAATATTCAATAAATACATATAAATACATATATAGGTTTTTAAGAAAACTAAATTTATGCACACTCAAAATTCAAAAAAACACTGAGATTTTGAGTATACATAAATTAAGTTATACTATAAAAACCTTGCATAAGTATTTTATAAAAGATAACACTAAACAAAACTCAACTCATTGGACCGAAAGGTCCATTTTTTTTTCTATAGTGATAATAGTAATTCTATAAGGTATAATAGGTATAGAGACTTTTAAATCTATTGGAGGTGAACCTAGTCAAAAGTGGCTAGAGCAATATGAGAAGAATAAATAGAAATGATGAATGTTGGTGTGGAAGTGGGAAGAAGTATAAGAGATGCCACATGGAACAGGATGAAGCCTTAAGAAAATTAGGTAATGAATTAGGTATGAAGATACCAAGAGATATCATTAAAACTCCTGAACAGATAGAGGGAATAAGAAAAAGTGGTGAAATAACAAGAGGAATATTTGACTTAGTTGAGAAGAATATAAAGGCTGGAATGACAACTGATGAGATAAACACATTAGTGCATGAGTATACAATTAATCATGATGCTATACCAGCTCCACTTAATTATGGAGGATTTCCAAAGAGCGTATGTACATCTATAAATGAGGTGGTATGTCATGGAATTCCTAGTGATAGAAAACTTGAAGAGGGAGATATAATAAATGTTGATGTAACAACAATAAAAGATGGATATTTCTCTGATTCAAGTAGAATGTATATAATTGGTGAGGCTAAAAAAGAAGCAGTAGAGCTAGTTGAAGCGGCTAAAGAAGCACTTCAAGTTGGAATGGATGCTGTTAAACCATATGGATTTGTGGGTGATATTGGAGAGGCTATACAGACATATGCTCAGTCAAAGGGATATTCAGTAGTTTATGAATATGGAGGACATGGTATAGGAGTTAAGTTCCATGAAGATCCATATGTATCTCATGTAGGTAAAAAAGGTGAGGGAATGATTCTTTTACCAGGTATGGTATTTACTATAGAGCCTATGTTAAATCAGGGCAGACCAGAAACAAGAACATTAAAAGATGATTGGACTGCTGTAACTAGAGATGGAAAATTATCTGCTCAGTGGGAGCATACAATTGTTGTTACTGAAGATGGATATCAAATCTTGACTTAATTAATAAGGGACAGTTCTCAATATTTTAAAGTGAGAGTTGTCCCTAAATTATTGTTATATAGTATATTAATTTTTCAACTGAGGAATTTACACCCTCCCAAGAACGATAAAGATTAAAGTGGAGAGTAATTTTCCCATAGTAGAAGGTTCTAAATTTCCAAAGAACAATTCGTTTCCTACCAAATATATGAGTAGGTGCAAGATCAAATGTCTTTTTTGTAATCAAATCTGTAAGATCCCTATCGTAATTACTTAAATGCCATCGAAAACTTGAGAAATGGTTTTCTTTTAACTCAATCACGAAATCTTCTCCAAGTTTAAGGGAATAAGGAATGAATGGCAGAATGCTAATAGTTCCTCTTTTAACTTTTAAATATTTCTCACACAAAAAAATCACTACCTTATGGAAATATATCAGAAAATTGTGTTTCAATAAATATTTTATGCGGAATGTAAATAAAAGTTACTAATATATATATAGTATAACAGTTTGAAGAGGTTTAATTATGAAGATAGATTATACTGTATATCCTGAAAATGGAGCAATATTACATGAAGACAATCTCAAAGTAGGGGTTAATTTCAAGAACTACAAAGATATAAATATATCGTCTTTACGTATGAGTATAAATAATAAACATATTAATTCATTACTCAGTAAAGAAGGGATTTATTATAATAATTCAACAACAAAGATATATGGTTTAAATAGGATAAAGATAGAGGGAAGAAGTAAACGAGGAAAGAAAATTGAAATTAAATGGGGCTTTACTTTATTAAAAAAAGAATTAAGTTTAAAATCTGTAGCTATAAGATGTATTGATATAAGTAATAAAAAGATTGAAGCAGCTTATACAAATAAACTAATTAATAATACAGGGATAAAGATGTATTCTATGGAACAACTTAATAAAACATCTCTAGTAGGAGAAAAGGGCTATAGGTGCAGAGAATTATCAACAATAGAATATTTAAGGATAAAGTGGGAAGGGAGAAGAAATGTACATAGTGTTGAGGGGTATATATTTGGTTATGTTAAAGAAGACCTTAGAAGATATACTGAATATAATTTAAGAGTAGCTAATAAGTATATTGAGGATTATAAAATTGATGATAATAGTGAGCTTAATATACCAATAATTAAAATAAATCGAATAAAACACTTAAGCAAATATTTAAGAAGAAACAAGAGTTTTTCAGGATATATTGTGATAAATTTAGAAGATGGGATATGTAAATTTATTGAAGAATATAGTAAGGGATTAGATGAGGGCAATAAAGTAGGAGTATGGGGATTAGAATCAAGCCCTGAGGAGTTAAGAAAAACAACTTTAATAGGGAAGAATGCCAGTAACACTTTTTATGAAGGCTTTTTGAATAAGAGGACAGTGGTAAGTAATATTGAAAAGTATTCATTTGAAGTATTTATTAATGGAAGGACGATAGGGGAAAGTGTAATCCCAAAGTTTAAAAATTCACTGAGTCTTTCTATTAATATTATGGATAAAAAAAGTGGAATTGAAGAAATAAGTGTAATAGCAGGAAAACAAAATAATATATTTCAGAGAGAGTATAATGGAGAACATTCTATTTTTATAAATGAAAATATCAATATGGATCAATTGAACTATATATTTATTTATATAAAATGTAAAAATAATGGGTGGATTATTTCATCACCTATATATGTTAAAAAAATATAATTTAACCTTTTCTTAACTTTTTAATGAGTTTTTACGTTTATAATCTATATAGATAAATTAATATATGAAAGGGGTAAAACATGAAAAATTGGGGTAAGTTTTTAGTAGGATTGATAGTTATAGCTACATGCTGCATGGGGATAGTTGCCTGTGGATCAAAAAATTCAAATTCAAACAAATCAGCTAAATATAATACATCTTATGAGATGGAAAATAAAAAAGAGGACTCTGGAAATAAATCTGATTCTAAGGGTATGGACACAAGTGATGAGATTGAAGAAAATGAAAAGCAGGACACTGGTGGAAATGATAGAAAAATAATATTAAGAGAATACATTACTATAGAAACACTTAATTTTGATGAAGATAAAGATGCTATTTTAAGTAGAGTAGATAAATTTGGAGGATATATTGAAGAATCACAGTTAAGAGGAAGAGGAGTTAGAGATGAATATTCTAGGAGAAGTGCTCGTTATGTTTTTAGAATACCTAGAAAGAATTATGATTCATTTAAAAGTGAAGTTGCACAGTTTGCACATATTTTACATGAGAATTCAACTACTGAGGATGTAACATTTCAGTTCTATGATACTGAAGCAAGAGTTAATACTTTAAAAATACAAGAAGAAAGATTATTAGAGATATTAAAAAAATCAGGAGACTTAAAAGACATAATCATAATAGAGAAGGAATTACAACAGGTTAGATATGAGATTGAGAGAAATACTACTACATTAAGAAGATTAAGTAATCTTGTTGATTACACTACGATTACGGTAGAATTGGAAGAAGTCTTTGAAATCACAGAAAAAATTAAGGAACCTGAAGATTTGGGTGATAAAATTGTTAAAGTATTTAAAAATTCAGTGGATGGAGTTAAAGAGTTCTTTAAATGGTTAATATTATTTATTGTAGCATTCATTCCGTATTTGATAATAATAGTACCTCTTGCCATAATTGTATATTTCACATATAGAAGAGTAATAAAGAAAAGTACCAAAACCATTGAAGAGAACACAGATAAGAAATCAAATGAAAAGGATAAAAAAGATTCAGATTAATGTTCTTATATTTTGTTGACATTAGATATCAATAAGGTATAATGTGATTAGAGATAATAAAATCAAATATTGAATCATCGGGTTTATTGTAGATAACAATATAACTACAATAATTAAAAGGAAAGTAGGTGAAAAGCCTACACGGTCACGCCACTGTAAGAGAGGAGTACTCATTAATCCATATATTGTGAAGGATATGAGTATGTTGAAACTTGAGTCAGGTATCTGCCTATATGAGCTATACAAACTCTACGAGCGATGGAGGGTATAGGAATATTAGACTTAATGACGATTATTTATAAGTTTATATATGACTATTAGCCTCTTAATCTTTTAGATTAAGAGGTTTTTTATAGGATTAAAATACAAAGATAGTTATTAAGTTCATATCACAACCTTTTGGCTCAACAAAATTTAGGAGGTAATTAAGATGAAGGGATTAAAGAAATTACTACTGCCATTAATTATGATTATGTTTTTAATGGTTGGTTGCGGACAAACTGATGAAAATAAGGGTAATAGCCAGAATAAAGAAAATAATAAGAACATAACAGCTAAAGATAATTCAAAGGAAGAGAAAAAAGAAGATAAGGCGGAAGAGTCTATATATCCTTTAACTATTAAAGATGCCTTAGGGACAGAGATGGTTATTGAGAGCAAGCCTGAGAGAATAGTATCTTTAACTTTAGGAACAGATGAAATACTGTTAAGTCTTGTTGAGCATGAAAAAATAAGTGCTTTATCAGGAAAAATTGCAGAGAATAAAGGAGCTTCAAATGTAGCTGATATAGCAGTTAATTTTGATAAAGCTGAAAATAATGTTGAAAAAATCATATCTTTACAACCAGAATTAGTATTTGCTTCAAGCTGGATAAAAAAAGAACAAGTTGAGCAGATGAGAGAAGCTGGTATAAAAGTATATTGTTATGGAACAGCTAACAATATTGATCAACAAAAAGAGGTTATTTTAGAAATAGCAAAGATTGTTGGTGAAAAAGAGAACGGTGAAAAATTAGTTAAAGAGATGGATGATAAATTAAATTATGTAAAAGAAAAATTATCAGGATTAAAAGAAGAAGAGAAATTAAGAGTGCTTTCTTATAATTCATATGGATCAACAAATGCAAAAGGAACTACATTTGATGATATAGTTAATAAAGCAGGATGTATTAACGTAGCATCAGAAGCAGGACTTGAGGGATGGCCTCAAATATCTAAAGAAAAAATCATAGAGTTAAATCCAGATATTATTACATTACCATCTGTATCATATGATGATAAGACTCCAGAAGATTTTAAGAAATCAATTATGGAAGATGAGAGCTTTAAGGATGTAAAAGCAGTTAAAGAAGGTAGAGTATACTTATTACCAGATAAGCATATGAGCGCTGTTTCTCAATATATTGTATTAGGAGTAGAGGATTTAGCAAAAGCTGCATATGGGGACTTACTTGAGTAAGCATACTAGAAGATAGAAATCCTAAAAATAAATTCCCTTAAGATTTATAGTAAGGGTTGGTTATCTTAAGTGATTTATAAAATCAATAAAAATGAAATTGTTTTCCCATTTTCTAAATTTTTATATTAGGCTGTGCTGCGAGATGCCCAAACTCGCACACAGCCTAAACTTGAATATGCTTGAGGGAGAAAAGAAATGAAAAACCTGATCGGTAATGATTTAAAAATGAAAAATAAAAAAGATAAGACATATCTTATCCCAATTTTTATAATTATATTGTTAATATCAATAGTTATTAGTTCAGCAATAGGAGCTGTTAAGGTACCATATGGAGATACCTTCAAGATAATAATAAATAAAATATTCTCAACTAATTTTGAAATAAAGGAAAAGAGCTTCGAATCAATAATATTCTATGTTAGATTACCTAGGGTTATTGTATCGGCTATTGTTGGAGGCGCTTTAGCATTATGTGGAGCGGTTATGCAGAGTATGTTCAGAAATCCCATGGCTGACCCAGGGATAATAGGTATATCCAGTGGAGCTAGTTTAGGAGCAGTAATCGCAGTTGCATTAAATTTAACCTCATTATCTTTATATTATATGCCACTATTGGCTATAATAGGAGCATTAGGGGCTGCTTTTACAATTTATAAGTTGTCATGCTATAAGGGGAAAATACCTGTATTGACTCTAATTTTATCGGGAATAGCTGTTAGTACGTTTTTAGGAGCTATTAATTCGTTAATATTATCAAAGATAGCTGAGTATAAAGTAAGAGAGTTTTTGTTTTGGTCTATAGGAAGCTTAACAGGAAGAAGATGGGAACATGTACATTTAGCTTTTATTCCAATAGTAATACTTACAATAATATTGTTATTCTTTTCAAAGGAATTAAATATTCTTTTATTAGGGGAAGAAGAAGCTCATTCTGTTGGAGTTAATCCAACTAAGGCAAGGAGAAGAATATTATTTCTCACATCAATGACAACAGCAATAGCTGTATGTGTAAGTGGAAATATTGGATTTGTAGGATTAGTTGTTCCTCATATTCTTAGATTGATTGTTGGACCGGATAACAGAATACTTTTACCATTAAGTGCGCTGGGAGGAGCAATATTTCTTCTAGTTTGTGATTTTATTGCTAGAACAATAATAATGCCTGCAGAGATTGGAGTAGGTATTGTTACATCACTTATAGGAGCACCATATTTTATTTATCTTCTTATGAAAGCACGTAAGGAGGGCATCTCAATATGAATAAAGTTATTGAAATATCGAATCTGCATTATTCAATCAATGATAAAAAGATACTTAAGGATATTAATATATCCTTTGAAAAAGGAGAGTTTATTGGGCTAATTGGTCCTAATGGGGCAGGAAAGACTACTTTATTAAAAAGTATAAATGGAATAAATCAATTAGATGAAGGTAACATAAAAATATTTGGTAATGATATAAGAAAAATGAAAGAGAAGGAATTGGCTAAAGAGGTTGCTTTAATGAACCAAAATACAAGTATCTCATTTGCTTTTCCTTGTGCAGATATAGTGATGATGGGAAGATATCCTTATAGTAGAACATTCGGAGGTTTTACTAAGGAAGATAGTGAAGTTGTTAATAAATATATGAATTTTACAGACACTATTGAATTTAAAGAGAGATTAATAACACAGTTATCAGGAGGAGAAAGACAAAGGGTACTTTTTGCAAAAGTATTAGCACAAGAAACTGATGTTATACTTCTCGATGAGCCAACTGCTAGTTTAGATATCACTCATGAAGAGCAAATATTTAAATACTCAAAAGAGTTAAGTGATAAAGGAAAAACAGTAATAGCAGCAGTACATGATTTAAGAATAGCAATCAAATATTGCAGTAAGTTAGTACTTCTTAATCAAGGGAAAATAATTAAACAAGGAACAGCTGAAGAGGTAATAACAGAGGAAAATCTGAAAACTGCTTATGGAATAAATTCTGAAGTGTATTTTAATTCAGTTTCTAATTCATTAGATTTTGTTGTTCTTTAATTTAGGGGGACAGTTCTCAAGTTTTAACAAAAAATAATAAAATTAGAGAGGGACAGTTCTCAACTTTTAAGAGTAATATAAACTTAAAAGTTGAGAACTGTCCCTAAATGCGAGGGGTAAAATGTATAAGATTTTAAACATATCAAACTATGATGGGGATCTAAAGAAATTTGAATATAAACATAGCAATATGAAGGAGTTTCTAAAAAAATATGATTTAGATGGATTTGAAGTATTACAATTTGGTCAATGGAAGGAAGAACAAATTCCTAAAAATATTATTAAGGGAATGCATTTAAGATTTTATCCAACCTGGATTGATTTTTATAGAGGAGATATTGATAAGCTTATTTCAAAGGTAGATTCAAAAGAAAATATAAGTATGCTATATGGAGGAAACCATAAGAAGGTAATAATTGATTATTATAAAAGTGAACTTAAAACAGCTAAGGAAATAGGAGTTGAATATGTTGTACTTCATGTTTGTCATGTAGATTTACACGAAGCGTTAACATATGAATTTTCATATAGTGATGAAGAGGTTATTGAAGAAGCTGCTAATTTAATTAATGAAATTTTTAGTGGTGAAGAAAAATACGAATTCACATTATTATTAGAGAATTTATGGTGGCCAGGATTAAAGTTTAAGAATAAAGAGAATATGAAAACAATTATTGATAAAATAAATTATGATAAAGTAGGATTTATACTAGACACAGGGCATATGATAAATACAAATCTTAATATTAAAGATAAAGATGAAGCAATAGAATACATAGCTGATACAATAGATAGGTTAGGTGAGATGAAGAATTATATAAAAGGAATTCATCTAAACTATTCATTATCAGGGGCTTATGTTAAAGAGTTTATAAGAAATGAGAAGAATGCAAAAAGGAACCATGAATTTAAGGAGTTATTCCAAAATATTTATGATCACATTAGCAAGATAGATTATCATGATCCTTTTGAGCATGAGAGAGTAAATGAGTTAATCGAGTCTTTAGATATAAAATATTTAGTATATGAGTTATTATCACCAACTCTAGAAGGATTAGAAGAGAAAATTAAACGTCAGGATAAATGGATTAAGTAGAGGGACAGTTCTCAAGTTTTTGTGTTTTTAAAGCATAAAATATTGAGAACTGTCCCTCTAGCATTGTATAAATTATATTAAGAATCAAGATAATAAAAGTGAGTAATAAATGCTTAAAAGTTAAGGTATAAATTACTATTATATAAATAATTTGCTATAATGGTATATGAGCAATAATTCGAGAGTAAAACTAATTTATAATATATATACATATTAAAGGAGCGATTAAGATGACTTTCAAAATTAACGAAACATATAATGGGTTTAAGTTATTGAGAGAAGAGAAGGTTGAGGAAGCAAATTCAATATCCAGATTATTTGAACATGAAAAAACAGGTGCTAGATTATTAAGTTTATTTAATGATGATGATAACAAGGTATTTTCAATATCTTTTAGAACACCACCAGAAGACCATACTGGACTTCCACATATATTAGAACACTCAGTTTTATGTGGGTCTAGGAAGTTTCCTACTAAAGAACCATTTGTTGAACTTATGAAAGGTTCTCTTAATACATTTTTAAATGCTATGACTTTTTCTGATAAAACAATGTATCCTATAGCTAGTAAAAATGATAAGGATTTTTTCAATATCATGGATGTATATATGGATGCAGTATTTTATCCTAATTTACATGAGATACCTGAAATATTAATGCAGGAAGGTTGGCACTATCATCTTGAAAAAAAAGAAGATAAGTTAACATATAAAGGTGTTGTTTATAATGAAATGAAGGGTGCATTCTCATCACCAGAAGGGGTATTACATAGAAAAATTGAGGAATCAGTTCTTAAGGATACTATATATGCAAATGAATCAGGTGGAGACCCAGATTTTATTACAGATTTAACACAAGAACAGTTTGAAGAGTTCCATAGAAAATATTATCACCCTTCAAATAGTTACATCTTCCTTTATGGAAATGGAGATTTACAAGAGCAATTGAGATTTATCAATGAAGAATACCTAAATAATTTTGATAAATTAGAAATAGATTCACATATTGAGAAACAACAGCCATATGAGGAAATAAGAAACTTAGAAGTTAATTATTCAATTTCACCAGATGATGATGATAAGGAAAAAACATATTTAAGTTTGAACTATGTAGTAGGTGAATCAACAGATAGAGAATTAGTACTTGGAATGGATATTCTTGAATATATGCTTCTTGAAAATCCAGCTGCTCCACTTAAAAAAGCGTTAGTAGATGCTAATTTAGGTAAAGATGTATTTGGAAGCTATAATAATTCCGTAATTCAACCAGTACTATCAATAATATTGAAAAATTCAGATACAGATAAAGCAGAAGAATTTAAAAAAGTTGTTTATGATACATTAAGAGATTTAGTTGAAAAAGGTATAGATAAAGACCTGATTGAGGCGAGTATCAATATAAATGAATTTAAATTGAGAGAGTCAGAAATGGGTGGATTATCAAAAGGACTATTATATGCAATTAGATGTATGGATGGTTGGTTATATGAGGCAGACCCATTAATGCATTTAAGATATGAAAATGAACTTCAGAGCATTAAAGAAAAGAGTAAAACTGGATACTTTGAAGATTTAATTAAGAAGTACATTTTAGATAATAAACATGGTTCATTATTAATATTAAGTCCTAAAAAGGGAATGGCAGAAGAACGTTCTGAAGAGGTACAAAGAAAGTTAGATGAGTATAAAGCTAGCCTATCAGAAGAAGAAATTAATAAAATTGTAGAAGGAACTAAGAAGCTTCTACAAAGACAGATGACTCCAGATACTAAGGAAGCGTTAAGTACAATTCCATTAGTAGAGTTAGAAGATATTCCAAATGAACCAGAAAAGATACCACAAGTACAAAAAGAAATAGAAGGAATAAAGGCATTATATCAAGAGGTATTCACTAGCAAAATAGCATATTTACATTTATTATTTGATGCTAGTGTTGTTGAACAAGAGGATATTCAATATATAGCATTACTTGGTTCAATTTTAGGAAAAGTAAGTACTGAAGATAAGCATTACTCAAAGTTATCTAATGAAATTAATATTAATACAGGTGGTATTAGATTCAGCACTGAGAGCTACTCTAAAGATGGAGATGATCAAATTTTCTATCCAAAATTCTCTGTTAGAGCAAAAGCCTTAAGTGACAAAATACCAAATATGATTTCACTAATAAAAGAAATAATACTTACTTCTAAATTTGATGAAGATAAGAGAATAAAAGAGTTAATATCTCAATTAAAATCCAGATTAGAAATGACTATATTTGACAGAGGTCATTCAGTAGCTGCAAATAGATTATTATCGTATTTCTCACCTGCAGGAAAATATCATGAGATGATATCTGGAATCAGCTTATATAAATTCATATGTAATTTAGAGAAAAATTTTGAGGAAATGAAAGAAGAAATAAAATCTAAGTTAAAAGGTTGTGCTAAAAATATCTTAAACAAAAATGGATTATTAATAAGCGTAACTTGTGAGGATGAAGAGTATAAAATTATTGAAAATAATATTGGTGATTTATTAGCAGGTATTAGTGATGAAAAAATTTCTCAAAAAGAATATAGTTTTGAAGAAGTAAGAGATAATGAAGGATTAAAAACACCAGGTAATGTTCAATATGTGGCAAAAGGATATAACTATATAAGATTAGGTAACCAATACACAGGAAAACTTCAGGTGTTAAAGAAAGTTACAAGTATAGATTATCTATGGAATAAAGTTCGTGTGCAAGGTGGAGCTTATGGATGCATGGTGAGATTAACTAGAGCTGGAAGCTTAATATTTACATCATATAGAGATCCAAATCTTAAAGAAACACTTGATGCATATGATAATACATTTAAATATTTAAAAGATATTGATATTGATGATAGAGAAATGAGAAAATACATTATTGGAACAATAAGTGAGATGGATTCACCATTGTCACCAGTTCTTAAAGGTGAAAAAGCAGTTGCAGACTTTATAAAAGGCCTGACTTATGATGACTATAAAAAGGAAAGAGAAGAAGCATTAGCTACAACTCAAGAAGATATAAAACAATTATCTTCAATTTACGAGGATGTTATGAGAAAAGGCTTCTACTGTGCAATGGGTAATGAATCAAAAATTAATAAGAATAAAGAGTTATTCAATAAGTTTGTAAACGTATTTGAATAAAAATATGCTCCTGTTAGAAAGATTAAATACTCTTTCTAACAGGAGTTAAGTTATAGAGAATCCATAGTTAAACTTTATTTATACATATTCAAAATCGCAGCGTTCCTATGAGTTTTGAGTGTGTATAAATTTAGTTTTAACTTGGAATCTCTATATAAGATTTTATTGAATGAGGTGATTATTATGACAAAGGTATTGTTCACTCATGACTATGGAGAAGAAAAGTTTAATTTGATTAAAGCTATGGGGTATGAAATTGTACATCAAAGAGAAGATACGGAATTCAATGAAGAAGAACTTAAAGGTATTGAGGTACTTGTATGTTATAATCCTTTCAAAAATTTAGATATAAGTAAATTAGACAATCTTAAATTAATACAATTATCTAGTACAGGCACAGATCAAATTCCTTTAAATAAGCTGAATAAGAATACTGTTGTGAGCAACAATAAAGGGGGATATAGCATACCCATTGGTGAATGGATTGTGATGAGTATACTCAACTTAATGAAGAATACTTATAAGCTTTTTAGACAACAAGAAAATAAAAAATGGAAGATGAATAAAGGTTGTTTAGAAGTATACGGGAAAAAGGTAGGTTTTCTTGGAACAGGGACATTAGCACAAGAGGGAGCTAAAAGGCTTCAAGGATTTGGAGCAGAGATAATAGGCTTTAATACAAATGGAAGAATAGTTGATAATATGGACTTATGTTATCCTTTAGAAGAGGCGCATAAGGTCATAGGAAAATGTGATATTGTAATCTGTACACTTCCATATACAGAAAAAACTCATGAGTTAATTAATAATGATTTCATTTCTAAGATGAAAGATGGAGTTTTCTTTATTAATGTATCAAGAGGTATGATAATAAATGAAAAGGATTTAATTAAAAATTTAAAGAATGGCAAGATAAAAGGGGCAGCATTAGATGTATTCTATGAAGAGCCTTTACCAGCAGAAAATGAATTATGGAATTTAGAAAATGTAATAATATCTCCTCATAATAGTTGGTTGTCTGAAATGAGAAATGAGAGAAGATTTGAAGGGATAATTGAGAACCTTAGAAGATATAAAGAGGGACTAGAGGTTATTAATAAGGTTGATATGAAAGAAGGATATTGATAAAAGCGTAATGTAAAATGGAGAATGTAAAATGTAAAACGTAGGATATTTCTCTCCGAGAAATTAAAAAATTATTGAAAATCATGAGATTATGGACAAAGATGCATTAAAATTCGTGCAATAAGTATTAAGATGTGGAGGGATATAAATGAAGGCAGAGATTTTATGTATTGGAACTGAATTATTACTTGGTAATATTGTAAATACAAATGCTCAGTATCTATCTGAGCAGTTAGCTAATGCTGGGGTTAGTGTGTATTACCATACAGTTGTAGGGGATAATCCGGAGAGGTTAAAGAAAGCTTTAGAGATAGCATATTCAAGAGCTGATATGGTTATTACAACTGGAGGGTTAGGGCCTACTCAAGATGACTTATCAAAGCAGACTATTGGAGAGTTCTTTAATAGAGAAATGGTATTCAATCAAGGATGTATGGATGAAATAGAGAAATATTTTAAACGTATTAATAGAACAATGACAAAGAATAATGAGAGGCAAGCATATTTTCCAGAAGGTGCAATAATACTTAAAAATGATAATGGGACAGCACCTGGGATGATATTAGAAGAGGAAGGAAAGGTATGCATTGTTTTACCAGGACCACCTAATGAGATGACCTTGATGTATCAGAATGGAGTAGTACCTTATTTGAGTGAAAAAACGAATGAGGTTATAGTATCTAAAACTCTCAAGGTTATGGGAATAGGGGAATCAAAAATTGAGGAAATGCTATCAGAAATTATTGATAACCAAACAAATCCAACTATTGCACCATATGCAAAAGGAGCAGAGGTTCATTTAAGAATAACATGTAAAACTTCAAGTGAAGAAGAAGCACTTGAGAAGATAGAAAAGATGGAGCAAGAGGTAAGGGTTATTCTTGGAGATAATATTTATGGATGTAACGATGATACATTAGAAGGAGTAATATGCAGTTTACTTGAAGAGAAAGGACTTAAAATAGCAACAGCAGAGTCGTGTACAGGTGGAATGATTAGTGCAAAGCTGGTTAATCACCCTGGGGCATCATCAGTATTTATGGAAGGATGCGTAACTTACAGTAATGAAGCTAAGATGAATAGGTTAAATGTTAGAAAAGAAACGTTAGATAAATACGGAGCTGTAAGTCATCAGGTTGCTGAGGAAATGGCTAAAGGCATAGCAGAGACTGCTAATTGTGATATAGGATTATCTACTACGGGAATTGCAGGACCAGGAGGGGGAACACCAGAAAAACCTGTTGGACTGGTTTATTTAGGATTCTATTATAGAGGGAGAGTATTTTCCCAGGAAATAAGATTAAATGGAAATAGAATGAAAGTTAGAGAAAGAACAACAAAGATGATATTGGATAGGTTGAGAAGAGAATTGTTGAAAGATAGACAATAGAGTTAGATAATATATTGTAACTCTATAAATAGACCCAGAAATAGGTTTTATTAAGCAGATTTGATTGGGGTTGTGTGTTTAAGGTGATATTCTATGTGTATTATAGAATATCACCTTGATTGATTATTTAAATTATTTTTGTGGTTAAATTAAAATATACATATTGATAAATTCAGAAGAACAATTAGCGTTCCATAGCAGCTACAATATTAACTTTCAATATTATACATATTATACAAATCAAAATGACACACACACCCATAGCCTTTGTCAAATCAACTGCAATATCACTTGGAACGACATTCCTATATTTCCATGAACATACAAATTCGGGTTTCAATATGGCTAGTAGTCCAATACCTATGAATGTTGTATAAATTAATATGTTTAAAAATAACATTTTAACACCTTCTCATTTTTAATACTATATTACTAAATAATTATAGTATTTATTATGTTACCAGTATTTTATTATATATTGTAAGTAATCTAGAAAGATAGTTTAATATTAATAGCCGGCTTTAATATAAATTACAATCTTTGACTTTGACAAATATTTATTAAATTTAACTTTTGTTAACGCATATTGATCTGATCTATCAAGTATACGAGATTTAAAATTTAATCCAACTGAATATACAGGTTCATTTAAAGAATAAGAGTTCTGTTGTCCCTCTAGTGTCGAAGGGAAAATTTTCTCTTGAGAAGTCATTTTATCAGCATCTAGATCATAAGAATTTGTTATGTTGTTAGTCAATTCTTGAAATGCATAATATGTTGCAGAAGTGAGAGGGAATCTAGCTAGAAATGCACATGCTACATTCTTTACTCCAAAAAATGATGGATCTGTTCCATATATAACCCCTCTTACATAATATACAAGAGAAGATGGGTCTGTAGAACCTACAGCAATTGTTAAATTTTCCACAGGTTTTCCACCAGCTAGTACCATATAGGTTTCATCATATGTGTTATACGCTATCACATAACTGTCTACATACGTAAATTGACAATCTACCCATGTACCTGTCCCATTTTCAAGAGTTTCATATCCTACATTTAAAGCTTTATCAAAAAACGCAATAGATGTTATCATTGTAGCAGTTCCACCTGCGTAGCCTATTCTATCAGCCACATAAGCAAAATTGTCGCCTACAACTGCTTTATTACTAAATTCAGTTTTGCCCGTAAATAAACTAGTAGGTATAGGATCATGTACTATATCAGGAACAAGTGGTGATCCTAAACTCATTAATATATTATTCTCATTTAAGTTTTTTTGATAAGTTATAAAGTCTTGTATTTTTAGTATTTCTTCATCTGATGTATTTCTACTTTTAGGCGTATTTTTATTTTTTTTATTCTTACTATTTTCATAATAGTCCTTCAAATAATCTCTTATTTCTTGCTCTGTAGGATTCTTTGATTTTCTTAAATTTTGTGCATAAACAACATTACAATTTAATGATATGATCATTAATCCTAATAATAAAAACGATATTATTTTCTTCATATCTAAATTTCCTCCAAGTTTTGTACAAGATCTTGTATAAAAATTTTTTTTTACATGTCGCAACAATAAATATATTATCACATCTTTATAAAAAATAATGTCTAAATATAGAAATAAATAAAAAAAAAATAAAAAATGTTATTTTTTTCATTAAATATAAAGAACATATTGGTTTGGAAACAAGACTATTCGCCTTGATATATATTGGAGTTAAAGCGATTTACTTGGACTGGACGTCTAAATGAAATTTTGTTATACTAAAAATATATATTTAACTGAAAATTTAGAATTCCAATAAAAATTTATTAATATAAAAACTAAACGTTACATTAATTCTATAAAAAATTTAATTCAGAACACTATGAAATGAAAAATATATGATAAGGGGGAGATTTATTTGTCGTTTGTAATAGTAATATTATTATTCATTATACCTGTGATATTAAAGAAATATTTAGGGGTATTACAATTAATATTTGCATTATGCTTTTTAATTAGAATGCTAATTCCAGAAGTAGATGGTAGTAATGCAAAATATATTTTTGAGATTTTTAGAAGTTATATGATTCCATTTTGGATTTTAGGTTCGTTATACGCTATGAATAGTCGTATAAAAGAACTTAAGTGATGTTACATAAACTCCTAATTATAGTTGTTTTAAATGTATTGAAAGTATTAATTTTTAAAAAGACTAAAAAGAATGATTTTAAGCAGTTAATTTTTTATGATATATTTATGATTATTCTATTATATTTTATATTAAGATAAGAAGAAAGCAGAGATAACATGAGTTATCCCTGCTTTCTACGTATTTTAATCTAATACTATCTAAATAATGTCATCATACTATCAATATCTAACAGTTCTTTACCATTCAGGATAATGTTAGCTAAAATCTCTGCATTTTTATAGTAATAAGTAAAACCTTCATCTCTTTCAATAGATTCATTATTTAACTCATATTCTATAAACTCAATACATTCATTTAGACATGAAAGTAGTACATCCCAAATAAACTGATTGTAATCAGGCTTATATACCAATTTATCATATAATCCTTTCAGGAAAATCTTTCGATATTCATTGGTCATATAAAAAGGAAATGGCAAAAATCTTTCTGAACCATGTACTATTAATCGTGCAACATCTAATGAATAAGGCATAATACCTGCAAATGCCCAATCTATTAATATAATGCCCTTATCATTTTCTATTGCATTACATTGCAAAAAGTCTCCATTACATAAAGTACGTGGACATATTAACTGTCTGTCCAAGAAAATTTCATAAGCAGAAGCTAAGTTAAATTCTTTTTTAAGACACTCTGCCCTTTTATTTATTCTTGTCCAGTATCTTTCAAAACGGTTATCTAGTTTATTCTCTTTAAAGCAGTTTTTCTGCCAGTACATATTAAAAATACGAGAAAGACTATCAGAACATCCATAAGCCATATTTTTATTAAACCTTCGTAAATCTGATCCATCAATATATTCTATTAATATCCACTTCGTATTATTAATACAAGCCCATCCCTCTAGTTTTGGGACAGGTAAATTTTTATCTGTAAGAAATTGCTCATAAACTGATATTTCATTGTCATCTGACTTTTTTAGAATGTATGTCTGCGTATTTGATATTATTTTATAAACATTATAAGTCCTATCAACACCTTCTCCATTATCGTGAAAGCGTTCAATATATATTTGTGATGCAAAGGATGGATTAATTGTTTCTAGAACTGTTTTTAACATATTTATTTGGTTAATGTCAGTGATTCTTTCTGTATATATACCTTTCATGAATATCTCCTTATTACATCATTAATTCTTCTAACTGTTTAATTTCTCTTTTCAATCTGTCAACTGATTCACCAAAAGTTATTGACCATTCTTCTTTTAATAAAGTGATGGCACCTTCATACATTTTTATAGCATTTTCATAATCACCTTTAATTTTATAAATATGAGCCATGCATTCGTGTGCATCTATATATCTAGGTTTAGGTTGTAATTCAAGAGCTTTTTTATTATCTTCAATTGCTTTGTCGTAATTACATACACGGGTATGTTCATCGGCACGTGTTGACCACACTAACCAGTTAGTAGGGTCAGAAGCAACCATTTTATCAAAGATCTCAAAGGCTTTTTTATGATTTCCAGCCTTTTTTTCAATCATACCCTCAAACCAAGTGATTCTAAATGTATTATCAACTTGTTTCATTAAATCAAGATATTTTTTAGCTTCAATTAATCTACCATCAGCAATTAGAAGCTCTATTAAGCACATATAACTTATTCTAAGTTCAGGATGTTTATCACAAAAAGCTATATAGTAATCTATTAGTTTATGATGATTTTCAAAATTCCAATCTAAAGATGCAACATTACTAGCACTTCCAAGTGCTCCATGATTTTCTTTAAGTTCAGGATTAATTTCTAGAGCTTTTTTAGCATATTCAATTGCTTGATTATGATAGCTTTCTGCACGATGGTTGTACAAATCAGCTAATAAAGTATATGCTTTACCTTTTTTATCAGAGTGGTCAAGTAAGCTTATTAAGTAATTCTTAGCATATAATTCATCTTGCATATTAAGATCCTTTTGAGTTTCTAGCATATTTTCAATACGTTCAAGATGTGCATCATCGCTAAGTGTAAACAAGTCATCTATAGAAATACCGAAAAAGGTAGAGATTTTAGGTAGTAATGAAATATCAGGTGAAGTTTGTCCCTGTTCCCATTTAGATACCGCTTGAAAGCTTACTTTCAAATAATCCGCTAATTTCTCTTGAGTGATACCTTTATTTACTCGTAATTGTTTTATTTTTTTTCCTAAATCCATTTTTAATCCCCCTTGTGGTTACTCTAATTTTTAATGACCGGTCAATTACAGTATATCTATATATCCCTATATTAACAATAACTAGAAAATTGAATTGATTCAACTAACAGTTGAACTGGAATTGCTATTGGGAAAATAGTATACATATATAGGTATTAGAAAAAGATAAAGCACACTTAGAAAATAAACATTTATTTTCTAAGTGTGCTTTCTTAATAATTTATTTTATTTATTATTAGCAGGAACAACAAAAGTTCTTGTAGCTAATTCTGTATCTATCATGTAAATTCCAGCTGAATTATCTTTATTTCTCTGAAGTTTCTTCATAAGCTTATTGAATGTACTCTCTTCTTCACGTTGTTCATCTATGAACCATTGTAAGAAGCTTATAGTGGCAAATTCCTTCTCATCAGTAGCAAGAGAAATTAAATCATAAAAACGTTTAGTAACACTCTTTTCATGAGCATATGCTTTTTCAAAACAATCAAGCATTGAACTATATTCATTAATAGGTTGATCTATAGCTCCTATGTTTACTCTTCCACCCATATCATTGATGTAATCATAAATTTTCATAGCATGGAATCTTTCTTCTTCTGCCTGTACTCTGAAGAAGTTTGCAAAACCATCCATATCTTGAGAACTGCAATAAGCTGCCATTGCTAAGTATAAATTAGCAGAATAAAATTCAAAAGTAATTTGTGTGTTTAATTCTTTAAAAAGTTTTTCACTAATCATAATCCCACTCCTCGATATATATTACTAATATTAATCACTATAAAATATTATGTGTTATAAATAATAATTAAATACTATATAATAATTATACTAGTAAATAATGATTATTGCAAGATAATCATTATTAATTAATTATCTTTTTTATGGGTAAAGTGAAAAAACTCAGGTATATTGATAATTGGAATATCAGGTTTTGGCCCATCTTTAGGAGTAGATGAGTATTTTAGTATTGAATAAATATCATTCCACTTAAAATCTTTATTATAATCAAATGCTAATGAAATTAGTGATGAAACAAGAGCACTTGATAGTGAAAGAGAAGTTACAGTTATGTTTAATCGATCTAATTTAACTGGATATAGTTTACGACCACTGCGTTCAGAGATATAGTTTATATCACTGTTTAAACAGTTTAAGCCAACACATGGAAACCAAAAATCAGGTTTTTTTAGTTTTTTATGATTGCATTTAGAGGTTAGTTCATAAGGCGTATTATCTTTGTGCAAACCACCAATTGTTATGCAATTTTTAGATAGGGCAAATCCGCATACTGAGGAATATTCTATACCATTACTTGTAGAAGGAACCACTACAACAATATTATCATTTCTTGCTTTTTCAAATAACTTATCAAATAGTGAAATTATATTTGAATCGTAAGTATTAAGCTCAAAGGGCAAACATATTACATTTATATTATATTTATTTTTTTCATTAATAAGCATATGAATACCGAAAAGGATAGAGGAAAGATAACCTTTACCTATAGAGTTAAAGGCTTTAACAACATATAGATGGCTATCAGGAGATAAACCTTTCACACTATTTTTATTAGATGCTTGACTGCTTGAGATTAAACCGCATATTGCAGTACCATGTCCAAAATCATCATAAGGGTATTTAAATCCATTCACTAAATCAAGAAATTGAATAACTTTCTTATGTGGTCTCATAAGATCCACGTGAGGGTAAACACCACTACTTAAAACTCCTATAGTAGTATTTTTACCAGTTAAATTTACACTGGAATTTAATCTTATGTTTAACCCTTTCGAATAAGATGAGTTCATATTGAGAGTAATCATCTTGTCAGGAAAGATTTCTTTTATATAAGGATATTCCGAAAGGTTGTAAAGAGTATGTTTTTTTATGACAGCAGAAATACAGTTTATTGAATCAATAATATTGAGAACTGTCCCTCTAGAGTTTACAATTTTTTTTATAATTTTATCTTCAAAATTACTATATCTTATTAAAACTCTATAACTATTAAAAGAGTTATTTTCTAATAAAGGGATCAGGTCCTTATGAATTTTTCTATGGATTAAAAACACATTATCACCTTTTTAATTGCTTCACTATTTATTATATGAAGCAATAAGGAATTTGAGATTAAAAAAGTCAAAAAAACATAAGAAAAGAAAGTAAAAATATAGGTTCTGACCTAAGTCAGAACCATCCTTCATTATACATTTTACATTATCAATTATACATTTGTTTTAAGCATAAGCCTTTATTTACAGTTTTAAATCAAATTGGTCTACACACATGGAAATAAAGGATTTCGCCACAGGAGTAAGAGTTCTATTTCTATTTATAACCAGATATAAACATCGTTTTAAATCTAAATCCACAATGTTTGAAACTTTTAATCCATAATTATTAAAACTATTTATAATCAGTTGTTTTGAAACAATAGTAATACCTAGGCCTTCTTTTACCAATTGGAGTAGAGCATTGATATTATCAATTTCACATATAATATTAAGCTTGTTCGATTTTAATTCACTATTAATTAATGCACTTTCAAAAGTTCTTCTTGTAGCTGAATTTTTTTCACGCATTAAGAAATCATGATTGATAATATCTTGAACTTTAACCTGTTCAGGTATATTAAAATCTCCATTATGAACAACAACAAGTTCATCATCAATAAGTTTATGACTTAATATCTTATCATTTTTAAAGTTTGTTCCTACTATACCAATTTCACAGTTCAGATTAATTATGTCTTTAATTATATTACCTGAACCTTGTTCTTTAAGTGAAAACTTAACATCAGGATACTTATCGTGAAAGTTGTGTAAGAGTTTTGGAACTATTGAATTAAATGGTGTAGTACTGGCTGAAAGTGTAAGAGTACCTCTTATATTATTATGAAAATTACTTACATTAGTAATTGCATTATTACGTAAGCTTATCATATCCATTGCATACTCTAAAAGAGATTCTCCAGCAGGGGTAAGATGTACTACTTTTGAGGTCCTATCAAATAGTTGAACCTTTAATTCTTTTTCTAGCGCAGATATATGTGAACTTATTGTAGGTTGTGAAATAAATATATGATCAGCTGCTTTTGAAAAGCTTTTATGTTTTGCAACGCTTACAAAAGCTTCCACCTGTTTAAAATCCATCGACAAATTCCTCCCATTGCTTTATAAGTCTATTATTATATTAAATAGACTTATTTGCAATAGGAGATTTGTCATTTAATCATTTTGTAAAGTTAAAGAGTGCTATTCCTGATAGCATTAACCCTACTCCAATATACTTATATATTGTAAAGTGAGTTGCTTCAGTTCCAAACCAACCAAAAGCTTCAATAATACCAGCTGAGGTTAGTTGACTTATAAGTATAATTCCAATAGCAATTGTAGGATTCAATGCTTCTATACTAAGCATAACAGTAAAAATAATTATGGCTCCAAATATACCACCGGTTAAATATAGTTTTTTGGCATCTGTTATATCTTTTAGGTTGCCATCACCAAAGATCATCATAATAATAAAAGTAAGTACTAGTGCTGTACCTTGAACAAATACATTAGTTTCCCATAAACCGATTTTCTCACTTAGCCTTGTATTGAATACCCCTTGAAAAGTCATACATAAACCTGCTATAACTGCAAATATGAATTTCATATCATTACCTCCTAAGAGTAGTTTTTCCCCAAAAAGATAAAATAATTTATAGAATATTAATCTTAGGATATGAAATCAGTAAAATAGAGTAGTAATGATATAAGTAATAACTCGTAAAATTAAGCCCTTAGTATCAACCTAAGGGCTTTTAAGTTAACAACAGTTAACTTTCACATTTCCATCAAAGACGTTATTTTCATCTGCTGGCGGGTAAGCACTAATGTTAGGGTCATTACATTCGAAGAAATTATCTCTAACTGCATTGTCTACGGATTCTCTTAATAGAAGGACACCAGCCTTGTTGTTAGTTATGAATGCATTATCATCAACAAAATTCTCAGTTCCGTCGTCACCAATTGCAACTCCATTTCCAACATTGCAGATTACTCTATTAAATATAACTCTATTTAGCATACCATCATCAATATCTACACCGTCACCACAATTATATTCAATTTTGTTCTTAACAATGGAGTTTAAATTTGTATCTTTTATATCTATACCGTCATCTCGATTTCTAGCAATACAGTTGTTCAAAATTAATGTTCTACCAAGTCTAGATCTAATACCATTATTTAAATTACACTTGATAGTACAGCCGATGATTAAATTGAAGAGACATTCACCAGAGTCGTGTTCAATATTGATTCCATCATTCAAATTAAATGACATATTACAGTTTAGGACTAAAGTGTTTCCACCTGAGATTGTTAAACCATGATTACCATTTCTTTCACAGGTGCATTCAATAATACATGAATTATCACCATTAACAGTTATACCATCGCCTTTATTATCGAGGCATTTTACACAGTTGAATAGGTTTCCACCTTCGGATTCATCAGTTACAAAGATACCAAATAAACAATTGCATACTTCACAATTATCAATAGTACAATCTTTGCCGCTTATACTGATTCCGTTAGTATAGCCACCCTTAATAATAAAGTTTGAAATATATACACCATTTGCTTCTACATTGAACCCAGCTTCTCCCCCATCGTAGCAAACTCCTTGTAATATTGGTTTGTTTTTAGGGTCACCTTTGATTCTAAGTTTAGGTTTATCATCTGGAATGGTAACAGATTCTTTATATACACCAGGACATACAATTATAGTATCTCCAGCTTCTGATAAAAAAACAGCATCATTAATAGTAGGTACGTCTAGAGGAACTCTTATAATACTCATATTTTCAACTCCTTGCGTTGTTTTCTTTGAGTGCATCACTTTACAGTTCTTCGTTTTATAATATGTTCAGTAGTGAGTGTGGGTTCGCGATTTCACATAAAATAAAAACAAATTGAGAATTGTCCCTTAAAATGTAACCTTATTTTAACTTAAAATACTTTATTATACTGTAAAGTTATTATGGGTGATGAAAATGAGATGTAAAATATACTAAGAATCTTTGTTTTTATGGTGAATGTGAAATTTTGGAGCTAGTAGAGTCAAATAATAATAGAACTTATAGAAGAGGAGTGGGAGATTTGAATAAGAAAGTATTAGCTATAGTTACGGCACTTATACTACTTGTTGGGTGCACAGTGAATGATTTAGATAAGCGTGGAGAGGATTTATCTACGAAAAACAAAACTACCCAAAGAACAACACAAGGGGAGAAGGATGGGACAAGCATCAATGGAACTACAGCTGCAGATACAGATGCCAGCAGTGCTCACTTTAATGAGCAAGGTGAGGCAAGCAATAACGGAGATAACACCGATAAAGATAGGACAAGTACTCATATAAAGCATGAAAATAAAGAAGAGACAAGCAACAATCAAAGAGGAGAAACGGATGAAATAAAAATCAATTCAAATACTGAAGACAGATTAAAATTAGAAGAGATATTTGAAGATGATATAGGTTCAACCTATAAAAGAAGCAGTTCGTCAGGGAAGTTGCAGATAGATAAATTAGTGGATTTTGGAAGAAAAAAATATCTTCATGGAATATACTTTTTTTACGAAAGTTATGATTTAGATGCCATGGAGAAAGGTGTGAAAAAATTTGATTCATACTACTATAATGTTAGTGAAAAAGGTATTGAACTGTTTACCCAAAACACAACAATTAATATATTAAAAAAAGAAGAAGCAGAGAAAAAAGAGAGTTGGAATGGCGACTTTATAACAGAGCAGGGAGAAAAATTTAACGCAGATTTCAAGGTTATAAGATGGGATGAGAACAGCGTGCAGATAAGAATAAAATCAGTAAGTTCAGGGGAAAAAACTTTTAAAGAATATAAAGCAATTTATACATATGAAAAAGGTAAAGGATTAACGTCAATATCTATAAAAAACAATCTTGAGAAAAATTATGAAATATCTGTACATAAAATCAATGAGAATCAGAGAATAGAACTTCAAAAACTTAGATGGCCTGAGATAGATAAGGTATTTATACAAGAGGATAAAATTATAAAAGGATATTACGATTTAAGTGATGAATATTACGAAATGCTTAAAGGTAAGTTAAAAGAGTGTTTTAATATTCCAGAGGTTCCAAAAGAAGAAGCATTAAAAATACTTAAAGAATTCTACAGTAAAATGCCAGATGAATCCCAAAGAGCAGTAAGTTATATCAGTGATATGGGGAAGATAGTATATAAGGGGACAGATGATCCATACTTTCTAGCAGTGGCAGTTAAGGAATATGAAAGAAGAATAAAAGAATTCAGTAAAATTTATGAAGAAGAAAGAATAAGATATCCTAAACTTCATGATGGTCATATTCACTGGACAAAGATGCTTTTAAGCAAACCATATTTTCATTTAGGTGTTAGCGAAACATTTGATAGAAGATTAAATATCTACCTTGATAACTTTCTAAAACCAGTTGAATATGAGGATTATAGGTTTGCACCAACGGAAAAATTTATAGAGAATTTAATGTCTGAAGAATATCCCCAGTATATAAAAAATTACTTGAATTACAAGAAATATTCATATTATACGCTGGATTTGAGAAACAATCACCTTAAATCAGAAAATCTATGGAAAAGTATAATTTCAATGGAAGAGATTAGAGACTCTGGAGATAGTAGATATGATGAATTTATAGAGGACATTTTTAAGGATATGATAAAACCTAAAATATTGAGAGGAAAAATCAGCAAGCTCTATATAAAGACAATGGATGATTATGCTAAGTCTAGTAAAAATGAAAAACATAAAGAAATAATCTCACATATTAAAGAATTAAATAAAAAACATGGTGGAAATTATTCAGAGGAGCTTAATGAATATCTTATGAATTTTACTAATGCAATTAGTGAAAAGCATATAAAATATATTTTAGAAGATGCTAAGGAAAACAAACACGAGGAAGAGCTTTATTCACAGCTAGAAAATCACTATAAAGAGGTAGAAGAAATTAAGAGCGATAATATTGTAGAAGTTTGGAATGGATATGACTTTATAAAAGCAGTAAAGGATAATAATGTGATAAAAGTTATGGATCACATTGTAATAGATCCATTTGAAGTTGATGAATATTTGAAAAAAATAAATACTTTTGATGGGAATATAAGATTTGAAGGAATTAAAAATCTCACAATTATTGGAGCGGGAAACACACCTATAAGAGTAAGCGCAGCTTCAACATTTGAGGTATTTGGATTTATAGATTGTGAAAATATAATTATAAGAAATTTATCTATAGGACATTGGAATGATGCCTGTAATGGAGCAGTTATATATGCAGAAAATTCTTCAAATATAAGGGTTGAGAACAGTGTTTTATATGGGTGCGGAACCATAGGGTTGGAATATACAAACGTAAAAAAAGCATCTGCGGTAAATACTCTAATATGGGACTGTTCAGAAGTAGGAATAGAGTTTTATCAAGTTCAAGGTGCGTATCTTAATAACGTGATAATCACCGAGAATGGAAGAAATTCAGTGTACAAATGTGGGTGTAAAGATATCAATGAGATAAATGTATATCTGGGAAATTAAAACTATCAGTGATGAAAAAGATAAGTGGACAGATAACTGTCCACTTAAATTACTATATTATCAATTTATTAATCTATCGATTTTTGTCTTCGAATCCTTGAAACAATATAAAATTGTAATTTCAAATACAATATCTTATCTAAAGATAAGATGAGTAAACATCTCTTCTTCTAAAGACCAATACAATGTAGATTTTCACCTAAGTGAAAATCATCCATCATTATACATTGTCCATTATCAATTATACATTTGATTCTAAGCTATTATTCACTCAAAAAGCCTTTGGCTTTTAAAACTCAGCGTTCTTTGGAGTTCTTGGGAATGGTATTACGTCTCTGATGTTTTCCATTCCAGTTAAGAACATGATAAGTCTTTCAAATCCGATACCGAATCCAGAGTGTACAGTTCCACCGTACTTTCTAAGTTCTAGGTACCACCAGTAATCTTCCTTGCTAAGCTCCATTTCTTCTAATCTCTTCTCAAGCATATCAAGTCTTTCTTCTCTCTGACTTCCACCAACAAGCTCTCCAACGCTAGGAACAAGTAAGTCCATAGCAGCAACAGTCTTGTTGTCATCGTTCATTCTCATATAGAATGCTTTGATATCTTTTGGATAATCAGTAATAAATACAGGTTTTCCAAATACTTCTCCAGATATATATTTTTCGTGTTCAGTTTGAAGATCGCATCCCCACTCAACTGGGAATTCAAACTTTTTACCACTGTTTTGTAATTTTTCAACAGCCTCTGTATAAGTGATTACACCAAAATCTGATTCTAAAACATTAGTTAATCTCTCAATAAGAGTTTTATCAACGAATTTGTTGAAGAATTCCATTTCTTCAGGAGCGTGCTCCATAACAAATTTAATTACGTATTTTACTAAGTCTTCAGCAACTTCCATATCATCCTTAAGATCAGCAAATGCCATCTCAGGCTCAATCATCCAGAATTCGTTAGCGTGAATTCTTGTGTTTGAGTTTTCAGCTCTGAATGTAGGTCCAAAAGTATAGATGTTTCTGTGTGATAATGCAAAAATCTCTCCGTTTAATTGTCCACTAACAGTTAGGTTAGTCTCTTTTCCAAAGAAATCTTGAGTAGTATCAACTGTACCATCTTCGTTCTTAGGAATATCGTTTAGCGGTAGAGTTGTAACTCTGAACATTTCACCAGCACCCTCACAGTCACTTCCAGTTAGGATTGGAGTGTGAACATATACAAATCCTCTTTCAAAGAAGAATTGGTGTATAGCGTGTGATACTAAAGAACGTACTCTGAATACTGCAGAGAAAGTGTTACTTCTTGGTCTTAAGTGAGCAATAGTTCTAAGGTACTCAAGTGAGTGTCTCTTTTTCTGTAGAGGATAGTCAGTGTTTGACATACCAACAACCTCAACAGATTCAGCGTGAATCTCAAATGGCTGCTTAGTTCCAGGCGTTTCAACAACCTTACCTACAATACATAAAGATGAAGAAATAGGAAGTTTAGATATTTCTTTAAAGTTCTCTAATTTATCATCAAATACTATTTGAACATTCTTGAAGAAGCTCCCATCGTTAACTTCTATGAAACCAAAAGTTTTTTGACTTCTTAAAGTTCTAATCCATCCTTCAATTTGAATTGACGTGTTAAGGTGTTTTTCTGTATCTCTGTATAGAGATTTGATTAAAGTAGTTTTCATAAACGTACCTCCTTCGATTTTGTGTTTGAATTTATTAATAAATTTTTAGGGATGATCATGTTATTTCATCAATACATCTAAAAAAGGCAATAAAAAAACTTTCATCCCTATAGTAAGGGACGAAAGTGAACTTCCGCGGTACCACCCAAATTGCCTTTTGGCCTCTCTATCACAGCGTGCAAGGTGAATATCATAAATAATAATAAAAGCAGCATTACTGTGTCCAATGAATAACGGTTTGGCTCCGTCTAGTCCTACTAACAATAAAAGTATTGCTTTCAGGTAGAAACTCAGAGATGTTCTTCAATATAAGCATCGTATAAGGCTCACACCATTCCTTACTCGCTGGGACTACATCCTATATTTACTCTTCTCATCATAGTATTTAAAGTGTATTATTTGTTAATATATGTTTTACCATAAAAATGGTGAAAAATCAATAGAAAATTTAACTAATTAAGAGAAAAACTCTTCAATACCATTTCGTTTTTATCATTAATTGGTTTCCATAATTCTATACTTTCAATGATTAATGATTTCTTAAAATTAAGGGACTGTACTAAAGTGCATGCTGATACATATTCAGCTTGAGACCATTTTCTAGTTGAAAAATTATTATTTGCTAAAGAAATATGAAGATCCCAAGCATTAATATCATCTCTTACAGAAAATCCTCTTAATTTAAGTTGATTATTAATATGCTTGATAAATTCCATAACTTTTAAATCTTTATTAATTAATAAATTTACAGATTTAAAAGGTGGCTCAAAGCAGATTGCACCATTTACTTCAATAATAAAAGGAGATTTTCCAGATATAATTTCGTCTAAGGCAGAAATAAGTTTATCTATTTGTGGATTATCAATAACTTCCAAAGTCATGTGGAGTATAGGAAGGTCTTGGTATAAATCGTATTTAGCACTTATTTTCTTTTGAATTTCTTCAATTTGAGAATATGATTCCGAATCTAAAATTCCAACTAAATAATATTTCAATTTCTACGCCGTTAGATACGACTTTCAACTCCTTTCAATAAACGTTAAGGTAATTAAAAGCTTCTTAATGGAAAACTCATAATAACATTATCTTTTCTTGGTCCACCGATTCTCCAAAGTTCTAATTTAACGATTTTACCGTAGCTTATAATTTCTTCACATGGTTTGCTTTTTATAACTGATAAACAAGTGTTTTTAGATAATAATTTTTTAAAATTGTAATTTCCATTTGCAATTGGAATCATAAGAGTATTATTTTTAGTACTTAATTTCATACCATGTAGAGATAAAGTATCAGAAATATTTCTCTGTATAGTAGAAATATATCCACTTTGATCTATTTCAATATAAACCTTATTATCTTTAGTTAAAGACATAGAATTATTAACTTTAATTTTAAAATGTTTATATGGTGCTAAGACCTTACATACTACAGATTCAGCGATATCCATATCAATATCTAAAAGTGTACAAATAGGTACATGTAGTGTAGATGTAGGTTTATATAAATTTAGTTTTCTACAAACATTTCGTTGAATTTCTTTTAAATTATAATGATTACTCCTTTCGAAAAGAGCTACTAATTGATATTTCATAAATTCCTCCACTATATTAATCCGATACATTTTAATTATAGAGATTCCAAGTGAAACTCTATAGTTGAATTTATACTATTATATCACATTTAACTATAATTGTATTATTACTTTACTAAATGGATAATTAATTAGAAAGAAAATTTAAAAAATATTAAATAAAATATAATTTATTTAGAGATACTAAAACGGTAACAGTCAATAAATTTTATTTTAATAGGGAGGATTCAAAATGGAAAACAGAAGTATAGGTTGCACAGTAAAAGAATGTAAACATAATAATAATGGTATGAATTGTTGTACACTAGAAAGAATAGAAGTAAAGTGTCATACTCCACGTGCTGAATCTCCAGAATGCACAGATTGTGCTAGCTTCTGTAGAAGATAACTTTAAATTTTCTAATATTGAAAAAACCCTCCTTTGGAGGGTTTTTCAATATTATGAAAAAAATTAATGTAATAACAATAAAAAATACTTAAAAAAGATTAAAATCTACACTATAATACTTATTTAGATGTTGTTTATAGAGGATAAATCTATGATTTTTAATCAATATTTGATATAATACTTATAGTTATGCGAATGAGGGAACGAGATAGGTGATAAATCGTTTAATACTTGAGTAGCGCAGAGAGCTGTAGTTATATTGAAATCGAGCTTTTTGAGCAGCTTGAAAGTAAATTTTACAATAGGGTAAGGATGAATATAGATGAATAAAATCGTTATACAAGGTGGAAAGAGAATAAATGGTGAAGTAGATATTAGTGGTGCTAAAAACGCAGCAGTTGCAATTTTACCTGCAGCTATATTAGCTAGCGAAGGAAAATGTTGTATAGAGAATGTGCCGAATATTAAAGATGTTAATTGCATGCTTAAGATACTAGAAAGCTTAGGGTGTGAAATCGAAAGAAATGAATCTACTATATGTATAGACAGTACTAATATTAAAACCGTTTATGCTAATATTGATGAAGTAAGAAAGATGAGAGCATCATATTATTTGATTGGTTCAATGTTAAGTAGATTCAAGGAATGTAGTGTTGATTTACCTGGTGGATGTGCAATAGGAGTAAGACCAATTGATCAGCATATAAAAGGATTTGAAGCTCTTGGAACAGAGGTTGAAATCAGCCATGGTTCTGTTAAAGTTAAAGCAGATAAACTTCAAGGAACTAATATTTTCTTTGATGTTGTTAGTGTTGGAGCAACGATTAACGTGATGATGAGTGCCGTTTTAGCAGAAGGTACTACAATACTTGAGAATGTTGCAAAGGAACCACATGTTGTTGATGTAGCAAACTTTTTAAATGCTATGGGAGCAGATGTAAAGGGTGCTGGTACGGATGTTATTAGAATAAAAGGTGTAGAAAAATTACATGGATGTACTTATAGTGTAATTCCAGATCAGATTGAGGCTGGAACATTTATGATAGCTGCAGCGGCTTGTGGAGATGAAGTACGAATTAAGAATGTAATACCTAAGCATTTGGAATCTATATCAGCGAAGCTTATTGAAATGGGTGTTGAAATAATAGAAGATGATGATTCTATTATTGTTAAATCAAACAAAAATCTTAAAGCTGTTAATGTTAAAACACTACCATATCCAGGATTCCCTACAGATGTTCAACAACCAATGTCAGTATTATTGACAGTGGCAGAAGGAAGAAGTATAGTTAATGAAAGTATATGGGAATCAAGATTCAGACATCTAGATGAACTTGAAAAGATGGGTGCAAAGGTTAAAGTTGAAGGTAGAATTGCTGTTTTTGATGGTGTTAATAAGCTAACTGGAGCAGAGGTTGAGGCATCAGACTTAAGAGCGGGCGCAGCTATGGTAATAGCTGGATTAATGGCTGAGGGAACAACTCATATTAGTGGGCTTGAGCATTTAGATAGAGGATATCCTAATATAGAAAAAAAATTAAGTGCTTTAGGTGCACAAATAAAAAGAATTAATGTTGAATAAAGGTGACTTTTATGAAATTTTGTCCGTTATATAGTGGTAGTAGTGGAAATAGTATTTTCTTCGGAGAAGGAGAAGATAAAATTCTTATTGATGCAGGTTTGCCTGGGAAAAAAATAGATATTGCTATGAGTGAGATACAGGAAAATACTAGCGATATAAAAGGAATATTTGTTACTCATGAACATAGTGATCATATAAAGGGAGTTGGAGTATTATCTAGAAAATATAATATTCCAATTTATGCTAATGAGTTGACATGGAAAGCCATGTATGGCAAAATAGGAAAGATAAAGGATGAAAATATTAAAATAATAACTAAACCAGTAGCCATAGGTAATATTATTGTTGAACCATTTAAAACATCACATGATGCAGCGGATTCTTGTGGATATATTATTCATAGTGGTAATAGAAAAACAGGAATAGTTACTGATTTAGGAATATTAACAGAAGATGTTCAGAATAAAATTAAAGATTGTGAAATAGTTCTTTTAGAATGCAATCACGATGTTGAGATGCTAAAATTTGGTCCTTACCCTTATGTTCTAAAGAGAAGAATATTAAGTGATTTTGGACACATATCAAATGAAGCATGTGCAGAAGGAATTTTGAAGATTTTTAATGGTGATAAAAAACATATTTATCTTGGCCATTTAAGTAAAACTAATAATCATCCGGATTTAGCCTATAAGACAGTTGAGAGTATACTTGAGTCACAAGGAATACGAATAGGTCATGATATAAATCTTATTATGACAAACAGAGATAAAATAAGTAAAGTAATTAACTTATAGAGAATCTACTGCGAAATTTGATTTATGCATGTTCCAAAATCTCGATAAACTAACGAGTTATGGACTTGTATAAAGCAATTATTGAGCTAAGATATCTATACAATAAATGAAATAAATGTAAAAGGGGATAAAGAAATGAGTATATATAAGCAATGGACAGATACAGTAGTTGATATTGTTAGAACACAAGGTGAACAAGAATTCTGGAATCAATATGGAAAAATTGAAATTCAATTCTACAAAAAGTTCTTAAGCGAGCCTAAAGTAATTGAAGGAAAAATTAGAGATTTAGCTGTAGAATTCGGAATAACAAATGTTTATTTTGTTGGAATTATGGATGGAATCAATGATAGCTTAGAAAATTCAATTGATTTAGAAGAAATAACTATTGATAGCGAAGTTAAGCTTGAAGTTAATTTAGAAAAATTATATTTCAACATGTTAGATGCTAAAGCAGATTACTTATATGGATTACCTGAGTGGGATGAAATTTTCACTGAGGAAAAGAGAAAAGAGATAGCTAAAGAATATAAGAAATCTAAAATTGTAGTTAAAGAAGCTAAAGTTGGTAGAAATGAGCCTTGTACATGTGGTTCAGGTAAAAAATACAAGAAATGTTGCGGTAAGTAAATATTAAATTAGAAGCGTAAATTATTCATGAAGATAATTTACGCTTTTTATTTTCATAAATATTCATGTTTTTCACAAAAAAGAAAGGAGAAGCATTTATTACACAAATATAAAGATAGTAATAGATATAAACGATAAATAATATAGATAAAAAAATACAAGAAAAATATAATTTCATGGTAAATCATGGAGTAACTAGTATATAATAGTGTATATACAGTTGTGTAACAATATATTGATTAGGGGGTTGCTTTATGAAAAAACGTTTTTCAATAAGAATTAAGTTATTAAGTGCTTTTTTAGCTATGATAGTGGTATCTCTATCAATTGTAGGGGTGAGTTTACTTGGATATGACAAAATATATGATAAGATAATCCCCACTTTTGGAATAAACAAAGATATTGAAAAAACAATTAATAATATTGAAAGAATAGAAAGAGATTTCTTTATTCATGGTAAATATGAGGAAGAGTTATATTCTGGAGAAAGTATTTTTGTTAAACAATTTAATGAAGAGTATACAAAGCTTGTTGGAGAGTTAGAACAACTTGAGAAGAACATAATTGAATTAGATGAAGAGTTTGACAAATCACATTTTGAAAGTATAAGAGAAAAATTAAGTGATTATAATAACAGGTTTAACGAGATTGTGAATTGTATTAAGAATATTGGTATTGAAGATTACGGATATACTGGTGAGATGAGAAAATATGTTCATAATATCGAAGAAATTGTTAATGAAAGCAATGAGGATAAAGTAACTATAGAATTATTACAATTAAGACGTACTGAAAAAGATTTCTTATTAAGAAAAAGTGCTAAATATAGAAATAAATTTGATGCTAACATGATTAAAATGAAACAAGCAATTGCAAATAGTGAGTTAGAAAATAAGGACAAGTTAAATAAGGAACTAGATGAATATCATAAGGTTTTTATCAAGATTATTAATGAGAATATTAAACTTGGAACAGCAACAGATGATGGGTTAATTACAAAGAATGCACAGGTTATTGATGATATATTTGTAGATGCAAATGTTCTTAAGGATAAAATTGATTCTTTGATAAAAGATACGGAAATGATTATGATAGGAACACTTATTGCAATGGTTATATTTAGTTCAATAATTGCTATAATATTTGCCCTATTCCTATCTGGTATAATATCGAAGCCAATTAAAAAAGTTAATATACTTTTAAATGATATTGCTGAGGGTGAAGGAGATTTAACTAAAAAATTAACTGTTAAATCAAATGATGAGTTGAATGAAATGGCTCATGGATTTAATAAATTTGTGGAAAAAATAAAAGACTTAATTATAAAAGTCAAGGAACAATCTGATAACTTAAATAGTTCAGTAACAGAAATTAATTATGCAATTGAGAATGCTAATAGCAATGTACAAGATATTTCAGTTAAAATGGATGTTGTTTCCGATTCTGTTCAGAACAATTCAAGTTTAGCGGAAGAGATAAGTGCAAGCATTGAAGAAATTTCTAATGGAGCACATATTGTTTCAAATGAAGCCACTGAAATAGATGGTGATAGCAAGAGCATGATGACATCAGTTAACTATGGTGTGGAGAAATTAAATGAAGTTCATGATAGTATAAATACAGTTAAAGCATCTTCAGAAGAAATATTTGATATAATGAAAGAGTTTAATGAATTATCATCAAGAATACACAATATAACTAACATGATTACAGATATTTCAGATCAGACAAACTTACTTGCACTTAATGCAGCTATTGAAGCGGCTAGAGCAGGAGAACAGGGACGAGGTTTTGCTGTTGTTGCTGAAGAAATAAGGAAGTTGGCAGAGGAGAGTAAAAACTCTGCAAATAGCATAACTGAAATTGTTTCAGAAATAAATGTTAAGAGTGAAGAAGCTTATAAGAAAATTGCAGAAGAACAGGATATAGTTGATATATGTGTTGATAAAGCAACTGAAACTAACACAGAATTTAAAAATATTATTGAACTTATTGAAGGTATAGTAAATAAAATTAAAAATATCTCATCATTATCTCAAAATCAATCAAATATAATCGAGGAGATTGCTAGAGGAATAAGTGATTTTTCACAATCAACACAAGAAACAGCTGTTTCTTCTGATGAGATAAATAATAGAATTGAAGATCAGGCAGCAACTTTTGAAGAAATAGGTGCTCAAAGTGAAATGTTAAAATCACTTTCTGATAATCTTAATGAATTGATTGAATTGTTTAAGGTTCAATAATATATAGTTTTTGAATATATAAAAAAAACATAGCCACTACTTGGCTATGTTTTTTTGCTATAATATAGATAGAAACTATAGAGATTCCAAGTTAAAGCTAAATTTATACACATTCAAAACTCATAGAAACGCTGCGATTTTGAATATGCATAAATAAAGTTTAACTATGGATTCTCTATAAGTAGTGGGGTGAACAAAAGTGAAAAGTATTGCTGTAGTAACAGATGGCAAAAATAAACTTGATACATTTTTGAAAAACAATCTATATGAAATCTTTCAAGGATATGCTGAGATTAATCTATATCATTTTAATAAGTTAAAAGAAGGAGATAAATTAAAAGAAAATGTAGTACTTGTTATGATAAAGGACAGAGTACTGAAGGCTAAAGATTTCGTTGATGATAGCAAGAGAATAATAGTAATTGATAGAACAATAAAGGCAAAAGAAGTGTATAAGGTCTTTGCAATACCGGATAATATGGATGTTCTTGTTGCTAATGATAATTATGAAACAACACTGCAGACTGTATCACTTCTTTATGAAATAGGAATTAATCATTTAAATCTTATTCCATACGATTTCAAAAGTAATTATGAAAATATTAAAATTGCAATAACTCCTGGTGAGAGTAACTTTGTTCCTGAGCATGTTGATAAAATAATTGATTTAGGAAATAGAATTATTGATATATCTACATTTTATAAAATTGTATCTCTTCTTGAAATAAAAGATAAGGATATTATAGATAGAATCCTTAAGTATTCTGATGATCTTATAAATATACATTCTGGTATTGATGAAAAGCTTAAGGAGTTAGTTATTAGAAATGAGCATATGGACACCCTGATAAACTTATCAAAAGATGGAATATTACTTAGTTCTTTAGAGGGGAAGATTACAACATATAATAAGAAATTCTTAGAAATTTTGGATCTTAGCAATAGCCAAGTTAAAGATGCAAATATTAAAGATATTTTTGAAAATAAACTATCATTTTTAGTTGATAAAGAGAATGTGGTTGATGAGGTTGTAAACATTAAGTCAAAATATCTCAATATAAATAAGAAAACTTTAAATTATTTAGGTAAAAAAAACGGAGCATATATTAATATACAAGAAATAACTTACATTAGGCAATTAGAGCAGAATCTAAGTAAGAAATTAAGAGAAAAAGGACAGATAGCAAGATATGAATTGAAGGATATAATAACATCTTCGGAAAGAATGATAAAGTGTAAAGCTTTTTCAAAGAAGATTGCAAAAACAGAATTAACAGTTCTAATAACAGGTGAAAGTGGAACTGGTAAGGAATTATTAGCTCAATCAATTCATAATGCATCAGATAGAAATAAACAGCCATTTATCGCAATAAATTGTGCTGCAATGCCTGATAATTTGCTTGAGAGTGAGCTTTTTGGATATGAAAGTGGTGCTTTTACGGGGGCTAATAAAGAAGGAAAACGAGGATTATTTGAACAGGCTAATAATGGAACAATATTTCTTGATGAAATAGGAGACATGCCTCTTCATCTTCAAACTAAGATTCTAAGAGTGTTACAAGAAAGACAAGTTATGAGAATTGGTGGAGAGAGTGTTATAGATATAGATGTAAGAGTTGTGGCAGCTACAAATAAATGTCTTCGTGAATTAATAGCAGAAGGAAGATTTAGAGATGATTTATATTATAGGCTTAACGTTCTTCCTATAAGGATACCTTCTCTTAGAGAAAGAAAAGAAGATATAATTTTATTACTAAAGCATTTTATGAAGCGAGAACTTGAAATTAGACCTAGCGTAACACAAGTTTTAGAGAATTATAATTGGAATGGTAACATAAGAGAGTTAAAAAATGTTGCTGCATATATAGATACTCTCTGTGAGGGGGATAATGTTACTATAAATGATCTTCCAGAATATATTAGTGTTAATTGCAATAATAATTACAAAGTTGAGATTGAAGCGTTAAATAATAAGAAGTGTTATGAGAATGCTATAAATGTACTTAAAATATTAAATGATAATATAAAGAGTGGAAAAGGTATGGGAAGAAATAGTTTGATAAGTATTCTTACTCAAAAGAATATATATTGTTCAGAGGGGGAAATGAAAAAGGTGTTAACTCTTTTGGATAATCTAGAGTTAATAAGTTCTTCTGTAGGAAGGGGAGGAAGTAAAATATCTGAGAGAGGAATAGCATTCTTGGAGTATATTCAATAAGGGGTATTAAATTATAATTTGAAGTAAATAGGAAAATAAATAGGAAAACTAAAATCCTATTTATCCTATAAAATAGAGGAATGGGAAAAAATATCAACACCAAATATAGATTATTTAATAAATTTTATATAAAGTAAAGCTTAAGATAGCATATGAATAAAATATAATATTAAAAGTAAAGCTATAATTACAATTGATAATATATTAACAAAAATAAATAGAAATTTGTAGAAAAAAGCGCTGTGTAATGCGCTTTTTTACTGTTTATTTTAAATAATATAATAACTCATATAGACGTAATTATTTTTTTATAAATTAATAAAGTATTAATTAAATTCTAAAAGTTTTAATAAAAAATGAATTTTCTTAACAAGTTGGCATAGATATTGCTTTATTATATTTGTGTTAATGAAGATTGATAGTAGGAGGCAACCTAAATGGTTAAAGACAAAATCGTAGTCGGTATTTCAGGAAGTTATATGATCGATGAAGGAGGAATGTTTCCAGGATACAAGAGAGCATATGTAAATGATGATTATGTGCAATCCGTAGTTATGGCTGGTGGTATTCCATATATTATTCCTGTTGTACATGACGAAGATGTTATTAGAGAGCAGTTAAAAAATGTTGATGCTTTAATTCTTTCAGGAGGACATGATGTTAATCCTCTTGAGTGGGGAGAAGAACCTTCAAATAAATTAGGTGGAATTCTTCCGATAAGAGACAAGTTTGATATTACATTAATGAAAATTGCTAATGAAATGAAAATGCCTGTTTTAGGTATTTGCAGAGGAGAGCATATTATTGCAGTTGCAAATGGAGGAAGCTTATATCAAGATTTATCATTCATTGATGGATGTTACATCAAACATAATCAAGCACACCTTTCAAATGTGGCAACTCATACAGTAGAAGTAGATGATGATAGTAAGTTGTGTGAAATGTTAGGTAAAACTGTAATGACTAATAGTTTCCACCATCTTGGAGTTAAGGATGTACCACAAGGATATAAAGTGGTTGCAAGAGCTAAAGATGGCGTAGTGGAAGCAATTGAAAAACAAGGTGAACATTTTGTTTTGGGAGTTCAATGGCATCCTGAGATGATGACAAGGGACTATCCTGAAATGTTAAATATCTTCAATAGATTAATTGAAGAAGCAAGAAAAACAAAATAGTTTTAGGGAGGAAGATTTATATGGGGAACAAAAGTAAATTAGGTTTATTTAGTATTGTTCTATTAGGTATCAACTCAATCATTGGATCTGGTATCTTCGGATTACCAGGAAAAGCGTACAAGCTTATGGGACCAGCAAGTATGTTAGTTATTATTTTCTGTATGTTATTATCGGTTTCTATAGCGCTTTGTTTCGCAGAAGCTGGAAGTTGGTTTAAAGTTAACGGTGGGCCTTATATTTATGCAAAAGAAGCTTTCGGTGACTTTATTGGGTTTGAAGTTGGGTTTATGAAGTGGGCAATTAGTATTATTGCATGGTCTGCTATGGCAAACTTCTTTGCTAGTACACTTGCAAAAGTATTCCCAGCAGTTGGACATAACCCAGGAAGACTTATTGTAACAGCAGCGATGCTTATTGGATTAGCAATAATGAACCTTATGGGTATTAAAGCATCAAAGGTTGTTAACAATGTTGTTACAATCGGTAAATTAGTTCCATTATTATTATTTGTTATGATTGGTATTTTCTTTATTAAAGGTGGTAACTTTACACCATTTACAATAATTCCAGAAGGACAAACTTATACAGAGGCATTCTTCGCAGCATCATTAATAATATTCTATGCATACACAGGATTTGAATCTTTAGCAGTTGCAGCTGAGGAAATGGAAAATCCAGAAAAGAATATTCCAAAAGCACTTGTTTTAGTTATGTTATTTGTTTCAGTTATTTATGTTTTAGTTATGGCTATCTCTACAGGAGTTTTAGGTGGAGCTTTAGCTGGTTCAGATGCACCAGTTGCTGATGCAGCAGGAGTTATGTTTGGTGGATTTGGTAAAGCATTTATATTAGCTGGTACGATTGTATCAGTTGGTGGTATCAACATGGCTGCTTCATTCCATACTCCAAGATCAGGAGTTGCTTTAGCAGAGCAAGGATTACTTCCTGCGTTTGTTGCTAAGAAGAACAAGCATGGAGCACCAGCAGTTGCTATAATAGTTTCAGTTGTATTATCATTAATATTAGCTGTAACAGGATCATTCTCATTCTTATTACAGATTAGTGTTATTTCAAGATTCCTTCAGTATATTCCTACTTGTATTGCAGTACTAGTATTTAGAAAGAAATACGCTGATAGAGAATCATCATTCAGAATTCCATTTGGACCAGTTGTACCAGTACTAGCTACAGTAGTATCTTTCTGGTTACTTTACAATGCAGCAATCGCAGATCCTAAGAAAATATTAATAGGATTTGGTGGATTAGTAATTGGTATTCCAATGTACTTCATTATGAAGGCTATCAATGGAAAAGCAATGGATATTGAGGCTTAATGTTTGACAATTTTATATAAATAAAAAAGAGGCTTGGTTTTAAAGTAAACCGAGTCTCTTTTTATGTTATATAAGTTGTTTTCGCTTTTTAGAATCAAAAGATGATATTATATTTATTGTTTCATTTAAATCAATAAGCTTTAATCCAACTGATTTACTATATTCAATACAGCCTTTAGAGTAGGCTGATGTAGTTATAATAATACCATTCTTAGCAGGAATCTTATCTCCAACTAAGGCACCAACTAATTTTTGAGCAATTGGTCTGCTCACTTGAGTATTAGTGTAGCATTTGCATTCTACATAATATACCTTATTCAGTTTTCTCAACACAATATCTTTTCCTCCATCGTTACTTTCTTTTGTAATTAAAACCTTATATCCCATAAGAGCAAAAAGGTTAGAGCAAAAGATCTCATATTGTCTTGGAGTCATTGATTTAAGCTTATTTTTGATTTTTAAGCTTTCTTTATGTGAAAGTGAATCATTTTTTCTTTTAAAAATAACAGATGTTAATTTTCTAAATAAGGTGCATGTAATCAATATTATACCTATTCCTGTTAGTGTAAGTACTGGTGTTGTATTCATGTTTATGCAAAAACCCCTTTCTATCATAGAGGTATATGATATATGTACTATAACAATATAGTATACTAATATGCTTTTGTAATAAATAGAGTGCAATACATATTTTTAAAAAGTTAATATTATTGTATTTTAATGGAACAAGTTTTGTAATATTTTAAAGTACCATATATATATAGTTATATTGTTAGAGAATAGAAAGTATGATAATATTAAATTAATTAAATATGTAGGACTAGGGGTGCCAAATAAGGTTGGCTGAGAGAAATACCTTTTGAAGTGTTTCAACCCTTGAACCTGATCTAGTTAATTCTAGCGTAGGGAAGTCGATGGCTGAAAGTTATTAGCGTAAATTTCCTATTGGAGATTTACGCTTTTTATTTTTCCTATGCTATAGAGAATCCATAGTGAAACTTAATTTATTCGTATCTTAAAATCTCAGTGTTTCAATGAGTTTTGAGTATGTATAAATTTAGTTTTCACTTGGAATCTCTATAAGTTCAAGTTTTGTGAGTTAATATTAAAAGGTTTACATTACAAAAATATTGTAGGGAGAAGATGAAAATGAATAAGAATAAGGACATTAACAAAATTGATTATTCTCTTTATCTTGTTACAGATGAAGACATAATTGGGGATAGAGATTTTTATAAGACTATTGAAGAGGTTATAAAAGTAGGAGTCTCAATTGTTCAGTTGAGAGAAAAGAAGTTAAGTTCTCGTGATTTTTATGAAAAAGCAATTAAGCTTAAAGAACTTTGTGAAAAGTACAAAGTCCCATTAATCATAAATGATAGAGTTGATATAGCTATTGCTGCTGATGCTCATGGAATTCATATTGGACAATCTGATCTTCCTTTAAGTATTGTGAGAAGAATGGTTGGAGAAGAAAAAATTGTAGGGGTATCTGTAAGAACAGTAGAGCAAGCTATTGCAGCCCAAGAAGGTGGTGCTGATTATATAGGAGTAGGAGCTATGTATACAACATCAACTAAGACAGATACTGTAAGTGTATCTATTGAACAATTAAGAAGGATAAAAGAAGCAGTATCTATACCTATTGTAGCAATTGGAGGAATAAATAAGGATAATGGTAAAGTGTTGATGGATACTGGAATTAATGGACTTGCTGTAGTATCAGCTATATTAGGTAAAGAGAATGTTGGTGAAGCTACTAGAGGGTTAGTTAACATAGTTAAATAAGGTGAAATTAAAGGGACAGTTCTCAAGAATTTATAATTATAGGTGGTGAATTCTTGAGAACTGTCCCCTTAATGTTATATCAGGCATACAAATATAATATTAAATTGAAATTTATGTAAACAAGTGATATAATTAGAGTGACCATGTGGTCACTAGGGGGTATTGAAATGAAAAAGACTTTTTATAATTTAGATGAAGAGAAGAAAAAAAGAATAATTGATTCATGTATTGAAGAGTTTTCAAGAAATTCATTTGAGAAGGCATCAACAAATAATATTATTAAAGCTGCAGGTATATCAAAGGGGAGCTTGTTTAAATATACCAATTCAAAAGAAGAATTATTCGAGTATGTATTGAGTCAAGTGCTTGAAGAGTTGATTAATTATCAAATAAGTAATATTGATAAAAGTAAAACAGATATTATTGAGAGATTAAAAGATATTATAAACAATGGATTAGAGTTTTATGAACATAACCCTATAAAGTATAAATTTGCAATTAGAGCATTTTTTGATGGTAATGACAGGATAAGATTAAAAGTTCAAAAAATACGAAATGACATTATAAGAAAATATAGAGAGGCACAGTTGGAAGGTATAGATTGGAATCAATATTCAATTCCACCAAAGGAGGTACTGAACATACTTGATATTGTATTAAGTGGAATTAATGTAAGGATGCTTGCTATGATTAATGAGGAGCTAAACTTTGAGAAGTTTAAGAAGCTGATAACAAATGATATAGATGGGGTATTTAATTGTATAGGAAAAGGAATAAGGGGAGGAGAGTAATATGAAATATAATGTCATTGGGGAAAATAATGATAAGGTGTTAGTATTTATCAACGGTGGTGGACTTGGATATTGGATGTGGGACAAACAGAAAGAACTAAGTAAGACTTATAAGTGTATTTTATTTGATTTTCCCGGTCATGGAGAAAATGTTGATAGTGAATTCACTACATTAGATGATTTGGTTGAGGAAATAAAGAAGATAATTGAAAAGGAAAGTGAGAATAAGAAAGCAATTTGGGTAGGTCTTTCAATAGGTGCTCAAACTGTGATGAATGGAATAATGAAGGCTCCAGAATATATTGAGAAAGCTGTTATAATAAGCGGACTTAATAATGAGGTTAAGATAAATAAGGGGCTAATGAATTTTTCCATTTCTATGATATTTCCATTAATTAAATATAGATGGTGGGCAAAATTACAGTCAAAACAATTCAGTTTACCAGATGAATATTTTAATAAATATTATGAGGGCAGTAAGATTGTTTCAAAGAAAACATTATTAAATGTAATGAATGAGAATATGAGTTTTGAATTTAAGAACTTAAGTAATTTTAAAGGAGAAACCATAATTCTTGTTGGTAAAAAAGAAATTAAATCAATGCATAGATCAGCTAAGAAAATAGCTGATTCAATAGAGAATAGTAAACTCATTATATTCGAGAATTCAGGACATGGAATACCATATGAAGAGCCAGAGAGATTAAACAGATTGTTAAATGAGTTGATATAAGTTATAAGGGACAGTTCTCAATAATTTACTAATAATTATAGTAAAATATTGAGAACTGTCCCTTATATAATTTTTGTTTAAATAGTATTTATAAACAACATTGAAAAAATGGAATTATGTTGAAAAATGTAGAAAAATGATGTATAATGTTTCTTATATAGTTGTAGAAGAGTTTATCAAGGAAGATGGTACAAGTTACATAGCTACATTAATATTTTAGATTAAAATTAAATAAATATCTGAGAGGATTGATAGAAAATGTTATTTTTTACAGCAAGAAGTAAACAAGAACATTAACCAGCATAATAATCTTTTAAGCACAGTTATGTAAGTGCTTTATAGTTTTATGCTGGTATTTTTATATAGATTTTAAATTTGAAATATTAATGGATTAAAGAGAAAATGGGAGGAATCAAAGGTGAAAAAGAAATCTAAAAAAAATAGGTCATTTGGAAAACTCACAATTAAAACAAAAATGATTATTTTAGTTTTAGCATTAATAATTATTCCTATTGCAAGTTTAGGAACTATAGCTTATGTAAAGTCTAAAACAATAGTAGAAAAACAATTCAAAAATTCTATGCAGCAATTGAATAATGATATTGAGAAATCAGTTCAACATTATTTTGATGGGTATAAATATGGAATTGAGATGATCAGTAAAAATATTAACGCTGAGGAGATAGTAAATCATCCTGAATATGAACCTTTTTTAATGGATTTATTTAAAGATTACTTGGATAGTTATCCAGATGGAACACACATATATATGGGTACTATAGATGGTGGTTTTAGGATTTATCCTGAATCAAAAATGGACGATGATTATGATCCAAGAATAAGACCTTGGTATAAGAAAGCTACAGAAAAAAAAGAAACTATTTATAGTGATATATATGATGATGTGGTTAATAATAAAAAATCCATTGCTTGTGCTGCACCAGTTTACCAAAATGGAGATAAAAATAAATTAGTCGGTGTAGTTTCAATAACAATACCTTTAGATAAGTTAAATGAAAAAATAAACGCTATTAAGGTAGGGGAAAAGGGATATCCTTATATTTTAGATTCGTATGGTCGTTTTATTACGCATGTTAATAGTGAGCTAGTGGGTAATGAAATTCCTGTTCAAGAAATCAAAGATATGTTGAAAAATAATTCACAAGAGGGACTTGTAGGGTACGATTGGAAAGAATCAGATGGTAGAATTTTGAAGAAATTTTCTGCATATAAGAAAATGACTGATATGGACTGGACTGTTTTATCAGCAGTATATATTGATGAAATAGATGATGATATAAATGGAATGCTTTTTACAGTTATTATAATAGGAGCAATCCTAATTATACTTTTTTCAATTATAGGTTTAATTTTCTCACGTAAAATTTCAGGGGATATCACTAAGGTATCAGAAGAAATGAATAAAGTAAAAGAGGGAGATTTTACAGCAAGATTAGATATTAAATCAAATGATGAAATAGGCAGACTTGCAGAAAATTTTAATGTTATGATTGAAAACGTTAAAGAGCTGTTATTTGAGACAAAGAATGTAAGTGAAGAAGTAACAGATGCAGCAAGGAACTTAGCGGCTACATCAGAAGAAGTTAGTGCATCAAATGAAGAAATAGTAAATTCTGTAGAAGAGATAGCAAGAGGAGCTAGTCAACAAGCTATGGATGCAGAAAATGGAGCAAGGGTTGCATTAAATTTAGATAATAAATTTAATCAACTTGCAAGTAACACTCAGACTATGGCTGAAAATGCAAATGAAGTAATCGGCATAAATACAAATGGAGTTAATGTAGTAAAAGGGCTTAAAGAAAAAACAGATTTAAATAATAAATCTATAAATAAAATTGAAGTTGCAATAAAACAATTAAGTGAACAGTCTAGTGCTATTCAGAACATATTAGAAACAATAGGATCAATTGCAGAGCAGACAAATTTATTAGCATTAAATGCTTCAATAGAAGCTGCTAGAGCTGGAGAAGCAGGACGAGGTTTTGCAGTAGTTGCTGAAGAAATAAGAAAATTAGCAGATGGGTCAAGTACTGCAACTAATGAAATAAAAGAAATATTGAATGCCACAATCCAGGAAAGTAACAATGCAGTTGAAATAATGAATGAAGTTAGAGCTGTTTCGACAGATCAAACTAAGTCAGTAGAAGAAGCAAATAATGCATTTGAAAACATATCAAAATCAATATATGTTATCACAAATAAGATTGAAGAAGTTAGCAAGTATGTTAATGATGTAATGGAAGATAAGGATTTAATTGTAAAATCAATTGAGAGTATCTCCGCAGTATCAGAAGAAACAGCTGCTTCATCAGAAGAAGTAACAGCATCTGTACAACAGCAATCTTTAGCTATTGATCAAGTTACTGAAAGTGCTCAGAGACTTAATGATTTTTCAATAAAGCTTAATGACCAAATAGACAAATTTAAAATACAATAGCTTGAATTTGCAAATTTAAAAATATATTAGAATAATAATAAATAAAGATTAAATAAACCAGTGTATTAACTGATGTAATAAATTTACATAGTTTATACTGGTTTTTTTAATTCATAAAAGATAAGAGTCTTTTGTGAAAATATTGGTTGTAGGGTATAATCTAACTATATTAATAAAGTGAAGGTGAATTATTATGAATGATGAGTTAAATAATAAGGCATGTTGAGCGCCTAAGGAGATTCAGTCTAGGATAGACTATGTAAAAAAACATGGAGACATTGATTTTTCAAAAGAAAAATTTCAAGATTTATCACATATTAAGCTTGGAGAAATAAAAACAGAATGGGGAAATATTGATATAATTGATACTGAAATTAAACAGAGTGATAAAAGAAAAAATATTGGAATACTCTTTGGATGGAAAAGAGATAATTATATGATTAAACCAGGACTTTATGCTATTGGAAATCCAAAACCGTCTTCACCTGTTATTGTTTCATGCAATTATAAATATACCTTTGATTCGGTGAGAAAAGAACTAAACGGTGTTGATTGCTGGATACTCATATTGAATACATTTGGAGTGAATGTATGGTGTGCAGCTGGAAAAGGTACTTTTGGAACAGAGGAACTTATAAGAAGAATTTCAGCAGTAAAATTAGATAAAATAGTTACTCATAAAGTGTTGATAGTACCACAGCTAGGAGCTACAGGAATAAGTTCACCTGAAGTAAGAAAAACATCAGGATATAGAATAGTTTTTGGACCAGTAGAGGCAAAGGACTTAAAAGAATTCATAAATAATAAATTTAAAGCAACAGAAGAAATGAGAAGAGTTAGGTTTACCTTTAAAGATAGATTAAAGCTAACACCATTACAATTTATGCAGAATATAAAGTATTATTTTATAGCACTAATTGTATTATATATTATAAATCTTATATCAATGAAGAGTTTCAGTATAGCTTTGAATAACTCAGTATATCAAAGTATACCTTTTGTTATAGGAGTAGGTATTGCAGCAATAGCATTTCCTTTGTTACTGCCAGTATTACCTTTCAGATCATTTTCATTGAATGGGATATTATTAGGAATAATATATGTAATTCCTTTAATGATGTTCAAGGATTCATTCTTTATCAGTGAAAGTTTATTATGGATAGTATCATATATAAGCTTATTAATAGCAATGATGACAAATATAACTCTGAGTTTTACTGGAAGTACAACATATACCTCTTTTTCAGGAGTATTAAAAGAGACCTTATGGACAGTGCCAGTGTCAATTGTGTTAGCAGTAATATCTATAATAACTATGTGTATAATATAGGGTGGTGAAAAAATGTCCTTAAAATATATAAAAAATGTAGCAACATTGAAATTAGATGTGGATAAGTGTATAGGATGCAAGTTGTGTTCAACAGTTTGTCCACATAATGTGATTAAAATAGAAGATAGAAAAGCAAAGATTGTGGATAAAAACAGATGTATAGAATGTGGAGCATGTATGAAGAATTGTCCAACAGGTGCCCTTTGGGTTAGAAGAGGTGTTGGATGAGTTATTGCCATAGTCAAAGGTAAACTCACCGGCGGTGGGTCATGTTGCTGATGCGCCCAATTACAGAGTGGCTGCATCTCACTGTGTTTATTTGCGTTAATAGAAATAAGAAAAGGTATTTACAAAAACAGTGATTAGTTGGTAAAATTAGGTATAATATTTTGTTTATTAAAATAAAATTAATGGGGATAATTAAAGGGGAAAGGGTAACTATATGTTTTTAAAAAGTTTTACAATACTTGTTGTTGTTGCATTGATTTTAACTATTATGTTGACTATAGGCATGCGTAATTTAAAGGGAAAGTTGAAAATATTAATATTTTTACCTAGTATAGCAATCACGGTTTTTTTAGGTGTTGTATGGGTAAATGCTATTCCAAATTTAGATGATTGGAATAGGCGTTTTTTGTATCTAGGATATTTAACGGTTATGGGAATAATCATAGTTGCAATGAATCTTGTAATATTATATGTACATAAGAAGATAAAAGATAGAAAAGAGGATAATTAATGAACATAACTATAGTTTCTGTTGGAAAGATTAAAGAGAAGTTTTTAAAAGCTGCAATAGATGAATACTCAAAGAGATTGGGAAGATATTGCAAGTTGAACATTATTGAGGTTCCAGATGAGAAGACACCTGATAATGCTTCAGAAAAAGAAGAGGAGATAATAAAACAGAAGGAAGGGGAGTTGATTCTGAAAAAAATCAAGGATACTTCTTTTGTTATTGCATTAGATTTAAAGGGAAATCATATAACATCTGAGGAACTTGCAAAGAAATTCAAGAACTTGAGTGTACAAGGAAATAGCAATATAACATTTGTAATTGGAGGTTCTCTAGGTATAGCAGAAACGGTTTTAAAGAGAGCTAATTACAAACTGTGCTTTTCAAAGATGACATTCCCACATCAACTTTTCAGGGTTATGTTACTTGAGCAGATTTATAGAGCATTTAGGATAAATAGTGGTGAACCGTACCATAAGTAGGTGCGGTTTATAACCTTAGGTATTGATATTACTTGCCTAAGGTTGTTTTTATAGGTGGAAATACCGTATCATAAGTAATGAATAATTAACAAAATATGTTATAATAAAAGAGCAAAACAATTTTCAAGTGAAAGACAAATAGTAATTTGTGTTTTAATTAATGAAATAATAATGTGTAGAATTTATTAGCATGAACTAGGAAAAATAAAAGAAAAATAATATGAAAATAGGTTCTATAAAAGGTTATTGTACTTATATTTAATTTTATAGGAGGAAATAGTAATGTTACTGGATAAGTCATATACTGAAAAACTTGAAAGTTATGATTTTGAAGATATGTTAACAGAACCTACATATGGAGAAGAAGTAGTTAAGTCTGAATTGTCTCAAGGCGCATATGAGTTAATTACAGAATGGCAAAGAGATATATATTTTAATAAAAATTTTTTGAAAGATTATTTTAAATTAAGAAATATGCCTATATATGAAAAAGTTATTGATTTTTTCTGTGTATATGGTGGAAGAACTTTCTGTTATGAAGATTCTTCGTTATTTAACAACACCATACAAATTAGAGGAGGATATACAATTCAAAGTTTTCCAGATCGAGTAGAAGAGAAGGACGGAAAGTTCTACTATAGTTGTATGAATTATCATTATGCAGGAGATTGGGGACCTCATATAGACCAAGATGGAAGAATTTATTCATTTGGTATGGGGGAATATTATAAGCAGGCAGATGATATGGCTGAATTTATGGAACAACAATGGAGTAAGGCAGTTGGGAACCGAGAAAAATTAGGTCATATAATTAATGGTACTGAAAAACGAAAATATTATTTTCGTAATAGTAATATAAACCGTAAGGACAATATATGGCAGAATGTATATGAATATTTAATTTCATATTATATTCCTGAAACAGTTAAAATGATAGAACTTCTAATGTCGTTGATTTTACAAAAAAAGATATCCTTAAATGATGAAAAGGTTAATCAACTTATGGAAATAATTTCAGAAAATCAAAATCTATCTGAAGAATTAGTTATGGATATTGTAGAATTTCTCAGCATTCAGAATAATTCATCGAAAACAATATTAACTATGATAGATGTAGTTTCTAAAATAACATTGAAAGAACGTAAAGAACAATTTTTGATAGATAAGTTAATTCAATGGGAGCATGATTATCCAGAGGTGAAAAATAATATTTTGAGTTTATTGTGATTAAAATCTTTAAATAGAAAAAATTATATAGGTTTATTTTTTATAAAAATTTGATATAATATAAATAAGAAAAGCTTAGTGTTGGTAGCACTAAGCAATCCTTAGAACATTTATTTTGTTTTAGGGCTATTGGACGAATTTAATTAAGTAAATTTTAGAAAGAAGTGCTAATCTTACGAGGATGGAGCACTTTTTTCTTTGCTTTTAACTTCTATATCAAGACCAAGAAATTTAATCTTAATTTTTAAATGATGTATAAAAAGATTATGTTTTAGAATCAATCTAATAACATAAATAACTGAAATACACTTTAAAAAAGTATCAAACATATCCAATACCACCTCCTAAGCTATAGTGAAAGAATTCACCAATAGCCCGTAAGGAGGATAAAATGTTCAAAACCTCCGCAGCCATCCTACTACGGAATTTCTATATTTATACTTTAGAATTATACCATAATTATGTAGAATATATACATAAGAATAAAATGGAAAAATATCATTTATAGTAGTTACGGTGAACCGTACCATAAATAGGTGCGGTTTTTTTATATCTTTTTCATCATAGTATTAACCTGCTCTAAGTGTTGTAATATTTCAGATTCTATATCATAAAATTGTTGCTTGAAAAAGAATTTTAACTAATATTAACAAGCAAAGAGCTAATAAGATAAATCCAGCTAAAAAATGATATAATTATCTTATTAAGATAATTAGAAGTATCTCTAATTGTTAATATATAGTGGAAATAAAACATGAGGAGGAAAATAAATGAAACAACTACCTAATTGCCCTAAATGTAATTCAGAATATACTTATGAAGATGGTCTTTTTTTCGTGTGCCCGGAGTGTGCTCATGAGTGGAATGAAGAAACAATGAAATCTGAGGAAAGAGTTCATAAGGATGCTAACGGAAATATCTTAAAGGATGGAGATTCTGTGACGGTAATAAAAGACCTTAAGGTTAAAGGAAGTTCAAATCCATTAAAGATGGGAACAAAAATCAAGAACATTAAGCTTATAGATGCAGATGATCATAATATAGATTGTAAAATCGATGGATTTGGAGCTATGAAAGTTACATCTATCTATGTAAGGAAAATATAGATTAAGAATATCAGTTACATAATATACTTTGCATTTTAATACACCTACTGCAAAGTAACCCGCTAAAAACTTTGATACAATACTTTCAGGAGGTGAGGTTATGGATTGGCAAAAGCGTATGAACCAAGCTATGGAATATATCGAAAACAATTTATCTGAGAAGATAGAATATAATTTAGCAGCACAATTTATGAACTGTTCAGAATGGGAGTTTCGTCGGATTTTTTCATTTCTAGCTCAAATCCCATTATCTGAGTATGTACGCTGTAGACGATTAACTATGGCAGCCTTTGATATTCAAAAAGGAGCAAAAATAATAGAGGTTGCACAGCGTTATGGGTATGAGTCTCAAGCAGCATTCTCTAGAGCATTCAGTAAATTACATGGTTTCTCACCATCTTTGGCTCGAGACAAAGGGGTAATAATTAATCCCTATCCTCGCCTAACCTTTAAATTAGTATTAATGGAGGGGATTGCAGTGGAGAAAGATTCAAATCAGAGAGCAAGTATCATAGGTGGTGGAGATGTTGGTTTCGCAATTTTAGTGGATAATGATCAAAAGACTATTCATAAAACCAACGAGCATTTTTGGAATATTAAAGGGAATGATGTTATTGGTACAATGGCACTTCCTTTATACGGGGCCTTTATTTCAGAAGAAAAGTGCCAACTTTTAGGGGATATATCAGACCAAAAGGTACTGGAGATAGGTTGTGGAACTGGTCGTTCTTTGCAGTATATAGGTGAGAAAAAAGCTTCAGAACTATGGGGGATAGATATATCAAATGAGCAGATTGAAAAAGCAAAGGAGCATTTAGCAAGTTGCAATCTTTCAGCAAATTTGATATGTTCACCAATGGAAGAGGAGTGTGGAATACCAAGGGATTACTTTGATGTTGTTTATTCGGTTTACGGAATAGGGTGGACAACTGATCTTGAAGGGACCTTTGAGAGAATTGCCTCATACTTAAAGAAAGATGGAGTGTTTATTTTCAGTTGGTCTCATCCTATACACAAATGTGTTGCAGTTGAAGGTGATATGCTGAGTTTTAAAAAATGCTATTTTGATGAATCCTGGTATTCAGTATCACTTGATGGTGATGCAATTTCATTATCTGATAGAAAGTTATCTACGTATGTGAATGCACTGGCAAAATCAGGATTTATAATTGAGGAGATGATTGAGGAATCCCAGAAGGAAATTCTTGAATCTGTAGACAGTAAATTCGCTCAAAAAGCTAAAATGCTTCCTGTGACTTTTGTTATTAAGGCAAGAAAAAGATAATAGTTAAAAACCGTACCATAAATAAATGAGGTTTTTAGCCTTAACCATTGATATAACTTGGTTAAGGCTATTTTAATAAGTGAAAATAATGTATCGCAAGTGAGTGCGTAAAATGTTTTTAATATACAATATTTATAAAAAATGTTATGATATACTATACTGTGGAAGTGTGACGTTAATAGATATTATAAATATAAGATAAATAGTAATTTACCTTAATGGCTAAATTACTATTTATATTTTACAAGGGGAATTGCTATTGATGGATGCTAGAGTGATAACTTTTCATGGGAGGTAATTTTTATGATTGAATTTAAAAATATTAATAAGACCTACCGCGTCGCAAAACGTCAAGCCGGATTAGGTAATGCTATGAAAGCGCTGTTTTCTCGTGAATATGAGAATATCCACGCTTTGAACGATGTTAGTTTTAATATTCAGGATGGTGAAATGGTAGGTTATATTGGGCCAAATGGGGCAGGTAAAAGTACCACTATTAAAATTATGTGTGGTGTTCTTACCCCTGATAGTGGAGAATGTATTATAAATGGACGAACGCCTTGGAAAGAACGTGTCCGTCATGTTAAAGAAATTGGGGTTGTATTCGGGCAACGAAGCCAACTTTGGTGGGATGTGCCTGTTATTGACAGTTTTGAATTGGTTCGAGATATGTACAAGGTTGATGAAAAACGGTATAAAAACAATTTAGATGAACTTTCCCAACTCCTTGATTTAGGGGAATTATTGAAAACCCCCGCGAGAAGTCTAAGCCTTGGTCAGCGAATGCGTTGTGAAATCGCCGCTTCACTGCTACATAATCCCAAAACGCTGTTTCTAGACGAGCCAACAATTGGTCTTGATGCGGTTTCCAAAATTGCCGTACGTGAGTTTATTAAAAAGTTGAATGCAGAGTACGGCACAACTGTTATTCTCACAACCCATGATATGCAGGATATTGAAGCGCTGACTGAGCGCATACTACTAATCGGAAAGGGTAGAATTCTACTGGATGGCAACTTAGATGAGTTGAAGAAACATGTATCAGAGCGTAAGACGCTTGTCATAAAGTATAGGGGAAAAGCGCCTGAAATTTGCGGTGGAATGACACTTGTGGGAGCAAAGAAAGGACAGCTTGTAATATCACTTGATCCGTCAGTTATGCAGGTTTCTCATGGGATTGCGTATCTTGCTGCGCAAACGGAAGTGCTTGACATTTCTGTTTCTGGCATTACAACTGAAGAGATGGTTGCCACTCTTTATAAGGAGTATTCCATATGAAAATGTACATATCAGTATTCCGTATACGGTTTATCAATAACTTGCAATACCGTGCTGTAGCGTTTAGTGGGATTATTACAAACTTTTTGTGGGGACTTATGCAAATATTGGCTTTCCGGGCGATTTATCGCAGTGGCAACTCTAATTTACCAATGGAATTTTCCCAGACAGTTTCTTACATATGGATGTCGCAGGCTTTAATAGTACTATTTAAGGTGGTGTTTGGGGACGAGGAAATTTATTCAGCCATTAGAACGGGATCTATTGCCTATGAGCTGGTACGTCCAATGGATTTATATGGTCGATGGTTTTGCCAGTCTGCAGCCAATCGCGTGGCATTTACAATGCTAAACGGCTTTCCTGCGCTACTTGTGGCATTTATTATGCCGAAGCAGTATAGAATGTCCCTGCCACATAATTTCGGTGTGTTTTTCCTATTTTTACTGTCAACAGTACTTGCATTATGCGTAGTTGTGGCATTTGCTATGCTTATATATATTTCCTTGTTCTATACACTGTCTCATAGAGGTATAAAAATCATAGTAACTGCTTTTACAACTTTTTTGTCTGGGGGAGTAATACCTTTGCCTTTTTTTCCAGAGCAGGTTCTTACAGTTGTTGAACTGCTTCCCTTTGCGGCAATGCAAAATATGCCCCTTCGCATATATACTGGGGATATTGTAGGTGCTGATGCATTGAAGGGGATTGCCTTTCAAGTATTTTGGTTCTCGGCGCTGTTGCTCATAGGACAGTTTACTATGCGCCGCACTCTGAAAAAAGTAATTGTGCAGGGGGGATAATATGAAGGTGTATTTTAATTTAATAGCTTTGAACCTGAAAAGCCAGATGCAGTATAAAGTTTCTTTCTTTTTAACAACACTGGGACAGTTTATTACGGCGTTTACATCGTTTTTTGGCTTATATTTTATTTTTTCACGGGTTAATGCCATAGATGAATTCACATACGAGCAAGTGCTCCTAAGCTTCGCGGTCATGATGGCGGCTTTTTCACTTGGGCAGATGTTGGGAGGCACATTGGCTGTTTTCCCCCGGATGCTTGGTAATGGCCAATTTGACCGCGCTCTCGTTAGGCCGAGAAACATCATATTACAGGTCCTAATGCCTAATATGGATTTCACACGACTTGGTTTACTGGTACAGGCTTTGATGGTGCTATGTTATGCAATTCCTATCAGTGGAATCACGTGGACATGGGAAAAAATTCTGACTTTATGTCTAATGATATTTTGCGGAGGAGTTCTGTTTTTTGGATTATTTCTCTTTCAAGCAGCATGTTCATTTTTTACAGTTCAGAGCTTGGACTTCATGAATATTTTTACTTATGGTGCAAGTCAGTTCGGGAAATACCCATTCTCGGTGTATGGTAATTTTGTATTGAAATTTTACACATTTGTGATTCCTCTGGCATTGTTTCAATATTATCCATTATTGTATTTACTGGACAGAGAACAGAACAGGCTTTTTATGTTTTTACCGGTGATATCATTGCTATTTTTGATTCCCTGTTATGCATTTTTTAAATTTGGCATGAGGCGATATAAATCAATTGGTTCATAAGAGTATATAAAGACTGTATAGGCAATAGATACGAGTTAAGTGAATAATTACATCTTAAGACTTTCTTAAGACTTTCTTCATGCTATATTAGAAAACGTTATATAAAATGATCATATAGCATAAAGGGGGAGAGAATTATGAGAGAATATGTAGTAAAAACAATGGGATCAATCAAAAAATATCCAGTAGTAATTATAGGAATAGTAGCAATTATAGCAGTATTTTCTTTGACTCTATTTAAAAAAGAAAAAGAAATAGATTTTAAGCAGGTAATCACAGAAGTTAATCAGCAAAGAAAAAACATATTGGAGTCTGAATCTAAAAATGATATTGAGCAGTATATGTATAAGGTGGCAGGTGATAAGGATGGATTTACAGATGAGGAAATAGAAACTTTATTACAACCACGAGAGGTAAAGCAGGGAACTATATCAAAACAGGATGCCTTAGAAGATACGGAGTATTTATTTAAAATATTAAGATATGTTTATGGTGGTTATGGTTATTATGGTGGTGATGAGGTATTTGATCAAGTAAAAAAACAAGTTATTAATGATATTAATACCAAAGAAAAACTAACTGTAAAAGATCTTAATATCATATTTGCTGAAAAGCTATCATTTATTACAGATGGTCATATGACAATAGGTAGGATGAACATTAACAGAAAGCATATTCAAAATTACTATTGTAATCAGCAAATTGAGATTAAAAAAAATAACACAGGCTTTTATTATATAGTTGATAATAAAAAAAGATATATTAAATCTATAAATAGTGATAATGAAGTTCAGCGATACTTAAAGATATCTATAAATGAAAGTGGGGAACTTGTTCATTATATAGGTTTACTAAGAAAGGAACAAAATGAAAATATATGGATTTCCATAGAATATGAGGTTGATTCTGAAATAAAAAAGGATGAAATAAAGTTATCAAAAGTGCCACAGAAGGTTCATGAAAACCTAACAGCATTTGAAGAAAAAACAATAGAAGGTATACCAGTTCTAACATGTAGAAAACTTGATGATAAAGGTGAAGAGAATACTCTTAAGTATTTTGCTGAAAGTGGTTCCAAGTTAAAGAATGAAAAAGTATTTATTATAGATTTAAGAGGTAATGGTGGTGGAAGTGATATATGGTGTAGTTTTTGGTATGAGAATTATACAGGCACTACTCCTCAGACGGGCAAAACCGGTATGAAAAAGTATAGTAAGCTTTATTTGTATAAACAGAAAAGCATACAAGATATTAATATGGAACCGTTTTTGCAAAAATATAATATGCCTAGATTAAAGGAAGAAGTAGAAAAATATTTTGAATCAAAAAATGAATCATTAAAAAAACAAGTATATGATACTTGGGAAATTGAAGAAAATGAAAGTAAATGGGTAGACAATGAAAATACTATATTTGTTTTAATAGATAAAGGGGTTGCATCTTCTGCTGAAGGTTTTGTTGAACAACTTAGAACTTTAGATAATGTTATGTTTGTTGGAAGCAATACAATGGGAGCTACAGATATATCGGATGAACAAAGAATGTATCTTCCTAACTCGAATTTATTTGTTTATTTAGGTGTTGGTCTTGATATGAACAAATATCCTCCACACTTTATAGATGGCAAAGGGTTTGAACCCGATATATGGCTGAATAATGAGGGTATGCTAGAAAGAGTTATTAAGTTATGTAATCAATACAATTTAATAAATAAGATAGACTAAATAAAAATAGCAATCTCATTTTTGAGAATTGCTATTTTTATTTATTAGTATATATATATTCTGTATAACTTAAATCAAATCATCCATACCATTAACTGTAGCCTGTTCATCTTCATCAATAGGAATAACTATGCATTTTTGACCATCAATCATTTGGGCTTTGATTTTAGGGATTTTTTCAGGATTTACTTGAAGTACAACATCATAGTTAGTACTATCATCCTCTGAAGTAGTAGATGGAGTTTCCTCCGAATTATCTTGAAGAGTATCTTCAACAGTATCCTCTAAAGCATCTTCTATGTTATCTTTTGAAGGTTCATCATCTACAGCAACTTCATCAAGAGTTTTAGAATCTTCAGCTTCCTTATTATCATCAGCTTCTTTCTTCACTTGTTCAAGTTTAGTCTGTAGAAGTTCTACTTGTTTTTCAAGACGTTCTTCCTTTTGCCTTTGAGCACTTTCCTTAAGTATTTTTGGGTCGATTAGACTTTCTGCTAAAGGAAGGTCATCACCAAAACATTCTATATAAGATTCTTCAATTTTAGCAGTAACTTCTTCAGGAACTCCACTTTCTATTAAAAGTTCTTGTATATTTTTCTTTGTTAAAGTTTTAGGTTCACTATCTGGATCATCATATATTGCATTATACTCTTCTATCATGGTATTCAGGTTTTCCTGTACTTCCATAAAAATTTTATCGGCTTTTCTCTCATCAGTGCTAACAGAATCTTTGATTATTGCTTGGAAAGATTCTTTTTGTATAGCAGCAGTTTGTCTTGAATAACAGCCTAGAGCTTCTTCCATTAATTCAGGATGAGGGTTCTTTTTATTTTTAGTATAGTATATAACAGAATTAACATCTGAACTACGATCGATAAAGGCTGGGAACACAAAGCCAAGAGCTGGAGCTTCAACTACCCAGTCTCTAATACGTGCCTTTATTTTCTTTTCTTCTTCAAAGTATCTAAGACCAGGTTCTGAAAGTGAAACAGGACATATAGCACATAAAATATACTCATATACTTCTTCAGATTCATCTAATTTATTATTATCGGTTGTTTTAGTCATAACATCATAAGCATCATGAAAAATCAGTATCAAAAAATTCTCAGCATAATCATAACTATCAATAATAGATTGATAAAATTTTTGAAGTAAATCATCATCTTTTAATCCGCTTTTTTTTAGCTGCATAAGAAAAAGCTGTTTTTCATTTTCATAATTCTCATTAATCGGAAAGTTAAGTTCTAAAATATTATTGCCAATAGTTCCAGATAGAACTTTTTTAGCGATTTCTAAGTACTTAAAGTATTCATCCTCATCTAAATTCAAAAAGTTTTCTCTAAAAGTTAAAAGGATATTCTTTTCACCATTAACGTAGCAGCCGCACATTTTAGTGAAGGAACAATGATTTTTCTTAAAACGTTTTTTTAACTCAAGTATATCTTTTTTCCTCATATACAACCCCTCAATCTAGTCTTTATATATTTACATATTATCATCCACTTCATTTTATAACATGAACATATTACATTATAGCATAATTGACATTATTACTTTGAAATTTTTGGATATATAAAATCATGTTGTATAGTATAATAAAGATGAAAGCGGGATGATAGAGTCTAAATAAAAAATAGTTTGATAAAAGTGAACATGTGAAAGGGGTATTATATGAAAGTATATATTGTTGGTTCTGTGGCAAGTGGAAAAACAACTTTTGCAAAAAAATTATCTGATAAGCTAGGAATTGAATGTACTCATCTTGATGGCATTGTACATATAAAAGATAAGACTAATAAAGAATGGGGTAATATTAGAAGAACTGATGATGAAATAGATAGATTGTTTATTGAACTTATTAACAAACAACAATGGATAATTGAAGATGCAGGTAGGAAATGCTTTAGTGAAGGTATGGAAAAGGCTGATATAATTATTTATCTTAAACCAAGTAAATTTATTAGAAAAAAGAGAATTATTACTAGATATATTAAGCAGAAAATAGGACTTGAAGATTGTTTGTATACACCAAATCTACGCATGCTTAAATTTATGTTTAGGGCTATAAAGAATTATGAAATTGGAAAGGACGACTTGGAAAGCAGATTAAGTCCATATAATAATAAAACTGTAACTCTTAAAAACAATAAAGAGATTAAACAATTCATGTTCAACTTAAGGAATAAAGCTATAGGGACAATTAATTAAATTAACTGTCTCTATAGCTTTATTGTTTAATCTAAGTTTGAACTCTGCTGCTACATACGCTCATGTTTGAGTTATGTGTATTAGCAATGACTCAGTCTCAAATGAAATGAAGCAGTTGACTTTTCCCTTAGGGGAAGGTGTATAGTAAAAGGCATCAAGGTATTGATATTTTGAGCAGTTAGTATAAAAATATGAAAACTGGAGGTGATGACTTGTTATCTATTGGCGAATTCTCAAAGATATGCGAAGTATCTACAAAAACCCTTCGTTATTATGATGAAATTGGATTAATTAAGCCTGATGAGATTAACCCTGAAAGCGGTTATAGGTATTATTCAATCGGGCAACTAAAAAAGATGATTTTTATCAACCGTTTGAAATCTTATAATTTTTCTCTACAAGAAATTAAAGCTATTGTGGAATTGGAAAAGGATGAATCAGAAGAAAAGCTTTATTCTGCTCTTAATCGAAAGAGAATGGAAATACAGGAGAAACTAAGTGTTTTTGAATATACTCTAAAGCAAATAAGTAATGATATTTTAAACTTAGATAAGGGTATCCCAATTATGTCGTACCTTGACAGTATAGAAGTGCAACTTGTTGAAACCCAGCCACAAAATATTCTTTATATTAGACACATGATGAGCAGAGATGAGTATGCTGAGGGATATGGAAATTATTTTAGCAACCTATATGAAAAGATTGCTACTGAAAAACTCACCCTGATTGGTAAGCCAATGACTATTTATCACAGCCCTGAATATAATCCTGTGGGCAATGATACAGAGTTTGCCATCCCAATAGAGGAGCCTGTAAAGGGAACGAGAGATTTCCATGGTGGACTTTGTGCTAAGTCTGTTTTAAAGGGGCCATATTCAGAATTGACATCGGTATTTGCTAAACTCAGTGAATGGGTAGAAAATGAAGGATATGAATTGGTGAAATCACCATATGAAAAATATTTAACCAACCCATATCAAGCCAGCATTCCAGAGGATATTGTTACCGAGGTGTATTTTCCTGTAAAGAAAAAATAGTATAAAGACCTGATATTTTAATTAACACTCATTAAACAAAAAGATGTTTTTTAGGAGGTATTTATTATGAAAAGAAGCTATTGGCCTACTAATGAATGGCAATCTGCAGTACCGGCAACCTTGAAATTGGACTCTGGAAAGCTTTCAGAGCTTGAACCTATGATAAAATCCCAGTACGGTAATATAAATGGTATCGTTGTTGTACGAAATGGATATATAGCTTATGAAAGATACTTTAATGGCTATGGTCCAGATAATACACATCATGTGGCATCGGTAACGAAAAGCATAGTATCTGCTATTATCGGTATCGCTATAGATGATGGATATATTAAAAGTGTAGATCAGAAGGTTTTAGATTTTTTCCCTGAATATGTTCATGAAGCTGATGATATTCAGAAAGGAGAAATCACCATACGTCATCTTCTTACTATGACAGCTCCTTATTCATTTGAGGACTGGAATGAACCACTGGACAAGATGTGTATGAATCCTGACTGGACAAAGTATATTCTCGATATATTAGGTGAAAATGGAAAAGTAGGAGCTTTTAAGTATTCTACTGCAGGAGCTCATTTGCTTTCAACTATTATCACTCGCAGCACAGGAAAAAGTACTAGAGAGTATGCAAATGAACGCTTATTTAAACATATAGGGATGAAAGAAATACCTAATTATGAAATGAAGTCATTTGGCTTTGACGACCTATTCGGAAAAAATGTTAAAGGGTGGGTGAATGATCCACAAGGTAATTCAACAGGAGGATGGGGGCTTACTCTAACTCCACGTGATATGGCACGTTTTGGTTTCTTATATTTGAACCGTGGTATTTGGAATAAGAAACAGATTATTTCAGAGGAGTGGATTGATGAAGCAACAGCAATGAACCCTAATAAATATGGTTATTTATGGTGGTTAAGAAAAGAGGAGGGAGTATTTGCATACTTAGCAATAGGGGATGGAGGTAATGTAATTTGCTGTATTCCAGAAAAAGATATAGTTATTGCAATTGCATCAGAATTTATGATGAATCCTCGTGATAGGTGGACGTTAATTAATGAATATATTATACCAGCTGTAATAGAGTAAAATTTCATTTAAAGGTGATACGGAGAACTGTACCATAAATAGGTGCGGTTTTTCTTATATTATTAGTATATGAGAAGTTATTTATTAATGATATAATGATAAGGATAAATTTAAATGAGATAGTAAGAAAGAAGGGTTTAATTTGAATAGATACGCAATACTTGCAAATCCAGGTCATAATCGTATTTATTTTGAAACAGCACTTAAAATTGCTGTTTCAGAGCTTGAAGCGATTGCTGGTGCATATGATATGGAGATTAATGAAATTGAAGAGGGCAATATAGGACTTCCAGCGTCCATATGTTTTAGTACAAATAGAGAGCTTAAAAAGGAAGATTTCAGAGTTTTAGGATTCTCATCTATTTTTTATGCTTTATTTGAAATAGTAGAAGGTGATCTTTTAAGACCTATCAGTGTTCCTGATTTTCATACATTCCCTGAAAGCATGGTTCAAATTTTAAAGTATGCTGGTAAGACAAATGAACAATTTACAAGACTTATGGTAAATCTTGCTCTTAGTGCATGTAATACAGGAAGTGATAAGATTACTTTGTTTGACCCGATGTGCGGTAAAGGAACTACTTTATATGAAGGTTTCATTAGAGGTTTCGATGTTAAGGGAGTAGAAATTAATGGGATATGGACTCAAGAAATTCAGACATATGTTGTTAGATTCTTAAAAGAAGGAAGATACAAACATAAAGCTCAAAAGTCAAAGCAGTCTGATTCAAAAGGTAAAAAAATAGCAAATATATTTAGTTTAACAGCAGCAGCAGAGAAAGCTGATTTTAATGCTGGAAATGTTCAAACATTCGAGTTATTTAATGCTGATACAAGAAAAGCAAATCTTCTTATGAAGAAGAAATCATGTGATATTATCATATCTGACTTACCTTATGGAGTTCAGCATGGAAGTAAAAATGACAAGGATTCGAATATGTCAAGAAGTGCATTGGGTCTTTTAAAGGAAGCAATACCTGCGTGGTATCATGTTTTAAAGACAAAAGGAAGTATTGTTTTATCATATAATGAATTTACAATGAAGTATGACGATGTTGCAGATGTGTTAGAGGAAAATGGATTTAAAGTACTTGATGAATCACCTTTTAATAATTACTTGCATAGAGTTGACCAATCCATTAATAGAAACTTAATAGTAGCTGTTAAGGGGTAGAAATATTAAAAGAACAAGGGGCTATTACAAGAGAGTTTTAATGTGTATTTCAAGATATTCACAACTCAAAATACAATTAAATCCAATAATAGACAATAAAATCATAAAGAATGGTAAATGCTCAGGGTGTATAAAAGAAAGTAAAATAGTATTAAAAAAATTAAAAAAAATCTAACAAAATACTTAATAGTATAGCAAAAATTTGCTATACTATTTTTATTAAGAAGATTATTCAAGTATATGAGATAAATAGTATAACAAATGCTCAAAAATGCGAGTAAAGTAATGATAAACAATAAAACTCATTGCAAATAGATTAAATTATATCGGGGTGGGTAGGGGGATCAAGATGTACAAGAAGAATATTAAAGGTTTACTAAATAGTTTAGGAGTTAAAGTGGCAACTTATATGTTATTAGTTGCAATTGCACCATTAAGTACTTACTTAATATTGAATAGTATAGTTGTTTGTAAATATTTTTTAAGAATTGAGAAGACAAGCATAATGTCTAATGTTCAGAAAGCTCATAAAATTATTCAATCAGAGGGATTAAGTTTAGAGAAAATAGCTAAAGATAATGGAATATGGAGTGCTGTTTATCAAAAAATACAAGAAAAAGATACTGAATGGTTTAAATCCTATTATTCAGCGTGGAGTCCAGAGGTTTTTGATTTAGATTTGATAGTGATAGCTAATAAAAATAGAGAAATTATAGATGAATATGGCTTAAAATCTAATAATGATACTCAATTACTTGATGATAAGATAATAAGTAAGGTATTAAGTGGGGGGTATGATGGAAAGAAAAATTATCCAAGTGGGATTAAGATGTATAATGGAAATTTATATATAATTGGAACATCTCCTATTCTTTTATCAGATTATAGTGGGAATTCTAGAGGAATAGTTATTTTCGGAAAAAAAATCACACCTGAATTTCTTCAAGATATAAAAGATAAGTTTGGGTATGATATCTTTTTTACTTATGATAATACTTATGTTTCAAACATGGAAGTCAGTAAAGATATTAAAGATAATTTTCATTTAATAAGTGAATCAAAGAGTGAAGAAACAATTAAGTTAGGTGAATCAAAAATTATTGGAAGTATGGATATTAAAGATATTTCTAATGAAAAAATAGGACAACTTTATATTGTTGAATATAGAGATATATTTTTAACTACATTGAATTTAATGCATAAGTATATTTTAGTGATTTTCTTTTTTGCTTGTGGTTTAAGTTTAATATTAGGACTTAAATTGAAGAATATAATAGTTAATCCTATGAAAGAGTTTGAAAAGCAAATTGCCAAAATAAATGATAAAAATTCATCCATAAATATAAAAACTAATGGAGTGAATGAATTCAATAATTTTTCTAATAGTCTTGTAAAATATTTAAACCAAATGACTGATATTATATGTAGTTATAGAAAAGAAAATAAAACCTTAAGAAAAATTTCTAATACAGATGGGTTAACTTCATTGTATAATCATAGATATTTTTATGAATGTTTTAATGAAAAAATTAGTTCAGGATGCAGACAAATAACAGTATTGTTTTGTGATATTGACAAGTTCAAATTGATAAACGATATTAAGGGGCATATAACTGGAGATATAATACTGAAAGAAGTAGCAAATATTATCAATGATTCAGCAAAAGGAAATGATTTGATTTTCAGATATGGTGGAGAAGAGTTTGTTGTGCTATTAGATAATATTACTTGTGAAAAAGCTTGGCTTATAGCAGAAGAAATTAGAATTAATATTATTAAATCTAAGAAAATTCAAAAGCATGCTGGAGATTTACCAGTAACTATTAGTATTGGTTTAGCATCTTATCCCAATGATTCATTAGATGCAAAGGATTTAATAGAAAAAGCGGATAAGGCTATGTATTTTGCAAAACAAAATGGTAGAAATCAGTGTTGTATATATAATCAAGATATAGAAAATATATTAAAAGAAAATTCTAATGAGTTTGCTAGGGAAGAAATATTAGTAGATTCGGCTTTTGCTTTAGGTGCTGCTATTGATGCTAAGGATGTTTATACAGGTAAACATTCTGAGTTAGTGACAAGATATTCTCTATTACTTGCTGAAAAACTTAAGTTATCAGTTCAGGACAAGTATATATTAAGAATAGGTGCATTATTACATGATTGCGGAAAAATTGGAATTCCAGATGATATTATTCATAAACCTAGTAGGTTAACAGATGAAGAGTTTAAAATAATAAAAAACCATACTATATTAGGAAATAATATTGCAAAACATATTGTAAAGAATCCAGCAATTATCGCTTGTGTTAGAAACCATCATGAAAGATGGGATGGAAAGGGATATCCAGATGGATTGTCAGGAAATGATATTCCTCTGCATGCTAGAATAGTATGCATTGCAGATGCATATCATGCAATGATATCTAATCGTCCATATAGAAAACCATTATCTCAAGATGTTGCTTTTGAGGAACTGAGAATAAATAAGGGAACTCAATTTGATCCTGAATTAGTTGATGTATTTATTAAGACAGTTGAAGAAGATTAATGTAAAAAGTGTGCGATTATACGTACACTTTTTTAACAATTCTCAGTACCATTCTCCAAAAAACTACATATTCTAATAATAGAGAGGTAGAAATACTTTTAGCATCAAAATGAAATATGTTTCTATCTTTATAAACGATAAATCGGAGGAATGCCGATATGGCAGTAAAAATAGATAAGTATATTTTAGGTCAATCAGAACAGAAATCTATTCAACAGCTGGCAGAAGAGATTAGATCTTGCACTAGAACCCAATCCTCATATTGAAGGGGGTACTGTTTTTGGAACAGTAAAAGATGAATTGGATAATCCTATTGCAGGGGCTTTAGTGAAAATTATGGATAACAATCATAATCCATTAGCTCATGCTATTACTGGTGAGGATGGAGCTTATATCTTTAATTCATTTCCACCAGGATCAAACTACCATATTTATGCTATTGCTCAAGGGTATAAATTAGAAGAAGATGTTCCATTTACACTGCTTCCACAGCAGTCAGTGGAAAAAGATTTTATATTACCAATTGATCCAGCTTCAGCTTTAGCAATTATTGCTGGAGACATTTTAGATATTAAATCACAAAAAGCCATTAATGGAGCAGTAGTTAATTTATTTAATGAAGTGGATGAGTTAATTGCTTTAAGTTATACTAATGAGTATGGTCAATTTGTATTTGCAGATATTACAAAAGGAAAGTATACTGTTAGATTTAGTGCTTTAGGATATAAACCTTCTTCACAAACTGTAGAAATTGATAAAGATGGACAAATTGCTAATATTGTTGTTAATCTAGATGAGGATCCAAGCTCAGCAAGAGGTACAGTTAGTGGTATGATTACAGATAATAACAACGAACCAATTGATGGAGCAGAAGTTATTCTATACTCAGTTGGAGCAGATGAAACACTTACACCTATTGCTTTCACTAAGACTACCGATGAAGGTGTTTACTTGTTTATTAATGTTGCAAAAGGTGATTATAAAATCAAAGCTAATCAAGAAATTATTGAAGTGTAATTATTTATCACATTCATCAGAAAGAACCGTTATTCACGGTTCTTTTATATTTGAATTGAATGTACTCTATCACATAAGTACTTTCTTTTTCGTACTATAGAGTATACGATTGTATTTTTCATTAGGGTGTGAAGAGTATGAAGGATGAAAAATTAATGAACAAATCTAAGGTGCAAATTTTGAAAAATTGTGATGAAGAAGATAATAATATAAGCATATCAGGGAAAGTTATAAATGAATGTGATGGAAGACCTATTCCACTAGCATGTATCAAATTTACAGATAAAAACTACAACCCACTGTATCATTGTTTCACTGATACACAGGGATATTTTTATATAAAAGAATATTTTTTAGATACTATTAGAATTATTGTTTCTAAGAAAGGATATAAAATCTTTAGCAGCAGTATATATTCTATTAAAGATTATGAGTTAAAAAATTTAGTAGTTCAGATCTCACCAAGATGTGAAATTGAAAGAATTATTACTGGGGTTGTTTGTGATTGTAATTACAATCCTGCTGAAAATGTACATGTGATATTAAGGAATGAAGATAACAATACTATTCATTCCACTTATACAAACAAAAACGGAATTTTTGTTGTAGATGATGTAGAGCATGGATATTACACAATTATTTTTTGTTCGTACATGTATTATAAATACTCCTATAATTTTATATTTGATTATGGGAAGATTATGCCTTTAGGAGAAACATGTATTAGAAAAAAAGACTTGAAAGGAACATTAAATGGGATTATAACTGATAAAGAAGGAAATCCAATAAATGAAGCCATTGTTGTTTTATTTGATGAAGTAGATAATTGGCCACTTCAGTTTACAAGGACTAATGAAAAAGGGGTTTACTTATTCTATAATTTAGATGTTGGGAGATATTTCATTGTTTCAAATAAGTCAGAATCAAAAGAAATAAATATAATTAAATATCCAATGTTATTTGATGATTATATGGATTATGATTATTAATAAAAAAAGAGCAGTTTATTCTGCTCTTTTTTGAATAGGAAGTTATACATGTATCTATTTAAATATGATAGCATCTCTTTCTGGTCCCACTGAAATGTACTTTATTGGGAAACCTATCTTTTCTTCAATATAGTTAATATAGTTCTTTGCTTCTTGTGGTAAATCATCATAATTACGGATATGTGAAATATCTGTATTCCATCCAGGTAAATATTCTATAACAGGTTTAGCTTGCTCTAGAATTTGAGTAGGAGGGAAGTCATCAATTACAGTTCCATTAACTTCATAAGCAGCACATACAGGGATTTCTTTTAAATATCCAAGAACATCAAGTAATGATAATGCTACTCCAGTTGTACCTTGAATTCTACAGCCATACTTTGTTGCAACAACATCAAACCATCCCATTCTTCTTGGACGACCAGTAGTTGCTCCATACTCTCCGTTATCTCCACCAAGATTTCTTAGTTCTTCAGCTTCAGAACCAAAGATTTCAGAAACAAAAGGTCCTGCTCCAACACTGCTTGAATAAGCCTTTACAACTGTAATTACTTCGTTGATTGAGCTTGCTGGGACACCTGCTCCAACAGGGGCAAAACATGCTAAAGGAGAAGATGAAGTGGTCATTGGATATATACCGTGATCAGGATCTTTTAAAGCGCCCAATTGACCTTCCATTAAAATCTTCTTATTATTAGCTATAGCATCATTAAGTTCTTTAGATGTATCAGAAATAAAAGGTTTAATATTCTTACCAAGTTCAAATAAATAATCACAAATTTCATTTGCATCTAAAAGAGGCTTTTTGTAAAGGTACTCAAGTAAAACATTTTTCTTCTCTATATTTCTTTCAATCTTCTTTAATAATGAGTGTTTTTCAAAAAGATCGATAACTTGTATTCCGATTTTATTGTATTTATCAGTATAGAAAGGTGCAATTCCAGATTGCGTAGATCCAAATTTTTCTTTACCTAATCTTTCTTCTTCATATTTATCAAATAATATATGATGTGGAAGAACAACTTGAGCTCTGTCAGAAATGATAATATTAGGTTTAGGAACTCCACGAGAAATTAATTCATTATATTCTTTTAGGAAAGCTTCAATATTTATTGCTACTCCTGTAGCTAAAACATTTATAATATCTTGGTTAAATACTCCTGATGGTAATAAGTGTAACTGAAATTTACCATATTCATTTATTATAGTGTGACCAGCATTATTACCTCCTTGGAATCTTACAACGTAATCTGCTTGTTTTGCTAGCAAATCAGTCATTTTACCTTTTCCTTCATCTCCCCAGTTACCACCGACAATTGCTGTTATTCCCATTTGAATCTTCTCCTTTCATTAATAAAGAAATAATAAAGGGATTAATTTGTTTTCCCTTACACTTAAGAGTATAATTAAAAGATAAACATAAGTAAAATTAATAATAATTATACAAGGTATAAGGTGAAGTTATATGGAAGTGAATTTTGAATTATATAAGGTGTTTTATAATGTTGTGAAGGAAGGGCAAATATCGGCAGCTGCAAAGAAGTTATTTATTAGTCAACCTGCTGTAAGCCAGTCAATTAAGCAATTAGAGGAGAAGCTAGGCGGGAAAGTGTTTTTTAGAACTCCTAAAGGAATGAAATTGACATCAGAGGGACAAATACTCTATAAATATATTGAAAAAGCATATGGTTTTATAATAGCTGGAGAATCAAAGTTTCAGGAAATGCAAAATCTTGAATATGGAGAGATAGTAATTGGTGCTAGTGATACATTATGCTCTCATTATTTATTACCTTATCTTGAAAAATTTCATAAGGAGTTTCCTCAAATTAAAATCAAAGTTACTAATAGAACTACATATGAAATATTGAAGCTTTTAAAAAATGGAAGTGTTGATTTAGGAATCTTGAATCTGCCTATTGAAGAAGATAAGAATTTAGAGATTATAGAAACTATGACTTTAGAGGATTGCTTTATATGTGGGGATAAGTATTATTCAGAGTTTAAGGATAAGGTTTCTTTGGAACAATTGAATGCATATCCGCTTATTCTTCTGGAGAAGGGGAGTAATACTAGAAGATTCATAGATAAGGTATTTAGTGATAATAACATATTAGTTGAACCAGAAATTGAACTTGGTAGTGTTGATTTATTAGTTAAGTTTGCAAAAATAGGTCTGGGGATTTCATTTGTAACAAAAAATTTTATTCATGATGAAATAGATAATAAAGAGGTATATGAAATAAAGCTTAAAGAAGAGATTCCAAAGAGAAAGGTAGGAGTAGTGACTTTGAAAGGAGTACCTTTATCTCCATCAGGAAAGAAATTCTTTGATTTTTTAATGAAATAATAATTGAGTAATGAAATTGAAGTTTAAACTAAAATGTGATAATTTATGGATATAAGAAATAATAACCATTTTAAGGTTAAATATTTGAGGGGGACATATTATGTGGAGTATTCTACTGGTTTTGTTAGCGGGAATTATTATTGGGGCAACAGTTAAGTTATCTGATAAAATGAAATCATATAATAGTAAATTTCAATTTGTCGGAGTAGTATTTTTACTATTTACCATGGGGGTATCATTAGGGCTGAATAAATCTATATTAAATAATTTAAAGAATATTGGACTTAAATCACTTGTTTTTGCAGTTTTAACATCAGCTTTTAGTATTATTATGGTATATTTCACAACAAAGTTCATCTTGAAGGGGGAGAAGAAGTAATGACACTTTCTATAATATTATCAGTTATATTTGGAATCATAGCAGGTTATTTTTTCTTTCCAGAGTCTGTTGTGCCGTATATGGATACTGTAACAACTATAGCTTTGAATTTATTAATATTCTTTGTAGGAATCGACTTAGGTTTAAATAAGCATATATTTAAAGATTTAAAGAAACATGGTGTGCTGCTTATCTTAATACCATTATCAATAATATTAGGCAGTTTAGCTGGAGGGTTAATTACAGGTTTGATATTTGATATGCCATCAAATATCAGTTTATCTATTTCATCAGGATTTGGTTGGTATAGTTTATCTGGAGTAATATTAACAAAACTACATAGTGCTGAAATTGGTACAATAGCCTTTTTAACCAATGTTTTTAGAGAGTTGATTACGGTTATGACTATACCTTTTATTGCAAAATATTTAAATGATTACTCAACAATTGCACCAGCAGGGGCTACATCAATGGACACTACTCTGCCTATAATATCAAGATATACTAAGCCAGAAATTGTAGTAATAGCATTTTTTAATGGTGCTGTATTGTCTACTTTAGTACCTATCTTAGTTCCGTTTTTTTACTCTATATAGATTAAATAGAATTTTAGTAAAGAGTTCATACTATATATTGGAATGCTGCACCATAATTGGTGCAGCTTTTTAAATTAAGCTAGAATTTTGGGTAAATTAACATATTGAGTTTTGATGGTCAATATATTACAATGAGGAAGGAATATTACGTATATTAAGGAGGATTTTAGAATGAGTGCATTAGAATCACTTATGAGTAGACAAGGAATTATATCTATAGTTTTAGTTGCTGTTGTATGTGTAGCTTTGGTTGTAATTTCAAAGAAAAAGAAAGGACAATCTTTAAGCACAAAGGATGTTGTTGCAATTGGTATTGGTGCTGCATTATATGGAGTGTTGTCTATGATAACAATACCTGTAGGTCCTAATACTTCATTTAGAATTGCAATAGCTGTGCTTGTTATTTTTGGTGCTTTATTTGGACCAACTGTTGGTTTCTTAGTAGGATTTATTGGACATGCATTAAATGATGCTCTAGCATATGGTGGAGTATGGTGGAGTTGGGTATTCTTATCTGCAGTAATAGGTCTTTTTGCTGGACTTATAACATTGGATAAGAACTGCGATATTAAAATTGGAAAGTTCAATAAAGGGCATGTAATTAAGATGTTCATATTTGCACTAATAGGTATGGTAGTAGGTGGAATTGCTGCATACTGTGGAGATGTATTCCTTTATGGAGAGCCAGCAGATAAGGTATGGGTTCAAATAGCTATAGCAAGTGTTTCAAACTTTGTTGTTATAGTATTAGTTGGAATTCCAGCTGTATATGCTCTAGCTAAAAGAAACAGAAGTACAGATCTAGATATTGAAATATAATAGGGTGGAGGAAACAATTGATGGCAGTAATTTCTTTTAGAAATTTCACATTCAACTATCATGGGTTGAAATCGCCTACACTAAAAAATATAAACCTTGAGATAAAAGAAGGAGAAAAAGTACTTATAGCAGGGCCAAGTGGTTCTGGTAAGTCAACATTAGCCCATTGTATCAATGGGTTAATTCCTTTTTCATACAAAGGAAAAATCCAAGGAGAACTATTAATAAAGGGAATTAAACCTCATGAACATAGTATTTATGAAGTAAGTGAATATGTAGGAACTATACTTCAAGATCAAGATGGTCAATTCGTTGGATTAAGTGTAGGAGAAGATGTTGCGTTTACATTTGAGAATAATAATGTACCTCAGAAGGAAATGTTTGAGGGTGTTAACACAGCACTAGAAGCTGTTGACATGCTTGATTATATAAATGAGACACCACATAATTTAAGTGGTGGACAAAAACAAAGAGTATCAATGGCTGGGATATTAGCATCAGATGCTGATATTTTATTATTTGATGAGCCTTTGGCTAATTTAGATCCAGCAAGTGGGAAAAAAGCTATGGAGATTATTGATGAGATTCATAGAAAAACAAATAAGACAATAATAATAATTGAACACAGAATTGAAGATGTACTAGAACAAAGTATTGATAGAATGGTAGTAATGAATAGCGGAGAGATTATCGCAAACGGACACCCAGACAAGCTTTTAAGTTCAAGTATAATTAAAGATAGTGGGCTTAGAGAACCTCTATATATAGAAGTTTTAAAAATGGCTAATGTTAAATTAGAAGAAAAGGATAAAATATCTCAAATTCAGAATGTAGAAAAATACTCTTTAGATATACAAGATTGGTATAGTACGAAGGGTAGAAGAAGAGAACTGGAAAATAAGGATACAATCTTAAAGTTAGAGAATATTGCATACAAATACTTTGAAGATACTCCATATATTATAGATAATATAAACTTTGATATAAAAAGAGGAGAGATACTAGCCATATTAGGTAATAACGGAGCTGGTAAATCAACATTATTGAAGGTTATATCAGGAATAGCAAAAAATCAAAAGGGTTCTATTCATTATAAAGGCGAGAATATTCAGCAGTGGACTGTAAGAAAAAGAGCAGAAAAAATAGGATATGTTATGCAGAATCCTAATTATATGATTACACAAGCAAAGATTTTTGATGAGGTTGCCTTTGGACTTAGAAATTTTGGTGTGAAGGAATCTGAGATAGAAGAGAGAGTATTTGAGGCGCTTAAGATATGTGGTTTATATTCATATAGAAAATGGCCAGTTACAGCACTAAGTTATGGTCAAAAGAAGAGATTGACTATAGCTTCAATATTGGTTATGAATCCAGAAATTATAATTTTAGATGAACCAACAGCAGGACAAGATTATAAAAATTATAAAGAGTTCATGAGATTTTTAGAAGATATAAAGGAAAAAGGTACGAGTATTGTATTAATAACTCACGATATGCATCTTGCAATGGAATATGCAGATAGGGCTATAGTTTTATCTAAAGGAAATATTATTGCAAAAGATAGAGTATATAATATCTTATCACAAAATAGTATCATTGAAGAAGCTAATTTAAAAGAAACATCATTGACAAAGATAGCTAATATATGTGGTATAGAAGATATTAATTCATTTATCGAATGCTTCATTACTGAGGAGAAGGGTGGTGAAGTACATGAATAGAACAGGTTCATTGTATATAGAGAAGGATTCAATTTTTCATAGATTAGAGGGAAGTATAAAATTTATAATGTTGATTGCATGGACAGTGTTTATATTCATGTTTATGGATCTAAGAATATTTGTCCCTATGACAATACTTGGATTTATCACCTTGAAGATGGCTAAGATACCGTTTAAGAGCATAAAGCCCTTAGTGATATTTGTAATAGTATTTACAATAATGAATACTATATTTTTGATTTTAATAACCCCTGAATATGGATCAGAACTTGCTGGAACTTATACTAAATTTATAAGTATGGGAAGCAGGAGTCTCACATATGAAACAATGTTTTTTGCCCTTACATTGGCAATGAAATATTTATCAATACTTCCTATTACAATGTTGTTTATATTCACTACTCATCCAAGTAAATTTGCAAGTAGTTTGAACAAAGTAGGTGTATCATATAAGGTAGCTTATTCAGTAAGTATTGCACTTAGATACATACCTGATGTAAAAGAAGAAATGAAGAATATAATAAATGCTCAAGAGGCAAGAGGGGTAAGCTTTAATAAGAAGGATGCTAAGCTTTTTAAAAGACTTAGAAATTATATTGTAATTTTAATACCATTAGTTATTTCATCCCTTAATAGAGTAGAAGTGGTTTCAAATGCCATGGAACTAAGAGGGTTTGGTAGAAATAAAAAGAGAACTTGGTATAATAGAAAGCCTTTTGATAGAAATGATTTTATATTATTAGGAATAAGCATATTATTTATAGTTGCAGGTGTTTATTTTAAGAATAATGTATTTATGAAATTTTGGTATCCATTTTAGATAATAATTTAATTGTAAGTAACTCGGTAATCCTTTGGGAGAACTGAGTTTTTTTAAAAAAATAATTTACTTTTTATTAAAAATATAAATAATAAACAAGTATAAGAATCGTTTATAAAATACTCCATCAGAATAGATTTATTGGAAATATCATAATACATGAACGTTCAGAAAAAGACTATTATTTGAGGATACTTTCAATTATTCTTGAATATCAAAATAGAGGTTTAGGGAAAATGGTATTTGAGTTCATGTTCAAAATTTATTCTAGATTATTAAAATGGAGTCGTATAATACCTAAATATAATTTAAGAAATTGTTATTTTATGAGAAGATAGGATTTACCAAAGTATCAGAAGATGTTCACTCGGAGAAATTAACAGTGAATAGGTATGTAAAAAAAGTATAGTTCTAGTTTTTTATCTTATAAGTAATACATCAATTTGACTGTAAGTAAAGAATAATATTATAATTTGAAATAAGGGTATAGAAATCAAAAAAATGTAATCAAATAATACTTATTCAATTATAAGTATAAATTTACAAAAAAGAGAGAATTAGAAAGGGTGTTATCAAAACTTCGAAAATCTTGAGTTTATTTTGAAAAGGTAACAAAGATAAGAATAAGAGAAATTATTGGTATACTAAAGAGTGTAATTTTATAAACTAACTAAAAATAATAATTTGGTTAGAGGTGATTAGGCATCTCATAATAAATTCCTATTATGTCGATTTTGTATTTAGTATAGTTTGTCACTATGAAGGAAAATTACATAGCCTAACAGCTAAAAGTAAGCAATAGCAGCCTTTGTAAAAAACTCTACAAGAGTATAAAATACTACATTATACAAGGAGGATAAAATGATCTTAAAAAAAGATATTGAGGAAATTTTAGGAAATGCCATGAGCAGTGGTGGAGATTTTGCAGAAATTTTTCTTGAAGATACAGTTAAAAATACAATTAAAATGACAAACAATATAATCCATGAGGCTAATACGGGAAGAATACATGGTGCAGGAATAAGGATTTGCAGGGGAATAGACAATGTTTATGTTTATACTAATGATACTACTTTAAAATCTTTAATTGATACCGCTCGTAAAGGGGCTATGGCAATAGGTGATTTAAAAAGTAAGAATATCAAAGTTCCATTAACAAGGAGATTAATTAAAGATAGGCATAAAGCGGTTGTTTTACCATCAGCTATTGTTAATTCAAAAAAAGTAGATGTGATGAAAGAAGTAAATAGTGGATTAGTAGAATATAGTGAAAATATTAAGCAATCAAAGGTTTATTTTATGGACTCAGATCAAAAAATAATGATTGCTAATTCTAATGGCTTAATAACTACCGACAGGAGAGTTAGAAACCATATGTTATTAATATCTAAAGCTTGCAAGGGAAAAGATATGGAAATAGCCTATGAAATCTTTGGTGGAAGAGGGTTTGAAGTATTTGATAGTTTAAATTTAAGAGACGCCGGAAAAAATGTGAGCAGAATAGCATGTAATCTTTTGAACGCAGAAAATTGTCCTTCAGGAAAGATGCCTGTTGTCATTGGTAAGGGGTCAGGTGGAGTACTATTTCATGAGGCGTGTGGACATTTGATAGAGGCAACAAGAGTAGCAAATGGTAGTTCGATTTTTTCTAATAGATTGGGTGAGAAGATTGCTTCAGATAAAGTTACGGCAATAGATGATGGAACACTTTGTTCTGAGTGGGGGTCTGCCAATATTGATGATGAAGGAGTAAAAACTAGAAAAAATATCTTGATCCAAGACGGAATTTTAAAGAATTATCTTGTTGATAGGGTTAATGGAAGAAGATTGGGATTAGAGGCAAATGGATGTGCTAGAAGAGAATCATATAGATACGCCCCTACATCGAGAATGTCTAACACATATATAGCACCAGGAGAAGATGAAGAGAAAGACATAATATCTTCTGTAGAAAATGGTTTATATGCCAAGAGAATGGGGGGGGGGAGTGTAAATACTTTAACAGGGGAGTTTAGTTTTGTGATAATGGAAGGATACACAATAAACAATGGTAAAATTGATAGGCCTGTAAAGGGTGGAACAATTTCAGGAGTAGGACAAGAAGTTCTTATGAAAATAGATATGGTTAGTAAAGAACTTGAGTTAGCAAAGGGAATGTGTGGGGCAGTAAGCGGTTCAATTCCTACTTCGTCAGGACAACCGATGGTAAGAGTTTCAGAAATAACAGTATGTGAAAGGTAATGAAATAGTTATGGAATTTGATGAGTTTAAAAGAATTATTAATTCTAGAGCACAAGATGTAGGTTTCTCTGAATGGGAAATTTTTTATAAACGAAAAAATGAGTTCATTGTGAACGTTAGTGAAGAAAAAGTAGATGAATACAAACTATATAAAAATATAATCATTTATTTTAGAGGAAAATACGAAGGTAAAATAGGTAAAGCAAATACTGAGGTTATGGATTTAGAATCTATCGAATTATTGATTCAGAAAGTAAAAGAAAATGCTAAAATACTGGATTGTTATAGCAATGAAGAACTTTTCGAAGGAGAAAAAGCTTATCCACAGGTAGATTTATATAATGAAGAAATTGAAAAGCTTGAAACTAGGGAAAAGATTAATATTGCAAAAAAGCTAGAAGTGTGTGTGTACGGCATAGATAAAAAGGTCTGTGGATGTAGTAGTTGTGGATTATCAACAGAAGAAGAGGAAACACAAATAGCAAATTCTAGAGCACTAGAGATATCTTTTAAATCAAACCTCATCAGGGTATTTGTACAACCTATAGTTAAAGATGATAATAAAACAGTAAATATTTATGATGAAGTGGTAACAAGAGATATTCAGAGTTTAGATGTTGAAAAATTAGCAAGAAAGTCGGTTAATGAAGCATTATTTTATCTGAATAGTAAAATAATAGAGAGGGGAATATATACGGCTATATTAAGTAGTAGATCGTCAGCAAAAATACTAAATGCATTTAAAGAGATTTTCAGTGGAGAAGTTGCTATGAAAGGCAGATCATTATTAGGTAATAAAATTGGTGAAAAAGTTTTTAGCAATCTAGTTAGTATACATGATAATCCATTAGAGAATAATGGATTATCATGTAGACCTTTTGATGATGAAGGGGTAGCCTGTAGAAATAAAAAAATAGTTGAAAAAGGAGAATTAAAAACTTTTTTACATAACAGAGAATCAGCTAGAAAGGCAAAGTGTAAATCAACTGGAAATGGAATAAAAGATTTTTTTACTTCAAATTTAACAGTGATGCCAATAAATATGTATATTGAAAATGGAAGCAAATCTTTTAATGAAATGATAGCATTATTAGGAAATGGAATTATAATTGATGAGTTAAGCAGTGAATCTAAGAGGATAAGTATCGAGACAGGAAATTTCTCTTATAGAGGGAGAGGACTGAAAGTGGAAAATGGAAAGATAACTGAACCTGTAGATCAGATAGTTGTATCAGGTAATTATTATGAACTATTGGAGAATATAATAGAAGTTGGTTCGGATTTGAAATTTATAATCAACGATGAAAAAGTTTCAATAGGAAGTCCATGTTTAATGGTTAAAAAATTAGCTATAGAATCTGAGTAGTTAATAATTGGAATGTTTTGGAGTAAAATAGACTCGCGAAAGGTATAATTTCCTTTGTTTTTATAATAAATTATATTGCTAGAAGAACTATTTAGCTACCAACTAAAAATGAGAGGTGATTTCTAGAAACTGGACACCCTATATATGAACTATCATTATTGTCATAAATAAAATTTTTTTATCAAAAATATTAATAAAAATTCAGAAAGCGAAGGTAAGATTAGTGAATTTTTAATTTTAAAAGAGTATTAGCTTATAATTGGGATTGAAATCTTTTTATAAAACTCTAACATTTATGTATCATCATTAATTAGAATTAGTTCTGATTTTCAATGATAGGTTAACATAATATGTTGGAGTTTTTCTATTTGTAATTTAAATAATACTGAAATATTTTTTGATGTACTGTAAACATTGTAATTTTAGATGACAATTATTACAATCATTCTAAAAAACTATACTTATATTTTTTTATCAGCATCGTTTAATGAAATTATTTCTACTTGAGTAGGGCATACATATTGCTTTTGATCAAATTCAGAGTTATACATTTCTAATGTTATCATTCGGATTACAGCTTGTTAATATCAAAAAAATATTCCATACCTTACAGTTCTCAACTTTTAGAAATATCTTCTACTTAATAATTATAATCATGCAAAGACTATCAAAATAATCATTAATGCTTAGCAGAAAAATATTATTGAAAGATACATTACTATAGATAGTCTATTTCTTGTCTAAATTTAAGTTTATATGGATTATATTTACAGAAATATAGATGTATGTATAACGTAAAAATTTAATTTCTTATTATCCACTTGGTAGATAAAGTTATTCTCATTTTTTTATTTGATAAGTAATTACTCTAAACTTTTAAATTGCACGGAGATGTTAATATTTGAGTTATTTCTAGATTTCTTCTAGAGAACATTTATTATTTCATATGTCAGTTCCAAATACTAAAATTGAAATTGATATTTAGCTATATTCAAATAAATATTTCAAAAAATCACGTGCTCAAATATATTTCAGTATTTTATAATTGCTAGAGATTAATTTTGACTAAATTAAAAACTTAATTTAGTAAAGATTTTTTTTGGTATAACAAAAAAATTGTTATATTATAGATAAAAATTATATAATGTAATCTTTGATGTTTTAATATCGTTAAAAATTAAAATATAAATTTGGGAAAAATAAGTGTTTAACTGATTTAATAAATTTTTTTGAATTAACATAATTAAATATTTAGTTAGAAATAGATGATTTCTTTGTTATAGAAAATGATATGGGTTTTTATAGAAAATGTTGAAAAATATACGTTTTATATAATTTATTTTACATAAAATGCTTTTATACGAGGTGAACCTAAGAAAATTCAAAAAAAAAAGTAGTACAAATTACTTGTTTTGACATTATCTGCAATAAAAAGATGTTAATATTATAATATATTCATGAGAAAATTGGATGAATACAAAAATAGAATAATTGATAATAATGAAATTTTGCATATTTAAACTCAATGTACAAGCATTTATTTCATGTAATTTACATTTACTAATTTTGATTAATATCTGTATTATAATTTACGTAGATTATTATCAAAAGCAGATAAATAAAAAAATAAATTTAATTATATAGGGAGTGAGAGTGTAGTATGGTTAATAAGAAAAATCTTAGTTTTTATCCTCACAAAATTATAGGTGAAGGTGGCAAGAAGTATTTATATAATGGAATAACTAGTTCTTTGTATCAGATGGATGATATTTCTGATAAGATTTTGAAAAACAATACTTTAGGTATAGAAAATGAGTCTAAGTACAAAGAAGCTTTAGAATTTATGGTGCAAAATTTTATTGTAAAAACAAAAGAAAATGAAACCGCGCTAGAAGAACTTTATAATAAAGTTGCTGATTCTAGGTTGGTTGTTAATCCTACACAAGTAATCTTAATGATTAGTCAGGATTGTAATTTAAGATGTACTTATTGTTATGGTGGAGATGGAGAATACAATAATAAGGGATTTATGAATTATAAAGTTGCAAAGAGGGCAGTTGATTATCTTATTAAACACTCTAATAGTGACAAATTGGGTATTTGCTTCTTTGGAGGAGAACCATTAATGAATTATGCTCTTATAAAAAAAATAGTTGCCTATGCAAAAGAAATAGAGTGTAAAACTGATAAGAAATTTGCTTTTTCTATGACAACAAATGGTACGCTGATAAATAAGGAGATTGAAGAATTTATCATTAGTAATAAAATTGCAACAACTATTAGTATTGATGGAGATGAGGGTGTTCAAAATTCCAACAGGTACTATGCAAATAAAAAAGGTTGCTATGATGAGGTCGTAAAAAACACTCACAATTTAAGAAAAACTAATTTATTATCAGCAAGAGCTACTATATCTCCTAATAATTTGAACTTATTAAGTAGCATTGAGCATTTAATAAGTCTTGGGTTTAGAAAAGTTGCTTGGGCACCAGCTATAAATATGATGACTAGTAGAGATGTAGAGAAAATGATAGATAGCCAAAAAAATGTGATATCAAAAGTTGAAGAGCTTATTAACTCTGGGAATATTGAAGAAGCAAAAAAATATGGACCAATAATGAGTTTGTTAAAAAAAGTAAATGCTGATGGAATTAGGATAAGAGCCTGTGGAACGGGAATAAACATGATTGCAGTTGGTATAGATGGAGATATTTATCCTTGTCAAAGATTTGTTGGGGTTAAGCAAATTAAATTGGGAAATGTTTTTGAAGACTTACCTTGTTCAAATTCAGAATTTTATTCAAGAATAGACATTCGAAAAATTTCAAAATGTAGCGATTGTTTAAGTAAAAATATATGTTTAGGAGGATGTCCACAAGAAGCTTATGAATCTGATAATAACATAAACATACCAAGCAAAGCCCTTTGTGATTATAACAATGAAACATTGATACAAATACTAAAAGTATATATAAATCTAGATGGAGAAATGAAAGAACGACTTTTTGGATAGTGTGAACTTAGCTATGTATCACATCGCTGTTTATAATTAGATTACATACAAAAGTATATCATAGTGAAATGATAACTATAATCTATGAATGAAGACTTATCGCCAAAAATGTTCTTGATTATTAGCAGGTGTTTTTAGTTTTATGGAGATTTTTCAAGGATATTTTTGGCGATAAGCCAAAAATAAAATTAGAATCAATTTTACAATTGATGTTCTAGGAAGGAGAAAAAAATGAAACAAATAAACAAATCAAACATTACTATGAAAAAGGATGAGGATAAAGCTCACTGGTGTATTCTTTGTGACACCCTTGATAGGTGTGATGATTGGTGTATCTTTTGTGATGTGAGGGATATTCCGGATAAAGAACAAGAGTATACGATATAAAATAGGTCGTTTATGAATTTAAAACTTTAATGTTTTCATATAAGTTTTGAATCACAACACGTTTTAAAGAACAGAATTTGGATATGATATTTAAGTATCATATCCAAACTTTAATGTAACTATTATAATGAAAAACTGATACAAATACTAAAGGTAAATATAAATTTAATGAGAAGTGAAAGAATTTTTACGGATGAGGGAAATTCAGACATGTATTAAATTTCTGTTTGATTTTAATTACATTCAAAAGTAGGTCATAGTGAAATGGTAACTATAATCTATGAATCAAGACTTATCGTCAAAAATGTCCTTGATAATTACCGGGTGATTTGATTATTTTGAGGATTTTTCAAGGATATTTTTGGCGATAAGCCAAAAATAAAATTAGAATCAATTTTTCAATTGATGTTCTAGAAAGGGGATAAAAATGAAACAAATTAACAAATCAAACATTACTATAACAAAGGATGGGACTACAGCACACTGGTGTATTTTTTGTGATCACAATGATTTATGTTATACATGTGATGCATCGGATTGGGGAAATAAAGATTGTGGGACATGTGATAAGGAGTATGAGTATCCAAAACCATAATCAAAATAAGTTGTTTGTAATTTAAAACTTTAATCTTTCTATATTAGTCATGAATTACAACATGATTTTAATAACAGTGAGTTGGGACATGCCGATTAAGTAGCATATCCCAACTTATATGCAAATATTTGTCCTTTGATAATACATATAGTAGTTAAAGTGCTATTAAAGGAAAGATAGCAAAGTATTAATGCAATAAAATTAGAATCAATTTTATAATTGATGTTCTAGAAAGGGGATAAAAATGAAACAAATTAACAAATCGAACATTACTATAACAAAGGATGGAACTACAGCACACTGGTGTGTTTTTTGTGATCACAATGATTTATGTTACACATGTGATGCATCTGATTGGGGAAATAAAGACTGTGGTACATGTGATAAGGAGTATGAATATCCAAAGCCAGATCCAGAACCGGATTGTAGCAGCTTCGATATCGTTGGTGTAGAATAGTTGTTATGAACTTGAAGCTTCAGTATTTTTAATTAATCTTTGAAGCAAATTATGTTGTTTAAAGCTATTGGTTTGAATATGCTACTTGCGTAGTATATTCAAACTTAATGTGTAACGGTTAGGTTTTGACAATATAAATGGTGTTTAAGAATCTGACCAGCAATATATAAATTTATAACATACATTGAGTTATTTAAAAGTAAAAAAAGTACTATCATAAAATTTATTACAAATATTGGTATTGAGAGGTTGCTATGAAAAAGAAAAAAGAAGTACATGATAAAATCTTTATCATGGATATTATTAAACTTCTAAAGTTATGTTGGGATAAACAAAAATTTTCTCTTATAGTTTTATCGTTTACGATGATAATACAAGCACTTTTTCCCTTTGTAACACTTCTGTCAATTCAACAGATATTAAATTATTTGCAAACTGGAGAGTACAGAAAAACTTTCGTATTCTTAGGGATATACTTTATTGTGTTGTTGTTGACCAATATAGTTCAAAGTATATTTAATTATTATGAAAATTGCTTTAAAGTTAATATACATTATGATATTAAATGCATAATAACAGAGAAATCAAGTTCTCTTAAATTAATTGATTATGAAAACTCTGATACATACGATAATCTTGTAAGAGCATTAAAAGAAGCACAGTCTCCATATCGAGTCATTAATGCAATATTCAAATTAACATCAAGAGTTATAAGTTTTTTTGGAAGCTTAGTAGTATTGATTACATGGAATCCAAAAATAATATTTTTTATTATAATTATGCCTATTATTTCGTTATTTTATTCTCTAAAAATAGGGAAATATGAATTTAATGTTATGCAAAAACGATCAGCTGATTCTAGAAAAGTTCAATATCTAAGTTCTTTATTGAATAATGCAAAATCTTATAAAGAAAATAAGGCTTTAGGTATAGATGAATATTTATTTGAACGTTATAGAAATAAATTTAAAGAATTTGTAAATAAAGACAAGCAAATAATAAAGACGAAATTTAAGTATAATACTTTATTTAAGATATTAGAGAAAGTTTGTGGGAGTTTTGTCATTTCGCTAGTAATTTATTCAGCTACTCAAGGGAAAATACTCATAGGAAATGTTAATACATACATAAATTGTATTTGGCGTATAACAAGTGATGCTGATGCCATTATGTCCAATATTGGACATATCTATAGTTCTTCATTATACTTAAGGAACTTATTTGACTTTTTAGAATATAATCAAAATAAAGACAAAATAGATAAACATGAGATACAGAAGAAAGTAATTGATAATATAGAGTCTATAGAGTTTAAAAATGTTAGTTTTAGATATAAAGATTATCTACCTTATGTGTTGAAAAACATTAATATTAAGATTAATGCGAATGAGAAAATAGCAATAGTAGGTGATAATGGATCAGGGAAATCTACCTTTACAAAATTATTGGCAGGTTTTTACGATAATTACGAAGGAAAAATATTGGTAAATGGAATACCGTTGGATCAAATAAATAGAGAAAGCTTATTAAGAAAAATGGGGATTGTTTTTCAAGATTTTGTAAAATATGAATTTACACTAGAAGAAAACTTAAGACTTAGTATTATAAATGATAGTAAATTAGAAATAGAAAATATATTGGAATGTCTTGAATATTATGACATAGTATCTTTCCCTAAAAAGTACAATTCAGGAATAAAAATGCAATTAGGCAATAAATTTGATAGAGGTACGGAATTATCCGGAGGTGAATGGCAGCAAATTTCATTGGCACGAGCTATTATAAAAAATGCAGATTTATATATTATGGATGAACCGAGTGCGAGTTTAGATATAGGCTTAGAAAACAATATGATAGGTGCAATTAATCACTTATTAAGTAATAAAATATGTTTACTTATTACACATAGACTATACAATATTAATAAGTTTGCTGAAAGAATTATTGTTTTTAAGAATGGGACTATTATTGAAGACGATAAAGTTGAAAGGTTGCTTAAAAATGATAGTTATTATAAATCTTTATATAATAATTTTGAAAATAAAAATAAATTTAAGGTAGGATAAAATTATTTTTATTAAATGAATTCATTATAGAATTGGAGGAGCCATGAGTATTGTAGTTAAAAATTTATCTAAGAAATATAAGAATAGTTCAAAAAAGAGTGTTGATAATGTAAGTATTAATATACCAACTGGCATATTTGGATTACTAGGAGAAAATGGTGCTGGAAAAACTACATTTTTAAAAATGCTTACAACATTACTTCCATCTGATTCAGGAGAGATAAAGATCTTAAATTACAACATGTGTGATCATAAGCAAGAAATAAGAAATATAATAGGATATACACCACAAGAATTTGACTTTTTTTCTAATATTACTACTTTTGAGTTGATGGACTACATAGCGATACTAAAAAATATTAAAAATGAATCAGCTAGAAAAGAACAAATTTATGACTTACTAAATAAGTTTAATTTAGGAGATAAGGTAAATACTAAAATAAAACACCTTTCTGGAGGGATGAAACAAAGGCTTGGAATAGCTCAAAGCTTACTAGGGAATCCTAAAGTAATAATTTTAGATGAGCCAACAGTAGGATTGGATCCAAATGAGCGACTTAGATTTAGAAATATTATTAATGAGCTTTCTCAAACAAAAACAGTAATAATTTCCACTCACATAATAAGTGATGTTGCAATGATGTGTGAAAGTGTAGCTATAATGAAAAATGGAAAAGTAATTTATTCGGGAGATATAAATACTTTATTAGATAATACAAGAGGAAAGGTATTTATAGATACAATTAATAATGCTTGTTCCGTAGATGATTCTAAGTATGGACAAGTTATTTCTGTGCTTAGAAAAAATGATATCATAGAAATACGTTTTATTTCCAAAGACAAACCGAAGATTAATACATGTATTGAGATTGATCCAACACTAGAAGATGCATATTTCTATATGATGTTTTGTTCGGAGGGTGAATAATGAGACAATCATTAATGAAAAAGCTACTTTATATAAGTAATATGGAAGATTATTTTAATAGAAGATATATACTTGACATAGCAATAGTCTGCTTTGTGTTGATTCTGAGTTTTGGAGATACACAACAAAAGTTAATGGGACATTTATTTTTGCTCTTTTGGATATCGACTACCACATGCCAGTTGTATACTTTATTTTATCGAAAAAAATGCGATTTTTTGCTATTTACTTCTAATCTATCTAATAATAATCAAATGTTTATTACGTTAAAATGTAGTCTCGTTCAAAATTTAATTCCATTTATATTTATGATTTTTTATTTAATATTTTTACTTAAATTTAATGTTTTTAATGGAGTAGTATTTTCAGTAATTTACTTTTTTTACGCTGTAGCCATAGGAGTATTTATGGGAAGGTTACTTAATAATTATCTTGGTATAATTTTAATTATTTTATTCTATGGGAGATGTTTTTTAAATGGGTGGTTTACTAGTGATGAAGTTTTTCGTTATATATCACCCACATTACAATTATATAGTCCTGATATGCCTAATATTCCTAATATTTATACTTTATGTGTCTTAACGGTGATTCTTCTGGTGCTTGGAATGATCTTTTCGAAATATTCAATAAATTCATTATCAATAAAAAACTTCAGTATAGTATGTATATGTTTAACTTTGATAATAGGTGTAATTCCGTATGAAATATGGCAGAATAAAATAATACAAAATGCTGCATTCAATAAAATTGAGGTTGAAGAAATACCTGTTAAGTTTAAAGGGATAGATGAAGAAACCGCACTAAAATTAGCTAGCATAATAAAAGATGTTGAAAATAGATTTATAGATTTTGGTATGGCCACAAAATCTGAAGAAATTCAAATTATAAGGGGATATATACCTTGTTTACGTTGGTTAGCTCCTATCTACGAAACTAGACCAATTCCAATTATAAAGAAAGACGGCAAGGTATACATTACTGTATTTTCTAATGCAATGCTTAACCTAGAAAATGACGACATTATGATTGATTGGATTATGAGAATTTTTGGTACAACTTTGGAAAAACCTAAATATCAAGATAATTATTATGCACATCAAATAGCTATTTATTGTAGAGTAATTGTAGAAAATGATATTATTAATAATGGTAATGTTAAATATTCCTCAGAAGTAAGAGAATTTTATAGTAATAAAGAAGTAATTAAACGGCTTGAACAAACGGAAAATGTGATGTTAAAGAATATATATTATCTGTTACAAAAATCACCTTCGGATATTTCAAAAATATATAAAAAAATAATAAATCAAGTACCTAAAAATGATGATGAGTTTATAATGATTTTAAATGAATATTAAACAGATATAAGAGAGGTCAAAATGGAAGAACTGATTAAGAATTTAAAATGCAACATTTATTGTTTGAAAAGGAATAAAATATATTATATTTATATAATAATTGTATTTTTTTTACTTGCTTTTTTTGATCAAAAAAATAATATATTTTTAACGGATTTAAATGATTATTTTTTTAGATATATTGTTCAAGGATGCATAATTGTGTTTTCTTTAGTCTTTTTAGTTTCACTGATAATTAAAGAAAGTTTTTTTAGTTTCTTTGATAGTATAATTAGCATTAATTTGAAAAATTTTAAAAATTATTTTTTAAGTATATTCTTAATCCTTTTAATAAGTGCTATAATCCCATTTATACTTGGACAGGTTATTTTATACATTTCTAATTATATACACTCAGGAACAGTACCGACAAAGCATTTTATTGTTAATACAATAGTTGTTTCTATAGAAATAGCATCTTCTATACTTTTAATAATGGCTTTGCATTTAACTTTTAAAAAAGATATTTGGGTTTACATTATATATTTTATGATAGTATTTGTATTAATGATAAGCAATAACGTGTATATTTCTATGCCTTTAAGTATTAATTTACTTGCAGCAGATGGACAAGGTTATTATGTTACCTTTGGTTTGCCTTTATGGATTGGAAGAATTTTTATAATATCTATATTTGCAATGTTTTTTAACTATTCAATTACAAGATTCATTAGGAAGTATGAAGAACAATAGAATTTAATTCTTAAGTATAAAATATTTAAGTTATGCCAGTATGGTAGCCTAGTGGCTATACCAACTCTTATTTCAGGGATTAGATATTTTGGAAGGAGACAGAGTGTATAAAGTAACTAGGTCTCAAGTTTGATTACTAATCATTTATGAGCATTGAACTCAGCTACACTATGATATAATTTTAATATAAGATAATAGATGTAGTTGGGTGAAGGGGAGCAAGTGTAAAAGATAATGGAGAATGGATAATGTATAATGGAAAATGATTGAGATTTCTCTACGAGAAATATTAATCTTATTGTTTTTTAGATAAGAGGGGTTTACTCGTTTCATTTAGATGAAACATTGTATTTTAAATACAATATTTTACCCTAAGATAAAATGAGTAAAAGCTTAGAGGTCTTCAGAACAATAAGATGTAGTTTCTGACTTCAGGCAGAAACATCCATCATTCTCAATTCTCCATTATCCATTCTCAATTTGTTTTTAAGCGCACGCATAGCGTGCCTTTATTTAGTTAGGGGGGATAAGAGTATGATTGATATTTCAATAAAGGATATGGAGAAGTATTATGGTGCTACTAGAGTACTAGAGAATATTAGTTTTGATGTTAAAAGTGGAGAGAAGGTTGGGGTAGTAGGATTAAATGGCAGTGGAAAAACCACTCTTTTAAAGGTTATTTGTGGTATTGAGGAGTATGAAAGTGGAATAATGGCTGTAAGAAAAGGAGCAACGATAGGATATCTTGATCAGTTGCCTGAACATCTTGATAATTATAAGATTATTGATATTCTGTATTCTGCTTTTGATCATGTGTTAGATATAAAAAAGAAGATGGTATATGTAGAAAATCAAATGAAGAAGCTTAATGGGGAAGCACTTGAGATTATATTAAAAGAATATGGTGAGTTACAGGAATGCTTTGAACATATGGGTGGATATGATATTGAGAAAAATATAAAAAGAGTATGCATTGGATTGAAGATTAATAAAGAATTTCAAAATAGAAAGTTTAATACTCTTAGCGGAGGGGAAAAAACTACAGTTCTCCTTGCAAAAATACTTCTACAGAGATCAGATATACTTCTTTTAGATGAACCAAGCAATCATCTTGATATGGAATCTATAGAATGGCTTGAGGGATTCTTAAAGGCTTATGAAGGCAGTGTTATTCTTATATCACATGATAGACATTTCATGGATAAGGTAATAGATAAGACTGTTGAGATTTATAAAGGAGTATCATCAATTTATAATGGAAACTATTCTTATTATGCACGTGAGCGTAAGAATAGATATAGGCAGCAGCTTAAGCTTCATACTATACAGCAGAAGAAAATAAGGAAAATCAAAAATGATATTGTGAGATTGAGAGTTTGGGAAAGTAGAGGGGGAAGTGGTAAGTTTTATATTAAAGCTTTCAGTCTTCAAAAAAGATTAGATAAGATCAAGAGAATAGAGAAACCTGTAATAGACCACAGAAAGATTAAGCTTGGATTTTCTATAAATAATAGATCAGAAAAGGAAGTACTAGAAGTAAGGGGGCTTACTAAGTCATTTGAGAATAAAAGACTTTTCACAGATTTGAATTTAAAGGTAATGTATGGTGAAAAAGTAGCTATTGTAGGTAAAAATGGAATAGGAAAGAGTACCTTAGCTCAAATAATAATGAATAAGTGCAAAGCAGATGAAGGTAATGTAAAAATAGGTGAAGAGGTTAAGATAGGATATTTGGCTCAAAATATTACTTTCAGTGATAAAGAACAAACGGTATTAGAAGCATTTAGAGAAGAACTTGATATAACATATCAGGAGGCACGAAGTGCATTAGCAAAATTTCTATTTACTAAAGATGATGTATTTAAGAAGGTTAGTACCTTGTCAGGTGGAGAAAGAAGCAGACTTAGGCTTTGTAAGTTCATGCAGCAGGATATCAACTTGCTGATTTTAGATGAGCCTACAAATCACTTTGATATAAATTCTAGAGAGATGCTGGAAAAATCACTTAAACATTTTGATGGTACAATGATATGTATTTCTCATGATAGATATTTTATTGATAAAGTTGCTGAAAGGGTTGTTGAATTAACAGACAATGGAATTATTGAACGTAAGATTCTAAACATATAAAAATCCTATAATACACTTTACTCGCATAAACTATAATAAATACAGTTTTAGGGGGGAGTGTTATGGAAGTTAGGAAAAAGTTTTATAATAAATGGTGGTTCTATGTGGGAGTAATCATTATAATTCTAAGTTCCATGGTTACAGTAGGCTTTTCTAATAGGAGAAGTGAACCTAGGTATATTCATAATGATAGCTTTATGAAGGATAGTAAATTTGAGATTATAGGAGAGTTAACAGCAGAAAAAGATGCATTTGGAGCTGTATATATTGAAGGTGTAATTAAAAATAACTCTGGAAAAAAATATGTTAATGTTGAAATTATATTTAATCTCTATGATTTAGATGGAAATCAGATTGGGACAGCTATTGCTAAGAGTAATACTTTTGATAAACATGGACAATGGAAGTTCAGAGCTGTTGGAATTGGAGCGAATGGTGATGTGGCCTCTTATAAATTAATAGAGGTAAGAGGTTTATAAAGAGTTAATAGAGTTGAGGTTATTATTAGTACATTTTTAATTAGAATAAATAAATAAATAAATAAAAAGATAAAGAAGAGGCTGTCTCAAAATCATTAAGGATTTTAATACAGCCTTTTTTTATTCATATAAAGATTTACAATCGGTTGTCTGAGAAGAAATTCAGTATAAATTTAAATTATGTATTTAGTAGTAATAATATTAAAAATAATTGTAATGGTATGTAGGGAATAGATGTGTTATTGATGAAAATTTAAAAAAATTTTTTATTTATGTATATAAAAGTTATTTCTAATTTAAAAAGATAAAAAATATTATTGATATTTAAATAATATAAACAAAACAATGTACTTTATAGAAAAAATAGATAATAGTAACTGTATTTAATATAAGCCAATTATTTTAAATGATAAATCAAATAAAACCTAAATAAAATGTAATATATGGTCTTGTTTATAAAATTTTTATATATTTGTTTAAAAATGGTTGAAAAAAATAATATTAGTGTATACTATTAATTGTTGAAAGTTATAATATGTAATTCTGATTTTTGACAATTTATATTCAATAACAATAAGGGGGAACAGTATGAAAAAAATATTAACGTTAGGCTTATGTTTGGTTTTGTTTTTTACTTGCGGTATAAGTGTACAAGCGGCCAATATAAGTGAGAAAGATGATTTATTGGAAATTATGTCCTTAACTAAGGATAAGAAGGTTCGAGAAAAATATCTAGAAATTAAAAAATATGGTAAATTAATTCAAAGTAAAGAAGCATATATTGAAATAATTGAAGACATTACTCAGCCAAATTCAGTTGAATTAAAGAATTATTCACCTTCCGAGTACTTTAACATGAGAAGTCTAGATTTACTAACAAGTTCAGTTCAAGTAGAGCAAGAAGTGAGTAGTTGGATGAAATTAAGAATCAATATATATGATATGAGTTTCCGAAATGAAGATGAGATATCTGTTACTTGTAGCTTTGAATGGCTTGAAACACCATATATCCAAATTCCAGATTATTTTGGAGTAGGTGTATCGTCTACTCTTACTTTACCAGGAGAACGAGATTTAGATGAAGTTATGTTTACATATTTTCCTGATAAAAACAATTACAATATATCCAAAACTTATCATGGAGATACTGAACGTGACACTTTTATACTCCAGGAAATAAATGGGATCGGAGTTAATTTTCCATTCGCTCCATCTAGCATACAACCAGAGATGTATAGTGCAGGCATTTATACTATTGGTTCTCAATATTATCCATCAAAATTACTTACTGCTCCAAAGGGAATACTTACATTTGGTGGTTGGCGAACTAATACAATTGATAATTATGCAACTCTTCTAGTATCATACGGACATAATAGTGTAGGACTTGCTATTAATCCTACAATGTCTGTAGATTCAAATGGTAATATATCATATCCTTCTTTTGGAATTGGATCAAAAATTGATGATAAATTTATCAGGATAAGGTACGAATTTGAGAAATGATAAATTTGTAAGTTATTGCCAAATACATTTATTATATAAAAAGAGTAAGAGTTTCTTACTCTTTTTATATATAAACATATATTTAATACGTTCGAATAAAATTCTATGATATTATAAAGATAATATTTTTATAGAAAGGAGTTTTTATGGGAATCTCAATACTAATAGGAATAGGGGTATTTATTTTAGGGTTTGTTATTAGTGCATTAAGCGTAGGTGATGCGTCTCAGGATTATTCTTTTTATAATGGAATTATTATGTCCATATTATATCTTGCATCAGTAGTTGCAATTTCTACTTCTTTAATATTAAAAGAGATGAAAACAAAGAATAAAAAGTAATGATATTTGCTTTAAAAAAATAATAAGAACTAGCAGAGCTGTTGGAATTGGAGCGAATGGTGATGTGGCTTCTTATAAATTAATAGAGGTAACATGTATATAAAAGGACGTGAAATCATTCACGTCCTTTTATATACTCTTACTCAGGGTATTTATGGTAAAATAGGATAAGTGATTGAGATAAGTATAATTTTGGAGGGATAAAAATGAAAAAATGGGAAACTTATTATTCCGGATATACCATTGTAGTTGAAAATAGAGTAGCTAGCGAACGATTATATGTTAACGGAGAATTGCAAGATGAACAATTGGGAATTGCTAGTAGGTCAAGACTGTGGGGAGCGTTAGAAACTGGTGAAATAATAAAAGTTTCATTGGGAGGAGTTTTTAAAGTACATTGTAGAGTTTTTGTAAATAACAAATTAGTATTATCTGAGTAATTTATTGTTCGAGTTATAATGTTACTTGAACAATAAAGTAGGAGACATAGTATGAATAAAAATAGAATAATAGCATTTTTTTTAAGTGTATTAATTTTAGGAAAAGGATTTATGATAAGTGTACAGGCAGATGAGAGAGCGTTAATAAATGGTACTAAAGCCGTATTTAATGAACTACATGTCGTAGAAAAAGAATTGTTACATGCTACAAAATCAGCAATTATTGGGTTATTACCCAAAGAGGAAGTAGAAATAAGAACAGATATAGAGAAAAAATTTTCTAGAAATAATAGTTGTAATTATTCAATTAACTGGGGAAATCATGGTGAATCGGGAGTAAAATACTTTGATTTATATGTTACAGCAACAATGCGTAAAACAACAAGAATAGTATCATTACTTAATGGAGAAATAGTGTTAAATAAGCAAAAATACATTCACGTTGTAGGAAAGCCTATAGAGGAAAGAGTAAATATTAGGAAAGTTGTTAATAGTACTTTTTGATATTTTCACTTTATTTTCTAGTAATATTTACCTAATAAACATATAGTGTTTAACAGAATAAAGGCAATTAATAAGACTAAACATCTGTAAAAATAATATTAATTTACATGAACTCTCTACTGAAAGTATTATTAATCATGGTATACTGTAGTAAAAGGTAGAAGGAGGGAATAAGTTGTCAAAAAATACGATAGCAAAAGTTTTGGTATTCATCTTAACTTTATCTATATTTTCATGTTCAGTGTATGCTGTTAATGGAGAGAATAGTGAAACTGAAAATGACTTTGAAATTGAAGAGATTTTCGAAAGTGAACCAGAAGAAAACAATGAAAAAGGTGAAGTTAGAGCTATTTGGGTGGCTACAGTATATGGATTAGATTTTCTTTCAAGTGGAGGAACTACAGACAGCAAGATTATTAAAGAAGAAATAATTAAGATGATTGAAAACATTGATGAGATGGGTTTTAATACTATTTATTTTCAGGTTAGACCGTCAGCAGATGCTTTTTATCCCTCAAAGATTTTTCCTTGGTCAAAGTATTTAACTGGAGATATGACCACTGGACCGGATCATGGGTTTGATCCCTTGGAGTTTATTATAACAGAAGCTCATAAAAGGAATATTGAACTTCATCCATGGATAAATCCATATAGAGTTACGGTTAAATACAGTGATTATGATAAATTACCAGATAATCATCCGGCACGTTTACATCCTGAATGGGTAGTGAAGTACGGAAGTGGAAATAGCAAGAAACATTATTTTGATCCTGGTATTCCAGAAGTTGAAAAATTGATTTTAGATGGGGTTTCAGAGATTCTTGAGAATTATGATGTAGATGGAATTCATTTAGATGATTATTTTTATCCAGGTAAATCATTTAATGATTATTATACATATAAGAAATATAGAGGTGAAGTTTGGGATATATACGAATGGAGACGTAACAATATAACTAATCTTATTAAAAAAATGTACAAGCTAGTAAAAGATAAAGATGAAAACCTAAAATTTGGGGTGAGTCCTTTCGGTATTTGGGCAAATAATACTTCTAAAGCTGAAGGATCAGATACAAAAGGTTCAGAGTCTTATTACAAGATGTATGCAGACACAAGAAAATGGGTTAAAGAAGGATATTTGGATTATATCATTCCTCAAATTTACTGGAACATCGGTTTTGAAATAGCGGACTATGAAAAATTATTAAATTGGTGGTCAGATGTTGTTGCTGATACAGAAGTAGATTTATATGTTGGACAAGCTGCGTATCGCACAGGGAATTCTGATAAGAGTAGTCCTTGGTATGGTGTTGAGCAGATAGGTAAGCAAGTAGAGCTTAATCGTATAACAAATAATGTACAAGGGTATTCCATGTTCAGCTATGGATCTTTCTTAAAAAATCCTGAATTGGTTGAACTAATAAAAGAGTTAAATAAAAAGAGTGATAATGAATAAGTATAAATATAAAACTCAGCTGCTTTATGGCAGCTGAGTTTTTGTTTTTTAATTTATGTTATAATTAAAGGTAAAGTGAAATTAAAAGGATAAGTTAATCAAAAATTAAGCCAAACTAAGACATATAGAAAATATAATGCAGATTGATACGTTCTGACATTATATTTTCTATATAAAGTCTGACTAAATTAATTTTGTGATTAACTCATGGGTGAGATTATGTTAAATGAAAATATGTTATTGCAAATATTTAATGAAGATACCAGTGGTAAGAATCATGCTAAAGGTCAAAGGGTTCTTAATAATGATTTAGTTGCTTCATTGGATATTACTACTGAAGAAAACTTAATATGTATAGATGGTACTGTAATTTCAGAGAATCTTTTCAATGAATATCACACAAAAATAGAGATGGATGGGGAGAAGAAAAGTATTTTTTCAACCTATTGCAGCTGTTTAGATTTCGAAAAGAATGAGTTTAAAAAAAGAAATTATTGTTGTAAGCACTTAGTGGCTACTTTTTATAAAGCAACTGGCGAGTTAGTTGAACATCCACTGTTAAAAGAAAAGGAAAATATTGTATGGGAGTCTGACCCCAATACAATATTATCCATTCTGCTAGGAGATGAAAAACATAAGGATGAGATTAAACTTGAGGTTTATATTAATAAGAATCAATGGAATGATAGGATATCAGCAGAATTTAAAATTGGACTTAAATCTATGAGTTCAAGCAGTCTTTATATTTTAAAGGATATTGAGCAATTTCTAATCTCATATCATAATAAGTTTCCTATAAAATACAGTAAGAACTTTACTTTTAATATAAAAAATCAAAGGTTAAGCACAAAGGACAAAAGATTAGTTGATTTTATTGAAACACTTAGGGAAATGGATGGAGCACAAAGGTCCTTTAGTAGAAGTAAAGATAAGAATATAGATGGAAAATACATTAGTATTCCTAATTATTTAGTTAGAGAATTCTTTGAGATTATTAAGAAACATAGAGTTTATTTAAGTGAGGGATTTTTTTATAGAGAAATTGAAACTGAGATTTTAAATGAATCACCACCTATAAACTTTGATTTAAAGACTTTAAAGGGGAATTATATTCTTAAATCTCCAGAGGGGATGCCTATGGTTTTAGGTTCTAAGAACGATGTCTTCGTATATGGAACAACAATATATCTTCCAGAGCATGAGTTTTGTTACAAGATTGCACCATACCTTCAGGTATTTAATGAGGGTAAAGTTATAACTATGGGTGGAGAAGAGGAGCAAACTATACTAAGAAAGTTAATTCCAGACCTTAATATGCTATCCCCTAATGTTACTTTGTCTAAAACTATAAAGGACAAAATAGTTATTGATGAATGTGGATTTAATTTTTATTTTGATCAGAAAGGAAAAGAGATTACATTAATATTGAAGGTGAAGTATGGTAATTACGAGTTTAATATCTTTGATGATTGTGAGGAGAAAATAATATATAGGGATTCTAAGAAGGAAGCCCAGGGGATTAAACTACTAAGTACATTAGGTTTTGAAGAGATAAAGAACAAGTTCTATTTTGTAAAGGGCGATGACTATATATTTAGATTCTTTAAAAGTGAAGTAGTAAGACTTCAAGAAATAGGAGAGGTTTATTACTCAGAAAACTTCAAAGGGTTAAAGTCTTTGGGTACCAAAGGAATAAAGGGTGATATTAAAGCTGGGAAATATAACTACTTTGAAATGGACTTCAAAATAGGTGATATACCTTCACAAGAAACAACAAAGATACTAAGGGCATTTAGAGATAATCTTAAGTATTACAAGCTTAAAAGTGGTGAGTATCTGGATTTAGAAGAATTAGAGCTTAATAAGTTTTTAAAGCTTTTAGATGTTGTCTCCCCTAAGGATATAAATGATAATCATATTGAAGTTGCCAATAACAAGGGTGCTTTTATACTTGATTATTTAGAGGAAAATAACATTAGATATATTAAAGGAAAAAAAGAACTAAAAGAAATAAAAGATAAGTTGAAAAATATTAAGAAACAGAAATTTGAAGAACCAGAGGATTTAAATGGGAAGCTTAGAAAGTACCAAAAGATAGGGTATAACTGGTTCAAAACATTGGATTATTTAGGGTTTGGAGGAATTTTAGGAGATGAGATGGGGCTAGGGAAAACATTTCAAACTATTGCCTTTATATTATCTAATAAGGGAAGCAAATCATTGATTGTAGCTCCAACATCATTAATATATAACTGGGTAAGTGAATTTCAAAAGTTTGCACCATCAGTAAGAGTAGCTGCTGCAAATGGACCTAAAGAAGAAAGAGATGAGATATTAAAGAATATTGAAAACTACGATGTAATAATAACAACTTATAACTTAGCAAAGAGGGATTTAGAAGATTATAAGAGAATAGATTTTGATTATTGTATATTAGATGAAGCTCAATATATAAAGAATCCTCACTCTCAGAATGCAAAAGCTATGAAGGAGATAAAGGCAAAAAACAGATTTGCCTTATCAGGAACTCCTATAGAAAACTCACTTATGGAGTTATGGTCAATATTTGATTTCGTAATGCCAGGATATCTATATGATGAGAAAAGATTTAGTGTAAGATATCATAAAAAACTTAAGGAGAGTCCAGAGGTACTGGAAGAGTTGAATAAACTTATAAAACCATTCATTCTTAGAAGAAGAAAGAAGGAGGTTTTAAAGGAATTGCCTGAGAAAATCGAAAAAAATCTTATGGTTTCTATGGAGGATGAACAAAAGATAGTATATGGTACCTACGCTAATCATGCAGTAGAGCTTATTGAAAAGAGAGTAAAGGAGCGTGAATTCAAGAGCAGTAAGATTGAAATTCTTGCTTATATAACAAAACTAAGACAACTATGTTTAGATCCTTCAGTACTTATGAACGATTATGTTGGTGGAAGCGGAAAAATTGAAGCACTGGTAGAACTTCTTCATAAGAGTATTGAAGAGGGACATAGAATACTTGTATTCTCTCAATTCACCTCAGTTCTTAAGAACATATATAAGAGACTTGATGTAGAAGAGATATCTTACAGCTATCTAGATGGTTCAGTACCTTCATCAAAGAGAATGAAGATGGTAAAGGATTTCAATGAAGGGGAGAATTCAGTCTTTTTAATAAGCTTAAAAGCTGGAGGAACGGGACTTAATTTGACCGCAGCAGATATAGTGGTTCATTTTGATCCTTGGTGGAATCCAGCGGTTGAAGAGCAGGCAACAGATAGAGCACATAGAATGGGACAGAAGAATGTTGTAGAAGTGATAAAAATCATAGCTAAGGGGACAATTGAGGAAAAAATAATTGCCCTTCAAGAAGAGAAGAAGAAGCTTATTTCACAATTAATGGGAGATGAGCTATCTAGTGGTGAGAGTTTTGGAACTTTAAGTGACGAAGAAATTCTTGGGTTATTTGAGATGGAGTAAACCTTTTGATATTGGCGTTTGCTAATATGAGAAGTCTATGATAGTATGAATTGACAATAACTAATGGAGGAAATGAAATTATGTTAAATTTACCAAATTGCCCAAAATGTAATTCAGAATATACTTATGAGGATGGAAATCTTCTTATTTGTCCAGAATGCGGATATGAGTGGACTTTAGGAGCAGAAACTGAAAATAATGGTGATAAAAAGGTTTATAAAGATGCTAATGGAAATATCTTAAATGATGGTGATTCTGTAATAGTAATCAAAGACCTTAAAGTAAAAGGAGCGTCTTCAGCTTTAAAAAAAGGTACAAAAGTGAAAAATATACGTTTAGTTGATGAAGATCACGATATTGATTGTAAGATCGAAGGTTTTGGAGCTATGAAATTAAAAACTGAATTTGTTAAGAAGTTATAAATTAGGTTTTATAAAATAGAATAGAAATATTAAAAAACTAGGCTTAGTGCCTAGTTTTTCTGTTTTAACTTAACAATCATGGACAAGTTTTAGTTAGTACATACTGCTATAATCATAAGTACTATAACAGGTAAGTACATTTAAAATTGAGGTGATTTTGTGTCAGAAAAAAATAGTATAGAGAAAAAACAGTTTGAATCATATAAGCGTAATCACTCTGGAAATCATTTTCGTGATAATGAAGAAAGTAAAGTAAAGCGTGATAAATTATATGTAAAAAAGGTAGAAAAACAAATAAAAAAAGTAACTAATATGGGGGCAGATATGTCAGATGAAGATATAGAACAATACGAAAATATGTTATTTAAAGAAAAGAAGGCACGGGGAAACTTTAAAACACATAGTAAGCGTTTCAAATCCTTGGCAAGAAATGAGGATTTTTAGTATTGGGGGAATAATCATGGAAATACGGAATCTAGATTTGTATTCATATACCATGACGCCACAAATTGATAAGAGTATGATTGGAATAATAGAACCTATATAGAATAAAGTGCGAAGTGAGGAAACAATTATTTTCCCACTTCGCACTTTTCAGTTAAAGAAAATATTTATTATTCTTGGTAATATACCTTTTTGATTAAAAATCATGGGAGCTTCATTAGGAAATAAAGTAATGAGTCTGTATATATATACTGATAAAAAGAGTATTAATAGAAAATACTTATATTTATATACAATATCCATTTTTTTTATCAAAAATAATATAAGAATTATAATAGGTATGAAAAATAGAGGATGAATATAAAATGCACCTATAAAATCTCCTTTCAAAAGTAACTTATATGCTCTGGTAATTCCGCATGAAGGACATGGTATCCCTGAAAATCCTCGAAAAAAACATATAGATGATGTGAAAAAAGAGTTTATTTTCATACCTAAATATAAAATAATTAAGAATACTACATAGTGTCCCATGCTTTATTTAAGTTAGACTGAATTATTGCAGATGATACAATAGCAAATCCAAAAATGGATAAAAGTAAGTAAAGCACAGAATCATCACTACCATTTCCAAGAGCTCTTAATTGAACAGCTTCAACTTTTTTACCCATTTTATAATACCAGTATAATGAATAAATACCACAAGTAAGTATGCTAAAAAGTATTACCATTCCACCACTAGTGTCATCTTCATTAAGATAATCATTAATTTCATTTGTTGTAGCATATACCCAATAAAGGTGATATAAACCACAAGTAAGAATAGTAAAAATAATAACCCCTGCTACACTTCTATTAGTTCCCTTCATAATTACACCTCCTCTAAATTTCTAGACAATAGTATCATGAATTTGTAAAAAAGTAAACATAATAGAAAAACTATAAAAAAGAGTATATTATACTCATTAAAAGCCTTATTTAATAAGATATGAATTACGAGGAGCGGTAGTAGTCATTAAATATGATTTTGATATCTTTAATGCTGATTTGTTTGTAAGGATTAATTAAGGTTCAGTTTATTAAGGTGTAAGTTTGGCTTTATATAATTAATTTGTAGCAAAAACAAGGAGGTAGGAACATAATGATTGCTTGGGAAATAAAAAAGATATTTAAGTCAAAAACAGGATTAATAGTTTTAGGGTTATTTGTTTTTCTTTGTGGTGTTATGAGTTTAATAAAACCTACATTGGAAACAGAGAATTCATATAGAAATGAAAAATATGAGCTTATTGTAGATAGAAGACCTGAGAAAGAAATTGCACAGGAAAAGCTTAATAATAAATTATCTCAGATAGAAGCAATGGCTAATAACCAAAGTGATGATGAGTTTTCACAGAAAATGATAGAGATATCGAAGGAAAAGTTAAAAGCTATTAAAAGTAGAGAATATGAGGATGTGAGTTTTTTTAAGGTTTTTAATCACAGAGTATCTCATCCCTTTATGTCAGTTATTATAGTAATCATTTTAATATTAATATTTTCAAATATATATACAGATGAAAGAGTTTCAGGAGTAGATAATATAATTCTTCCATCTAAAAACAAGTTTAAGGCTTTATATGCAAAGTTAATATTAGCTGTTAATCTACCTATTGTCATATATGGAATTTATTTAGGAATAGTATTTTTAATAACTTTAATTCAATATGGAACACCAGTATCAGGTGAGTTAGGTGCTTTTAGAATAGTTGATAATGCAATATTTCTTAATGGAGCATTTACTATAAATGAGTATTTATCCTTAAAGTTTGGAATCATGATATTAATATTTATTAGCATTGCATTATTTTCAAGTTTCTTCTCATTTAATTCAAAGAATTCACTAGGCTCCATAAGTGGATGTTTAATATTCATATTATTGGGTAAGGTTTGTACACTTATTAAGTTTTTACCTAACTCATTATTAATGATGTTAAGCAAAGGAAATTATGTGGATTTAATATTTTATCCAAATCAGTTTATAGGAATGTATTTTGGAAACGTGGATATCTTTGGAATGAATTTAGATCTTATAAATTTAGCAAGTCAAATATTAGTGTTTATTATGTTTATTGGAATAGCACTTTGTGTATTTACATTTAAAAAAGTATTAACTAGATAGTAAACTTTACTGAAACTTAATTTATACAAGTCCAAAATCACGATGAATTAACGAGTTATGGACCTGTATAAATTTATAGTTGAAGTAGTTTATCTATAAATAATTAGGAGGAATAATCTTATGAATAAATTAGAAATTAGAAACTTAACAAAATCTTATGGTAAAAAGAATGCAAATGATAATATAACAGTTACTCTTGAAAATGGTGTATACGGACTTTTAGGACCTAATGGAGCTGGAAAGACGACACTTATGAAGCAGATAACAACTTTAACAAAACCATCAAAAGGTGAAATAATTTACAATGGGAAAAATATAAAAGATTCTGATGAGGAATATAGAGGGGTAATAGGATATCTTCCTCAGGAGTTTGGGGTATATAAAAACTTTTCAGCTAAGAAGTTTCTGCAATACATGGCGGCATTAAAGGGCTTAAGTAAGAAAGAAGCTAATGAAAAAATTGAGGAACTTTTAAATCTTGTTGGATTGTATGAAGTTAGAAATAAAGCAGTTGGTAAGTTTTCAGGAGGAATGAAGAGAAGAGTAGGAATAGCTCAAGCATTATTAAATGATCCTAAGATATTAGTGTTAGATGAGCCAACAGCAGGACTTGACCCACAAGAAAGAGCAAGATTCAGAAATCTTATTTCACAGATATCTAAGGAAAAGATAATAATATTATCAACTCATATTATTTCTGATATTGAATCTATAGCAAAGGAAACAATAATGATTAAAAATGGATCGGTTCTTATGAAGGGAACTCATAGAGATATCCTTTTAGGAATGGAGGGTAAGGTATATAGCATAAAAACACGTGATGAAGATGAAGTAACTTATATACAAAATAATTATAAAGTTATAAACATTCAACGTGGAACTGAAGATGTGGAGATAAGAGTTATAAGTAATGTAATGCCTCCATTCAAGATTGTACAAGCTCTTGAACCAAGATTCGAGGATGTATATATGTTCTACTTTGATTTAGAAAATACTAGGGAGGTATAAAACATGGGAACACTTATAAGATTAGAACTTAGAAAAATGCTTCTTAAAAAAAGAATGTTTATAGTGTGGGTTGGAGTAATTTTTTTAAGTTTTGTTTCAATAACGGATATTTCAATAGATGAAACTTATGCAATGATATTTAGTAAAGGATATGGATTAGTTCCTTTAATGGGACTTATGATGTTTATGATGTTTTCAGGAGGATATACCTCAGAATATAGTTCAAATATGGGGAGTTTAATTAAAACAACTAAATATGGTAAAAGAGAATTTGTTATTGGAAAAGCATTAGCAGCTGGAATTGGAGCTTTAATAATAAATCTTTCAATATTTTTAACTGTATGTTTATCTGGTTTAACTAAATTTAAATTTGCTCAATTAAATCTACCTTTGAAAAACCTTTGGTATTTTGGAAAAAGTGGATCAGATATTACTGTAATTCAAATGATTTTAATTATGGTAATAACAATTATAATAGGTTCTTTCTTCTTTGCTCAATTAGGATTATTTTTATCATCAATAAGTAAGTCAGCTGCAATACCTTTCATTTTTGGTGGACTTATTATGGGAATACCATATATAGCAGATGATTTTCTACCACGTGAATTAGTAAAATATTTAGGGTTAACACCTCTTTGGGGAATGATGAGTTGTCAGATTATAAGATACAAAGTACCAGTAATAATATTAATTATTGGTATAGCAGTTATGGGAGTAGGTATTTTATTGTTGCCTAGATTAACGTTAAAAGCTTTTTTAAAGGATAAGTAAAAACAATTAAGAAACATTAAGTTCATGGGAGGAATAGATATGAAGAAAATATTTTTATCAATGATAATAGCATTAGTGGTTTCTATATCGATGGTTGGATGCGGTAAAACAGATAAAAAGGAAGTATCACAAGAAAGTCAGACTCAACAATCAGAGAGTAAAGCTCAATATTTAAATGAGCATCATTTTAAGTTTGATGTAATGGGATTGGAATATTATATACCTGAAGCATGGAAAGAAAAATCAGGCATATCTATAAGTTGTGTAGCACCAGGAAAACCTGGAGTAGCATATATAATCGGACAACTTCCATATGAGTTTATACCAACAGAGTTTAATAATAAAATGCTAGGAAAAATGGAAGAGTTAAAAGGATCAACAGATGAAGAAAAGCAGCAAGAATTATTTATGGAGTATGCTAGTAAGGTTAAAAGTTTTTTTACTATTGTAGTATTAGATAAGAATATGGAAAATGAAGATAGTGAAATAGTAAAAGAAGATCTTAAAAGAAAAGAAACGCTTTTTTCAGAATATAAGAATGCTGATAAAGTTGCAGAAAAAAATAATTTAGAATGTTATATATTATATAATGATACACCTGAACAATATAACTTTTTATATAAGGACATGGTTGAAGTAAGTGAGTATACAGAGGATGAAAATAAAGAGTTTGCAGAAGTTATTAACCACATTGAGGAGTTAAAAGAATCTATTAAATTATCAAAGCCTATGACTTCTGAAGATAAGATGAAAGAGAAAATGAGTGATAACTCAAGCATAAATTTCGAAACAAAAACTGTTCAGGGAAAAGAAATTAACAGCAGTATATTTAAAGAACACAAAATTACAATGATAAATGTTTGGTCAACTACTTGTGGACCTTGTAAAGAAGAGATGCCTGAACTTCAAGAGCTTTACGAAGAAATTAAAAAGGAAAACATAGGGGTAAATATAATAGGATTAGTAACAGATGCTGTAGATGATGAAACTATAGAACTGGCAAAGAAGATATTACAAGTAAAGGGAGTTGAATTTGATAATATAATTCCTGATGAAAAAATCAAAAACGAAGTGTTAACATGGATTCAAGGAACTCCTACAACAATATTTGTTGACAGTGAAGGAAATATTATTGATGAACCTATTATAGGCGCTTTCGGTAAAGAGACATATAAGAATGAAATACTTGAAAAATTAAAGAAGTCAGAATAAAGAAATAGGTGATAGCAAAGTGAGAGAAAGGTTATTGAAATATGGAATTTTATTTATGAGTATATGTTTTATAGTTAGTGGAATATATCGTAATGAAGTAAATACCGTGTTAAAAAAAGCAATAAATATATGTTTGGAGTGTATAGGAATTGGATAAAAGAAGAATAACCCAAATACTTGCGGCTTTAATCTCTAATTCTAATATTAAAGGATTTTTTCAAAGCAATATATATAAAGGAAATCTCAAAAAGATATGTGTTCCAGGGCTTAATTGCTACTCCTGTCCTGGAGCCATGGGTTCCTGTCCTATAGGCTCTATGCAGGCTGTTATAGGAAGCTTTAAATATAAATTTTCACTATATATAACGGGCTTCATTACCTTAATGGGAGTAATATTTGGAAGATTTATCTGCGGTTGGCTTTGTCCTTTTGGATTATTTCAGGACTTGCTGAATAAGATACCAAGTCCTAAGATTAAGGTGAATAGCAAAGTAAACAATGTATTGAAGTATTTAAAGTATATAATCTTACTGATCTTTGTAATACTGCTTCCTATGTTCCTGACAGATGAATTTGGAATGAGTCCACCGTATTTTTGTCAGTATATATGTCCTGTAGGTACTTTAGAAGGGGGAATACCTTTAGTATTGATGAATGAATCTTTAAGAGGGGCAATTGGATTTTTATTTGCATGGAAAATGACAATTTTGATTGTAACAATAATTGTTTCAATTCTTATTTACAGACCATTTTGCAGATATATATGTCCTCTAGGTGCATTTTATGGATTGTTTAATAAGATAAGTTTTCTTAAATATAAAGTAGATAAAAACAAATGTACAAGCTGTAAGGTTTGCTTAAAAAAATGTAAATTAGATTTGGAAGTGTATAAAAATCCTAATAGTATAGAGTGTATTAGATGTGGAGAGTGTATTAAAGTATGTCCTGCAGAAGCGATTAAACAAATAAAACCAATTGAATAGAGTGTTTTATCTCTAGTTAATTGGTTTTATTCAATTACTTTAAAGTAAAATATATAATTTTTATGAACTAGTTTGTTCTTTAGATAATTCTTCTAAGGAAAATACTAAATCATTTAATTTACTAAAATTAGATTCTATATTTTGTACTTTGCTATTTTGTTCATACATACTAGCTAGTACCTCTTGTACTGAAGATGCAGTTTCTTCTGTTATAGTCACTATGGAGTTTACTTTATTATTGATAACACTGAAAGATTGCTTTAAATCGTCACATTTTGTGTCTATTTTTATTGATTGATCAATAAATTTCTGATTATTGTTGGAGATTTCTTTAAATGAAGATTCTACTTTGTTAGTGGCATCTAAACTAACTGTAATTGCTGAGGAACCAGATTTAACTTCCTGTGAAACTAGATGAGTTTTACTTTTAATTTCATCTATTATAATTCCTATTTCATTTACCAATTGGGTAGAACTTTCAGCTAAAACTTTAACTTCATCAGCGACAACTGCAAATCCTTTACCATTTTCACCAGCTCTAGCAGCTTCAATTGCAGCATTTAAAGCTAATAAATTACTTTGTTTAGCTATATTTTCTATTGATTGTAGAATAAATGAAATTTTTTCAGTTCTATGATTTAAATCATCCATTAAATTCACAGTATTTTTATTTATCTTGTCCACTTCTTTCATTTCATTGTATAGATTTAATACTTCATTACTTCCAATGGTCATTACCTTTATTGAAGAATCACATAAATTTTTCATGTATCTAGATAAAGTTGTTATTTCTTGTATGATTTCTTCATTTGAAGTCATGTTATTATTTACAACGGAGATGCTTTCAGCTTGTGATGTGACTCTTTTGGTAATTTCGGAAAAGGAAGTTGTCACCTCATCTGAAATATTCCTAGTATGAATTAAATTTTCTTTTAATTCATTGCTGAAATTATTTAATACATTTACAGATCGTTGAACATTTGAAAGTACGTTTATAACCTTTTCAGTTGTTTCTTGTGTAAGGGCTTTTTCTTTTATTAAATTACTTCTATCTTTCTTGCTAAATTTAACTTGTATTACCATAAAAATAAAAATTATTATATATAGTCCTAGTGAACTAACAAGTGAATTTTTAGCTTCTATACTAATATGAGAGAATTCTCCTGCAAACCACATAATAATTACCGTCATTAGGCTACTAATTGCTGTAAACAATAACACTTTTAATTCCTGATACAAAGAAATAGCTGTAATAGTTAAAAAAGATATTCCAAAGCCAGAAACAATACTATTATCTTGAGACATTAATAAAATGGCATAAAAAAAGCTCAAAAATGCAAAAGCTACAAGATATCTAGTAAAATATATAAATTTATCATTTTTGTATATTATACTCATTACAATTGTTGGAATCAGTATAGGTATTAGATATTGCATTGATGAAATTACATCAATACCTGAAATTACAAACGTAATAAATCCTAAAACATTGAGTATGAATAGTAATTTTAGAAAAAATTTATTTCTTGATTTTATAAAGTCTTTTTCATTCATTTTTTTCCTCCAGAAAATTATATATTGTATAAGGTACAGTAGATTTTTCATATGTTTTCTTTTTTGAAAAAACAGCCATGAGAACTTCAAATTTCAGTGTACATAAATAGAAGTATAGTACAAATTTGAAAAGTATTTTTTCGCTTAGGTAAGCATTTTTGAACTATTTCCAGGTACCATTGTTAAAATAATATTTTTCTATGATATAATATTTTAAATTGGGGAGGGATACTAATGATAATTTCAGATACAGAACTGATAAATTTAGACGTATTAGGTGAGATTATGAAGATTTTCTACTATTCAAGTTTAATACCTATTAGATTCATAGATAATAATCTTATAATCCAAGATTATTTACCTGAATCGAATATATTAGATTATTCAATTTTTGATAATAAGAAAGGAGAATATCAAAGTAGTGTTGATATTTTTTCTAAATGGGGAGCATCAAAAGAATACTATTATTATACAAATGAGTATGGGTTATCTTATATTTCAGTAGGGGTATGGGAGAACGATATACTTAGAGGTGTTTTAACTGCTGGACCTTTTTTGTTATTATCTCATCATAATATAGATTTAGATAATTTGATTTTAAAATACCAAATGCCTTTGAATATGAAAACGTCATTAATGGAATTTTACAAAGAGTTAAAAGTAATTGATTATACTAGATTATTATATTTATCAAAATTCCTGATTACTTTAACACAGAATAAAATTGATTTATGTGATATTAATTCTATAAATAATAAAGAAGTTAAAAAAAAGACCCAAGAAGCATTTTCTTATCAAATTATTAAAAATAGAGAAGAAAACATTAAAAGAAATCCATATAGGTTGTCAAAAGATTTATATGATTATGTGAAGATTGGTGATTTAAGTAATGCGAAAAAAACAAAAAATAAGTTAAGAGAATACGATAGAGCAGATTTACCAGAAGTAGATACAATTCGTAATGCAAAGAATCATCTGATTATACATTGCTCCACTTTAGTTAGATCAACAATAGAAGGGGGAGTAGATCAGGACTTTGCTTATACACTTCATGATACATATATGAGCTTAATTGAAGGTTGTAATAAGTTATCAGATTTAATTACAATTTCAAATAGTATGTTAGAAGAATTTGTGGAAAGTGTTTCAAAATTAGGAGTAGTAAAAGTAAAGCCTTCAATTCAAAAATCTATTAAGTATATTCATGAACATTTAACTAAAGAAGTACCTCTTGAACAAGTAGCTCAAAATGTAAATCTTAGCCCTAAATATTTATCGTTTTTATTTAAAAAAGAGATGGGGATAACTTTTCAAAACTATCTTTTAAAGATAAGAATACAAGAATCTAAACGGTTGTTAGATTATACTGACTATTCAATTTTGGATATAGCCCTTGAAATTGGGTTTAAAAGTCAAAGTTATTTTACTAATGCTTTCAAAAAATATGAAGGGTGTACTCCAAATCAATATAGAAAAAAGAAAATAACGTTTAATAATTCTAAGTAGTAAACAGTGAATGAATAAAAGTGGAGGAAGTATAATGGAAACTTTAATAAAAGAGAAAAAAATATTAATTATAGATGATGAAGAAGATATATTGAGATTATTATCAACAGTACTGACTAAAGAAGGATTTAAAAATATACATACAGCAGAAACAGGTGTTAAAGGATTAGAATTATTTGATTCAGTAAGACCTGATATTATTATCTTAGATATAATGCTTCCTGATAAAGAAGGTTATGAGGTGTGTAAGAAGATAAGAGAAACATCAAATGTGCCAATTCTCTTTTTATCAGCTAAAACTGAGGAGATGGATAGAATACTTGGATTTGCACTTGGTGGGGATGATTATATAACTAAACCATTTAGCCCTAAGGAAGTATTTTATAGAATTAAGGCTCAGTTAAGAAGAAACATTATAACTGTGAAGGATAAAAAGACTTTATCCTTTGGTCCTTTCGAAATAAAAGAAGATGAGATGGAAGTTTTAAAGAATGGAGTAAATCTTGAACTTAAACCTAAAGAACTTAAGCTTTTTCTATATCTAGCTAAAAATCCTAATAAGATCATAAGCAAAGAAAGAATTTGCGATGAGGTATGGGGTGAAGAGTATATAGGCTTCGATAATACAATAATGGTACACATAAGAAGACTGAGAGAAAAAGTAGAGGATGATCCTTCAAAGCCTAAGTATATTGTAAATGTTAAGGGGCTTGGATATAAGCTCAATGTAGAAGGTGAATAGCATATGAAATGGAAGTTAACATTTAAGTTTGTTATTACAGTAATAAGTGTAGTTTTAATAGTTATGATCATAAATATATTTGCTATTTTTATAGGAATAATGTTAGTAAATGACAACACACAAATTAGAGATGAAGTTATGGCGCAAAACATTAGACCTGAGCAGTTTGTTAGGAACTTTGACCATTTTATCTTCAATAATGAAAATCAGTTATATGTAAGTGATGAAGGGAAAAAGATATTAGAGGAAAACGATATATGGATACAAGTACTAGATCAAAATAGTAAGGAAGTATATAATTATCAAAAACCTGAGGTAGTTCCTAATAAATATACACCAATTCAGCTTGTTCACAGCTATAAATATATAGATGAGTTAAATGATGCATCTACAATATTTTTGGGAGATAAAGTGATTAATAATGTACAGTATAGCTATATAATGGGATTCCCTGGACGTACTGTAGAGAAGCAGGTTTTAATATTTACAAATCAGGGATTATTACAAGTAATAAGAAGAATAAGTACAATTGTACTATTTGTTGATTCAATAATAGCATTAATATTTGGTTATTTGTTTAGCAGAAGACTTACAAAACCTATAGGGAAGATTATTAAAGGAGTAGAGAAATTAGGAGAAGGTGATTATAACATTAAATATCCTACAAAAGGAATCTATAAGGATGTAAACTATAATCTTAATAATCTTTCAGATACCCTTAAGGAGAATGAAAAAGAGCGTAAAAAGTTAGATAAAATGAGGGAAGAGTGGATAGCGAATATTTCACATGATATAAAAACACCTTTAGCATCTATAAAGGGATATGCAGAACTTTTAAGCGGTGAATATGAACTGTCTCAGGAAGAGAGTAAAAGCTATACTGATGTAATAGATAAGAAAGCTAATTATATTAAAGCGCTAGTAGATGATCTTAATTTTACCACCAGGATAAAAAATAATAAGTCAATGCTTAAGCTTAGGGAAATTAATATAGTAAAGTTAGTTAGAGAAGCAGTAATAGATATATTGAATGATCCTATTTACAGCAATAGAGATGTTAATTTTGTAAGTGAAGAGAATTCAATCATTAAAGAAGTAGATGATACCTTAATAAAAAGAGTAATCAATAATTTAATATACAATGCCCTTATTCATAATGATGAAAATGTTAAGATAGATGTTGAAATTATTAGAGATGAAAATGTACACATTTTTGTACGAGATAATGGAAAAGGAATTAATCCAGAGGAGATTAAATATATCTTTGAAAGATATTATAGAGGGACAAATACAGGAGAGAGACATAAAGGGTCAGGTCTTGGTATGGCTATTGCAAAGGATATTGTTAAGGCACATGGTGGAGATATAAAGTTAAGCAGTAAGTTAGGGAAAGGCACTGAGATTGAGGTTATATTGTAGCTATTAATGAAATGATTTCCTTTGACAACGTATAAGTTATAATATATACTTTGTCTTAACATAAAAATTGAATTTTTAAAGCTATGATTGAGAGTAGTAGGTATATGGAGTAATTACAGAGAGTCAAACATTGGTGGAAGTTTGATATTATGAAATAAACTGAATGGACTCATGAGCTGAAGCTGAAATAATAGTAGGTGACACGGGTTCTCCCGTTATAGAGATAAAATATCGGATAGAAAATCCCGTATTTGAATTGAGATGAAGGTATTTTTGTTATACCTTTAATAAGAGGTGGCAACGCGATATATTCGCCCTCTATATGCATTTAGCGTATAGAGGGCTTTTTTGCGTTAAAAATCTTTATTTTAGAAAGGAGCGATTTTATGAGTATTGAATTTACATGAAGTTATTTATATAGATATGGTTTTTATAGTTTTAGAAATTCAAAGAAACTAAATAAAATTAAGGAGAGATATTATGACACATAGATTAAGAAAAATAAGTTTATTTATACTTGTAATAATTTTAGTTTTAACTGGTTGTGAACAGAAAAATAATTCAAGTGAGGTAATTCAGCTTGGTATTACTCAAATTGTAGAACATCCATCTCTTGAGGATATAAGAAAAGGTATTATGGAGGCATTAAGTGAAAACGGGTTTAAGGAAGATGAAAATATAAATATAGAGTTTAAGAATGCTCAAGGAAACATAGAGAATACTCAATTGATTGCAAAGTCATTTAATAAAAAGGATGTTGTTGTAGCCATAACAACTCCAAGTGCACAATCAGCCTTTAACAATTTAAATGACATGCCAATAGTTTTTTCAGGAGTTACTGACCCAGAGAGTGCTGGGATAGTTGGAAAGAATATAACAGGTGTTAGTGATATGACTCCAATAAGAAAGCAGTTAGAATTATTGAAAACACTTATACCAAATGCTAAGAGAGTAGGGATTATATATAACTCAAGTGAGTTAAATTCAGAAGTACAAGTGAATATTGCCAAAGAAGAAGCAGAAAAATTAGGGTTAGAGCTTGAAATAGCATCTATTACTAATACAAATGAGATATCCCCAGCACTGGATAAAGTTATTAAAAATGTGGATGCTTTATATACACATGTGGATAACTCTTTAGCATCAGCATATCCATTGATTGTGAAAAAATGTGATGAATTAAATGTTCCAATAATAGGAGCTGTTGATGATTATGTTAAACAAGGGGCTTTAGCTGCTGAGGGAATAAACAATTACAAAGTAGGTTATCAGACTGGGGAGATGATTGTAAGAATATTAAAGGGTGAAAATATTTCTGATATTCCATATGAGACCTTACAGGAGACAGAACTAATTATTAATAAAGATGCAGCTAATAAATATAATATTACTTTACCAGATACGATTAAGGAAAGAGCAATATTTAGATAGGGGGAGAGGGAGATGAATATAGTTTCAATTTTAGAGCAGGGATTGATATTTGCTATTGCGGCATTAGGAATTAGTATGTCTTATAAAATATTGAACTTTCCTGACTTATCTGTTGATGGTAGTTTTCCCTTGGGAGCTGCTGTTGCATCTATACTTTTAGTAAATGGATATTCACCTTTTATTGCATTGATTATAGCAACATTATCAGGGGGAATTTCGGGAGTCTTTACTGGGTATATCCATACTAAATTCAATATTACTAATTTATTATCAGGAATAATAGTAATGATTGCTTTATACAGTGTGAATTTAAGAATAATGGGAAAGGCAAATGTTCATTTATTCAACACTGAACATTTATTTAAGAATAAGTATCCAGCATTATTGATTATCTTTATATTATTATTCTCATGCAAATTACTTATAGATTATTTATTGAAAACTAAGTTTGGATATGTATTAAGATCCTTAGGAGACAACCCTAATGTTGTAAATTCTCTTGGATTAGATGATAAAAAATATAAAATAATTGGGCTTATGATAGCAAATGGATTGGTTGCATTATCAGGAGGGATATTAGCTCAGTATCAAGGATTTGCAGACATTGGGATGGGGACAGGAATACTTGTTACAGGGCTTGCTTCAATTATATTAGGTGAGCAAATATTAAAAGCTAATAAGCATATTAAATTAAGTACAATGGTCATAGTGGGAAGTATTATTTATAGATTAATTATTGCTATATCACTAAAGGTTGGATTTGCAGCAAGTGATCTAAAGTTGATAACAGCAGTGATTCTCCTTGGAATATTAGTAATGGATAGTAAAAAGCATAATATAAGAAAGTTGTTCACTAAGGAATTAGGGGTGATGAGATGATAGAATTAAAAAAAGTAGTTAAGAAATTCAATACAATAGATGGAGAAAAAATCATATTTGATAAATTAGATTTTAAAGTTCAGGAAGGGGAGTTCATATCTGTTGTAGGAGGTAATGGAGCTGGAAAATCTACTTTCATGAAGATATTGACTGGTGATATAGAAATTGAAGAAGGGGAAATATTATTTGATAATAATAATATTGAAAATCTTAATTCTTTTAAAAGAAAGAGATTCATATCAAAAGTATATCAAGATCCCAGTAAAGGTACTTCATCTAGTATGACTGTATTTGAGAATTTATCTATGGCAGATAACAAAGGTAATAGATTTGGACTTTCATTAGGATTAAATACGAAGAGAAAAGCTTATTACATTGATACTTTGAAAGAGCTCGAGCTAGGGCTGGAAGAACAATTAAACACAGAAGTAGGACTTTTATCAGGAGGACAAAGACAAGCTATCTCATTGATTATGGCAACATTAAAAACTCCTAAGTTACTATTATTAGATGAGCATACCTCAGCATTAGACCCTAAAACTTCTAAAATAATTATGGAACAGACTAAGAATATAGTTGAGAAGAATAAGCTAACAACTATTATGATAACTCATGATTTAAAGACAGCATTAGAATATGGAAATAGGCTTATTATGTTTGATAAAGGGAAAATAGTATTAGATGTAAAAGGAAAAGAAAAGGAAAACTTAACAGTGGAATGTTTATTAAAAAAATGGGGACAGTTTTAACTATTTAAGGGAAAAGCCTTGCTTAAATGCAAGGCTTTAATTATTATTCTTTATAAGTTGGCATATCAATATTTACTTTAAATAAATCGCCATCAATATTTATATCAAAGTTACCTTTCTGTAATTCAACAAGACTTTTAGCTATTGAAAGTCCTAGTCCACTTCCTTCGCTAGTTCTAGATTCATCTCCACGTTTAAATCTTTCCGTTAATTCATCAGCACTTATATTAAGTTTAGATGAAGAAATATTTTTTAATACAATAGAAGTTGTATTATCTGAAGGAATTACATTAATGTATACTCTTGTATTCTGAAGAGAATATTTAAGTATATTTGATATTAGATTTTCTAATACACGCCATAATAACCTGCCATCAGCTTTAACAAAAGCCTTTTCTTCAGGATAATCTAACTGAAAATCTAAATTTGAAGCAGCTATCTTATCATCTAATTCACCCATGCATTGAATTAATAAAGAAGATATATCTACCTTTGTTAAATTAACGGGTATATCACCACTGGAAGCCTTTGAAGCTTCAAATAAATCATCAGTTAAAGTTTTAAGTCTTTGTGATTTTTGTTCTAAGATACTTAAATACTTCTCTGCATTTTCAGAGTCAAATCCTTCTCTTTTTAATAAATCCACATAGTTTATTATAGAAGTAAGCGGTGTTCTTATATCGTGGGATACGTTACTAATAAGCTCAGTTTTCAATCGTTCACTTTTCAACTCATTGTTAACGGCTGCTTTTAATCCACTAGTTATACCGTTAATGTCTTTAGCTAAATCACTATAAATTCCATGGTCACTTGTATTTATTACATAATCAAGTTCTCCATTTTTAATTTGGTCTACTCCTTTAATGATATTCTTTAAATCACTAGCTTTCCTAGGAGTAGGAATCATTCTAAGAGCTACAGGCAAGCTGCTGAATAGTCTTATGATAAATGAATATATCTTTACTAAAATCTTATATGATAAATTGTGTTTAATGATTGTTTTGTTTTTAATATGCTTTATTATACTTAGCAGCAGGTTAATACCTAATGCAGATGATACTGCCATACAAGGTATTAATGAAGCTAATTTCATATAATCAAATGTCTCTGAAAGAATACCAAAACAAATAGCGATAAGAGAGAAAGTCACAAAGATATTTATATCAATATATAACTTGTCTAGCAAAGATAGATGAACATTATCATCATTAGATTTTCTTCCAGTATAAATTAAGAGATAAATAATGGAAGCAATAAATCCTAACATTAATAGGGCAATAGTAAGTAAGTGTGATTGTAATATTTTACAATCTTCATTCCACTTTTCAATTTTAGGATTTAAAAAAGTTTCATCTAATGCAATATATAATATATCCTGTGGATAATAACCTAATTCAGTGGAACTATAGTATTGGTTAGCTAAATATTGTGATGAATAATTATAACCATCCATATCGAATAATTTATATGCAGGTTTTGAAGTGAAAAATTCTTTAGATGTATTTGAAGAGTTGGTATACTTATATTCTTCACTTGACATATAATAATATAATCCATCAATATCATTAATTTCATTAAGTAGTTTATTAAAGCTACTTAATGTTCTATTTATATATATTTTTTTATATGCATCAATTTCTTTAGCATATAATGTTTCAAATTCATTTAATAATTCTTTTTCAGAAATTTGCCCTTCAGAATACTCTTTTGAATTACGTTTGAAATCACTATAAAGGTTTCTCAACTCATGAGAATAACTAAATGAGTTGTTAGAATTTTGATCTATTGTTCCACCAGATTTAATATATTCTTCACTTTTATAGAATTTTAAAATTCTTTCTAATTTGTATGAAATATCACTAAGCTCATATTTTAAATCAATACTTTTCAAATAATCATCTTCAAATATTGAATCAAATGAAACATTTGTATTAATATCTAAGTAAGCAAGAGTAGCTGTGATTCCCGTTAAACAAGCTACTGCTAAAATAAATGCTATTGCTTTTGTAATAATGCTGTATTTAATATTTTTCAATTTTGTAGCCAATTCCCCACACCACCTTTAAATATTTTGGATCTTTTGGATTTATCTCAATTTTTTCTCGTATTCTTCTTATATGAACTGCCACTGTGTTTTCTGGATTATATGAAGGCTCATTCCAAGCATTCTCATAAATTTGATCTATTGAAAATACCTTTCCTGCATTTTCTGTTAGCAGCTTAAGTATGTTATATTCAATTCTAGTTAATTTAATCAGTTCACCATCAACATATACTTCTTTTCTTTCATCATCTACAATTAGTTCACCAGTTTTATAAATTCCTGTTTTAGGCACAAAACTACCAAGCGCAGTGTATCTTCTTAGTTGAGATTTAACTCTAGCAATAAGTTCAAGTGGATTGAAAGGTTTTGATACATAATCATCTGCTCCCACATTCAAGCCCATTATCTTATCCATATCCTCAGATTTTGCGGAAAGCATTATAACAGGAATATTACTGTTTTTTCTTATCTCATTTGTAGCTTTAATACCATCCATTACAGGCATCATAATATCCATTATAATTAAATGCATTTCATTAGTTTTAAGTATATCTAAAGCTTCTGCGCCATTATAAGCTTTAAATATGTCATATCCCTCACTTGATAAGTATATCTCTATAGCATCAACGATTTCTCTATCATCATCACAAATTAGTATATTCATCATGTAACACCACCCCGATTTAATATAAACATATTATATCACTACCTTTCATCTTGTTCTCTATAAACATGTTATCATTTAAATTTTACAAATAACTTAATGAAATTCTTAAGACTTTATTAACTAAATTAATAAGAGCTCTCATCTATATAATAAGGATGAGAGCTCCAAAATTCTTTATAATTGTGAATCAATCTGTTATCAAACAAAGAGGTTTATTACTCTTGAAAACAGTAAGTAGCAGAATTGAGTTTTAACTTATTAATCCCTTGTTTAGCTTGTATATATCATTTTTATAATTTCTTCAATGCTAGGTTCTTCAACTTTAAAATCTTCTACATTAAAATTATTAAAAAGATTTTTTGCAATTTCTGATGTATCCTGTTTGGTTTTCACATTTAATATAAGTTGATTTTTACTTGTATCATACTTTCCATGATGTTTAGAGAGTATTCTATTTAAGTGATTATCTTCACCATTAAGGTCCATTTGAGCAATAACCTTAATTGGAAGATCAGTTATTGTTTTTAATTCATCAACTTTCCCTTTATATACGATATCACCATGATTTAGTACCAGCATTTCATTACATAATGTCTCTATATCTTTCATATCATGAGTTGTGAGAAATATTGTTTTTCCATTGTTATTAACTTCTTGAAGAAAGTCTACTACTTTATGTTTAGAGACCACATCTAATCCTATTGTAGGTTCATCAAGAAAGAGAATATCAGGATCATGAATCATACAAGCCCCTAGTTCTGCTCTCATTCTTTGACCTAGACTAAGTTGCCTTACAGGATGATTCAAAATATCTTGAAGAAATAAGTTTTCTACTAGATATTCTAGTTGTCTTTTGTATTTTTTTTCATCTACTTTATAGATACCTTTTAAAAGCTCATAAGTATCTTTTACAGGAAGATCCCACCACATTTGAGTCTTCTGTCCGAAGACTACTCCTATATTTTGAACATACTTTTTCCTATCTTTGTAGGGGATATATTCTCCTACTTTAACTATCCCATCACTTGGGTTCATAATACCTGTTAGAATTTTTATAGTTGTAGATTTACCAGCCCCATTGGGTCCAATATAACCTAGAAATTCTCCCTGTTTTACAGTGAAATTTACCCCTTTAAGGGCTTCGATTTTTCTCTTATTTCTTCTAAAAAGGCTCTTCTTTTCATATACAGTGTATTCTTTTTTGAGTCCTTCAACAGTAATAAATTCCATAGCTGCACCTCCTAGATTTAATTCTAGTAAAACTTTGTATTTAAAGTACAATATTTTATCACAGATAAAATGAGTAAAAACGTATTGTCCTAAAGAACAACAAAATATAGATTTTCACCTTAGTGAAAATCATCAATCATTCTCCATTTTCCATTCTCCATTCTCCATTAGCGAGCAAAGCGAGCACTAAGTTCCTGCACTGGAATACTTTTTAATTCCAGAAGTCCATATGAAATATGAGATTGGAGTCATAACTATGATTGCTAAAAGTGGACTTATTAAATAAAGCATATTATCCGATTTTCCTGTGTAATAGAGAAGAGGATAATAATTTATGGAGAAAAATGGAATTATAAAAGTTAGAATAAAACTGAATATGTTATGGTATATTGTTGCTGGGTACTGAGCGGCAGTTCGTGTGGAATAATGTCCAAGAATAACTATATCCTTATTCTTGCCTGTCCAAAATGCTGTTGATGCAAGAATAACACTTACCTGAAAATTCATTAAGGTTGAAGCTATTATTAAGAATGGCAAGTACAGATATATACTATTATTTATAAAAGTACATTTAGAAAGTGCCCAAATACCAACTGCAATAGCTTGGATAACCATACCTAATCTTTTAAAGTCAACTCTCCGTAACATCATCTGTATTAGAGGTGATACAGGCCTAATAAGCACTGAATCAAATTTACCTGTAAGTATATATGTTTCAAATCTATTAAATTCATCTCCAAAGAACCTGCATAATCCAAAACCTAGTTCAATAATTGCATACATAAGGGCAATTTCTTGAAGCTGCCATCCATCAATGTTTTTGAAGCGCATTAATATAAATACAATTATTAAAAAGTCTCCAAACAATGCCAAAATATTTCCAAGAATACTAACTATAAAATCAAATTTATATTGTGTTTGAGTTTTGAAAGATGCCTTGAAGAGAGTTAAATAAAGTTTCATATTAACCTCCTTGGATAGCCATTTTTTTTGTTAATCGAGCTGTAAGTGAATAAGCTGTTATAAATAATATCAATATCCAAATCCATTGATTAACACAGGCTTTAAATAAATTGTATTGACCTAGATATACTGCTGTAGGAACATACGAAGTGTATGCAAAGGGCAGATTCATTATTATTTGTTTAAAAGTTTCTGGGTAATATTTTAAGTGAATAAATGCACCGCTGAATATTGCAGTTGCAAAATAATAGATGCTTTGAACACCATTTATTGATAAGAACTTTATACTCCAAAGTCCAATAAAATAATTGATAAAAAAAGCAATTATTACACCATTAATTAATGTAATAAAATAGGGTAGAACTTGATGAACATCTGGAAGAGATACTCCCATGGCTAATACACCGAAAAGAAAAATAGGTATTGATTTAAAGAAGAAATTATAAAGAATATGACCAGCAATTTCAAAAAAGCTGTTGTATAAAAGACTATATGGTCTTAACATTTCATAGGCAATAGAACCGCTTGTGACTTTTTCAGGTATGTAACATCCATAAGGGAAAAACATTACAAGCCATAGTCCAGCTTGGTTAACCATGAGATAAGTAACTGTTTCCATGCCTTCTGGGGTGTTTCCCAATACTGAGAGCCATATTCGCACATTAATATAACCGAAAACTATACTTCCAATGTTATTTATAATGTGATTGAGTAAATAGACTCGATCTCTTTGATAGGATTTTTTAGCTATACTGAATCCTCTAAAAATATTAACCACCTCCGAATTATATTGGCTTTGTTGATTTGAAATAATAATTATAAAGTTAGTCCGTATAGGCTAACTTTATTTTCTTGCCAAATATAATTCTATGGTGTCATATATAGTTATAACATTACCATGTTCCATAATAGCATTTTTAATTTCGCGGTATAATAGTTCCTTTGTAGACTCTTCCATAATTATATGGTCTGAATATGTATTTAATAAGGAGATATAACTTGTAGAGTCAAATTCTCGCGTTTGGTGATATAACTTTACTTCTACATCTCTAAAGCCATAGGATTGGATAGTTTTTGATATTCTATTATGTCTTTCAGTATTAATTTCTATGAACTTTGTATTTGAAGGTCTGTATTTTTGGTATATATCTTGAATTTTTTGATGCAATAAATCATCTTCTCGTTTTACGAAAGGTTTATTCCAAAATAATGCTAACGTTCCATCATTTCTTAATAAGTTTAATGCTTTTGGGTAACCTATGTCATCAGGAATCCAATGAAATGCTGTTGCAGAGTAAAGAATATCAAAAGTATTATCATTGCACTGAAAATCTTCAAATGAAGTATTGAGTACCCTAAATTTCTCATATTCTTTAAACTTTTCTTTTGAGTATTCTGCCAGGTCTTTTCCAAGTTCAATGGCAGTTACATCACATCCTGTCATGAGAAAAGGCTTAGTTGCTTGACCAGTACCGATGCCTACTTCTACGGCTTTTTTATTTTGATTAAGTTTGGAATATTGAATAATATCATGGAATAATTCTTTACAATATGTTGGTCTCCATTGATCGTAATTCTTAACATCTTCATTAAATGTAAAACGTTTGTCCATATTATACCTCCATATGATTAAAGATTTTTCATGAAATGCGATTTTATTGGGTTAGATAAGTTCCCAATTGCGAGCGGAATTCCAGTATATCACAGCAAATTCCATTGTTCAATATGTTTTTGAAAATTAATACAATAATGTTAATGGTTTTAAGAGTGGGCAATAATATGGTATATTATTACTATAATAGAATTAAAATGAAATAAATTGAAAGGGGTTAAGGGGAATGAAGATTCAATTAAAAAAAATCCTAGATAATAAAATAAAAAGTTCATATAAATGGGAATTAGAGTATTTGATTTCAGAGGGCATAGAATTAAAAGAAAAGCTTAAATGTTATCTCTCAAAATTTACAGAAGGCATATTAGATCCTGATATATCAGGAAAAAATCCAGATAAATTCATTGAAAATCTTCAAAACAATGTTTTTGGAGAGTTTTCAAAAAGATATATTTTAACTGCATGTGATAAAGAAAAAGCAGTAGGAATTCTCATAGGGATGCCTGTAAATAAACATAGATTACATATATATTCACTGCATGTTTCACCTGAATATAGAAAGAAAGGTGTTGGTTCCACTTTACTATATAGATGTATAAATGATATGCATACAGATGATTTTAAAGAGATTACTTTAGATGTTCATATAGATAATATACCTGCATACAATTTATATAAGAAATTTAACTTCTTAGAGATTAAGGATAATATTCAATAATTTAGAGGGGGATATTTTATGAATCCAACAGTAGAATTACTAAATAAGAGGATGTCTCTTAGAAAATATGCAGACAAGCCTATTAGTAAAGAGGACTTAGATATTATACTTCATGGAGCTATGAGGGCACCAACAGCGGGGAATATGATGTTATATTCCATATTAGTGATTAAGGATGAAGAAAAGAAAAAAAGATTAAGTGAAACATGTGATAACCAACCTTTTATTGCTACAGCACCAGTGGTATTGATATTCCTAGCTGATATGGAGAGGACATATGATTATTTTAAACATTGCAAGGTTGAGGAGATGTGCAAGGAAAGAAATATGGAATATAGAGAACCAGGTTCAGCTAGTTTATTCCTTGCAGCAAGTGATGCGTTGATAGCAGCACAAAATGCAGTTGTAGCAGCTGAATCTATAGGAATAGGTTCATGCTATATCGGGGATATTGTTGAAAATTATGAAATTCATAAAGGGATGTTCAATTTACCTGATAAGGTATTCCCCGTTGGTATGCTTTGCTTAGGGCATTATCCAGAAGATATGGAGAGAATGACAACTACAAGACATGATAAGAAGTATATTATTTTTGATGAGGAGTATAGACATCTCACAGGAGAAGAATTCAATGATATGTATGATAGATTTGAAAAGAGACTTCCAAAAGACAATAAATTTGGTGCAAAAAATATAGGACAGATAATGTACTTAAGAAAATTTGGAACTGAGTTTTTTAAAGAGATGGAAAGGTCAGTAGAACTTATATATAGGCATTGGAAAGGTAAGGCAAAATAAAATTATTTAGAATAGATATTAGAAATTAAAAGATAGGTGGAAAGTTATGAAGGAAAATAAAAGGTTTGAAGCTTTATATACCCAAGGAACCTCTTTGGAATATTTTAAAGTAATAGTGGATAAAGAAACTGGAGTAAATTATCTATATTCTAGGGATGGAGCTTCTGGGGGATTGACGGTATTATTAGATTCAGAAGGAAAACCAATTATAACAAAAAATAAATAATAGATACCTACTAATGAAATAGCTTATTAAAAAATCAGAGGTTGAATCTTGATTCACCTCTGATTTTAATTATTATTAAGATTTTTTATCTGTACCTATTAATTTAATCAACCCAGTTCCTAAAGTCTCACCCCATGAAAGATAGTCATGTCCACTTTTGAATTCTTCAAAGAATACAGGGTAGCCCTTTGACAGCAACACATCTGTAAACTCTCTATTCATATCGTTCATCATAGCGCTCTCAAGAACTCCCACATTAAGATAGAAATTAAGAGGAAGTTTATCTTCTTTTTCAAACTGTCTTGCCATCCAGTTTCTTTTTTCAAGGTCATTAACATCCTCCGATTTATACCAATAAGAACCAGATTGAGATAGAATATTCCCAAAAATATCAGGAAATTTAAATCCTAAAAATGAAGCTGTAAGCCCGCCTAGACTTGAACCAGCAATTACGGTTTTAGCAGGATCAGAAGTTACATTATAATTTTCGCGAACCCAAGGAAGAACTTCTTCAACAACATAAGAACAAAATTCATCATTACAAGATAGTTCTTTCATTCGATTACTATTTGAATTAATCAAAACTGCAATAGTAGGTGGAATTTTATTATCATTTATTATATTATCAAGTACTTCTTTGGTGGACATTGTAATGTATGCGGCTCCATCGGTTAATACTAACAAATTATAAGGCTCGTTATCTTTATTATAATTCGCTGGAATATAGATTCTAATGTCACGCTCATTATTTAATATATCACTACGAGAGCTATATGTTTGAAGAGTACCTTTTAGTGTATCAGGTCTTTCTTTCGTCCAAATATGTTCAGCGGCATTATTCATAACAACATGATCTATAATTAAATCTTTTTTTGCTTTATTACTGCTGGGGAAAATTTGATTATTATTACTAAAAGAATCAGTTACCCAACTGTCAGGATGTTCATGTACTTTATCTAAAGAGCAGTTAAGTAAGAATCTATAAGCAAAGCGAATATTATTTCTTACCACACATGAGGTATACCATACATTAGTATTACTTAATCTATTAAGTTTAAGTTCAGAAAGAGGTTTATCCTCACTACTCTCAGGGGCAGTCTTAGGAGGAATACAAACACTAATTGTCTGGGTAGTTTCATCTCCTCTATATAAGAAGGTAGCTAAAGAATATTCAGTATTACCATCTATAGGCTCAATGATAGGAGTTCCTGTTTCTTTAATATTACTCCAAAAAGAATTAAGAAATTCATGGTTGCCAGAATCAAGATTAAATTTCAGGTTTTCTATTATCTTGCTTGAACATTGGATTGTAGCCATAGAACATCACTCTCCTATAATTGCTTAAAATACTAAATAATAACATTAAAGTAAATTATATCATACCATATGAACTTAAAAAAGATATGCCTTTAATAAATTTTATAGAGAATATTGTAGATAGATGAGATAGATTAGCGTAAATACATGAATAAATAAAAGCTCTAGAGCATATATAAGCTACTCAAAAGCCGTTTGTTTACTCATTACCTATTAATGCAATCAACCCAGTTCCTAAAGTCTCACCCCAAGAAAGATAGTCATGTCCACTTTTAAATTCTTCGTATGATACTGGATAGCCTTTTGATTCTAAAACTTCTTTAAATTCTTGATTGGTTGAGTACATTCTAGAACTTTCTAAAACCCCAACATTTAAGTAGAATTTAAGAGGTAGTTTGTCTATTTTCTTAAATTGTCTTGCTATCCAATTTCTTTTTTCTGGATCCTCCATATCTTCACCTTTGTACCAATATGATCCAGATTGTGATAGAATATTTCCAAAAATATTAGGATATCTTAACCCCATAAATGAAGCAGTAAGACCACCAAGACTTGAACCTGCGATTATGGTTTTAGAAGCATCTTCAGTGACATTATAGTGTTCACGAACCCATGGAATAACTTCCTCCACAATATAAGCGGAGAAATGATCATTACACATTAATTCGCTCATTCTATGATCATTTGAATCAATGAATACAGCAACAGTTGGTGGAATTTTATTATCATTAATTAAATTATCTAGAATTTCTTTGCCTGAAATGTCAAGATAAACAGACCCATCTGTTATTATTAAAAGATTATATGGTTCATTTTCATTACTGTAATTTGAAGGAGTATAGATTGCTATGTTTCGTTCATTTTTTAGTATGTTACTGTGTGAACTATGAGTCTTAATTTCACCTTTTAAAGAATCACCTCGCTCTTTTACCCAAATATGTTCAGTAGCGGCAGGCATTAGTACATAATTAATAACATAATCATTCTTATGATCTTCATCATCAGGAAATACAAGTTTATCTCTACCAAACTCATCTTTTATCATTTTTTCAGGACATTCAGCAATTTTTTCAAATGGACAATTAAGTAATAATTTATAACTAAAGCGAACATCATTCAGTGCAATACATGATGTGTACCAAACATTAGTATTAGGAATACATTCAAACTTAAATTCAGAAAGTCCATATGAAGTATTATCAATATTATCAGGATGAACATTTGTTGGAATATAAAGCTGGAGAGTATCTGTATTTTCGTCTCCTTTATATATGAATGTAACTAAGGAATAGTTATTATCACCATCAATACTTTCTATTATAGGGGTTCCTATTTCTTCTATAGTACTCCAAAAAGAATCGAGAAACTTAATATTTCCAGATTCAATTTCTTGGTATAGTTCATTGATTACATTACTTTTCTGTTTATTTTTAGACATTGTTTATCACGCTCCGTTCATTGAAGTACAATTAAAATAATTATTAAATACTAATTTTTTTAATATGTGGAAAATTAATAAATATATTAATTATATTCTAAAATAAGGTTATCAAGTGTGGTGATTAAGGTCAAGTTCATAAATGATTCTGAATTAACTATGATTTTTCATTAACATAAAAAGATAGAGGCAGTTTAAAAACTACCTCTATCTTTTAATATTATTTATTTTCCATAACATATTTTACATACATTTTTGTCTTCTTTATTCCATAAAAGCTTTACACCTGTTCTTTTACATACTGGACAAGTTCCTCTCCAAGCTGGATTTTTCTTTATCCCTTTACCTCTAAATTGTTTAGCCATGAATTATTCACCTCGTTTCTTTGAATATACAATTTTTTTTATAGTAGATATGCTAAGTCCATATAGAAATGATAGTTCTTCAATGCTAGTCCCTGCCTTAAACATATTACGGATTTGTGTGTTTCGTTGAATTAACTCTTGTTTAGCCCCGCTTTTTTCTCCCCATTTTGCTTTAGAATCTGTCTGTGGAATGTATACATAATCTCCATTCACATATTTTTGAATTTCCTTAAGTAACTTATCAGGAAAGATATCTTTTCCATTTTTATATCCCATTTTTACTACTGAATCTCATAAAAGAAATCAACCCAATATTCAAATCCCATGAATCCACATTCATTATATTGAGAGATTGATTTTGAATACTCCCTGAAAGTATATATAAATATCTCATTATCTTCATATTTAGATTTCAGGAACTTCATCTCTTCAGTTAATAAATATGGGCCAATATATGAGTTAACATAATTATTAGCAACCACAAAATTATCAATCCACAGTTTATCATCATCAAGACCAGCAAAAACAGAGGCAATGATTGTATCATCACTATTTCTAATTGTTATTAGACTTTCATAGAATAATGGGTCATCTTTAAGTTCATGCAGCTCTTCTGCAGTATCACATATGTAGTAGTGATCAAATGAATTAGTATAATAAAAGTCTAATACATCTTCAAAAGCATTCTCTTTTCCAATTTTCATGTTGAAATTCTTATTGAGAGTATACGTTGATAAATTTGTTTTTGTATTGGATTTTAGATACAAAGGATAATGAGGCTTAAAGTTTTCTTTTTTCAATAATGGAATCAAGTAATAAGCCAAAGTGGGATATATCTGCACTTCGCCAAATTCAAGAATTTGAATCTTAAAAGTTTTATACTCAGTTTCTTCATGCATCCATTTAAGTATGTTCTTTATTGATTTTTCAACAATTTCATATCTGTTATTGAAATCAGATGGAATAATCATTGTTGTCATAAGCATTGAAGGGTTGCTTTTCATACTAAATAAGTGATACAAGCAGTATTCACCATTTTCAAGATAATCAATTACACGTAAATGATTTGTCATGAAACTTGCATTTTGCTTTTCAGAGTCATCGGTGATTTTATGAATATTTAGGATTTTATCGTGAAAAGGCATTTTTTTATATCCTAACATAGGAAAATAGTTCTTTTCTGCTTCTAATATTTTATCGCTAAATTCTTTAAAGTTGTTAGGTTCTATAATCTTAAGCATATTATCCCCTCCTTTATCAGTAAGTAATTATTGTATTTGTTGTAAGTATTATCCCATAATTTAACTTAAAAATATATACCTAGAATGGTTATTATAAACTTGACCCTTTTTTTGAGAGTAATGTTGTGCTTTTAATAGCAATTGATAGTGAGTTGATAGCATCATCAATACTTAAATTGGGAGGTATGTTTTCAATACAACAATCCAGTACATGTTTAATGGATTCTTCATAACAATTCTTAGTTTCTAACTCAATGTTCTCCACAGTACTATTGGTATATAGCTTACAACTTATTTCAGGTCCATCTTCATAACATTTCTCAGTGTATTCTATTACTGCATTTTCAAAAATTGCTTCATATCCTACTGTGAAAGAATAACTTTTAGGCATCATAGATGAGCTTTGAACTTGAACAAGTGTATCTTTATAGTTCAAATTAGTTATTACTAAAGATTGTCCTTCTTTATTTGGTAATCCATGAGCTGATATATCATCAGGTGTTCCTAACAACCAGTTTATGAAATCAAATTCATGAATCATGAGTTTAGTAGCTATATTTTCAATACCTAAATCACCCCAGAATGGAGGAGTATTTCTTTTGAGGTATAGTCCTTTTAATTTTCCATACTCATTATTTTTAATCTTGTTATATAAGAATTTGTATGGAGGATCATATTTAATAAATAGATTCACAAATACCCTTTTATCATATTCTTTTTCACAATCTTTCATAGCGATTGCATCTTCAAGTGATAAGCTCACAGGTGTTTCACAGAATACATTTTTTCCATTCTTTAAAGCTTCCAGTACATACTTTTTATGCAAATTACTTGGGAGACAAACATCAACTAAATCAATATCAGGATTAGATAATATATCATCAATATTATCAGTAACATCAATCTTAAGCTCTGTTTTGATTTTATTTAGTTTATCTTTATCTCGTCCAAATATAATTATTGATTCCACATTACTTAATTTCTTATAAATGCTAGCATGATAGTAGCCAAAACCTGTACCTAAAATACCTATGTTCATAATAACCACTCCTTTAAAAATAATATTTACATCAGTATAACAACCAATTGTTGACAGCAGTGTGTCAAGAATATATAATCAATTTAACAAAATTTGGGGGATTTAATTATGAGAGTACATAGATTAATTTCTATTTTGCTTATGGTAGAGAATAGAGAGATGATTAAAGCTAAGGAACTTGCTGAAAAGCTTGAAACATCAGTAAGAACAATATATAGGGATATTGATACCTTGTGTGAAGCTGGTATACCATTAACATCAACAACGGGTCCCAATGGGGGAGTACATTTTATTGATGGATATTCAATTGGGCTTAATGAACTTAGGGGGGAAGACATGATAAATCTATATCTTAGCGGTATAGGTATACAGCCTAATAATGGCAGTAATATGGGAATGAAATTGAATAATGCTCTAATTAAACTTGAAAAGAATTTACCTTGTAAGTACAGTGACGATATAAAGAAGATAAAACGAAGTTTTCATTTTGATGAATCTCCATGGTGGGGAGAGAAAGAAGCATTAGGAAATCTAGATCTGTTAATAAACGCTGTATGGAAATCACAAAAATTGAGAATTACTTATGAGAAAGTTAATGGAGAAGTATCCAAAAGAAATATCAGACCATATGGAATTGTAGTAAAGAGAATGGAATGGTATATGGTTGCATATGATGAAGGAAGAAATGATATTAGAACATTTAAATGTGATCGTATAGTGAATATTGAAGTAATAGAGGATACATTTATACTACCTGAGGATTTTTCAATTGATAATTATTGGAACAAGAGTAAGAGGTTTTTTAAAGAGACTTGTAAAGAAAATGAATATTACCCTGTAGATATAAAGCTTAATAAGAGTAGAGCAGATATTCTAAATAAGTTTGATATATTAGAGATAAAACAGGACAAGCATTATTTCATAACTACTATTAACATGCATAAATATGAATTTGCTTGTGAAGAAGTTAGAGATATTTTGGGATATGGAGAGATACTACGACCTTCTGAAATTAGAGAATTTGTAAAGAGTGAACTTAATGATTTACTTGCAATGTATGAGAATAGAAGTTATTAAATAAGGGGACAGTTCTCAAGTTTTTCTTCTTCATATAAGTCAAAACCTTGAGAACTGTCCCCTAAATTTTATTATAATTTACTTTGAAATTCGCTAAATTCTTTTTGAATTTCTGTATTGGTTTCTTCTTTTACTAGTGTAGTTATCACTATAACTACACATGATAGTATGAAAGCAGGCAGCATTTCATATAAGTCAAATATTCCACCCTGTAAGGCTTTCCATAGTATAGTTGTTACTCCTCCAGTAATTATTCCTAGGAATGCGCTTAATCTGGTCATTTTTCTCCAGTACAGAGAAATGATGATTGTTGGTCCGAAAGAGGCACCGAATCCAGCCCAAGCATAGGATACTAGATCCATTATTGAATTGTTTGGATTAAGAGCAATAACATAAGCTATAACTGCAATTACTATTACCGCTGCTCTACTTATTAGAATCAATTCTTTATCTTTAATAGTTCTTTTTAATAAGGTTTTGCATATATCTTCGCTTACTGAAGAGGCCGCAACAAGTAATTGAGAATCAGCTGTACTCATTATAGCTGCTAGAATAGCTGCTAAGAATAAACCAGCCATATACGGATTGAATAAACCTTTAACTAACACAATAAATACTGTTTCAGCAGCAGATTCATCAAGAGTACCTGCAAGTGTTATTCTTGCTATAATACCTATAAGAACAGCTGCGATTAAAGAAAAGAAAACCCATGAAACAGCTATTTTCTTTGCACTCTTAATTTCGCTTGCGTTTTTGATTGCCATAAATCTCATAAGAATATGAGGTTGTCCAAAATAACCAATCCCCCAGCTAAGAGAAGATAATATAGCTATTAACCCTAGTGTGTTAGAGTTGAAAATATCCATAAATCCTTTTGGTAAATTAGATAAACCTGTAATTATCTCAGTGGTTCCACCATGTGAAGATACTGCCATTATAGGAACTATTATAATTGCAAAAAACATGATAATACCTTGGAAAAAGTCTGTCCAACAAACAGCGAAGAATCCTCCTAAGAATGTGTATAAAACAATAATTATCACTCCAATAGTAAGTGATAAAGTATAAGATATTCCAAAGACACTGTTAAAAAGTTTTCCTCCTGCAACAAAGCCAGAAGCAGTATAAATTAGAAAGAATATAAGAATTATTATTGAAGATGATATCTTTAGCATATTGCTGCTATCTTTGAATCTATTGTGAAAATATTGTGGAATTGTTATAGAATTGTTAGATACCTCTGTATATATTCTTAATCGCTTAGCGATAAAACTCCAATTGATAAATGTACCTAAAAATAGACCAAATGCAATCCAAAATGTTCCCATACCACCTACATAGGCTGCCCCAGGTAAGCCCATTAATAGCCAACCACTCATATCAGAAGCTTGGGCACTTAATGATATAACCCAACCACCTAAATTTCTACCACCTAGTAAATAATCCTCAGAATTATTAGATTTTTTAAAGAAATAAATTCCTATTGAAAGCATAAATAGGAAATAAAGAACAAAAACAACTAATACTCCCCCAAATTCACTCATAAAAACCCTCCTCTTTTGTTTGCTTTAGCGTAGTAAAGTATTAAAATTTATTATACAAGCTTTCTTTCATCAAATCAATATGAAATTAATGTATAAGATAAAGAAATAGGGGACAGTTCTCAAGTTTTTTGAAATAGAAGATTAAAAAACTTGAGAACTGTCCCCTAATAAAAAAAATTGTATCCATACATTTCCTTAAAAGTAAATAGTATTATATTATATTTATAGATAAAAATGTTTAATTTGTTTATTGGAGGGAAAAACATGAAAAATACTATTACAGAAAAAGGAATTAACAATTCTAAAACACTTGAACTCACTCAGATGGGGGTTATGATTGCCATAATTTGTGTTGCTACTTTAGCAATAAAGGTTCCTACAGTTATGGGTATTGGGTATGTTCATCTAGGAGATAGCATGATATTTTTAGCGGCTATCTTATTTGGTAAAAAGAGGGGGGCAATCACAGCGGCTCTTGGAATGACTCTAGCGGACTTAATTGCAGGATATGCATATTATATGCCTTTTACATTTGTCATTAAAGGAATAATGGCATTTATAGCAGCGGGAATTGCTTATAGAGGGGAATATAACGGGAAGAACCTGTTGAATAATTTATTTGCATTTATAATTGCAGGAATATGGATGGTATTTGGTTACTTTGTTGCAAAGATTATTTTAGTTAAATATGTTTTATTCAGAGCTGATTCTACAAAAGAAGCTATAACATTAGCAAGCGCAAGTGTGCCAAATAATATTGGACAATTTGTTGTTGGAATAATAATAGCATTATTTTTAATTAAATTACTTAATGGAAGATTGAACATAGTAAATAATAAGAAAATTGAACTTTAGAATAAATATGAAATTAATAATAAGACTCTATTTTCAGATTTGAAAGTAGAGTTTTTTTGTATGAAATTAAAGGGTTTCAATAATTATTATATAATTGTATAAATTGGATTTAATAAATTTGTAATAATTATGTAGTTTGGATTTAATTACTATGCTTTATTATTATATTTGTGAGGAACAAGTCATTGAAAATTTGGAGGGAATAATTATGAAAGAGATAATAAGAACTTATGATTTAACAAAGAAGTTTGGTAATAAGATTATTGTAGATAATGTGAATATGACAATAAATAAAGGACAAATATATGGTTTCTTAGGAAGAAATGGGGCAGGTAAAACAACTACATTGAGAATGTTAATGGGATTGATTTCACCTACTAAGGGAGAATATGAACTCTTTGGAAAGAAGATGGGGAACAGAGAGGTATTAGGAAGAATTGGATCTATAATTGAAACTCCTGGATTTTATCCTAATCTTACAGCAAGAGAGAATTTAGATATTCATAGAAGAATGATGGGTATTCCTAACAAAGAATATATAGAAGAGGCTTTAGACTTAGCTGGATTACACAACTATGATATTAAGAAAAAGAAAGTTAAGAAATTCTCTTTGGGTATGAAGCAGAGATTAGGGTTAGCTAGAGCTCTTTTGCATAAGCCAGAATTATTAATTCTTGATGAGCCAACTAATGGATTAGATCCAGTTGGAATAAAGGAGATAAGAGAAACATTAATAAAATTGAACAAAGAAAGAGAATTGACAATAATAGTATCAAGTCATATTCTTGGTGAAATACAACAATTAGCATCTAATATTGGAATAATTCATGATGGTAAGCTTCTTGAGGAGATTGATTACAGCGAGTTTAGAGAAAGTAATAGAAATTATGTTAATTTACATGTGAGTGATGATAAGAAGGCGGTTACTTTACTAGAAACTGAGTTTGGCATAAGAAATTACACAGTAACAGAGCCTAATAAAATAAGAATTTATGACATGATTCATAAATCAAATGAGATAGCAAGAAAGATGATAACTAACAGTGTAGATGTTCATGAAGTGAGCGTAATGAATGATAATCTCGAGGATTACTTTATTAAAATTACAGGGGGAAATAAAAGTGCTTGATTTTATTTATTGTGAGATATTGAAATTTAAACGTACGGGTTTTTTAATATCAGGAATCTTATTTAGCCTTATTTGGTTACCATTAGCTCTCTTTAATACTGAGCTAACTGGAGAGGGCGCATGGTACTTAATGTTCTATAAATTTGAATATATTACTTTTGGTTTTCTATATACAATAATTATAACTATACTTGTTTCACTTATTTTTACAAGAGAAGTGAGACAGGACACTGCAAATGTTGCATTTTGTTACCCAAGCGGAAGAACTGGTGTTATTATAAACAAACTTTTAGCTGGAGCAATAATAATAGGCATTATATATTGTGTCTCATTCATTATGAATATTATAGGTGGGATGATTTTTATTAAACAACCTGTAAACGTAGCAGCAATACTAAATCATGGTAAGGTGTTTTTAGTTTCTTACTTATTACAGATAAGTATAATGCCATTGGCAGCACTGATTGCTATGTTATTTGGAAATATAGTATTTTCTTTTAGTTATGCAATGATATTGATGGTTGCTAACTTTGCTTATGCTTTTAATGATACCTATAGATCAGTTACATTTGGAATACTTCCAGTAATAATAAATTTGAATACTCCATCATCTATGGTAGATAAGCCTATAAATATATTAATATCAAATCAAAGTATAACTTTAGGTGTATGTGTATTCATAATTGGATTATTAGGATGTTTTATTTATGGAAGAAAAGCGAGTATAAATTAGGAGGAATATATATGGGAACTATAGTTTTATGTGAGTTAAAGAAAGTTAAACCAAAATGGTGGCAGTTATTATTAATTTCATTTGTTTTATATCAAGTTGGTGGAATGTTTTTAGGAATATCATTAGATAGTGCAGATAAATTATTTACATGGGTACAGCTGGGGTTATTCTCATATACTTATTTAGCAGCTACAAATATTTTAGCAGCAGTGGTCATATTGAATGAGTTTACAAATAAAGCTGCAACAACTACATTTACTTATAAGCAAGAGAGATGGAAAATTTATATTGGAAAGATAATAACTATATTTATAATATCATTGATGATTTATGCTATAATATTTTGTTTTATGCTGATAATAAGTTTTATAAGTTTTAGAAGTACTCTTACTTTAGAAGTTATAGTAAAACATTTAGTATTAACATTAAAAGCATATGGATATCAAATGCTTATGGTAACAGGTACAGCTAGCATAGCGTTGGTTTGTAAAAATTATGTTGCACCAATTATATATATTGGAATACAATTATTCTTTAGTTTTTTATATTTAAATTCATTTGCTATGAGACCATATGTACCATTTTCTTTACCTGTAGTTAATAATCTTATGTTAATCAAGGATCAGTACAGGATTCTAAAAGGGTTAGCTGTACAACCAAGTCAAGTAGCAATAGCTGTTATTTTATTCATTGGTGGATTAGCATTGGGACTTATATACACAAATAAAATGGAAGTTGAGAAATAAATAAGATAGGTAGCAAATGATTATAATTGAATAATGCCTACCCCAAAAAAATAATGTATGTAATAATATTTTTATGAAAGAAAACATTATTTAAGTAAAGGGGTTGGTTGATTGAATATAAAAATTAGAAGTGAAAAAATCAAGGATTATAGAAGAATTGCGGAGATAAATTCTTTGGCCTTTGAAAGGGAATTTGAGAAGGAATATGTAGGCGAGGTAACTATGGTTGATTCTTTAAGACATGGAAGTATGTTTGATGAAGAATTATCTTTAGTTGCAGAGCTAGAAGGAAAAGTTGTTGGACACGTGTTATTTTACCCTTATGATATGTATTTAAATGGTAAAGTTATTAAAACAGTTTGTTTAGGTCCAATAGCAGTAGATCCAGAGATTCAAAAGAGTGGAATCGGTGGAAAACTAATTGAAGAAGGGCATAAAATTCTCAAAGAAAAAGGCTATAAGCTATCATTCTTATACGGGCACCCTACCTATTATCCTAGATTTGGATATATACAGAATATGGTTGGTAAAAGTACTATTAAATTTGAAATTCATAACATAGAGCTATTAAAAACAGCTAGTGATAATATAGAAGCAAGAACAGTTAAACCTTGTGATTTAAATGAGTTAATGAGTATATGGGAAAAGTGGCATGGTGGTATAGATTTAGCTCTAAAACCAGGTGAAGGAATTATGGAGTGGAGATCATATATGCCAGATATAAAGGCATCTGTATTTTTAAAGGGTAATGAGATAATTGGATACGTTAGGTATAATAAAAATAATCTGAAAGATATAAGAATGTTTATTGCTAAGGATAAAGAAGCTACTATGAGTATATTAAAATATCTTAAAAATATCGCCAATGAGAAGGAAATTCAGATACCTATTCATCCTGATTCTCTATCCATGAGTTGCTTTGAGGATATAAAATATGAAGTTGACTTACAGAAATGGGATGTTGGGATGATTAAGATTTTAGATGAAAGTGATAATGATGTTAAAGCTTACTGTAAAGAGGTTCAAGAAGATATAAGAAAACCAGGTTTAATATTATATCCTCCTAGTGTGGATATGGCTTAAGCAGGGGGACGGTTCTCAAAAAATTATAATTCCTCTAATTTGGATTGATTCCAGATTGGAGGATTTTTATTTTTAGGAGGGACAGTTCTCATTTTTTTAGAAAAAGTTTATAATAATGTTGACCTTAACCTAAGGCTAAGGTTTATACTCTAAATCATAAGAGATATTTAGGGGGTTAATAATGAATAAAAGATATAATATTAAAGAGGTAGCAGAGATATTTAAGATTCCAGCTAATAAGTTGAGATTTTATGAGAAGAAAGGTTTACTCAAGCCTAAAAGAGGTGAAAACAACTATAGATATTATAGTGAAGATGATTTTATAAGAATTCAAACTATACTTATGTACAGAACATTGAATCTTTCAGTTGAAGATATTAGCGATTTATTAGCAAATAGTGAAAAAGCTAATGTGCTTGATCATTTTTATAAACAGTGGGAAGCTGTAAACAATAGTATTCATCGTATGAGAGATGTTAAAAATTCATTGGAAAAGATAATGGATTCAATCTATGATGGTAATAATGATGGGGTTATGGAAGGGATCATAAAATCAGCTCAAGAACTCAATAGTATTCAAGAAACAAGAGAAAATTGGAAAGATAAATGGAATTTTGATAGCTGGGCAAAAAGCTATGATAAAAGTGTGAAGAATGAAGTAGGGACATTAAATCTTTATAGAAAGTATGATGAGTTACTTGATACTGTGTATTTGAAAGCATCAGAAGGGTTAAAGCAAAGTGATTCTATCTTAGATATAGGGGTTGGTACAGGGAACTTATCAAATAGATTTTTAGAGAAGGGATATAGTGTTACTGGTGTAGATCAATCAAGGGAAATGATGAATGTTGCCAAGAATAAATATCCTAATTTAAAGTTAAGATTAGGGGAGTTTCTTAAGTTGCCTTTTGATAATGGTTCATTTGAATGTATAGTGTCAACATATGCCTTTCACCATCTTAATGATGAAGAGAAGAAGCTAGCAATAAAGGAAATGATGAGAGTACTAACGGCTGAGGGTACTATTGTAATCGGGGATATGATGTTTAAAGATGAAGAAAGTAGAAGAGAAATATTTGATAGATATACTAAAGAACAAATTGAAGAGATAGAAGATGAATATTATTCTGATATCAGTGTTTTAAGAGAAGAGTTTATTAAATATGGAAAAACAGTTGATGTACAGAGAATAGACGAATTAATATATGTGGTGCATGTTTATTAGGTAAATTAGGAGGGACAGTTCTCAAGATTTTATTATTTATAAGGATGAAATCTTGAGAACTGTCCCTTAGAATTTTAAGTGAAGAATAATTATAATTAAAATTTACCTATTAGTTAATTTGTTGGTTATGATACAATAAAATTGGACAAGCTTGGGAAAGTGATAAACGCCAAGTTAGAGGATATATAGAGTTGGATTATAACATAAAGAAAATCCAGCAATATCATATGACACTTATAAGTAAACTTAAATTAGATATATTATGGAGGTGTTATAGATATGAACGTCTGTGCATTTTTACAAGGATAAATAATAAATCACAATACTTTGTATGCGCAGGAGGTAATATTTAATGAAATATTCAAAGAAAGAATTGCAAAGAGAATTAACACTACCACAATTTCCTTTATCAGCGAAATATGATATTGAGTGGGTAAATGAAAATGAAATGGGACCAAATTCAATGTGGTTGGTAGAGTTCCTTTTAAATAAAATGAAACTGAGAAATGGGATGAAGGTGCTAGATTTAGGATGTGGAAAAGCACTAACATCTATATTTCTTGCAAAAGAATTTGGTGTCAAAGTTTGGGCAGCAGATTTATGGATAGGTGCAACTGAAAATTATCAAAGAATTAAAGAACAAGGTGTTGATGATTTGGTATATCCAATTCATGCAGATGCTCACAGTTTACCATTTGCACATGGTTTTTTTGATGCAATTGTAAGTATTGATGCATATCATTACTTTGGGACAAATGAGATGTATTTAGAAAGCCTAATCCGATACTTAAAGCCTAATGGTCAAATTGGAATAGTGGTTCCTTCAGTTCATAAGGAGTTTGATAGTAAAGTTCCAGAAAATCTTAAACCATATTGGGAACCATATTTATTTACGCATCATTCTCCAAATTGGTGGAAAGAACTTTGGGAACGTTCAGAAACTGTTACAGTTCAAGTTGCAGATACAATGCCAAATGGTTATGATAATTGGTTAAAGTGGGATAAAACTTTAAAAGAAGCAGGGATTCTTAAGCGTAATGGGGATGTTGAAATGCTAGAAGCTGATGGTGGCAATTTTACTTTCGCAAGGATAGTTGCTAATAAAAAGTAGATAACAAAAGGAGTAATGATTAAAAATGAAAGAGTATACATTTATTAAGGATTATAAAAAGAATGATGAGTTAAGAAAAAGTTTCAGCAAATTAGCTACAGAAACTTTTGGTATAGATTTTGAACCTTGGTACAAGCGTGGATTTTGGGAGGAGAATTATGTGTGCTATTCATTAGTTTGTGATAATGAAGTAGTGGCTAATGCTTCTGTGAACTATCTTGATGTAGTTGTTGGACAAGATACAATAAAGGCTGTACAGATTGGTACTGTAATGACACATGATTCTCTTAGAAGAAAAGGATTAGCAAGAAAGCTTATGGAAAAGATTTTAGATGATCATAAAGAGAAATATGAATTGATTTACTTATTTGGAGATAAGGATGCATTAGGATTCTATTCAAAATTTGGATTTGATAATATAAAAGAAACTGAATTTTCAATGAAATTGGATGAAGAAAAGTTCAAGGTATCTGAAAATAAAAATAAACATAATATGAGAAAACTTAATATGGATGATAAAGATGATTTAAATATTATTATGAGATTGACCAAAGATAGAAAACCAGTATCAAAAGTATTTAGTGTAGTTAATGATAAATATCTTCTACTGTTTTATTTTCTTTATGTATATAGAGAGCATATTTATTATTTTGAAGAAGAAGATATTATTGTGGTGTACACAGCCAATGAAGATACTCTACAGTTAGTAGATATCATTTCTCAAAATGAGGTTAATATAGAAATGGTACTAAACAAAATTATAGATACAAATATAAAAAATGTTCAGTTCCATTTCACTCCAGAGGATGAAATTGGAAAAGTAATAAAAAGAGAAAGTACTCAAAAGGAGTATGAGGTATTTGTAATGTCTAGAGGAGTACAGTTACCAAAGGAATTTATATTCCCTAAGTTATCTCATGCTTAGTTATACTAGGTAATACTAGGTAATACTAGGAGGGACAGTTCTCAATATTTCGTTGTTATAAATAATGAAATGTTGAGAACTGTCCCTTAAAATTTTAGGTAAAAGATGATTATAATCAAAATACACCTATTAAATAATTTACTGTAAATGATACAATAAAATGGTAAATGAATAAATGTCAAAAAATAATTTTAGGAGTAACTATAAAATGAAAGAGTATAGATTTATTAAAGATTATAAAAATAATGATGAATTAAGGCATAGTTTCAGTAAATTAGCAATAGAAACGTTTGGTATTGATTTTGAACCATGGTATAAACGTGGTTTCTGGAAAGAGAATTATATATGTTATTCATTTGATTATGATAATGAAATAGTGGCAAATGTTTCAGTAAACTATCTTGATGTGGTTATTGGAGAAGAGGTAATAAGGGCTATTCAGCTTGGTACTGTTATGAGTGATGAGGCTCATAGGGGGCAAGGCTTAGTCAGAAGACTTATGGAAAAGGTCTTAGATGATCATAGAGATAAATATGAATTAATATATTTGTTTGCAAACAAGAATGTTTTAGAGTTTTATCCTAAGTTTGGATTTGTTCATGTGAATGAGATGGAATTCTCAATGGAACTAGATAAATCTAATTTTAAAATATGTGAGAATAAAAATGAATCAAATATGCGAAAACTCAACCTAGATAATGAAGAAGATTTAAGTATAATTCTAAGGTTGACGAGCAATAGAAATCCAATATCAAAAACAATAAGTGTGTTGAATGATAAATATCTGTTATTGTTCTATTGTATATATGTATTTAGAAATGATATTTATTATCTTGAAGAAGAGGATTGTATCGTGTTGTACAAAGTTACGGAGGATACATTGAAGCTATTCGATATTATTACTGAGAATGATATTAATGTAGAAAAGGTCATAGAAAAAGTTATTGATACAGGTATTAAACATATTGAGTTTCAATTTACACCGGACAATAAAATTGGGGAAATAATCAAGAAACAAAGTGAAGATGATCAGTTATTTGTAATATCTAAAGGAATTAAGTTACCAGAGGAATTTGTATTTCCTAAATTATCTCATGCTTAGGCATATTATAAAAAGCATTTATGTGTTTTTAGTTTAGCAAACCCCATAAATGCTTATGACGATATTTAATATTTATAATAGGTATATAATAAAATTAAGGGGGAATTTATTATGGAAGGGACTAGTATGAAAAATAAATTATTAGAGTGGAAAGAGAATGACTGGAATATTCCTGAGGAAGTTAATAAGTATGAATTGGCTTTAGAGTTGATAGGAAATTTCAAATCTATAGATCCTATTTTAAGGGATAATCTATCATTGTCATTTTTGTGGGGAATCATTGATGATGAAATGTTATCAAAAAGTGAAGTAAGTAATTTATTGACTCTTGCATTAAGTGATAAACATTTATTTTATAAGTTAGATTCTCATGATGAGGATGCAGTATTTAATAGAGCTTTTTCAGCTCTTATTATAGGAGCTATCATTGGATATCATAATGACATGCTAGAAGAAGGACAAACCATATTATCAAAAGACGAGATTGTGGAAGTTTTCAATATGCTTATGGAATATTTAAAGAAAGAAAAAGATGTTAGAGGTTATGTAGATGTAAAAGGATGGGCACACTCAGCTGCTCATACTGGAGATGCCTTAGCTAGTCTTGCTGGTTGCAGTGAATTAAGTCACGAGAACATGATAGAAATATTAAATGGAATCAGAGAAAAGGTTACTATAGATTACTATGTATATAAAAATGTAGAAGCAGAGAGAATTACCACTGTAATTATGAATATATTTAATAGAGATGACATAAAAGAAGAAGATATTATAGAATGGATAAGAAGTTTTGATGATCTTGAAAAACCCAAAACTAATCCTGAGTATCATAACTTTATTGAGAATACTAAAAACTTTCTTAGAAGTATGTACTTTAGATTTAAGTTTAAGGGAGTTAATATAGAGTTATTAAATGAAATTGAAAAAGTATTAAATAAAATTAATGAAAGATTTAATGAGTTTATTTAATACAACAAAATAGGGGACAGTTCTCAAGTTTTTACACTGTTAAAGGAGAAAATATTGAGAACTGTCCCCTTTTATAAAAAACACTGACACACTGATGTCATAGTTAATAATCTATAATTCTGTTATGGGGTAATAAACTTAACTATAAAGGGGATTTAATTATGAATAATATTAATTTGAAAAATAAACTGAGTAAATGGCAAGAGAATGATTGGACTATTCCAGAGGATATAAATAAAGTTGAACTATCCTTAGAATTAATGGAGGCATTGAAATCCACAGATCCTATTTTACGAGATGAATTAGCTTTATCGTTTTTATGGAAAATGATAATGGAGGATATGCTTGAAGAATTACAGATAAGGGAGTTATTAAAACTAGCATTAAGTGAAAATCATTTGTTTTATAAATTAGGAGCTGAGGAAGATGATTCAGTATTTAACAGGGCTTTTACTATACTTATTATAAGATGGATTATAAAGCATCATAATGATAAAGTGAAAAATGATGAACATGAAATACTATCAAAAGAAGAAGTATTAGATTGTTTTAATAAGGTTATGGAATACTTAAACAGAGAAAAGGATGTACGAGGATATGTAGAAAATAAGGGATGGGCACATTCAGCAGCTCATACGGGAGATGCGCTTGTTAGCTTTGCTGGAAGTCATGAACTTGCTAAAGAACAATTACTTCAGATTCTAGAAGGTATAAAAGACAAAGTATCAATTTGTTATTACGTTTATAGAAATGAAGAGGCAGAAAGATTAACAACAGCTTGTATTGAATTGATAAAAAGAGATGACATGGATGAAGGGGATATTGTAGAATGGATAAGGAGTTTTAATGAATTAGAAGTTCCAAAAGAGTATCAACTTTCAAATGCTCTTGAGGCATATAAGTATACCCATTCTTTTAAAGAAAATGTGAAGAACTTTCTTAGAAGCTTATATTTCAGGTTAAAATTTAAGGGGATGAGCCCTATAATAATAAATGAAATAGAAGTTGTATTGAATAACTTTAATGAATTCTATAACAATAAATAAAGAATAAAGAATTAGGGGACAGTTCTCAAGTTTTCACACAGTTAAAGGAGAAAATATTGAGAACTGTCCCCATAAATTATTCATAGTTTCTCATGATTTCAGCTAGGTAATCCTTTATTTCTTTTCTCAAATAATCTGGTTCTAAAACCTCACACCACTTTCCAAATCCAAGTATGAATTTTATTAAGCCCTCATCGTGTGGGTAAATATCATGGGCTATAAAATATCCATATTCAGATGCTTGGATATTTTCTACAGGAAAAAATTCTGTTAACTGAGGACCAAACTTGGGATGAAATTTCAATACAACTTTAATTGAAGTCTTTTCATAATCCCTATCATAGATATTTTTTAATGTCTCAATATCAATATCTCTTTCAAAAGTACATTCTAGGGAAGTTAGTTGTTTTATACGTGTCATTTTAAAACGTCTATAATCATTTCTATTTCTGCAGAATCCATTAATAAACCAATCTCCATTTGAATATGAAATATATATTGGCTCAACCATTCGTTCTTCAACTTCTTGACGTCTATTTACATACTGAAGTTTAATAACATGTTTATTATCAATAGCCATACTAGTTGTATGGAGATAGCTTTTGATTTCCTCGATCATACTAACATTTGTCATATTGATAGTGAAAGTATTTTTATCATTGGTATTTTCATATTTATTTATGATTTCATTAAGATAACCATTATCTCCAAATAGGTTTTGTATATTCTTTAGTATTGAGAGTATAGGTTTCATATCATCTTCTTTAAAGTAGAGATTATCCACTTTATAATCATCCATTAAGTAGTAACCACCAGCTCTTCCATCTTCAGAATATATAGGTATACCAGCTTGTGATAATTTATCAATATCTCTATAAATTGTTCTAGGAGAAACTTCTAATCTCTCAGCTAGTTCAGCTGCAGTTTTTTTACCTTTACTGGATAGAATCAACATGATTGAAAATAATCTATCTACTGACATGGCAACTCAACCTCCAAAATTTTCTATATAAGTATATTATATCAGAAACACTGACAGCTTTGTGTCAGTGTTTCTTTTTTATAATATATATATAAGAGATTGATATACAGGAGGAATTTTATATGTTGATAGATAGTCATGCACATTTAGATTCAGAAAGATTTAATAAAGATAGAGATAGACTTATTAAGGATTTGAGAAGAGAAGGAATAGAATATGTTATAACATCTGGTTCAAGCATGAATAGTTCAATGGAAGCTCTTAAAATAGCAAGAAAGTATGATAATATATATGCTACTGTTGGAATACATCCCTGTTGTACTGATGAGATGGATGAAAATAGTATTGACGAGTTAAGAAAATTATCAAAGGATAAGAATGTTATAGCAATAGGAGAGATTGGATTAGATTATCACCACATGAATGTGCCTATAGAGGTTCAAAAGAAATGGTTTAAAAAGCAAATTGAATTAGCTAAGGAAGTAGGTCTTCCAATAGTTGTTCATGATAGAAAGGCGAATCAAGATACATTCGATATTATTAAGGAACATATGGATGAAAGATTGAGGGGAGTCCTTCACTGCTATTCAGGTGATGTAGAATTAGCTAGAAAATATGTTGAGATGGGATTTTATATATCAATATCAGGTCCAGTAACTTATAAGAGTGCTACTAAGTTAAAACAAGTAGCAAAAGAGATTCCTTTAAAATATCTATTTGTTGAAACTGATTCACCATCATTAACTCCAGGACCAGCGGGAAGAAGAAGGAACGAGCCTTTATTTGTAAGGTATGTAGCAGTAGAGATTGCTTATCTTAAGGGAGTAGATGTTGATATGGTAGAGAAGATAACAACGAATAATGTTAAGAAGTTATATGGTATATAAAATTATTTAATTTACCATATATTTTAAATAATTAGTAACTTAATAAAAACCTTTTTCATAATATGTACTATATGCAATAAAAAATATTGCATAAAAAAACTAAAGAGAAAGGAATAGTGAATTATGAGTAATACTGAATGTACAAATGCAAAAGTTGAATCTAAAACCTTATGTGAATGTCCTTGTTATCCTGTACACCCACATGTAATACATCGAGGTCATCCAGTTGTAAAAATTCCTGTAGTTCTTTCTGAGTGTGAGCTTTTAATTGATGTAGAAGGATGCATTTACTTGGAACATCCAGCTTATGAAATCAAAAGAATAAAAAAAGAATTAATATTGACTCAAGCTAAGCTTATTCCAACTAACTATTGTCCTATTCTTAGAAAATATAAGGGTGGTAGACTTTATCTAAAAGGATATATTAAAAAGAATATAGAGTATGCAACAGTAGAATGTTCAAAATCAACAGATGGTTTTTGTTGTATGAAGGAAGGTAAAGTTGTTGCTGGTGATATTAAGCACACAACAGCATATGTAGGCTTTAACTGTTCAGCTGGAATTCACTTTATACCAGGTGTATACCCTATTGTGAAATACAGACAACCTACTAGGGAAATAGAAATATTTAGAAACTGTCAATACAATTGTTTCGGAAAATGTTATCCTCAATATATAGGTAGTGATTTATGTCAATATAGTGCTCAAGATCATATTGGATATACTGAAGGTTTTGATATCGAGCTAGAAAATGTAGATATTACTGAAATTGATATTGAAAAACATTGCTGTATTCCAGAAGGTTCAGAAGAAGCTAATGGAAATTTCCATCCTCATACTTTTAATAAGCTAATTGAAAAAATTGCATTGAATATTAAGTTAAAAATTTTACAAAAGCAACAAGTAAGAATTCATTCTTTAGGATACCTTCCAGTTCCTGGAGAAGAACCAGTTGCAGAAGAACCAGTTGCAGAAGAACCTGTAACAGAATAAGGTAATAAAACTGAATATGTTTTAAAATAGTCTGAAAGAACTAGCTTAAAGTTTTACTTTAAGCTAGTTTTGAATTAATATAAAAGGGGCAATTTTATGTATAATAGAAATCATAGTCCTTGGTGGCTTGATAATGATATTATCATACTTATTCTAATTTTGCTTTACTATGCTAATAACAAGGAGTTATTCAGACCCCCCACGAAAAATCTTTTATCACCTATATCAAATGATTCACCTGAACATACTTTAACAGATGAAGAACTAAATAGAATAATAAAGGATTCACCTGAAGTAACTGATAATAACATAAATACACTTAAAAACATACTAACTTATTTAATGACTTTAAAAATGCCAGAAAACACTGAAATACGTAATAATGAAAACTCTTTTAATGATAGTCTATATAAAAATCCCCCTTCAGATAAAAAACAAAATGATAACTCAGAGCACATAAAGTCTTCCAATCACAAAAATTCAAAGAATATGACAACTTTAAGTAATAAAAATATTACTCCAGTGTCAGTAATAAACTCAACATCAGTTTTAAATATTGATATATCCCTATTACAGAAAAGTAATATACTTACCTCTGATAAAATGATTGTTCATGTTCCTGTTATAATTTCACAAAGTAATATTGAGATAATTCAGGATAGTGATATAAAAATAGAAGATAGTATAAAGGAGATAATTTCTATTGAAAATAATATTGATATAAGAGGAATGTCACTATTTTATTATGAAAAAAGCAGTGGTGAAGCTGAAAATAGATTATTTATAAAAGGAGTTATTATTAAAAACATAACATTTACGGCTTTAGCGGATAATTCTCTTAATGAAAAGTATATTGAAGTTACTATTCCTTTTAAGCATACAAGTAAAATATCTTTTACATCAGAACCTTTAATATATAGTAATAATAAATCTAAAGTAGTAAAGATTTATCCAAATAGTACATGTGAAAATCCCATTAAAAGTTCTAATAACATACATCCTATATATTATGAATTGAATCATTTTGATTGTATTGATGATTATAGCTTAATGGATGACCAAATGAAATGAAAAATCTCCCATAATTAAGGGGAGATTTTTTTATTATATAAGTGAATACTAAAGATAAAAATTAGATTAATATAAAGTAATAGGAGAGATTTTATGAGCTATTTTCATGAAGAACAGAAGGTAAAAGAATATATAGCTATGTGTGAAGGATATGATGGAGAAGAATTGATTAATATTTTAAGAGAAAACCTTATAGAGGGAGCAAGGGTTTTAGAACTAGGAATGGGACCTGGTAAAGATCTAGATATTTTACAAAGATATTATAGAGTTACTGGCTCAGATTATTCTGAGATATTTCTTAATACATATAAAGAAACAAATCCCCATGCAGATTTGTTATTAGTAGATGCAATAGAAATGAATGTAGCTAATAAATTTCAAGGGATTTTCTCTAATAAGGTTTTACAGCATTTAACTCGTGAAGAGTTAAGAGAATCTATTGAAAAACAAAGTAAGGTACTTATTGAACCAGGAATAGTACTTCATTCATTTTGGTATGGGGATAAAAAAGAAGAGATAGAAGGATTGAAGTTTGTTTATTATAATGAAGCGACTCTTAGAGAGGTGTTTAGTAGAGAGTTTGAAATAATAGAAATGAATAGATATTGTGAGATAGAAGATGAGGATTCTATTTATGTCGTTGCTAAAAAAAGGGCGTGTGTATAATGAAAAATTTAAGGGACAGTTCTCAAGTATTAATAGGGTAATCATTCTAGAACTGTCCCTAAAATTATTCTCTTGACTAGCCCCTAAGGATCTGGTTTACAATTAATACAAGGGGTGAGTTTATGAGAATTAATGAGGTAAAGAAAAAAACGGGACTTACTAAGAAAGCAATTGATTATTACGAGGAACGGGGATTAATTAAAACAAATAGAAGTGATAATGGGTATAGAGAATATAATGAAGACCATATTCAAAGACTAAAAGAGATTTCCATGTTAAGAAAGCTTGATTTCTCAATTAATGAAATAAAAGATATTATAAGAAGCTCAGATAGGAGAAATAAACTAAAGTTAATAAATGATAAAATATTAGATAAAGAAGCTCTATTACTTAAAGTTAAACGGCAGGAAAAGTATTTACATTCATTGATGTCATCAGATTACACTTATGAGAAAATAGATGAGATAAGTAATAAGATTGATTTTGAAGAAAAGAAGAATGGAGAGTATATTAAGAACACCTTATTGAGAGTTTTTCCTGAGATGTTAGGAGATTTTATGGTTGTTCATTTTGGAAGATATTTAAATGAGCCAATAGACACCAAAGAAAAGGAAATTGCGTGGTTGGAGATAGTAGATTTTTTAGATAATATTGAGGATTTTAATATCCCAAAGGAGTTTTTAGAAGCTTTTAAAGATGGCAATGATTTTAATGCTATTTCTGAAATAGATGAAAAAGCTCAACAGACTATGAAAGCAGCAATAAAGGGGGATCAAAATGCTATTGGAGGCATAAAGAAAAACGTAGAAGATTATATGAACATGCGTGATAAGCCAGAACTTAAAGAGGTTTTCGATAAAATGGCAGAGTATAAGAAATCATTATCTAAATTCTATGAGAATAGTGGATATTATAGTGTATTCATTCCTAATTTGAAAATAATAAGTAAGACATACAACGACTATCATGAAGGGTTAATTAGGCTTAATGAAAAATTGACTAAAGAACTAAAAATCGGATATGATGATAATATGAATATTGTAAGAATTGATGAAGATTAGTGGGGGCGATTAACTGTGAATTTTCAGGTTAAGAGATTTAAGGAACTATCAGTAAAAGAGATATATGAGATATTAAAAGTTAGAAATGAAGTATTTGTTGTGGAACAAGAATGTGTATATCAAGATTGTGATGGAAAAGATCATAATGCACATCATATCTTTCTTAAGGATGGAGAAAAAGTTATTGCATATTTAAGAGTGCTTGATAAAGGAATATCATATGAAGAAATATCTATTGGAAGAGTACTTGTTGCTATGAGTCACAGAGGACAGGGAATTGCTAATATGTTAATGAAAAAAGCAATTGTATTTATTACAGAAGAATTAAATGAGGATAGCATAAGAATTTCTGCTCAGGAGTATCTGCTTAAATTTTATTCAAGTTTAGGATTTAAAGTTGTATCTGAAACATATTTAGAAGATGGAATACCTCATGTTGAGATGATATATAAGAAATAGTACTTAAGATTCTTAGGTTAAGCACTAAGAATCCACAAATGAATAATATGATAAGCAAATACTGTGGATATCCAAAGGGTTATCCACAGTTTTAATTTTATAATAAGGTATTATGTTTATAATTCTACAATGAAACAATTACTTTTCTATCTTATAAAGCACATGTTCATATAATGGTGAATTAATATCTACTTTGGGATGCTTAAAAGTACCACAGTAGTCCATACCTATTTTCTCCATTACTCTTATGGATCGTTTATTAATGGATGCAGTAAATGATACAATTTCTGATATGTTTAAAGTTTCAAAAGCATATTTTATACAAGCCTTAGCTCCTTCAGGGGCATATCCCTTTCCCCAATATTTATGAGCTATTCTCCAACCAATTTCTACACATGGTGTGAAATATGCTTCAAATTTAGGAATACTTAAACCAATATATCCTATGAATTCACCACTAGAAAGCACATCAACAGCATATAGTCCAAATCCATGGGAATCAAAGTGACTTATTACTCTATTTGCAAAGGCATAGCTTTCTTCTTTAGTTAAGGTATTTGTAAAGAATTCCATCACCTTTGGGTCACTATTCATTTCAGTGAATGGAATTAGATCTTCGGGGTTCCATTTTCTTAAACCTAATCTATTGGTTTTGATAATATAATCTTTCATGTGAGACTCCTTTCTAAATATTAAATATGATTATTAGTTTAGGGACAGTTCTCAAGAAATTACATAAATTTATAAATATAATTATATAGTATTTACTAATCATAGGTAAGTAATTAGAGAAATTCGACTTGAATAATTGAGAATATATGTGATGAAATGGTAATCTGTCGCTTTAAAACTATTATTAAAGGGAGGGGGTAGGCATGAGATTATTTCATGTAAGTGAGGAAAAGGATATTAAGGTATTTGAACCTAGATTACCTTATAGAAAAGATCTAGATCAGAGTAAAGAATCTTCTCGTGGTTACTCAATGTGCAGAATGTGATTTGCTCAAGAGAGAGAAAGATGATATATTTAAGTTTATATTAATTAAACTATATGGGGAGAGGGTATTGAATATGAAAAAGAAATTATCCATATTATTGATAACCATGATAACTTTAATATTGGCTTTTACGGGATGTACTAAGATTAGAAGTACATTTAAAGATCTTACTGCAGAGACAATAGGACTTTCAAGAGAGTTCTATGTTTATGATGATTTTGGTAATACAACTATGACTGTAAGTGGTAAAAGTACTGATATGGAATCATCAGAGGTGGACAATGTTATTCTTATTACTATAGATGGTTACACATGGCAGCATGTAGGCTCTTCAATGATAGCTGTTGAAAAAGGAGTTAAAAACTTAGTAGATGAGTATAACCTAGAAACTAATATCGATTCAGGGAAAAATGGGACAGGTATATTAATGTCTTTAGACAGAAAAATCAACAACTTTAAGTCAAAAATGACTGGGTTAAAGCGTGTTTTAGTAATTAAAAATCAATCAGGTGTTATTGTGGGAGTATATGAAGGTAATAACGTATTAGTTGAGCAGAGTTCATTACCATCTTCAACAAAAATATTGATTGATGGTAAAAGGATGACAGTATATAGATGTGATTATGAAATTTTTGAGCAGGGAATGCTTAAATAATTAATTATTAGAATAAAATAAAGTGAGTATAAGGGCCTTCGATACAGTAGTATTGAAGGCTTTTTTAAAATCATATTGATTCACTGACAGATACTTTTGACAAATGAATTGTTCTAAAAGTTATAGTTGTTAGTATAATAATGCTTCCAAGGATACTATATATACCTGGTTTTTCTCCCGCAAAAATCAATACCCATATAGGATTCAAGATAGGTTCTAATATTGGAATCAATATACCTTCTAGCGCTGATACATGTTTGATTGCTGAGGTATAAAGAATATAAGATATTCCTAATTGAAACACACCAAGTATTATTAAATATAGTAAATCTCTAAGAGAAATGTGTGCCTCAAACAAGAATGGTAGTGATAAAATGAAAATTAGTAGGTTACCATATATAGTGATTTTAATTGGTTCCACTTTAATATATTTCATTGAAATAATCATCATAGCCATAGAAATTCCGCTTAGTACAGCCAGCAAATTTCCTAATAAATTACCAGAATCTAATTGTTCCGTAAAGAATAAGAGTATCCCTGAAAAAACAATAATAATTATAATCCAATCATTCATAGAAGTTTTAACCTTCAAGATGAAAGAAGATAACAATGCCACCCAGATAGGGGCAGTGAATTGGAGCATAATAGCATTAGCAGATGTGGTTAGTTTAGTTGAGGTAACAAAAAGAATTACCAACAGGGCATACGAGAGTACTCCTATAACAAACATTTTTGAAGGTTTGGATGGTTTAAAAGATTTTTTTCCTGAAACCAATGATATTACTAAGAAAGCAATTCCACTTCTAGCACCAGCAATAGTGAATGAATTACAATCTATGAGTTTGATGAATAAGCCACCCATACTCCAGAGTATAGATGTTAAAACAAGATAAAATAGTGCTTTATTTCTACTCAAATTAATCAACTCCTTTCATATTTTTATTTTCATTATCATGCCGTTACCTAGTTTTTCATTAGGACGGATTAGAAATCCTAACTTTTCATAAAATCCTTCTTTTCCTTTTGCTGCCATTAACCCAATTGTAACAGTTGAATTTTCTATACTATTATTTTTAATATAAGCAAGTAATTTTTGAACAACTAATTTTCCAATGCCTTTTCCTTGAAATTTTGGAGCAATGCAAACATCTTGTATATAAAATATCCTCGCACCATCACCAACTAATCTACCCATTCCAATAACTTCTCCTCCTATACTTATAGAAACTGAATATATACTATTTTCAATAGCTTTCTCAGTTTGTATAGGGTTAGGTCTCCCGAAACCTACCGCTTTCTGCAAATTACAAAATTGTTCTGTAGTTAATTTATTTTCTAATAATTTAATATTGTCCATTTTATTTAGACCTCCTATTGAATAATTATTGATTATCCTTTGATTTGCATGTTTTATCATATTAGTACTGTTATTAATTTATTTGCCTTTTTCTTAATATAGATTTAAGCGCAGTACACATTTCAGTAATATCTTTTTTTTCAATTATTAGTGGAGGGAAAAATCTTAGTAGATTAATTTTAGGATTAATTCCAATGAAGTATCCTTCTTGTAGCATTTCATTAAAAATATCATCTATTTGGATAACTTTATCTAATTCCATGCCTAAAAATAATCCTTTTCCTTTAATTGTTTTAACTATAGGGAGTTCATTTTTTAGTTTATTGAGTTCTTCAATAAAGAAAGCACCTATTGTTTTAGAACGCTCAATTAATTTATCACGCGTCATAATTGAGATAACAGATTCACCTACTGCAGTACCTAAGGGGTCGTTTTGATGGGATTGGGCATATGTGAAACTTGAATTCTCAACTTTAAATGAAATTTCTTTGGAAAGAATTACAGAACTTATTGGATATCCATTCCCTAGACCCTTACCAAGTGTAATCATATCAGGTATTATGCCTAAATGGTTATAACCAAACCATTCGCCAGTTCTGCCTAAACCTGTTGTTACTTCGTTAGCAATTACTATTCCCCCATTATCTTTAATTTTTTTTACAATAAAGTGTACTAATTTTTTATTAGGAAATGTAATGTTTTTAGCAAGTGCTGATTCAAGTACAAAAGTAGAGATATTTGAGAAATCTATATTGTTCATGAAGGGACACTTAGCACATTCAGCGGACTTAGGGCACTTAGAACAATTGGAACAATCAAACTCTAACCATGTACTAGTAGTTCTTGGTTGTGTTGAAAATGAATGTGAAGATAAAAATGATCCTGAAAATGTAAGAATTAATCCTTGAGGACGTATCATACGCGCAATTCTTATTGATAATTCTACAGCTTCACTTCCAGAACTCAAGAAAATACACTTTCCCATAGGATGATTAACTAAGAATGTTAAATCAGTAGCAAGTTTCTCTGTAGGAATACTATTGAGTTTATAATGAATATTAGAAATTTTATTAGACTGATTAAACATCGCAGTATTTACTTCCTCATTTGAATGACCTAAGGCAGTACACCAAATTCCAGAAGTGAAATCTACTATTTTTTTTTCATTAGGTGTATAAAGGTAACAGTTTTTAGCACAGGATATTTCAGTATCTATTATTGGATGTAGATTTAGCACATGAGATGAAGATTTCATTTTATAAACAACTCCTTGAATAATTTTAAATAAATTACTTTATTTAATTATATTTACAATTACTCCGTGGTACAATTAAAGAAAAAGGTGTTTGTACTAGTACAAAAGTAAACTGAGGTGGCAATATGGGGAATAAATATCAGAGCATAATGGAGTATATTAGTAAGTTGATCTATGAAGGGGATATTGTTCAAGGGGGAAAGCTTCCCACAGTAAGAGAACTTGCAGATAAATTTAAATGTAGTAAATCTACTGTACTTAGAGCATTTAAAGAACTTGAAGGAGAACATAAAATATATTCAATACCAAAGAGTGGATATTATCTTGTGGATAAAGCGCAGGATGATATTGTACAAAATAAGATTATAAATTTTTCACAAGTGTTACCACATGAAAAACTATTACCCTATAGAGAATTCAATCATTGTATTAATAGAGCTGTTGAGATATATAAGAGTAGTCTGTTTACTTATGGAGAGAAGGCGGGACTTTTATCCTTAAGAGAGGTACTTGTTAAACATTTTGCAGAACAGCAGGTATTCACCAGTGAGGATGATATAGTTATAACTACTGGTTCACAGCAGGGATTGAGTATATTAACAAGAATGAGGTTTCCTAATAACAAGACTACTATTCTTCTAGAACAACCAACATATAAGCTTATGCATAAATTAGCAGAAATTAATAATATAAATATGATTGGTATAAAAAGAGATAGACATGGTATTGATCTAATAGAATTGGAAGAGATATTTAAAAAAGAAGAAATAAAATTTTTCTATACTATACCCAGATTTCATAATCCATTAGGAACAAGTTACAATGAGTCTACAAAGAAAAAGATAGTTGAATTAGCAAATAAATATGATGTTTATATAGTTGAAGATGATTATCTTGCAGATATAGAAATTAAAAAGTCAAGATTGCCTATACATTACTATGATGTTAATGACAGAGTGATATATGTTAAAAGTTATGCAAAATCATTCATGCCAGGAATACGTATTGGTGCAGTAATACTCAATAATAGTATAAGAGATGAATTTATAAAAAATAAAAGGCTATTTGATTTAAATACGTCAGTTTTAGCACAAGGGGCATTGGAGATATACATAAAGACAGGAATGTATAGAAATCATATCATGAAAGCAAAAAAGGAATATAAGAAGAAGATGGATTTTGTCAGAGAATACTTGAAGGGATATAGTAATAATCATGTTGAAATATTTATTCCAGACACAGGATTCTTTATATGGATTACAATGAATGAAAAAATAAACATGGATATTTTAAGAAGTAGAATGAGTGAACAAGAAGTTATTATCCCTTCATCAGAAGGATTTTCTATTGAAAATAAAGAGTATTATAGCAATTTGAGATTGTGTATATCAGCTCTTTCAATTGAGGATATTAGGAGGGGATTAAGTGTATTGCTACGAGAAATTGAAAAGCTAATTTATTCAAAACTAAATAACTAGAATATATTAATAAGATTATTATGTAATGTAACTCATGTTACGGAAATATTCTCTGGAATAACGTATTATTATATCAAGAAAACAGAAACAATAATAGTAAATTGAACTGAAGATAATTATAAATATAGATATATAATACAGGAGGGAATAGATATGGATAAGAATAAAATGAAGCAGGAATTTAAAGAAGAAATAGGATTTGTACCACCAGGTGTAATGGTATCAGAAACACTTGGAGATGATTTTCAAAAGACAATATCTGAGTATCATCATCAAATATGGGGTGAAGGAGTTATTCCTCTAAAATATAGATACTTTATAGCGTTAGCCACAGCTATTTTTGATAATAATGAAGCAAGAGCAAAACTTGAAATGAGTAAGGCAATAAAATTTGGTGCAACTAGAGAAGAACTAATAGAGGTGCTTAAACAGCAAGTATGGATGAAAGGGGCACCTACTTTAGTACAGATAGCTCCATTAGTTAAATATATGGAAAGTAAGTTTAATAAAGAATAAAAATTAAGGGACAGTTCTCAAGAATTTTGGAAAAGTTATTAATCCTGAATTATTGAGAACTGTCCCTTTAAACTTATAAAAGTGTATATAGATAATTAGTCACGTTTTGTAATGAAAAGTAGTTCTGTATTTAAAAAAGTATATTTGAGTTTTGTTAAAAAGCCGATTATACTTGTTGATTTTACATTGCTTAATAATTGCTATAATGATAAAATTTACTAATAGATATTTATTTTGTTAAATGGGAAAAGTAGTGGAGTTAAGGCATTTTCGTTAGAGTTCTATTTAAATGGGGGAGGGAATAGTTTTGAATAAAAAAGATAAAGGGGACAAGAGAAGTTTAAGAGAAAATATGGCCTATCTTATTTCAAATGCTTGGAGTATTAATAAGAAGGCATTTATTTATTTTGGAATATTCACCATATTAACAGCTATACGACCTTTTATAGGGATTTTTATGCCTAAATATCTTATTAAAGAACTTACAGGTGCACAAAGGCAAGAGATTATATTAACAATAATCGCAATATTCTTTATTTTGTCATCGTTAGTTGGATTTTTTACAGCATTATTAGATGGAATAAGGCTTCCAGAATTCATAAAAATACGTTTTAGATTTATGGAAGATTTACATTCAAAATCTATGTGCATGGACTTTAAACATACAGAAAATCCTAAAACATTGAATGATATGGAGAGTGCATGGAGAGCTGTTAATAATAATGTTGATGGTATTGAGGGTGTGTATCATAAGATATTTGAGATTACAGGAAGTGTAATAGCATTTCTTGGATACATAACTATTGTAATGACATTGAGTCCTTGGATATTATTATATCTTGTAGCCAATGTTACAGTAGTATATTTTCTTACGTTAAAAGTAAAAAAATATGCCCATAGTAAAAAAGATAATATATCAGAATCTCAACGTAAATCCAACTATATATATCAAACTATGTACGATTTTTCATATGGTAAAGATATTAGAATATATAATATGAAGGATTGGTTAGCTGATAAGTTTAAATTATTCACTAAAGAGAGAGAAGACATTAATAAAGATATTAAATATAAGTATTTTGTAGTATCTCTATGTGAGGTTGTGTTGCTTCTAGCTAGAGAGGGATTAGTTTATGCATATCTCATACATATGGTTATAAATAAGGGGCTAACAATAGACAATTTCACAATGTATTTTATCACAATTGCTGGATTTGCAGCTCTTATGCAGAAAATAATAAAGGATCTTGCTCATATAAGAGCACAAAATCTATATATTAATGATTTTAGGGATTACCTTGAGATTGAAGATGAGAAGAAGTTAGAAAATCCAAGCAAAATCCCAGAGGATAAAACATACGAGATTGAGTTTAGAAATGTATCCTTTAAGTATCCAAACAGTGATAGATATATTTATAAGAACTTGTCATTTAAAATAGAAAAAGGACAAAGACTCGCTATAGTAGGTATAAATGGTGCAGGTAAAACGACTTTAGTAAAGTTAATAACTAGGTTGTACGAACCTAATGAGGGTGAGATTCTTTTAAATGGTGTTAATATTGCAGAGTTTGATAGAGAAGAGTATTTTAAGATATTCTCCGTAGTGTTCCAGGATATTAAAATGTTTGCTTTTTCAGTAGCAAATAATATATCTGTTGATACAAAGAGTAGTGATAGAGATAAAATCATGAAATGTATAGAAATGGCTGGAATGAAAGAGAAGATACAGTCACTTGAACAGGGGATGGATACTAGTGTATTAAAGGTTCTTGATGATAAGGGAATTGAATTCTCAGGAGGGGAAAACCAAAAATTAGCCCTAGCAAGAGCTCTGTATAAAGATGGTAAAGTAGTAATTTTGGACGAGCCTACAGCGGCATTAGATCCTATAGCTGAATATAACATTTATAAAGGATTTAATGAATTAGTTGGAGAAAAATCATCAATTTATATTTCACATAGATTATCAAGTACTCGTTTTTGTGATGTCATTGCATTCTTTGAAAATGGAGAGATACTTGAATATGGAACTCATGATGAACTTATGAATAAAGGTGGTAGGTACTTTGAGATGTTTAATATTCAAGCACAGTATTATCAAAATGAAGCTGTAGAGGAGGTTGTTTAGCATGGAATCAGAGAAAAAGATAAATTTAATGAGAGACGTGAAAATTGTTTTTCATTTTCTAAAGTTAGCTTCAGGTATTTCAAAGTCATATATTCCATTGCTTATGATGTCTGCTATCTTTAAAGCTATATTACCACTTATAAATATAATAATACCTAAGTTTATTATAGATGAGCTTATGGGAAATAAGAACATTGATGTTTTTATTAAGTTAGTATTAGTGATTGTTATTGCTAATGGTGTATTAGGAGTAATTAATGCTTGGCTTGATACTAAGATTGATATAAAAAGATTAGAAATTAATAATGGATTTGATCTTTTATTAGGAAAGAAGATTATGGATATGGACTTTGAGAATATTGAAGATCCAAAGGTTCTTGATTTAAAGGAAAAGGCAATATTTCCAATCAAAAATCAAGGAGCTATAAATCGGTTGATAAATGGATTTGTTAACTTGTTTACTCAAATAGTAACTATAATAGGTTTAATGGCAGTAATTTTCACATTAAATGGATTGATTGTTGCAATGATACTTGGGGTGGTTATTTTAAATATAAAGCTTTATCAAAAATCGCAAAAGACACAATTCAAATTTTATAAAGAACTAATTCCAATCAATAGGAAGTTTATGTATTATGGAAGTTTAACTAGCGACTTTTCTTATGGAAAGGATATTAGATTATATGGAATTCATTCTATGATAATGAATAAAATCAAAGACTATAATAAAGAGAGCATAGGGGGATTTTCAAAAGTATTCCTTATTATGGGGAAATATCAAGGGTTGAATGAAATAAATCTTGCAATACAGATGACACTGGTTTATGGATATATGGTATTTAAGGTGATTAAAGGAGCTATCGGGATTGGTTCATTTACAATGTACATTAATGCCGCAAATAAATTTTCAACAAGTATATCGGAATTTTTTAAGGTATTCGTTGAGGTTCAACAAATGTGCAGATATCTTGAGAATTATGTAGAGTTTGAGCAGATAGGTTCAACTAAAAAACAAGGTAGAATAAGTGTTGATGGAGTAGAAAAATGTGAGATCGAATTTAAGAATGTATATTTTAAATATCCTAGAAGCGAAAACTATACATTGAAAAATGTATCAATAAAGATAAATCAGGGAGAAAAATTATCAATTGTTGGATTAAATGGAGCAGGAAAAACTACATTTATAAAACTTCTAACCAGATTATATGAGCCAACAGAAGGAGAGATTCTTTTAAATGGTACAAATATAAAAGATTATGATTATAATGAATATATTAAATTGCTTTCAGTAGTATTTCAGGATTTCAAGCTAATGGCATTTACAGTTAAAGAGAACATAGCTCTTCAATATCATGATAAATATGAGGATAAAGAGATAATGAAAGTAATAGAAAAATCAGGACTTAAACAAGATATATTAAAGCTTCCTAAAGGAATAAAAACATCTGTATATAAGACATTTGAAAAAGACGGAATAGAGTTTTCGGGAGGTCAATCTCAGAAAATTGCAATTAGCAGGGCTATACATAAAGATGCCCCTATTGTGGTCTTAGACGAGCCTACAGCTGCATTGGATCCTATTGCAGAGTATGAAATATATAATAGATTTAATCAATTGATAGGTAACAAAACAACAATCTACATTTCACATAGATTATCAAGTTGTAAGTTCTGTGATAGAGTTGCAGTATTCCATAAGGGTACTATAATTCAACATGGTCACCATGATGAGCTTATTGCTGAAAAAGAAAGTCAGTATGAGCAAATGTATAGTGCTCAAGCACAATATTATGTAAGTTAATAAGAAGGTAAATAACAGGGGACAGTTCTCAAGAATTTCTAAAAAGCTAGTTGTTTTTTAAGAAAACTTGAGAACTGTCCCTTTTGTGAATAAAACTACTATATACTTTTTTGTAACTTAGTTGTAAAACAGTTGTAAAACAATAGCTATTGATGGTTTAGACATAAAAATATATGGTAAAATATTACTAAAGCTCTTAAATGTTGAATAACAACCAAAGGAATCAGAAATTAATTTATTAATATAATAAGTTATACAATAAATAATATGATATAAATATTATTAAATGAATAGGAGAAGAGGAGGGGTGACACTGGAGTTTATTGGAGTAGGAAAAAGATATGGTAAGAAAACAATTTTAAAGGATATTAATATAGAAATACTTGATGGAGATATAGTTGGGATTATTGGAGGAAATGGTGCAGGAAAATCTACTTTATTGTCATTGGCAGCATCTGCTTCGAAACAGGATAAAGGTGATATATGTATTAAGGGTAATGATATCTATAAACATATTAAAGCATATCGAAATAAGGTAGGATATGTTCCGCAAAAAATTGCATTATTTGAAGAGCTTACGGTGAAGGATAATCTATTATTTTGGGGTAGTAAGAAGAATAATGATTATCAAGAAAAACTTATAAAAATACTAAAGCTAGAAGAATGGATGAAGAAGAAAGTCAAGGTGCTCTCAGGGGGTACTAAGAGAAGGCTGAATATTGCAGTTGGGCTCATGAAAAATCCTGAGATCATAATAATGGATGAGCCTATGGTTGGAATTGAACTAGGGATAAAGAAAAATATATATTCATTACTTAAAGAGATGGCTATGGAAGGTAGACAGGTACTTTTATCTACACATGAGATGTGGGGAATTGAAAAGATATGCAATAAAATTATCATATTGAAAGAGGGTAGCATAGTTTTTTATGGTTATAAAAAAGAACTACAAGAAAGATGCTTAAAGGAAGAGCGTCTATTTGGTGATATGCTTTGTGAGATAGGTGAATTTTAATGAATATCTTAAAATTGATGAGAATAGATTTTAAAAGGTATTTTTCAAACAAAGTACTAGTTGTAATTATGCTAGTTATGCCTGTAGTACTTGCCACTTCTTCAGTTTTTGTATTGGATAAAGTAAATAAAAATGAATTAGGGATAATAGCTATTGCAATAGTAAATGAAGATAGGGATAACCCTGATACACGAATGATATTAGGTCAGATTGAGAGTTCAAAATCAATAAAAGAAAGTATCAAGATATATCATTGTGAGTACATTAAGGGTGAAAAAATGTTAAAAAATGATATGATTTCAGCAGTTTTTGTTATACCTGAAGGCTTTGCTAATAATCTTCTATATGGAAAAGAAACATCTATTAAATTAATTATGAATGAAGATAAGAATGATATTAAAACAATGCTAATAAGAAGTTTATCTAAAAAAAGTATCCAAGTTGTAGGGTATGCTCAGAATAGCATTAATATCATATGGGATGAAATGAAAGCCGCAGGGGTTAGTAAAGAAGATAGAAATAAAGCTACAATAAAAGTGGCAAAATCTATTATTTTGAATTCCATAGGTAGAAATAGGATGTTTAACATGGGGAATAAGATAATTATTTTTGAATACTATATTTCCATATTTTTAGTGCTATTTATTGTTCTGAATGTATATTTTATTTTTTCAACTATAATTGTAGATGATGAAGTCAATATTAAACAGAGATTGGAAATTAATAATTATACAAACACACAATATATAATAAGCAAACTTGTAAGTACTCTCATAATTCAACTTTCATTATATGGGGTACCATTATACTTAATAAGTAGATATTTTAGTATAGGAAACTCCTTTAAGTTGGGAATGACAGTAATAATTTTAACATTTTTCTCAGTAGAGCTCTTGCTTGTATTATTCAAGATATTAAAAAAAAGACAGTGGATTTTATCAGCCTATGTAATTAGTATTGTTATAATGCTATTTATGAGTGGTGTTCTTCCTATAACTTATGGGTGGTACACAAATTATGTGCAGGCAATCACAAAAGTGGATATTAATCCTATGAAACAAGGGATTTATTTGATTTTAGATGGAATCACTGGAGAAAATCGAGTAGAATTTTTAGGAATTATTAGATCATGTATATATATGATAAGTTTATACACTTTGATTATTATAATAAATAAAAGTAGATATTATATAAATAGGGGGATAGGCAATGAAAAAATTTAAGTATATAGGGGTAGCTGTTGTAGTATTATTAGCATTAATAGTTGGAGCTAAATTTTTAATATTCAATGCTACACCAACTGAAAAGTTATTCTCAGGTATGAAGAAAGCGGCTAATAAGAAAAATATGAATCATAAGATTAATTTATCTTTTGAGGTTATGAATACTGATTCAATGACAGATATTTTAAATGATATAAACATTGAACTCTTAGTAGCTCAAGATAAAACAGGAACAAAAACCAGCCTTCATGGGAATATATTATTAAGTGATGAAGCACTATTACAAGGTGTTTTAGCTACCGATGGACAATTAATGTATTTTGAGTTGATAGATTTATATGAAAAGTTTTTCTATATTGATAGTGAAGAAATTTTAAAAGATATTGCGGGTAAAAATATTAATGGTAATATATTAACAAATAAAGAGTATTTAAGAGAGTTTAAATTAAAGGGTGTTGACCAGAAGAAATATGAAAAAGCTTTTGAGGATGCCTTGGGAGATAATATTAAAAAAGTAGATGGAAAAATAAATTTAAGATTAAATTTAAATACACTTGTTAAAGTGATTGATGAATTAGTGAAAGTTGCAGAAAATGATAAGAAATTAAAAGAAGCACTTTATGTTGAGGGAAAACAACTTTTAGAGAAAATAAAAGAAGATGAAACTATTGTTGCTGAAAATGAAAAATATCAAATTGATATGATGTTGAATGAGTTTTTTAAGGATAAAGAAACATTCACTATAATGTTTGATGAAGGAATTGCTAACTTGAAACAACAACTTGAACTTGCAAAAGAACAAGTAAAATTATATGGAGGAATGGTTACTGTTGAGGCGGATTTTGATATTGATATGTTTAACAATATTAAAAAAGTAGACTTTGAAGTTACAGTACCAGGGTTTGCACTAAATGCATCAATTGATAATACAGTAAAAGTTGATTTGAAAGAATACAATAAAGAAGATGGAGTAAATTTTATAGAATTACAGGATAGTGAAGAAGCATATACAATTTTACAGGAAGTTATGAATAATCTTTCTACTAAAATCACATCAAATGATAGATTAATAAAATATCTAGAAGAGAATGAGATTTTAGAGAAATACTTCTACGGTGTTGAAAGTGTTGATCAATTACTGAATATGTTTGTAGAAATGATTATGTTCAATGGTGTTCATTAAATAAAATAAATAATATTGAGTATATGAGAGGAATAGACATATGAGTTTATTCCTTGAATATCTTTAGATTGGATATAAAAATATGAATGGGATAATAATAAAAAGCTCACTAAAAAAAACACTGATTATATTTATGATGATATTAATATGTCATATAAGCGTAAATTATATTATAAGAGTTTATGATGAAAAGGAACTCATCAATAATAATATTAATATTGGGATAATAGATACGGATGAAACAAATTTATCAAATATCCTAATAAGTGATATTAAAGAAGGGTTGAGGGTTCAGAAGTACAATGAACAGGAAAAGGGCATCAAAATGATGTCACAAGGGAAAATCGATTGTCTTTTAGTAATTCATGATGGATATGAAGAACTGGTTAGGGCAGGAGAATTATCTAAGCTTTTTACTGTGTATAATGGATACAGCCCAAACAAAACTGAACTTGTATTGGAAATAGTAAGTTCTTCTGTTTTAAAGAGATGGATTAGATTTAAGATTGACCTTTTAAATGAAAACAATGGTATAAATATAGATTGGAAACAGTTAAATGATATAAATATTAGTAATTTAGTGAAGGTTGAAGAGATTTTTATTAATGATAAAGATAATATAGATATTTCTTCAAAAGCTAAAATAGACAAAAAGCTCAAGGAAAAAGGGACTATATATTTAATTATATGGGGCTTAGGGGTGTTAATAACTTTATCTGTTTTTAAAATAAATGAAATAAAGGATAAAGAGAGTGGTATATATCAAAGGATTATAACATTTCATAATATGGGAGAAAATTACTATATAATTAATAGAGTAGTAAATGTTCTAGGTATAAGTATAGTAACTTGGTTCTATATTATAGTATTTAAAAAGAGTATGTATATTAGAAATCAAATTATGGTTTCTATGATTTTATATGTTATTATTATGCAATTAATAATAGATTTGGTATCATTGAAGATACAAAAAAAGGCAACCTTTATAGCCAGTTGTGTCATGATTATTGCTTGGGTAATAATATCATACTTGATTTCAATAATAGTTAATAATAAGTTTATGGAAATAATAAGTCCATTAAGTTGGTTAAATTCCAATTCAATAATAATAGAATTGATGATAGTTATAGGAATATCTGTGATTACATTAAAAAATATTATAAGTAAAAAATTAATGAATAAGTGGCTATGAGCCACTTATATTTTTTTTATGATGATATAATAGAGAAGGAAAAGCTAATTTTGTGAGTTTGAGGAGATGAGAATCATGTATGTTAATGAAACTAAAATCAAAGTAAGATATGTGGAAACAGATCAAATGGGAATAGTACATCATTCAAACTATTATGCATGGTTTGAGGTAGGAAGAACAGAGTTTATAGTAGAGGCTGGAATGCCTTACAACGAGATGGAGAAACATGGAGTAATGCTTCCAGTACTTGAGAGTAACTGTAAATATATTGAGGGTGCTAAATATGAAGATGAGCTAATAATTCAAACTTGGATAGAAGAGATGAATGGAGCAAAGGTTGTATTTGGATATAATGTAGTTAGAAATAGCGATAAAAAAGTTATTTCAAAAGGAAGTACAAAACATGCTTTTGTAAATGATGAATTTAAGATTATTAATCTAAAAAAGAAGAAACCAGAAATGTGGGATATGTTAGAGAAAATGTATACTGCACAATAAGAATATAACTTTTAATTAAGGGGACAGTTCTCAAGTTTTTTGATTTATTAAAGTAAAAAACTTGAGAACTGTCCCCTTATTTTTTGATAATTAGGAGATACTATGTTTATATGTTTTAGATTAATGAAGGTAGTGATAAGAATGAAAAAGTGTAAAGTAGATAAGATAACTAAATATAATATAAAAATAGATAATGAACTGTGTACAGAATATAAAGGGAAGAGATTAGTGGGGTTTGGATCTAGTATGACTGTAAAATCAGAGGAGGATAGTAAAGTAACCTTATATTTATTGACAGATAGAGGTCCAAACATGGATGGACCATGTGTCGATAATAAAAGCTCAAAAGTATTTATAATACCCGATTTTATACCACATGTTGTTGAGGTAGAGCTTGTAGGGGATAAGGCTGAGTGTAAAAAAATTATAAAGTTAAGAAGTGTAAAGGGTGAATATGCTTCAGGAATTCCAATTGAACCAGGAGAGCTGGGAACTACTAATGAGATTGCATTGGATGGAGAGATGAATAGATTAGAATATGATGATAATGGACTTGATGTAGAGGGAATTGCAATGGATAGGAGTGGGCATATATGGATATGTGATGAATACGGTCCCTTTATAATTGAATATGATCAAGGGGGAAATGAATTAAGACGATTTTCACCTGGGAATGGTATACCAGATGTTTTCAAAGAAAGACATCCCAATAGAGGGTTTGAGGCACTAACTGTAACTCCAAATGGAAAGATATATGCTGCAGTGCAGAGTATATTGGATATTAAAGGAGAGACATATGACACAGGAACATTTATAAGAGTTTTAGAGATTAATCCTATGTCAGGAGAAACGAGAGAATTTGCATATCCCCATGATATAGAAGAATATAAGAGAACTAGAGATGGAAAAATAGGAGACATGTATGCTATTAGTGATAATAAGATACTTCTTATTGAACAGGGAAAGAGTAAAAAAGGAAAAAGAAATATGTTGTACTTAATTGATATTAGTGGAGCTGATGATATATCAGAGTTTTTGATAAATGGTAAAGCGCCTGAATATTGTTGTGATAGAGATGAATTAAAAGAAGTGAATTTTATAAAGAAAGAATTGATAATGGATATAAGAGATTTAGGATGGAAGTTTTATAAGGCAGAAGGTTTGGCAGTACTAAGTGATAGGAAAACAATATTTATTATAAATGATAATGATTTTGGAGTAGATATAAAAGTTAAGGATAAAGCGAGAGATGAGAAGAAACCTAATATAAAGGATTATAGCTATGATGGAGAGGGAACATTTACTTACCATGGAAAGAAAGCAGAACCATCATTTAATATTATTTCAACTGATGAGGAACTATGTTTATGGAAAATTGAACTTGAGGAACCCTTACAATAAGAAATTAATTATAATTTTAAATATGAATTTGTTGAAATTATTTAAGCATGTCTTTAATATAGAGTATAAAGACTAAATATTTGGAGGAAATTATGATTAAGAGATCTATTCATCATGTTTGCATTCAAACTGAGAAGTATGAGGAATCACTTAGATTTTATACTGAGATATTAGGTTTTGAGATTATCAGTGAGACGGCTGGATTTCATGGAAGAGCATATAATACATGGATTAAATTAGAAGACTTTATGATTGAGCTACAAACACCAAAGAAGGGTGATAAGCTTAATCCGTGGAGTAACAAGAATGCTGGTATTGTACACATGTGCTTTATGGTTGAGGATGTTAAGGAAGAGTTTAATAGAATCAAGAACTTAGGATATAATGACTTTAAGGTGAAAAATGGTGAAGAGTTATATAAAGTGGAAGGAAGCTATTTATGTAAAGTTAAGGCACCAGAGGGCACAGAAATTGAGTTTAGAGATATAGAAATATAAAAAATAATTGACAAATATAATCTAGTAAAATATAATATATTAAAATAATAAATTCAAAAAGTTGGAAAATAATTATAGGCTGTGAAGAGAAGAAGTAATTAAGAAAAGTGATTCTACAGAGAACTCCGGTAGCTGAGAAGGAGAAATTGGCATCTTAATGAATAAGGTCTTGGAGTCTCGTATTGAACCGTTATTATGTAAATTAAGTAAAGTGGCGGGGGTGGTACGACGGGTTCTCCCGTTAAAGAGATAGGGTATAAACAAGGTTTAGACTTGAACGAATAGTTATTAATGTTATTCGTTGGAAAGATATAAGTAAACCATTGTCGTACTTGAAAAGGTTAATATGGTGACATATTAATAAACTGAGGTGGTACCACGAAGTTAATAACTCTCGTCCTCAAGACTAACGTCTTGGGGGTGGGAGTTTTTTTGTTGTATGTTAAATAATTGTTGGATTTGAGAAGCGGAATTGAGAAACATTGAGATATAAAACATAACTGAAAAGTTGAAAGTGGAAAGTGGAAAACGATGGAGGTTTTGCTCCGCAAAACTATATACTATTGGTCTTTAGAACAAGGACGTAGTTTAACTTATTTTATCTTTAGATAAAATATTGTAATTTAAAGTACAAGGTTTCATCAAGATGAAACGAGTAAACTATTCTTGCCCGAAGAACAATATGATTAAAATTTCTCGAAGAGAAATATCCTACGTTTTCAATTTTCAATTTTCCACTTTCAATTTGATTTTCTAAAGTACAGTAGTTTCTTATTACGCAATAAATTAAAAACTTAGATAGTAAGTGAAATGAAAAAAAGAAGGAGAGATAGTATGCATTGGGCACAAAGAATAGCAGAAGATTTAATAAGTAAGTATCCAGAGAAAGAAGTATTTGTATGTGCATCTGGGATTAGTCCATCTGGTTCTGTTCATATAGGAAATTTTAGAGAGATAATAACAACTTATTTTGTAGTTAGAGCATTGCAAAAATTAGGGAAGAAGACGAGATTTATATTCTCGTGGGATGATTTTGATAGATTTAGAAAGGTTCCAAAGAATATTGACAGTTCATATGAGAAGTATATTGGAATGCCATATTCAGAGATACCAGATCCATATGGGTGTCACGGTTCTTATGCTGAACACTTTGAATCAGAATTTGAAGAAGCTTTAAGAGTATTTGGTATAGATGTGGAGTTTATATATCAGAGTAAAGAATATAAATCTGGAAGATATAATGAAAATATACTTCATGCTTTAATGGAGAGAAGAAGAATATATGATATCCTAATGAGTTTTAAAACACAAGAACCTACAGAAGAACAGCGAAATTCCTTTTACCCTATAACGCTTTATTGCAAAAGCTGCAGGAAGGATGATACAACAATCGAGAACTTTCATGAGAGTACAGGAGTAATCCAATATAGTTGTAAATGTGGAAATGCTGATAGTGTAAAGGTCTTAGAAGCAGATAATATTAAATTGAATTGGAAGATTGACTGGCCAATGAGATGGATGGTTGAAGATGTATTATTTGAACCCGGTGGTAGAGATCATTCATCTGAAACTGGAAGTTATAATGTATCAAAAGTTATAGACAAGGAAATTTTCAATCATAAAGCTCCTGAGTATGCTGCATATGAGTTTATTGGAATCAAGGGAACAAATGGTAAGATGTCAAGTTCAGCTGGGAATATAATAACTCCAGGAGAACTATTGAAAATATATATTCCTGAGATAATATTGTTTATGTTCTCAAAATACACGCCTAATGCAGCTTTTAATATTGGACTTGATGATGATGTGTTAAGAAACTATTCAGAATTTGAGAGATATACTAATGCTAATGAGTTAGGACGTCTAAATGATGAAGATATTAAATATTCTTTAGAGCTATCTTATATAGGAGAAGAAAACAGGAATCTTCCTAAGTTTGGACAGATGGCAGGGATATTTCCATTAGTTAACTTTGACATTAATGCACTTGTAGATGTAATGAGCAAGTCTGGGGAAGTATTTTCAATGGATAAAATCAAAATTTTAAGTGATAGAATATATAATTGGATTAATGAATGGAATAAAGAGAAAGCAATAAGTATACGAGTAGAAAAAGACAACGAGTATTATGATAGTTTAAGTGAAATAGAAAAAGAATGGCTTGTAGGAGTATGTAATGTGATTGAAGATAGTGAAAATCAGGATAGTCAATTACTTATGAAAGCTTTATATGATGTTTGTCATGATGAAGATAAGAAGATAAAAAAAGCAAATCAAAAAAGATTATTTAGCATTGTATATAAACTTGTGTTAAATAGCGATAGTGGACCAAGGTTACCATTATTAATAAACACAGTTGGAATTGAAGAGTGTTTGAGGTTATTAAGGTTTTAAATAATAAAGTATTATAGCGAGGCGCGTGAAACGCGCCTTTTTTATTTAAATAATGTAAGAAAAATTATGATTTATTTAACTTGCTACAACATACTATAACTCAAGTTAGATAAGTATTATTAAAATTATTTAATGTGAAAGCATCTCTGAATGGTAAAATATTACATTAAAGTAATGTAGGCATAGATATAAAATCACATAAAACATGATAAAATGTAGTAAATGGAAATAAATGTAATAACCATAATGAAAATCATGAAATTATCTTTATATCATTCAAGGGGGTATTAATATGATTAAAGAAAGGAAAAAAGTTTTAGCTATTTCCATAATTTTATTATTAATCATGAATCTAACATCTTGTGGGAGTATGATTAAAAGTAAAAAAAAGCAGCCGATATTGCTCACAAGCAAAGAACTTAAATTTATTACTGAGAAGGCAATTAAAATGGATATAGATGATAAGATTGAGGTTGATGGGAGAGTAGATAGCTATAATTCGGAAAGGTTATCATTTGAAAAAATTGGATATTTAACTTATTATAATGTTTACATGGGTAAAGAAGTGAAAAAAGGAGAACTTTTAGCGGCTCTTGATATAGAGGATATTGATTTTAAAATTAAGGTTTTAGAGTTAAAGGTAAAGCAAGACAAGATTAAAATTGAAATAGCTAAAGAATCCGGAGATGCTTTAAAGATAAAAGATTCGGAAATAGAATTGGAACTTCATGAAATGGAATTAGATAAATTATATGATCATAGGGAAAATTACTGTTTGATTTCAGGAATTGATGGAATTGTAAGTTCCTATAATGATAAAAACTTAGGAAGTAAAGTCAATGAAAATGAATCCATGATAAATATTATGGATACAAATGCTTTATGTATCAAGTTTTTAGTAGATGAAGAAGATGTAAAAAGAGTTGAAATAGGAGACAGAGTTCAGGTTTGTATAAATGATGAGATTTTTGAATCTGAAATTACTGATATAAATAAGAGGGTTATTACAAGTAAATTACCAGATGAATTAAATGGCAAAGTAACTCCCTTAAGTACAGTTAAAGTTCAAAAGGTGTTTAAACAGATAAAAGATGCAATTTTAGTTCCTAAAACAGGAATATATACTGATAAATTAGGTGTTAGTACTGTACAAGTTATAGAGGATGGAAGAATAATAACTAAAGAAATAGAATTAGGTGAGGAAGTTTTGGATTACTATCAAGTTTTGAAAGGAATTGAGGAAGGGGAAGAAATTCTTGTTAAATAGAGGTGAATGAAATGCTATTTAGATTAATAAAAAAAATTACTAAGAATTTTGGGGTTTTTGCAGCATTATTTTTTGGTATTATTTTATCTTTGGTAATTATCAATAGTATTGCCATTTATGGAAATAGTTTAAGTGATATGCTACTTCAAAAAGAACTATCAAAATATGAAACAAAATTTAAAGAGACCGCTGGATCTGTATCTGTATCATATTTTAATTCAGATATAAATTCCGGTTTTTCAGAGGAAATTAGAGATAGTTATATATCTATATTAAGTAAAACTAATATGAACATAGAACCAGGACGAATTATGGCTACAGCGAATGAAGGTGCTGTATGGAAAGAAGCTGAAAGTTATAATCCACAAGAGTATTTTTTCTGTTCAGATTATGACTTAATAAGTATTAAAAATTTTGAAAATCATGTTGAAATAATAGAAGGAAGAATGTTTAATGAGTCTTTTAGAGAAGAAGATAAAAATATTATTGAAGTTTTAGTAGATAAAACAACCTTATTGAATTTAGGGTTCAATATTGGAGAACTTTATAGAATAGAATTATTGAATATTCCTACAATCTCAAGAGTGATAGATGAAATTGAGAGAGTAGACAAAATGAGAATAAGTAAAAATTACTTAAAAATAGTAGGAGTATACGAATTTAAAGAAAATGATTTGTTTTGGAGAAAAGGAATTTGGGATAATAGTCGAAATCATTTTATAGCTAAGGAAAATTCATTAAGTTTATTGTGTGAGAAAGAAAGTAAGAAGCTTCATTTTAATAGGGAATATTTCATTAATCTTAGTAATTTGAAATATTCAGAGAGAATGGACTTTATAAAAAAAATAGATCAAATCAACAGTCATTTCAATGAAGTAAATACAGCATTCAGTATAAATGTTTACGATTTATTGATAAAAGATAATAATGAAATGAAACTTGTTAATAATATGCTTTGGATTATTCAAATACCATTATTAGTAATTGTGTTTCTGTATATCTTAATGATTACAGGAATAATTGTTGATAGAGATAAAGATGAAATTGCTCTTTTAAAAAGTAGAGGAGCAACACAAATAAAAATTATAGGGAATTATGTTTTTGATGGATTAGTAATTATGGCAGTAGGATTAGTAATTGCACCTTTTTTATCTTTAAAATTGGCAAGATATATGAGTATTACTGATGGTTTTTTACAATTTAATGGGGAAGTAAGTAATAATATATATCTTACTACTAAAAATATATATTTATCATTATTAACATGTATCTTTTTTTTAGGAGCTCTTATTATTCCTGTTGTTAAGGCATCAAAAGAAAGTATCGTTAATAGAAAGCTATCTAAAGTAAGAATAAGGTTTTCTACCTGGAAGAAATCATTCATAGATTTCATATTTATTGGAGTTTCTCTTTATGGACTTTATTCATTTAAAAATACACAAAAAATTGTGTCTACCGTTGAAGTGGATATAAATTCAATATCTATGGATCCTATTATTTTCATTTCAGTTATTACTCTAACTTTAGGATTGAGTTTGCTATTTTTAAGAATATATCCATACATTATTAAAATAATTTTTGGGATTTTTAAGAAAATAATGCCTGCGCACATCTTTGTTTCTTTTTCAAACTTAGGAAGGAAAGTTGGAAAGAGAGAATATACAATGTTATTCATAATGATAACTATTAGTATTGGTATATTTAATTTAAAAATCGCTAGGACTATTAATACGAATGTTATAGATAATATTAAGTATATAAATGGAACAGAGATAAAAATGATAGGTAATTGGAATAAAGAAAAGATTAAAAATCTTAAAACTAAAATAAACAGAGAGACTTATACTACTGCTGATTTTTTAGCAGGATTACCTGAAGTTTTTAAAGAGGCTACGAATTTCATTGAACCGGACTTCAATCAATATAAAGAATTAGAAAGTATTGAAGGGGCTACTAAAGTTTTAAAAATTCAAAAGACGAATTTGGCATTTTCATATGTAGACTATAAAGATATACAAATGGTTGCAATTATTCCAGATGAATACGGAAAGGTAGCTTGGATGAGAGAGGATTTAACACCAATACATTGGTATAATTATCTGAATATTCTGGCTAAGGAGCCTGGAGCGATATTTTTAAGTTCAAATATGAAAAATAAACTTGATTTAGTGAAATTAGAACCAGGTAAGTTAGTGAAAATTGAAATTGATGGATTTACAGAATTATTTGTTTTTGGTGGATATATAGATTATTGGCCTGAGTATGTAGATAAAGAGTCTGAGTTAATTATTGGTAACTTTAATTATATATATTCTAAGTTAGCTAGAAAGCCATATGAAATATGGTCAAAGTTGAGGGAAGGAAAGACTTATGATGATCTTCTAAATGAGATTAAAGAAAAAGACATTAATATAGCAGGGATTCAAAAAGTGGACGTTGATGTAAATTTAAGCATATATCTAAAGGCAATAAATTCATCTATAACAATTTCATTTATATTATCAATGTTTATAACCCTTATTGGATTTTTAATTTATTGGTGTATATGTATAAAAGAAAGAGAATTACAATTTGGAATATTAAGATCTCTTGGATTAAAAATAAGAAAAATATACACCATGATATTTATTGAACAGATTTTTGTAACAGGTGTATCCTTAATTATTGCAGTTTTCATAGGGAAAATAGTTAGCAACAAATTTCTACCAATTATTTCTCAGATAGTATTTGGGGAAAAGTTAGCAATACCAGTATTTGATTATATAACAAAATATGATTATTTACTTATAATGGGTATATTTGTTGTATCAGTAATATTTGTTTTAGGAATTATTTTAAGATATGTTTCTAAGATTAGAATTGACCAAGCCATTAAAATTGGAGAGGATTAAATATGAAAACAATAAGGAGAATATTAATTATTGCAAGTATGATGTTCAGTGTAATAACAGCGCTTTTATTTACTTCATGTGGTAGTAAAGAAGAAGCTATTAAAGAAATTGATTCAGAGTATTTTAGCAAAGTAATAGAAGGAATAAAATATGATACTGCAACAGTGACTAGGGGAACTTTGTATGAAAAGGTTTCAGAAGATACTATGGATATTCTACCAACAAGAGTTAAAGAGTTTAAGTTTAATTTTGATGGATATGTTAATGAGTATCATGTTAAAGCTAATAAAATATTAAAGAAGGGCGACTTGATTGCTGAATTAGATGATAAAAAAATCTCACATGATATTATGATGCAGCAATTTAAGGTAGAAAGACAGCAGGTTATATATAATCAGATGAAAACAAAGGGACAAAATGAGAAAGAAATAAAAGTGCAAGAATTAGAAGTTAAAATACAGGAAGAAAAACTTAAAAAGTTACTTAAAGATAAAGAAAAGCATAAAATTTATGCACCAGTTAATTGCTATATAACTGATTTCTATGTTCGAAAAGGAAACAGCTTCAAGGCTGGTGAAACATTATTCAAGGCATCCTATTCAGATAAACCAATTATAAAAACAGCTTATGCTGCTAATTTAGTTAAGTTTGAAAACATTAATATTGGTGATTCTGCTGTAATTAGACAAAGGTATGGTGAGTATGAAGTAAAAGTATGTTTTATATCATCCCGTAATGACTATGGAAGGGGTGGTTCAATATTTTTTACATTAGATGATGAAAGCAGCATGCAAGGGTCTATATATGAAAAAATAGTAGCAAATGCAGAGTTTGAATCTAAAGAATTAAAGAATAAGTTGATTGTACCTGAATTAGCGGTAAAACGTAATGGAGGTATTAGATATGTAGAAATACTTAAAGATGGGAGTAAGAAAATTAGATACGTAGATTGTGGAACCGTAGGTAAGGATGAGAATGGAGTTATGTGTTATGAAGTTTTAAGTGGATTAAAAGAAGGGGATGTTGTTATTCTTGGAATAAAAAATAAATTAGACAATGAAATATAGAGTTTAAAATAAAAGGATATGCTGTGCATGTCTTTTTTTTATGTTATAATCTATATTAAGAGAAAATTAATATTAATTACTAAGGGATAATTATTTTAAATTGTAATTAATAATTTATTATTTATATATGATGTTTGAGAGGAGAGAAAGACATGAAATTAATTTCTTGGAATGTTAATGGAATTAGAGCTTGTGTTAAAAAAGGGTTTTTAGATTTTTTTAATGAAATAGATGCAGATATTTTTTGTATTCAGGAGAGTAAATTACAAGAAGGTCAAATTGATTTAGAACTTGAAGGATATCATCAATATTGGAATTATGCTGTTAAGAAAGGGTATTCAGGAACAGCTATTTTTACTAAAAAAGAGCCTATAAGTGTTGCTTATGGAATAGATATTGAAGAGCATGATCAAGAAGGAAGAGTTATAACATTAGAGTTTGAGGACTTTTATGTTGTAACGGTATACACTCCAAATTCAAAGCGTGAATTAGAAAGATTAGAGTATAGAATGTCATGGGAAGATGATTTTAGAGCATATCTTAAACAATTAGAAAGAGTTAAGCCTGTTATAATGTGCGGGGATTTAAATGTTGCTCATAAAGAAATAGATCTTAAAAATCCTAAGACAAATAGAAGAAATGCTGGTTTCACAGATGAAGAAAGAGAAAAGATGACATTATTATTAAATGACGGTTTTATTGATACGTTTAGATATTTTTATCCTGATAAAGAGCATATGTATTCTTGGTGGTCATATATGCGTAAAGCTAGAGAGAATAATACAGGGTGGAGAATAGATTATTTCTGTGCATCTGAGGCGTTAAAAGACAGACTTGTTAGTGCAGATATACACACTGAAATATTAGGATCAGATCATTGTCCAGTGGAGTTAGTAATTAAATAATCATAGATATAACATAGAAACCAAAGGGTAATCCTTTGGTTTCTATGTTTATAATAAAATATATTTAGATTATTGATTATAAAGAATAACTATCATAAAAGACTATTTCATCCAAAGGTTTCTTTGAGGTTGTCTTTAAAGTACCTTGAGGATATCCAAAAGCTAATATTTCAGAAGGATAGAAGTTATCAGGTAGATTTAGTAAAGTTTTAAGCTCTTCTACATTGAAATATGATATCCAAGTTGAGTATACACCTTTTTCTAAAGCAGCTAATACCATATGTGAACCAGGAATTTTGGTTTGGTGTTCTTCTAAATTAATTTTTGAATATAACTCTTTTGGAAGTTTAGAAATAGTTTCTTTTAGTTCTGGACAACGAGAATGTTGAATAAACATTCCACCCTTCTCTTCATCTACAATTGTTGCACATAATACAACAAGAAAATCTGCAGATTCAATCCATTTTTGGTTATAACAAATTTTGGATATAGTTTTGATCAGAGATTTATCTTTTATTACACCAAATTTCCAAGGCTGTTCATTCCCACCTGAAGGGGAGAGTCTTCCCGCTTCAAGTATATAATCTATTGTTTCTGAAGGAACTTTTTCTGTACTGAAATTTCTTACGCTGCAACGTTTTTTTAATAATTCATTTATCATAATATAACTCCTTTAATATTTATAATAGTATTGTAAAAAATTTTAATCATTTTTTCTTAGTAGACTAAGCCATCTATCTAATAATTTGAACACCATTTAATTCCACTTAAAATCATTTGCATATTTGAATTGGAAAAAAACTGTTCAGAGGAATGTGCTAAGGAAGTATAAAAAATACGACCTTTTCCATAATTCCTTGTCCATGAGATTGGTGTTTTTATTCCTGAAAAATCAGCCGCGGCTAAAACATTATTACTAGGATCTACCTGAATATAATACTTTTCACTAATAATATTAAAATCATCTAAACTTACTGTAATAGGATGCTTTTTATCAGTTATTTTAATAGTGTATTCTTCTTCATTTGAATCATAAAGATATAATGCACCAATCATTTTATAATATTCTTCATCTTCAAACCAATTTATACCACCATGAAATGTAGCTAATCCAACTCCATTATTTACTGCTTCCAATAATGGTTTTAAATAATAATTACTTTTTATACCACATGACCATACTGGAACTATAACATCATATTTAATAAGTTTATCATTAATTAAAATAGCGAAATCGCATGTTATAGTCACGTTATAATTATCTTTCTCCAATATTTCTCCAATTCTGTTTGCAATCAATTCTGGAGTATGACCTTCCCAGCCTCCCCATATAATTAAAGCTTTTTTCATAATATTACTCCTCTCTATAATTTTTTATTTTAATGTGAATATATAAATTTAAGCTTTCTGAACAACTAAACTTAGAGAAGTCGAATTTTCATTAAATGGAGTTCCATCTAAGTCAGCCCATTTCTCAATAATCTCAAATCCATATTTCTTTAACATCTCTTCAAGTTCATTTGAAGTGAATAGTTTTTCATAGATTCTATAAGTTTTAATATTATTTTCAGTAACAACAGTATACTGATCTAAGAAAGTTGTTTCATCTTCATAATAAAAAGTTTTACTTAAAATTGCATAAGGGGACTTATTCCAAAAACCTTCCTCAAAGGAATCCCAATTATTTAGCTTATTCTTTTTATTTTTAAAGTTTGTTGTCAATACATCAAAGATAAAATAGCCTTTGGGTTTTAATGCATTATAGACATTTTGAATTATCAATTCCTGATTATTTTTATAGTGAGAGCCAAAATCATAATAAATCAGTGTGATAATATCATATTCTTCTTGAAAATCCATATCCAAGTAACTGTCATTAATATATTTAATTTCTAAACAATTATCTTTAGCAGAGTTTATAGCGTGAGTAATTGAAGTTTTAGATAAATCAATTCCAGTAATATTTGCTCCAGCTTGGGCAAATTTTTCACAGTATAAACCAGGCCCGCACCCCATATCTAGTAAATTAGTATTTTCATTAATATTAAAATAATTAATTAGATTATTTGTAATTGCATTGATTGTTTTGAAATTTCGGCTTGCTCCATCAATATTTGGATTAAGATGAGCTGCTAACATTTGAGTTGAGATGTATTCATCATCCCAAAACTTATCATCGCTTGGTGTATATAATTCAGGTTTAGGAGAAATATCATTAATTAGTTTTATTAAATCAATATTTTTATTTATATTAAGTTCTTTCATTTTAAAATCTCCTTATAATTGATTTTTGAATAACAATACAATTTTTAATAATAAAAAAGAGCTACAGATTACTCTGTAGCTCGTAAAAGCGTGTTTCCAATAAGGTGCAATGGAACTATGAGTAATCAAAATCATTTAATAAATTTAGGCAATCTTAATAATCAATTTTATGTGTAATAATTTGAAGAAATATTACGCTAAAATTGAATCTAATTGTTTCCTAATTTAATTATTAATATGATTTTGTCACACTTCCATGCTCATTCATGTTATACGATTTTAATAACACTGAATTTGCCGGATATCATCCCACCTTTAATTGTATTATTATTCATAACAATTATACATTATTTTGTAAAATAAGTCAAATAAGTGTTTACATGTATAGAAAATCATGGTAGTATATCATTAAATAATATATCATTAAATGATATATTATTTAATGATATACGTGAAAAGGGGAAAATTTATGAATATAGTAATGTATATATTTCAAGCTATTCTTTGTTATTTTTGTGTTATTACTATACATGAACTGGGGCATACAATTGTAGGCATATTATCAGGATTTCGTTTTGAACTATTTGTTGTAGGACCGTTTGGGGTAAAGCGAGATGAGAATGGTAAAATCATTCCATATATTGAGAAAAATAAAGCTATGTGGGGAGGATGTGCAGCTACTGTACCTATTAATGATAATAAAGATAATTTTAATAAATTTGCAAATGTGCTAATAGGAGGTCCTTTCGCCTCTCTTGTGTTTGGAATTATAATGTTATGTTTGTATGCGTATGAATCTAATTTTTTTATATTGTTGTTAGGTTCCATGGCAATCAGTATATCAGTGGCTACTTTAATACCAATGAGAGCGGGTTGTTTTTATACTGATGGTGGTAGGTGGTTAAGAATAAAGCGTAAAGGATATGATTCAAAAGTTGAAATGGGTATTTTTAACTTAACTCAATCTTATTATATAAATCAAAACTATTCAAAATTATCTTTAGAACATACTGAACTATTAATAAATGATAAAGATTATAGAAATCAGTATTTGGGACACTATTTTGCGTACTGTTATTTTAAAGATAATCAGGATAAAAATAATGGGGATATAAAAGTAAAAGTTATGAAAGACCTTGAAAGTAATGTACCTAAGAATTTCGTGAAATTACTTCCAATTGAAGATGTTCATATGTAAATAAAAAAATGGAGGAATAAATATGGCAAGAAAGAGTTCTTTTGATGAAGAGCAGTTAACAGATTCAGCCTATTATATATTACTCACATTAGTTGAGGAACAGCATGGTTATAGCATAATGCAGAATATAGAAGAGCTGACAGATGGAGAATTAAAGATAGGACCAGCATCATTATATACAATATTGAAAAAGATGCAAAGTGCAGAAATGATAAATCAAATTCAAAATGATAATGACAGAAGAAAAGTATACACTATTACAGATAAAGGTAGAACAGTTCTTTTAAAAGAGGTTAAAAGAAGAATAAGGATGGCTGAACATGGAAAAACAGTTTTAAACTTGTTAGAGGGGAGAAGTAAAAATGAAGCATAGCAGAAAAAAATTTAAATTTTCTATGGGGCTAGGGTTTGCTGAAGAGAAAGAGATGAAAATGTTAAGCAATATGGCAGCTAAAGGATGGATTTTTTACAAGTTTAAAGGGCTTGGGTATAAATTTAAAAAAGGCGAAAGTCAAGATTTAGTATATAATCTTGATAGCATGAAAATAAGTGGAGAAGATAAATCAGAATATCTAGAGGTTTTTAAAGCTGCTGGATGGGATTATGTATGTTCTGTTGGGGACTCAATTCATTTCTTTTCTGCAAAAACAGGAACTTTACCAATCTATTCTGATAAGCATACAAAACAAGAGCGTAATATTAGAACGATAAAGGATACTTTAAAAGCTGCAGGGTATATTATTTTATTTAGTATAATACTTTTATTGGCACAACATATACTTAAGGGTATTTTTAAGAATCATATTGTAAACAAGATATTATTTCTAGTAACAGCATTTTGTATAGGATATGCAGCTATGCTTGTGATATGTGTATTGTTCATTAGATTTAAGAAGAGAAAAATATAAATGAATAATTGAAAGAATCAGTCAGAGGAGAGACAACTTTGACTGTTTTTATTTTTTACACTAATAGGCACCGATGGTTATAAATTGCAACTTGAAATTTCATACCATACAATAAAAGCGAATAATTAAAAAAAATGTAGAAATTTGAAAAATCAAATTGACTATAAATTTTATTCCATGTATCCTTTTAAGTGGAGGAACTACATAATAATCTAAATGGGAGAGATCGTATGATAAAATTTAAAAAACTTAGTAGGAAACTTTTGGTGCTAATTGGACTAGCAGTAATACTAACTTTTTCTACAACAATTGGATTTATACTGATTCAATTTGAGAATACGGTTATGGATAAAGCGATTAATGAGGAAAGGGAAATGGCTAATAGGTATTCTCTTTATGTCAGGGCAGAATTGGAAGTTGCTATGGATGCAGCGCGGACATTAGCACAGACAGCAAAAGGTATTAGGAATTCAGGCAATCCTGATAGAGTGATGTTGAACAATATTATGAAACAAATTTTAGAAGATAATAGTAATTTTCTAACTGTTTGGAATATGTGGGAGCCGAATGCATTTGATGGTAAGGATGAAGAGTATGCTAACAGGAAAGCTGAAGGATATGATAAGACAGGGAGATTAGCAACTTATTGGTATAGAAAAGAAGGCAAGACTATCGTTGATTATAATGATGACTATAAGGCTAATTATTATATACTTCCCAAGAATAACAAACAAGAAACAATTCTTAATCCATACAAAGATGTTATTGACGTAAAGGAAATATTGATGACTAGTGTAATTGTTCCCGTTATGGAAGGGGATAAAGTACTAGGGGTTATAGGAATTGATATTTCACTAGAGTCATTACAAGATATGATAAAAGAATTAAAGTTTTACGGTAATGGATATGCTACTTTGATTTCAAATGAGGGTATAATAGTTGCACATAAAGAAGACAAGTATATAGATAAGCCTATTGATGAACGTACTGATGATGATATGGGTATTAAAGAAGAAATGATTAAAGCCAAAACTGCTATAAAATCAGGAAAACCATATGAGACAGTTATTGCATCAGAGGTTATAAATGAAGAGGTCTTTAGTATGTACAGTCCTATAAGTATTGGTAAATCACAAACTCCATGGTCAGTAGCAGTAAATATACCAACAGATGTAATATTGAAAGAAGCAAATAAAGTGAGAAATTATGCTATTTTTATGTCGGGAGTTTCTTTAATTATTATATTGTTAATTCTTTTCTTTATTATAAGAGGAACTGTGAAACCAATAAAAGGTACGATTAATATGCTAAAAGATATTGCTGAAGGTGAGGGTGATTTGACAAAACGACTAAAGAGTGACTCACAAGATGAAATCGGTGAATTAGTAAAATGGTTTAATTTGTTTATAGATAAGATTCAAGAGTTAATTGGACAAGTTCAAGAAAATGCTAATACAGTTGCACATTCAACTAACGAAATGACTACAGTAATTGATCATGCTAATATAGGAATGGAGCAAATTTCAAATGATGTAAATTCAGTATCAAGCAGTATTCAAAATAATGCTGGAATTATTACTGAGATAACATCATCTGTTGAAGATATGGCAATTACTTCAGAGTCCATTTCTAATAGTTCTCAAGCAGTATTCTCTGATAGTAAAATGGTATTAGATTCTGCCAATATAGGTATGAGAAATATGAATGAAGTTGTTGAGGTTAATGATAAAGCTAAAAATTCATCTGATGAAGTATATGGAATCATTAAGGCGCTTCAGGATTCATCAGAACGAGTAGGGGAAATAGTGGAAATTATCACAGGTATTTCAGATCAAACAAATTTACTAGCTTTAAATGCATCTATTGAGGCAGCAAGAGCGGCTGAACATGGAGCAGGGTTTGCTGTAGTAGCTAATGAAGTCAAGAATTTGGCAGAACAAAGCAAACAGGCAACTTCTAGAATCAGTGCTTTAATTGAAGAAATACAGAACAAGACTAGTATAGCTGATTTAGCAATTACTAAAGGTCAGGAATATGCTCAGATAAGTGCACATAAATCAAAAGATACAGAAGATCAATTTAAAAAAATATTAAAATTAATTGAAGACATTACTGGAAAACTAGAAGGAATTTCAGAATCATCAGTGCAGCAATCAACTGTTTCAGAAGAATTAAGACAGGCTATGGAGGAGATATCAGAAAGTACTCAAAATAGCGCTAACTCCATAAGTAAAATTAACAGTATTCTAGAGGAAGAAGTTAGTTCATTCGAAGAAATAGGAGCAAGTACAATGGACTTAAATAATATGACAAGAGATTTAAAAGAAAAAACAGATATGTTTAAGATTGATTAATCATGTATATTATATCATCACAAAGTTTTAAGAATTAGAATTGAAATTATCCAAATGGTTAAACTATATGTGTATTATTTGAACTGTACAATATTTAATTACTGCAAGGGAGTATAAGCGTTCCTTAATAATTAATATGTGAGTTTCAAGTATTGTATAATATTAATTCATAATCTTTGGGGTGATATATATGTTAATGAGAAGAGCACAGGAAATTTTTAATTCAAAAGGTGTATTCGATGTTAAGTACAATAATACTAATGTATGGATTAACGAATTAAATTTTGATAAGAATACTGCAATAATTAAAGATTTAAACAATAATCAAGTGATGGAAGTAGAAGTATCAAACTTAATTGAATCATAATAAACAGTAAATTGAAAGAACTTACATATATTTTGTAAGTTCTTTTGTTATATAAATAAAGAATTGTATCAATTTAACGATTGTGAGAATAATTTATCTAAGGTAAATTATTATTTCTTGACATGGAGTAAACTCCAACTAATATAATTTTATTAAGAGTAAAGTGATTGGGGGGATTTGATGAGGATTAGTGAAGTTAGTCAAAAATATGGTATATCTAATGATGCTTTAAGGTATTATGAAAAGCTAGGAATGTTAAAGCCAGATAGAAGTATGGGAAAAAGAGAATATTCTATTAGTGACTGTAACAAAATAAAGAGTATTCTGCAATTAAAGAAGCTTATGTTTACTTTAAGTGAAATAAAGGAAATACTTGAAGTTGACCAACAAGTTGATAGTAATATTTCCAAGGGAATAATAAGAGATGGAGATTTAGAGAGGCTCAAAAAAATTATATCTGATAAATTTGAGTATATTAGGGGATTAGAACAGGATATAAAGACAGCTAAGGAACAGTTAAAAGCTATTGAAACAAAGATTGAAATATTTTCGAAGGGGAAATGATATATTATGGAGATTTTTGATAAGGGGTTAAAAATAGGATATGGATGTTACGGATTAAGCGGTGCTTATGGGAAGAAGTTATGTGAAAGAGATAAAATAAATATACTAAATGCTGCTTATGATATGGGAATAAGATATTTTGATACCGCAAGCATATATGGGCATAGTGAAGAAATATTAGGTAAAGCGTTAGGTCGTAGGAGAAATGATATAATAATATCCACTAAAGCAGGTATTCAAAACAATAAAATCAGAATATCAGGTGATGAATTATTGAAATCATGTGAAAGCTCATTGAGAAGAATGAATACAGATTATATTGATATCTTTCATATTCATTATGGTAGCAAACAAAGTGATATTGAAGAAACTATAGAAGGGTTAGAATGTTTAAAGAGAAAAGGTTATATAAGAGAATACGGTATAGGTCATATGAATAATGAAGAACTTGGTGAGTACTTGAACAAAGGAAAGGTGTTTTCTGTTTTAACAGAGCTCAATATTATAAACAGCGAAAACTATAATTATATAAGAAGGTTTACTTCCAGTAAAAGCAATCAATTAGATTCAAGGACAAGCGGCGTTAAAATTATTCCCTTCAGTATAACAGCTAGAGGGTTATTGACTGGAGTAATAAATAAAAATACAAGATTTCTAGATAATGATATACGGTCTATAGATCCTTTATTTAATAAAGAGAGAATGAAGAGAGTATCAAAAGTAATTAAAGATATAGAAAAGTTAGCAGAAGAACACGGATGTACAATGGCACAATTGTCAATTTCATGGGTTACTAATAAAGAAGGGGTTTGGAAAGCTTTGACGGGTCCTACAAAAATTGAACATTTAATAGAGAATGTGAAGTCAATGGATATTAAGATAGACAAAAGAGTACTGGATAAGATTGATGAATTAATGGAAGCAGAGAGTAAGGTGAAAGATAGAGAAATCTATCAATGGATTAAAAGCTTTTTAGTCCAGTCGCCAAATAAAGATTTTATTCAAGAAATTAAGGATCTTATATATATTCTTGATTATTGTATAGATAAAGGGAGATTTAATGGGGACATAGGACTTCAATTATTCACAGAGTTGATTAGTATTAAGAATAATAGGGGTGAAATAGATAATAATATATTAAAGTTGAGAGATATAAAGGAACAAATTAAAAGGAATTTAGAGGATTATAAGTAAGGTGATTGATAATATAAGGATAATAGTATAAAATTAAAAGTGTATAATTCTGTAATTTATATAATTGAATTTTAAAATATTATTTAGGAGTTGGATGTCTAATGTGTTATCAAATTATTCTTTTAATTGATGTAGCTTAAGAATTGGTGAAGTATACCCTTTTTTAAGCATATCAATTAGAATAGTTATGATAACTTTCAACTGAGTTAAGAAATATTTATTAGTTAGAACCAGGAAATTATTATATTTCATTCTATTGATTGCAATTTATGATTAATATGAGCGATGGATAATAATAGAGGGGTTCTTTTATTATGTCCATTTTCATAATCAGAAATGGAGAGATAATTATGAAAAAGTATTTTAATAGATTAAGCAGTTTTAATAAAATAAGTAGTTTTAATAAATTAAAAGGTATGCATGCCTTTAAGTTAATGTGGTTTGGACAACTCATATCTACTCTGGGAACAGAAATGACCAAGTTTACTCTGTTAATATGGGCTTATGAACAAACGGGAAGAGCCACAACTTCAGCTATGCTAGGATTTTGTTCCGTTATTCCATATGTAATATTATCTCCTTTAGCAGGAAGCATCGTTGATAGATATGACAGGAAAAAAATTCTTATTATTTCTGACTTAATGTCTGGGGCAATGACAGTTGGAATGTTCATACTTCTATTAATGGGAAAATTAGAGGTATATCATATGTTTATAATGGAAACATTAGCAAGCGTATTTGGGTGTTTTCAATATCCTGCATACTCTGCTTCAATAACTGTAATGCTTGATAAAAAGGATTATGTAAAGGTAAACGGTATGCGTTCTTTATCAGGGTATGCATCCACAATGGCAGCACCTTTATTGGCAGGTATATTACTTAGCATTATTGGAATTGAAGGTGTAATGATTATAGATATAATAACGTTTAGTTTTGCAGTTTTATCATTAACCTTAGTATGCATTCCAGTTATAAATTCAAGTAAAGGTAACAAAAATTTATGGTTTAAGGATTTTATAGTTGGATTTAAATATTTAAGTAACAAAAAAGGATTACTATATTTAATGGGTTTCTTTTGTATCATAAATCTTATCAGTACTATGACATACTTTGGGATATTAACTCCAATGATATTAGCTAGAAGTGGAAATAATGAGATGATACTTTCAATAATAAGAACACTTCTTGGAATTGGTGGAGTAGTGGGTAGTATATTGGTTACAAGATATCGTTTAAGGGTTAAAAAAGTTAAGATAATATTTTTAGCAGGAGCATTATCCTTCATAATTGGAGATATACTTTTAGCATCTTGCAATACAATGCTATGGTATGTTGGCGCATTTGCCTCAGCTCTATTTATTCCTTTTATATCATCTAATAATAATACTCTATGGCATATAAATGTGGAACCAGAAATTCAGGGAAGAGTATTTTCCATAAGAAGTATGATACAACAATCAACATCTTCTATTGGATACGTAATTGGTGGAATCTTAGCAGATTATATATTTGAACCAATGGTTGGTAATAACAGTGTTATTATTGAAATGATGAAAGGATATATAGGTAATGGAAAGGGAACAGGTATGGCGATGATGTTCATATGTACAGGATTATTTGGAGGCGTAATATGTTTATTAGGTTATAAAAATAAGGCTATTATTGCATTGGAAGATGAAAGTGAAGAAACTATATCTATGGGTGCATAGGATTATAGAATAATAAATTAGAGGGACAGTTCTCAATAAATTGCTATTTGTACAGTTCATTAAGTACAAAAACTTGAGAACTGTCCCCTGATTTTTGGATAGTATTCAAAATCTAAATTTGCTAAAGTTATAAAGAAAGTATATAATTAAATTAAATTTGAAACCGGTTACAAAAGAGATGGTGATAAGATTATGAAAATGAGTGATATTGCAAAGCTTGCTGGAGTATCTAAAGCTACAGTGTCTAGAGTTATAAATGATTCTCAAAATGTAAGTAGTGAATTAAGATTAAAAGTAGAAAAAGTTATAAAAGAAACAGGATATAAACCTAATTTACTAGCTCAAGAGCTTGCAACTAATAAAACAAATATGATTGGGATAATATTACCTAATATAGGTATAGATACATTTTCAAGTGTAACAGAAGGAATAACAGATATACTGGAGAGTAAGGGATACAATGTATTACTTGCAAATTCAAATGAAAATATCGAAAAGGAAGTTGAATATATTAAAATATTTAATAGAAAACAGGTGGATGGTATAATAATTTTCCCAGTAGATATTACTCAAATGCATATAGATGCTATTGATAGTATTAAGGTTCCAGTGGTTGTAATAGGTCAAGAAAATGAAAATCTTCAGGTATCCAGTGTATTATATGATGATTTTAATGCTGTTAAAGATATTACAAAGTTAATGATTAGAAATGGGCATAAAAAAATTGCATATATTGGATTAGATGATAGAAGAGAATCTATTGGAAAGTTAAGAAGAGCAGGATATATAGAAGCTATGAAATTAGCCCAAATACCAATTAGAGAGGAATATATACAAATAAGTAACTTATCAATTCTATCTGGATATGAAGCAATGAAACATATAATTGATAGAAATAAGGAGTTACCAACAGCAGTAGTTGCTGCAGCAGATAGATTAGCTATAGGCGCTATGAAATATTTGAAAGAAAAGAAATTTAAAATACCAGAAGAGGTTTCTGTAGTTGGAATAGATAACATGGAGATATCATCGATAATTGAACCAAGTTTGACAACTGTAGATTTTGATTATAAAAAGTCAGGTGAGAAGGCTGCTGAAATGATTCTTAATAAAATACAATCAAAGATCAATGAAAATGAGAAATATGTTTTAGGATATGATATTGTGCGCAGAAAAAGTGAGGGTTTATTAAAATAATAAAGCTCATTTTGGCGTTAAAAAAGATATTCAAAATAAAAAGTAATTTATGGGTTTTGAAACCGGTTACACGAGGAGGAATATTAATGGAAAGAATGTATGAAAAAGTATGTGAATCAGCTAAGTATATTAAGGAAAATGCAACAATGCAGCCAAAGATAGGGGTTATACTAGGGTCAGGTTTAGGAGATCTTGTTGATGTAATTGAAGATAAGGAGTACATTGAATATAAAGATATACCGAATTTTCCACAATCTACAGTGAAAGGTCATAAAGGAAGATTAGTTTTTGGAAAAATTAATGGTGTAGAAATAATGGCTATGCAAGGTAGATTTCATTTTTATGAGGGATATACAATGAAAGAGGTTGCTTATCCTGTATTTGTTATGAAGCAGTTAGGAATAGAAAATATGATTGTTACTAATGCTTGTGGAGGAATAAATACTGATTTTAAACCAGGAACATTAATGATAATTACTGATTTTATAAATCTATTTGGGGATAATCCTCTTATTGGAGTTAATGATGAAAGATTTGGAGTGCGTTTCCCTGATATGTCTGAGCCATATAGCCTTTCTATAATCAGTAAAGCTGAAAGAATTGCAAGTGAATTAGATATAGAGTATAAAAAAGGAATATATGCTGGATTTATGGGGCCATACTATGAAACAGCAGCAGAGATTAGATCAATTGGTGGTCAAGGAGCTGATGCAGTTGGTATGTCAACAGTTCCAGAAACAATTGCAGCAAATTATTTAGGAATCAAAGTATTAGGGATATCATGCATAACTAATATGGCAACAGGAATACAGAAGGTAAAACATTCACATGATAGAGTTGTGGAGACTGCTAAGAAGGCATCGGTAAATCTTTGTAAATGGGTTGAGAAGATTATAGAAGAGATATAAATGATAAATCATAAGGGACAGTTCTCAAGAATAAGGGAAAATTAAGGGGACAGTTCTCAATATTTTAGGATATAAAATAGTATGACAAATATATTTCCGCTAAATATTGAGAACTGTCCCTTAATAATTTTATATAATTATAGATATTTATATAAAGATTGAGGTGTTTCATATGAAAAAAGTTCTAATTACAGGAGGCGGAAGTGGTCTTGGAAAAGCTCTTGCAGAGGTATATGGGAAGAAAAATTATCATATTATTTTAGTTGGTAGAACTGAATATAAGCTTAAAATAGCTGTAGATGATTTAAAGAATAAAGAAATATCATGTGAATATTTGTTATGCGATATAAGTGAAAACAATCAGATAAATGAGCTATTCAAAAATATAAAGGATAAGTACAATAATATTGATTATTTAATAAACAATGCAGGAGTAGGATACTTTGGACCATTAAATCATTCAACATTAGAAGAGATAGATAATATGTTTGATGTTAATGTTAAAGGTACTATATTGATGACTCAAAAGTTCATTGCAATTACACAAGAAAGAGTATTGAATATAATATCTACAGCAGGTTTAAGGGGAAAAGTTAATGAATCAGTATATGCGGCAAGCAAGTTTGCTGTGAGAGGATTTACGGAGAGTATACAAAAGGAGTTTAGTCATTTAGATTTAAGGATAACAGCAGTTTATATGGGAGGAATGGATACCCCGTTCTGGGATGAGTCTACTCACATTGCAGATAAGAGTAGATTGAGGTCACCTATAGAAGTTGCTAAAGAAATTGAAGCTAATGATGATGGAAGAGAAGAAATACTTATAGGAAAATAGCGTTCCCTAAAGATATGAATACTAAATTAATTAACAAACCTTGTATAGCTGGAGATTTCCAATTACACAAGGTTATTTATTTTCAGTAAATATTAAATAGAGACTTTATCAAATTCAATTTCAATTTCAACCCCATAATGATCAGAAACAAAAGGTTCGTTTTTTCCATTGAAAATACATTTTGAGGATAGTACATTCAAGTTTTTATTAGTAAGAATCCAATCAATACGGTGTTCTTTGTTTTTACTTCTTCCTTCCCAACCGTGGATTTCAAATTCAATTGTAACCCCATTATCTTTTGTTTGAGCAAGAGAATAAGTATCATATAAGTTTTTTGATAGGCAATAATCATATCCTTCTTCAGCAATAAATGCATCATTATTAAAATCACCCATTAAGAAACTAGGAATTTCTTCATCTAGGTAATTAAGTAATTTATCTATCTGAGAATCAAACTTATCTTGAATATCGTCCCACCATCCAAGGTGAACTGAATAGAAATCATATATTTGAGAATTTATTTCTATACGTGTACATATTATTTTTCTAGTTTTCCAATTATCACGAGTGGTTGACGAAGAAACAATAAAAGAATTTTCTTCTATTAAAGGATATTTTGATAATATTGCTACCCCTTCTTCATATTTATCAAAACCAATATGGGATATATCCCATGTTAGGTAATATTTATGATCAGATATTTCTTCAAGAAATGTTTTTATTAAGAAGGCTGTGTTATCTTTGTGAATATTGTCGTAAACGGTATCTGAGGAAATTAATTGACTAACCTCTTGAAGGGCTATAACATCGTAGTCATTTTTATGTATAGTTTCAGCTATAATTTTTAATTTATCAATTTGATTATCTTCTTGCCATGAGTGACAATTTAAAGTTAGTAACTTCATTTTAACCTCCTCTAGTACATCAAGTGTTTATCCAACAACAAGTATACATGGATATTAATGAGAATTCAATTTATAAGTAATTAAGTTTATAATTTATGTATTAAATAAATATAGTCATTCTATACCTATTAAATTTATGTCATTTAATAAATAATATAATTATAGAGAGTTGAGTTTAAGAACTCAAGATGTGATAAGCTCTACTTTTCATCAAGTTATATACGTATTGAATAAAAGAGCAAATTTATATTACAAAAGGAGATGTAAATATGAAAAAAATGAATATTTCAGAGAGAATTATAAAAAAACAGGCATGGTGCTTGCAAAGGTAAAGATTAATTCAATGAAATGTTTTATCAAGTCCATGCCGAAATTGGAGGCATAATTTGATTAAGAATAAAACAATAATTAATGAAATAAATAATAAAAAGAAAATAATTAATTTAGGTATTGTTGCACATGTTGACGCTGGTAAAACAACAGTTACAGAGAATTTATTATATATGAGTGGTGCTATAAGAGAAATTGGAAGAGTTGATAATGGTAATACTCAAACAGACTCAATGGATATAGAAAGGAAAAGAGGAATATCTATAAAATCTACCCCTATATCTATTACTATAAATGGGAATAAGATAAATATTATAGATACCCCTGGACATGTAGAATTTGTGGCTGAGGTTGAGAGAGCACTGAGTATACTTGACTGCGCTGTATTGGTTATATCAGCAAAAGAAGGAGTTCAATCGCATACGAGAGTACTATTTAAGATTTTAAAGTCCTTAGAAATACCTACAATAATATTTATTAATAAAGTAGATAGACTTGGAGTAGATTGCGAAGAGTTGATTAAAGATATAAGAGAATTATTGAGTGAAAATATAGTGAGACTTCAGAGTATAGATAATCAAGGCACTAGAGAAGTAACGATAGGAAATATATTAAATGATAGTGAGATTATTGAGGAAGCTATAGAAAGACTATGTGATATAGATGAGTTAACGTTGGAGAGATATTTGGAGGCAGAACTCTTTGAAGAAAACTATGTAATAAATAGGATAATTCATGAGAGTAATAAATGTAAATTATACCCTGTGTTTTTTGGGTCGGCTTTGCTTGGATTAGGGATTAATGAAATATTTAATTATATACCTGAAATGTTTAATGTTAATGATAAAACTAATAAGGATTTATCAGGTAGGGTATTTAAGATAACTCACAATAAAAATGGGGAAAAAGAGATATTTGTTAAGGTCTATGATGGGGAACTTAGCGTTAGAGATACAGTGAAAATTCATGATAGTAATAGAACATTTAAAGTTAAAAAAGTAAAAGTATTAGAAGAAGGTAGAAATATTGAAGCTAATAAGATTACTAAGGGAGATATAGGGGTTATCTATGGTACTGATAATTTGAATGTTGGAGATATTTTAGGATATAGAAGTAGTGATATGAAGGTTGCCAGCATAGCTAAACCGACTATTAAGACTGCTGTAAAGTGTATAAATCCAAGAGAAAAGGTAGCTCTTTTCGAAGCTCTTAAAAGGTTAAGTATTGAAGATCCATTGTTGAATTTAGAAGTAGATGATTATACAAAAGAAATTTATATTAGTATCATTGGAGAGATTCAGATAGATATAATTAAGGAAATATTAGAGGACCAGTTTGGTTTAATGGTTATATTTGATGATGTTCATACTATATATAAGGAAGCACCTATTGGAGTGGGAGAGAGTATAATGCCTATTTACAGAGGGAAAAATCCTTTTGCTGCAGGGGTAGGTATAAGAGTAGAGCCAGCTAAAAGAGGAACTGGAATAATTTATGAAGCAGAGGTTTCATATGGAGATCTTTTAAAACCCTTTCAGAATGCTGTGAGAGAAGCTGTTTTTGATACGTGTAAACGAGGATTAAAAGGATGGGAAATGACTGATATGAAAGTTATATTTTTCTATTCAGACTATGATAGTGTATGCAGCACACCTGCTGATTTTAGAAATCTTACCCCATTGGTTTTAATGAGGGCAATAAAAGCGGCGGGTACACAAATTTTAGAACCATATGCTAGTTTTGAACTGAATGTTCCTAAAGCAGTTGGAGGTAAAGCTATTTCTGATATTGAAATTATGAGGGGAAAAGTTAATGATATATCAAATTCAAGTAGTGAATTAGAGATAAATGGAATAATTCCCTCCGATACATCGCATAAATATGGTACGGTTGTTTCCTCTTATACTGAGGGAAGAGGAATTTTTAACAGTGAATTTTTTGAGTATAGAAAGGTATCAGGGAATATATGCGTTGAAAGGGAAAAGGGGAAAAATCATCCTTTTAACGAGGAAATGTATCTTATGTATAAGATTAATGCTATAAAATAGAAGAAGATTAAATAGGGGACAGTTCTCAAGAAATTAGAATTTAAGGGCAATTTCTTGGGAATTGTCCCTTTGAGTTTTTTAGGCAGAATTACTGATTTCTTGAGAACTGTCCCTAAGGATTAGATTTCAGATATAACAATTTCAATGTTATGACTCCAGCTATCTAAAACATCTTCAGGAGGATATTGAGTATACTCTATCAGTTCAGAAGGGTAAGAAGTAACATAGTAAGTGCTTTTTTCAGTACCTAATGGGTTATTCCAGTGTAGTATTATTCTGGGGTTATCTACACCTTTTAGAGGATTGGCTGTAGTATAAGTAACGGAACCTTTGGGGCCATTAACATATGATATCCCCTCATTATTAACTGAAAAGGTGGTTTTATCACCTGAAGAAATTATTGATCCAGGGAGTTCCTCATCCTCCCAAGGTCCTTTTCTGAAATGACCACCTTTTAGTTCTACATTTGTCCGTATTAAGGTAGTATTTAGATTATTTTTTATGGTTATATTAGATTCTCTGATATAGAGATCATTTATATCTCTGAAAGTTTCATCGTAACAATCATTATAATGCATATTAATTCCTTCCGTTAATATAAGTAATTCAATGTATTATATGATGTATTAATTATTTTTGTTCTCTATTGAATATGTAAAAGTGAGTGTATAATTATGATATAAATATTAATGTACAGAGGTACGGAAATGGAAAAATTAAAGAAATTAAGTTGGCATTTTGAATATATAGATACACCTATAGGAGTTATAGAGATTTGTGGAAATGAAAAAGCTATAACTAGTATATTATTCTTGGATGATTTAAATAAAGAGTCATATGTTAATTATATAGAAAAGGAAAATTATAAAATAAATAATAATCATATTGGAGCAGTATCCGAGGTTGTTGCTTTGAGCAAGAAACAGTTGGAAGAATATTTTAAAGGCGAGAGGAAGAGTTTTCAAATACCTATAGAATTTGAGGGTACAGAGTTTCAAAAAAAATCATGGGATCAATTGACCAAGATTCCTTATGGAGAAACTATATCTTATAAGGAACAAGCTATAGCCATGGGAAGAGAAAAATCAGTAAGAGCTGTTGGAGCAGCTAATGGGAAAAATAAAATAAGTATCATTATACCTTGTCATAGGGTGATTGGAAGTAATGGTAAATTAACTGGATATGCAGGTGGAATAGAGAGAAAAGCTTGGTTATTAGAACATGAGAGGAAGCATAAGTAAGTTGCTAGTCAGCTATAAAAAATCATTTGGATTAATATTGATAGCAAGTAGTTTTTAGGAATCAACCACTTAATATTACTCTAGTTTATTTTTTTTAAGCTGATATAATAGATTTTAGACAATAATTGATGGAGTAAAACAGAAAAAGAGAGGGATTACATGAACTTAATTACTTTAGAAAACGTAAGTAAAAGCTATAGCGAAAAAGTGCTTTTGGAAAATATTTCATTAGGGATTAATGAAGGAGAAAAAATTGGAATAATAGGTGTTAATGGAACTGGTAAATCAACATTATTGAAGATTATAGCTGGAACTGAATTTGTTGATAATGGGACTATAACTAAAAAGAATAATATAATTATTGAGTTTCTATCTCAGAATCCTGACTTTGATATGAATGCTACAGTTATTGAACAAGTATTCAGAGGTAACTCAAGAGAGATGCAGGTGTTGAGGCAGTATGAAGGGCTATTGAACAAAAAAGACCTGAGTCAAGAAGAAAATAATAAAATGATTAAGCTCCAAGATCAAATAAATAGCCTTAATTTATGGGATATGGAAGCAGAAGCAAAGAGTATTTTGACAAGATTAGATATTAATGATTTTAACCAGAAGGTAGGAGAATTATCTGGTGGGCAGAGGAAGAGAATAGCCTTAGCAACAGCATTAATAACTCCATGCGAGTTGTTAATATTGGACGAGCCTACCAACCATATGGATAGTGATATAATTGCTTGGATGGAAGAATATCTTAATAGAAGAAAAGGTGCTGTATTGATGATTACCCATGATAGGTATTTCCTTGATAGAGTGACCAACAGGATAATTGAAGTTGATAAGGGTAACCTGTATTCATATGATGGTAATTATAGTATTTTCTTAGAAAAGAAAGCAGATCGAGAAGAACTTGAAGTATCAGCTCAACGTAAGAGGGATAACCTTTTCAGAAGAGAGCTTGCATGGATTAAAAGAGGTGCAAAGGCAAGATCTACAAAACAAAAAGCTAGGATAGATAGGTTTGATAAGCTTAAGGAAGATATGGTTGATATTAAACAAGATAAGCTTGAATTTTCTTCTTTGAGTTCAAGATTGGGTAAGAAAATTATAGAAATAGAAAATATATCAAAGAGTTATGATAACAAATTACTCATTAAAGATTTTAGTTACAGGATTTTGAAAGACGACAGAATTGGTATTGTTGGAGAAAATGGAATAGGTAAATCAACCCTAATGAAGATGATTAATAGCGAGATTGAAGCGGATCAAGGTACTATTTCTATTGGTGATACTGTGAAGATTGGTATGTTCAGTCAAGAAACTTTTCATATGGATGATAATATGAGAGTTATTGATTTTGTTAAAGAAATTGCAGAATTTCTTCCTCTTGCTAATGGCGAGAAAATTTCAGCATCGAAGATGTTAGAAAGATTTTTATTCCAACCAGATATTCAATATAATTTTATAGGAAAACTCTCAGGAGGAGAAAAAAGACGTCTTCATTTATTAAGGGTTCTTATGGGAGCGCCAAATGTATTGTTGCTAGATGAGCCTACAAATGATTTGGATACTACAACATTATCAATTCTAGAAGATTTTATTGAAGAATTTAATGGGCCAGTAATAACAGTATCCCATGATAGATATTTCTTAGATAGAATATGCAATAATATTTTTGCTTATGAAGGCGAAGGAAATATTGAAAGATATAATGGAAATTACTCAGACTATCTTGAGATAATCAAGCAATTTAAAGATAATAATAAAGAAAAAGTTGCTAGTTCAAAAAAGAATATAAATAGTTGTAACTCAGAAGTAAAAAAAGAAGATATACAAAATACTCATATAAGAAAAAAGACAGTTAAATTCTCATTTAATGAAAAACGAGAATATGAACAAATTGACATGGTTATTGAAGACTTAGAAAAGAAACTTTCAGATATAGAAAATGAATTAAGGAAAGAAACAAGTGATTATGTCAAAATAAATGAACTCCTTAAGCAAAAAGAGGAAACAGAAGAATTATTAATGGAAAAGATGGAGAGATGGGAATACTTAAATGAAATAGCTGAACAGATTAATAGCTAGTTTAAGTCTTTGTTTTTAATAAGAGATAGGTAAAGAGATAGGGACAGTTCTCAATATTTAGTGATTTAAATAGTATATAATTTTAATATGAAACTTGATGAGTTGAGTTAATATCTGATGATATTAACTCAATTTTTTTATAAAAATAATTACAAAGGAAAAGAATAATTTTACATATTATGGAAAAGATAAAGATATGAAGATAGAGGGGGAATTGTTATGCCAAGAGGAGCTAGAATAAAAGATGAAAAGTTTATTTATCATATAATGTGTAGAAGCATAAGTGAAGTAAAGTTATTTAGAAAAGATGAGGATAAAGATAGATACTTAAAAATTATAAAGAAATATCAACAAAAGTTCATGTTTAAAGTTTATGATTATTGTTTAATGGGGAATCATGTTCATTTAATTATAGATTCTAATGGTGCAGATATTTCGAAAATAATGCATAGCATTAATCTTTCCTATGTATTATTTTATAATAAAAGATATAAAAGACACGGACATTTGTTTCAAGAGAGATTTAAGAGTAAAGTTATTGTAGATAATAGATATTTAAAGACCCTTTCAAAGTATATACATCAAAACCCAATGGAATATAAGAAATATAAAGAATGTCCAGAAGAGTATCCGTATTCAGCTCTTGGAGTTTATATGGGGTTAAGAAAGGATGAGTATGAAATTCTTGAGGAGAAGTACGTTCTTAGTTTTTATGGAAAAACTTTAGATGAAGCTAGAAAAAATCATATCAATTGTGTAAGAGGATATGAAGGTGAAGAAGACTCTAAAATTCAGAGAGAGTTTGAAGTGGAAAATATGGAATTAGGTGAGTATAGGAGCGGAAGAACAATACTCCCTAGAATTAAGACAAAAGAAGAAATAATTAACTTCATAACTAGATTAACTAATTCAAAAAAAGAAGATATTTACTTGAAATATAATAGAAAAGCAACTAAAACAAGAGCTTTAGTTATTTTCTTTATGAGATGTTTTTGTAATCATAAATATATAGATATATGTGAAGCAATAGGTAATATTAGTCTTTCAAGAATCTCAGAATTATGTTCTAAGGGAGTAAAAATAATAAATGAGGAAGAGAGATATTCTTCTTTGATAAGTGAATTTTTAAATGCTTAATAAGTTATATTTAAGAATGATGGTATGGTATAAATTTATAGTATAGTCATTAGTAATACAGGGACAGTTCTCAATAATTTAAACTTTTATTCTTATTGAGGAATACTAATAAAATTATGTGAATTAAAAAAGGGGCGAAAATATTGCATAGAGCATAATATAATATATAAATTCTTGAGAACTGTCCCTAGTTTTAAAAGATTACGAAGGTTGACAAGAATATAAAATTACTATATTATTACATATAAGATTAGAATTTAAAATAACACTAAAAGGTTAACTTAAAATAACCTAATTAAATTTGAGAGGTATTTTATGAGTAGATTGCTGGTTAGATAGTTTAAAATTTAATTAAATAAATCTTTAAAAGGGGTATAGTATACCTCTGTTAGTTGAGGATTTATTTAACACTATCTATAAAGTATATGTCTATTTAAGATATCTCAAGATACAAAGATTGTATTAATAGTACCATTTCAAGTTTTATATAAATAATAGTATGAAGTTATTTGATAAAATAATGCTGTAAAGAGAATTTATTATAGTAAAGCATTATGGGATTATTTATATATTTGAATTATTAATAATCAATCTTTATAAATATTTCTAAAACTGATAAACGATATAAAATATATTGATAATAGGTTTTAGAAATAACTAAAAGAGATAATTCTTCAAGTCACAGACATGTCTGTGGCTTTTTTATATATAAAAATATATGTACTAAATATTCTAATCTTAGGACAGTACTTTATAGGAAATTTTAAAAGTTATTCATGTAAAACTTAAACAAAATTTAATGAGTTAATAAATTGCTTATAAAGGAGAAAGAACGTTGAATATAAATACATTTAATACATTAGGATATAATGATTTAAAGGAAATAATAAAAGGATACTGTATTAGTGGGTTAGGAAAGCAATTAATTGATAAAATGCTTCCTTCCAGTAATCTAACTGTTATAGAGAAAAAGCTAAAAGAGACTAGTGAGGCAAGAAAAATATTAGATGACTCAAAGCATATTCCATTAGAAGGAATATATGATATTAGAGTATTAGTGGAGAAAGTTGAAAAAGGTGGATTATTAGAGGCTGATGAAGTTACTCATATTGGTGATTTTTTAAGGGGGTGCAGGAAAATAAAGAGGTTTATGCTGCAACAAGAATCATATGCTCCAATTTTAAGTGAGTATGCATACTCTATGAGCGAATTAAGCAATATTGAAGAAGAGATTAATAGAATAATAAAAAATAATAAAGTAGATTCATCAGCAAGTAAGGAACTAGGGAAAATTAGAAGAAATATAGATGCTACTGAAGGTAAGATTAAAGAGAAGTTAAACAAAATGTTATCATCATCGCACTATTCTAAGTATATACAAGAATTTTTTGTAAGTATGAGAAATGGAAGATACGTTATCCCTATAAAAGCTAATTATAAAAATAAAGTAGAGGGTAATATAATTGACAGTTCATCAAAAGGAACTACTGTATTCATTGAACCAGCAGCAGTAAATAAGTTAAATAGTGAGCTTAGTACTTTGAAATATGCTGAGAAGGCAGAGGAATATCAAATATTAGCATATCTTACTGGAATAATATATGAAGGGTTAAGAGAAATAAAAATTAATATTGAGTTAATTTCTGAATATGATATGATTTCAGCTAAGGCGAAATATAGTCAAAAAATTGATGGAATTGAACCTATAATTAATACTAGAGGATATATAAAAATCGTCAATGGAATCCATCCATTATTAGAAGGTGACACCGTACCTTTAAATTTTGAAGTTGGAGATAAGTACAGAAGTCTTATAATAACAGGGCCTAATGCAGGTGGGAAAACTGTGGCATTAAAGACTATCGGTATACTTACATTAGCAATGCAATCAGGAATTCATGTTAGAGCAAAGAATGGAACAGAACTGTCTGTATTTGATGATATATTTGTAGATATTGGAGATAACCAGAGTATAAAAAATGCATTGAGTACTTTTTCCTCTCATATGAAGAATATTTCTGATATACTTGATCATGCTAATAATTCTTCTTTGATTCTATTTGATGAAATAGGTACAGGTACTGAGCCGAATGAGGGTACAGGATTGGCCATAGCTATCCTTGAAGAATTATATTATTATGGGGCAATAACAGTTGCAACTACTCATTATGCAGATATAAAGCGTTATGCATATGAACATCCAGAGTTTCGAAATGCTCATATGAAATTTAATCCAGATACTTTAGAGCCACTGTATAAAATGGTTATTGGAGAAGGTGGAGAAAGTAATGCACTATGGATATCTAAGAAGGTTGGGGTAAAGGAATCAGTATTAAAAAGAGCTAAGGGGTATATAGATGATAAAAAATATGAATACAACTTAGTAAAAAGAAGTAAATTAAGAAATGATCAGGTTTCTATGGCTATTTCAAAAAAAGCATCAATAGAGTATGAATATAGAATTGGTGATCAAGTTATATTGCTTGAAAAAGGACAGAAAGCTATAGTTTATCAAGAAAGAGATCAGTTGAATAATATAGTAGTTTTAATTGGAGATGAATATAAGGAAATCAATATTAAAAGAGTTAAGTTAAATATAAAGCGAGAAGAACTTTATCCAGAGGGATATGACTATAATACATTATTTACTGCATACAAAGATAGGAAACTTGAACATGATCTTAAAAGAGGGTCTAAAAAAGCACTTAAAAAAATACAAAAAGAGATTAGAAAAAATAGGAATTTAAATGAGTAATATAAGCCAGTACCTTAATTATATAGGTGCTGGCTTTAAATTTACTAAAAAAGGGGACAGTTCTCAAGTTTTTATTCATAATAAAAACTTGAGAACTGTCCCTTTTTTTCTTTAAAAACTATTTAATTGAATCATATAAATTCATCATAAAGAATATGAAGCCTAATCCTAAAATAGCATGTCCTAATCCTGACATATGAGCAAGTACAAATTCTTTACCAATAACCTCAGATACTCCTCTTATTAACATAGAAATAATAAGAAGAATTAAACCTAAATTATATGTTACTAGGAAGGTCTTATTGTATTTATGTGTAGATGTGAGAAATAGTTTTTCTAAAATCATAACTATAATAAAAAATACGAAACCTAATATTAGTACATGAGAATGAAGAGTATTCAAAACAGTTTTACCGGTAAAGCCTTTAAATTTAGTAAATTCTCTAAAGAAAACGCCACTGGATAAACCTAATATTAAATAAAATACAGATAAATAATAAAACTTTTTAATTGATTTCATAATAACTCTCCTTTAATTAAATATGTATAAAATTATATTTAAAATAATTCGTAAAAATTGCCGTTATAATAATTATTAATTAATAATAGTTATTATAACATGCTATTAGATAATTTACAATAACTAACAATAATTAAAGTTGACCAATTTAGTTGGGTTTGCTAAAATCAGTTATAAAGGATAATTATTTTTAAATAGTTGCAATAATTAAAGTATTAAATATTCAGAAAATAACAAGTTGCTATATTATATCCTGTTAGATTATGTGAGGAGAAAGAGTGCTAATGACTCCAATACAATTAAATTTAAAAATATGACAATAAAATGTCATATTACAGGTATTACAATCTAAAAAGAAAGTGTCCAAGCACCATATGAAAAAAACGTATTTTTTTTATTAAATTTATAAAAATAACAAGCATGTATTTAAGAGATAATAAATATTTAAAAATAGAAATGCATATGGATTAATAATAGAATAAAATTTTATAAATGAATTTCCTAAAAAATATTAATAAAGGTAAGGAGGAAGATTAATAAAATGAAAAGAAAAATGAATAAATTAAAGAAAAGCCTTATGATATTAGGGATGGTATCGCTGGCTTTAACTAGTCTTGTTGGGTGTGGAAAAGGTAATAACTCTGAAAAAAACAAGAGTACTCTTGAAAAAGAAACGATTATAGTTGGAATGGAGTTAAAGTATCCTCCATTTGAAACAAAAAATGAAAAAGGTGACCCAGAAGGAGCAAGTGTTATGCTTGCTAAGGCATTTGGTGAATATTCAGGTAAAGAAATCAAAATAGTAGATGTACCATACCCAAGTTTAATCACTTCATTAGAAACTGGAAAGATAGATATGATTATTTCATCAATGACTATAACTCCTGCAAGAGAAGAACGTGTTGATTTTTCAAATCCATATACAACAAGTCAACTTATGATGTTAGTTCACAAAGATTCAAAAGTTCAATCAGCAGATGACTTGAATAATTCTGATGTGGTAATCGCTTCAAAAACAGGAACAATAGGTGCTCTGTGGGCTAAAGAGAATGCTCCTAATGCAACAATTAAGAATGTTAATGAAGAAGCAAGTGCTGTGCTTGAGGTTGCACAAGGTAAAGCAGATGTATTTATATATGATCCTCTATCAGTAATAAGGCATCATGAGAATTATCCAGATACTACCAGAACTGTCCTAGAACCATTACCAAACACAAAAGGATGGGGTGTAGCAGTTAGAAAAGGTGAATCAGAATTAATAGATAAGCTTAATGAATTTATTAAGAATGCAAAAGAAGATGGAACTTACGATGAAATAAGAGAAAAATATTTAAAAGACAAGATGAAAGAGTTTGAGGAATATGGTATAGACTTTTTCTTCTAGAAAGAGGCATTAGTATGAAAAAAACATTACATTTTGTGATTGCAGTTGTAGTATATATAGCTTTCTTCAGGTTTGTTTTATACAGAGCAGTTGGAAATAGACTTGAATTTAACTCATATATGGATTACTCACAGTTAATATTGAAGGGATGGATTGCTACAATTTTAATAAGTATATCAGCATTGTTATTAAGTTTAATAGTAGGTTTGTTGTTATACATTATGAGTAATTCTAAAATACTTTTCTTAAGATATATTGCTGAATTTCACAAAACTATAATATTTGGAGTTCCTTTGTTAGTTATTATCATGGCGGCATATTACTATATAGGATATGCATTTAATATTGATAATAAATTTATAGTAGGGGTGATTACATTATCATTATATACAGGGGCATATATTGCAGATATTTATAGAGGTGCTATAGAATCTGTTCATGTTAGACAATGGCAAGCTGCTAAGATGTTTGGATTCAATAAATATCAAACATATAGATATATAATATTTCCACAAGTAATAATGTCTATATTACCACCTTTAACAGGGCAATTAGCACTTTTAATAAAAGGAAGTGCATTATTATCATACATGGCATTTGATGAGTTTTTCAATGTAATTGAGACTACTCAAGCGTCAACATTTGCTTATGCTGAAGGGTTTATAATTTTAGCAGTAGGATATCTAATAATGACAGTTCCGTTGCTATTTGTTATAAGATTGCTTGAAAAAAGGTTTAATTATAGAGGTGCGTAAATATGGAGTTAAGAGTTAATAAAGTATTAAAAAAATATGCTGGAAATATAGTTTTAGATGAAATAAGTTTAATCCTGAGTGAAGTTAATGTGGTAGCTATTATTGGACCAAGCGGAGGTGGAAAATCTACATTTTTAAGATTGCTTGCTGGCCTTGAGGAATGTGATGATGGGAAGATTATGATTAATGAACATGACTTATCTAAAGACGACTTAGATAGCTATAGAAAGAAAGTAGGATACGTATTTCAAGATAACAATCTATTTCCTCATTTGACTGTATTCAAGAATATTAGCTTAGTACTTGAAAAAGTACATGATAGACCAGAGAAGGCTAATAAGGATTTGATTGAAGGATTATTAAAGCAATATGGGTTATTAGAACATAAAGATAAATATCCTCATCAAATTAGTGGAGGACAAGCACAAAGGGCATCTATAGTAAGAGCTTTGGCTATAAATCCTGAAATACTTCTTTTAGATGAGCCAACTAGTGCACTTGATCCAGCTTTAACTTATGAAGTTCTTCAATCAATTAAAAAGCTTAAGGACAACAATAAGGATTTTATAATTGTTACACATGAAATAGGATTTGCTAAGCATATTGCAGATCACATAGTATATATAGATAATCAAAAAATAATTGAGCATGGAAGTGTGGATATATTGAATAACCCAAAAACTGAAGAACTTAAAAAATTTCTTGATAAAGTTTTGAGCTATGAATAAAAATAATATGTAGATTAATTATATTAGCAAATATTAAAAAGCACGTGCAAGCGTGCTTTTGTTGTAGTTTATAAATTTATTGAAATTGTAAGAAATTATTAATATTTATATATAACAGAAATAATGTATAATTAAATTTAGGACAAGACTTATAGAAACTAAGGAGGAATTAGATGGAGAGATTTGGAGGGGAAAAAAAGAAAATATTAAACTCAATGTTTTTAATTGTTTTTGGTATTTTGTTTTATTTAATGGTAGGACAAGAGGAAAACTTACATTGGATTTTTAAAATTTTTCAACCTATAATTTTAGCTTTTTCCATTGCATATGTAATGGAACCTGTTGTTAAGGTTCTATGCAATAGGTTTAAGTTAAAAAGAGGAATTAGTGTATTAATAATTTTACTTGCATTAATAGGACTTATAGTTATTTCTATATCATTTATTATACCTACACTAGTTAGGAGTATAAAGGATTTAGTTAATTTAATAAGTATTGAACAGTTAAATAATATAGTTAATGAAATAGTAGCCGCGATAGGTATGGATCAATCTTCTGAGGTATTTAAACAATTAAGTAATATGCTTGGGAGTTTTGTGAATAAATTTGGAGAAACAATAACTATTCTTCTACAGAATTCATTGGGTGCAGCACTACAGGTTACATCCGGGATATTTAATCTTATTGTAAGTCTTTGTATTGCTATATATATGTTATTAGATAAAGATGATCTTTTAGCAAGAATAAAGAGATTGATGTATGCATTTAACAAGAAAGAAAGTGTAGATGAAGCTTTATCAGTAGGGAAGCGTGCTAATGAAATATTTATAAGATTCTTCATTGGAAAGATAATAGATTCTGTGATTATAGGAATTATTTGTTTCGTAGTTATGTTTATCTGTAAAATTCCATACTCACCATTATTGTCAATAATTATAGGTATAACAAATATGATTCCTTATTTTGGGCCATTTATAGGGGGAGTTCCAGCGGTACTTATCGTATTGTTTGTAAGCCCAATGAAGGCGCTTGTGGCTGGAATAATAATTATTATATTGCAGCAGTTTGATGGATTATATTTAGGGCCTAAAATACTTGGAGATAAAGTAGGAGTAGGAGCTTTTTGGATTATTGTATCAGTAACAGTAGGTGGAGCAATTATGGGAGTTTGGGGGATGTTATTAGGTGTTCCTATAACAGTATTATTTAAAACTCTTATAGAAGAATCGGTTCAGAGGAAGCTTGATGAGAAAGGTTTAGGAGATATAGAAAAAGATAAATTAAAGGAAGCATAATAAATGAAAGGCACGCATTTCACAGCGTGCCTTTTTTATATAATCTTATTTATCCTAAATTGCGAAGGAGATAAGCCTGTTATCTGTTTAAATGATTTATTAAAATTAGAGGCATTATTATACCCACATATGTATGCGATTTCTAGAATGGGAAGAGTCGTTGATACAAGCAGTGTAGAAGCTTTATGAATTCTATATCTATTCAAATAATCTATAGGGGAAATTCCGTTAAGCTTTTTGAAAAATCTAGAGAAGTAAGAGGGATTCATAAATACTAATTTTGATAAATCCTCAAGCTTTATTGGATTCATATAATTATTTTCAATAAAGGTAAGTACTTTTTCAATGTTTGTAATATCGGTAGTTCTGAAAGAGCAATAGCTTGTATCCTCTTCTCCTGCATATCTAATCAATAACACTAATATATTCAATAGTTTTACTTTTACCATAAGATCATAACCCAGGTGTTTATTTGCAAATTCATCTTCTAATTCTATCATGAGAGAAGAAATTTTATTATTATAATAGCTACCGGAAGGAAGCTTATTTCCTTTTATACTATTATTATAAAAGACACTTAAATATTTATAATTGAATACATCATTTGGAGTAGACCAAATAAACCTAGGTTCAAAATGTATTACCATATTAATTAACTTAGCATCTCCTGTAACTTTTAAACCATGACGCTGAATATTATTAAAGATAAATATATCCCCTTTATCAACGGGAATTATTTTACCGTCTACAACATATTCACCATGTCCATCTTTAATTAAAGAGATTTCCATTTCATTATGAATATGTCCTGAAGTTTCATCAAAATCACAGTCTAGGTAATAATTTTCGCATTCTATAAGTGTTTTATCATTCATATTTATAGTGTGAAGCATGGCTTTTCCTCCGAATAAATAACAGATTTATTAACTAAAGTATAGAAGCAATACTTGTTTTATTCAAGTAAAAATAGTTGTACTTTTAGAAAAGATAGTTGAAGATATTTTGTAGTAGTGATTGATACAATATAGACATATTAAATGTGGGGTGTGTTGGTATGAAAGAATTTAAAGAGTGTTTAAAAGTACCTATGGAGCCTAAGGCTCATGAAGAAGCATTTGTTTACGGAAAAGATGTAAGATTTACTGTTATAACATCAAGATTGATTAGGATGGAATATAGCAAAAATAATAAATTTAGAGATGAGGCAACAAAGACATTTTGGTTTAGAAAGCAGGAAGTTCCTAAATTTACTTATGAAAATAATGATGATAAGTTGGTAATTGAAACAGAACATTTAAGGTTGGATTATACTCCTAATATACTAGGATTTACTCATAATTCTTTAAAGATTTTAGTAAAAGACAATGGTTTCCTATGGAATTATGGTATGGATAGTTGGCCAAATTTAAGAGGGACATTGCGTACTCTTGATGATGTAGATGGAGAAACTCACATTGGCCCTGGTCTTATGTCTAGAGAGGGGTGGGCTACAGTTGATGATAGTGATAGCTTTACTTTTGATAGAGATGGATGGTTTGTAGAAGAGTTAAGGGAAGCTGGAAGTTATGAAGATATTTATTTCTTTGGATATGGAACTAAATATAAAGAATGTTTGAAGGATTTCATTAAGCTAAGCGGAAAAGTTCCTATGTTACCAAGATGGGTTTTGGGAAATTGGTGGAGTAGATATTGGGAATATAATGATGAGGAATTATTAGGACTAATGAATAAATTTAAAGATGAGAAGATTCCTCTTTCAGTATGTATTGTTGACATGGATTGGCATATTACAGATGTACCTAGAGAAAAAAACGGTGGATGGACAGGGTATACATGGAATAAAGAGTTATTTAAGGAGCCAAAATCATTCATTAGGGAACTGCATGATTTAGGATTGAAAACAGCTTTGAATTTACACCCTGCAGATGGTGTAAGGCCACATGAAGAAATGTATTCTGAAATGGCGAAGTTCATGGGAGTAAATGAGGAAAAAGGAGACACGGTTTTCTTTGATATTACTAATAAGAAGTTTGCTCAAGGGTATTTGAAATATCTTCATCATCCTCATGAAAAAGACGGTGTTGATTTTTGGTGGATGGATTGGCAGCAGGGAAAGAAGACAAAATGGTCACATTTAGATCCTTTGTTTATTTTAAATCATCTTCATTTTGCAGATGCAGCAAAAGAGGAAAGCAAGAGACCGTTTATTTTCTCAAGATGGGGAGGATTAGGGAATCACAGGTATCCAATTGGATTCTCAGGAGATACAGTTATATCATGGGAAAGCTTATCTTTCCAACCATATGTAACTTCAACAGCGGCTAATGTGGGGTATGGTTGGTGGAGTCATGACATAGGTGGTCATATGAACGGAATAGCTGATGGAGAGTTGTATACGAGATGGGTTCAATATGGTGTATTCAGCCCTATAATGAGGCTTCATAGTACAAAACAGACATTTGCAGATAGACATCCATGGGGATATACAAAAGAGGTACTTGATATAACAGCTTATGTTATGAGATTAAGGCATAGGTTAATACCATATATTTATACTTTATCATGGAAAAATCACGAAGAAGATATTCCTCCATTTTTACCACTTTATTATGAATATCCTAATGAAGATGAAGCATATAAGTGGAAGGATGAATATTACTTTGGAGAAGGGGTAATAGCAGCGCCTTTTGTAAACCCTAAAGATGATGTAACTCAATTAACACGTAAAGTTATATGGCTTCCAGAAGGTGAATGGTATGATTTCTTTAGTGGAGAGTATTATGAAGGAAATAGACATTATGCTCTTTATGGAAAGTTAGATGAAATTCCTATATTCGCAAAATCAGGTACTATAATTCCACTGGGTGAAGAAGTAGATTGGGATGGTGTAGATAATCCATCTACAATTGAATTAAATATCTATCCAGGTGATAAAGGAGAATTTGAATTATTTGAGGATGATGGCGTTTCTCAAGGGTATAAAAACAATAAATATGCATTAACTAGAATTACCCAGGAAAAGAAAGATGATTATATTTCGATTAAAATCTTTAAGTCAAAGGGTGAATCAGAGTATATTCCTGAAGATAGAGGATATGTTTTAAATATAAAAGCTTTCAACAAACCATCAGAAATAGTAGTAATTAAAGGAGATATACAGGAAGAGGTGCAATACAAGTATAATGATAATTCTATTATCACAGATAAGATAGAAGTTAGACCTAATGAAGAAGTTGAAATTATCATAAAAGAATATAATTCTATTTTGAAAAATAGAAATCAAATAGAAAAGGTTGAAAAGCTTATTAAAGCATGCAAACTTAGAAGTGATAAAAAAGAATGGTTATGGCAAAGAAGAGAAGAGATAATTAAAGATATTAGTATATTGAGGGAGATAGATTTGCACAATAGTATAGTTGTAGCCTTATGTGAAATTATAAATGATAAACCTGTTTTTAATATGCAATAATAAAAAATTCACGTTAAATATAAAGCACATTCAAAAGGATGTGCTTTAATCTTATTATAATTAGATAATTGAAAAGTAAAGCAAAAATTAATAATAGTTAATTTTTGTAGGTTGACTTTTATTTTATATATGATACAATATTGAAAAATAAATAAAAACAAACTTCGTATAACCCTAATGATATGGTTTAGGGGTCTCTACCAGGAGCCAATAACTTCTGATTACGAAGAAAATTTGTCATTCAAATTTTCTTCGTAATCAGAAGTTTTTTTATACTTTAATATAAACAGGCCAATAATTGTGAAGGAATTATATAATTCAATAATTTTATAAATAAACTGAAAAAAAGACTGAAAACGTTGGCAGAATTAAAAAAATAGAGTATAATAATAAAAGATAAAATACGAACGATGTTTTGAAAGAAATTAATATAAAATCCAAAAGTGTTGGTATATAAAGAGTGGGAGGGCGAACAATGGAAATTAAGAGATTGCCAAAGATTGAATTACATTGTCATTTAGATGGAAGTGTTAGACCGGAGACTTTATTTGAATTATCTAAAAAAGAAGGATTAGATTTAGGAGTAGAAACTGTAGAAGAATTCAGAAAACTAGTAGAGGCACCTCAAGATTGTAAATCATTAGATGAATACTTAGAGAAATTTGATATAGCAAATAAAGTAATGCAAACTAAAGAAAACATAACAAGAATCACATACGAACTTATGGAAGATGTTGCAGCGGATAATGTAAAATATATTGAAATAAGATTTGCACCATTACTTCATATAAATAAAGGATTAACATTTGAAGAGATAGTTGAAAGCGTGATTAGTGGAATAAAACGTGGAGAAGAAGAGTTTGGTATACACGGAAATCTAATATTATCATGTATGAGAACTATGCCAGTTGAAGCATGTTTTGAAGTTGTAGAAAAAGGTGCAAAATACCTTGGTAAAGGGGTAGTTGCTGTAGATCTATGTTCAAGTGAAAGAGCTGGTTTCCCGGAGGTATTTAAGGCGCCTATCAATTTAGCTAAAAAGTTAGGTTACAGAATTACAATTCATGCAGGAGAAACAGGAATTGGAGAGAATGTATTAAAATCAATAGAACTTTTAGATGCTGAAAGAATTGGACATGGGGTATATTCAAAAGATTGTCCAGAGGCATATAAACTTCTTAAAGAGAAGAATGTTGTTTTAGAGGTGTGCCCTACAAGTAATGTTCAGACTAAAGCAGTTGTAAGTTATGAAGAGCATCCTATGAAGGAATATTTTGAAGATGGAATAAAAGTAACTATAAATACTGATAATATGACAGTATCTAATACAGATTTGAATAAAGAATATGAGATATTAGAAGATATGAATATATTTAATGAAGATGATTATAAACAAATGTATATGTATGGTGTTGAAGCTAGTTTTGCAACAGAAGAAGTAAAAGAAAAATTAAGATCTTATATCTATTAAGAAGTTTAAACTAAGGAACAAAAACCTAATCACAAATGTGGTTAGGTTTTTATTATTTATAGAGTAAATTGTTGTGAATGTACATTAAAATTATTAATACCATGATTAATTTCTACATTATTATATGTAATTTTAAATAGTTAATATTTAATTTCTTCTGTTAATATATTATTGTATTAGGTTTTAAAAATATTTTTGATTATATTTATGTTTTTTTATTAATTTATATAATATTGATTTAATCAAAATATAGGTATTTGTACTTTAAGGTGATGGAATTAGTTTTTTAGAGAGTATCACTTGGAAATTGTTAACAAAAACTATGTGAAATTTCACAAAATTTTTAAAATTATTTAATATTAGCTAAGTCTTAGTATATCAAGGGATTTTATAGATAAATAATATTAAAAAAGTACCTATAAATGCATATAACAATAGATATAAATCACAAAATATTTGATATGAATTTTTTGAATTTTAAAACTTTAAAATTTATGTTTTTTTTTGTTGAAATACTTCAAAGTATGTGATACTATATAGAAGTGCTCGAGAGACGGGTACAAAAAAAGAAAAAATAAGTGGTAAATCAAGTGATATGCGTCTTTAGCTCAGCTGGATAGAGCAACGGCCTTCTAAGCCGTAGGTCGGGAGTTCGAATCTCTTAAGGCGTACCATATCGGGGTGTGGCGCAGATTGGGAGCGCGCGTGCTTTGGGAGCATGAGGCCGCAGGTTCGAGCCCTGTCACCCCGACCACTTATGCGGGTGTAGTTCAATGGTAGAACTCCAGCCTTCCAAGCTGGTAGCGTGGGTTCGATTCCCATCACCCGCTCCATATGGTGGACGTAGTTCAGTTGGTAGAGCGCCAGATTGTGGTTCTGGTTGTCGTGGGTTCGAGTCCCATCGTCCACCCCATACATTGGGATATCGCCAAGCGGTAAGGCAACGGACTTTGACTCCGTCATGCGCAGGTTCGAATCCTGCTATCCCAGCCAAATGAGATCTGTGTCAATAGATCTCATATTTTCAATCATGATCTCCGAAGATTTAATCTTTGGGAATCATAACACGTGCAGGTGTGGCGGAATTGGCAGACGCACTAGACTTAGGATCTAGCGCCTTCGGGTGTAAGGGTTCGACTCCCTTCACCTGCACCAATTTTTTTATGTGCGGTAGTAGCTCAGCTGGTAGAGCGCCACCTTGCCAAGGTGGAGGTCGCGAGTTCGAGCCTCGTCTACCGCTCCATTAAAAAAATGTATTATTAGGGTAGATTTCCAAAACACGTTTATGTCCTCAAAATCCTCTCGATGAATCGGGAGGTCTTTTTTTTATTCTTAAGAAAATTAAAAAAATTACTTAAGAATAAAAAATGAAGTGGATGTATGTGAAGTATAAAAGATAATGTATAATGTAGAATGGATAATGTATAATGATGGACATTTCACTTCGTGAAATTTTGATATTATTGTTCATTGGATAATAAGGATTTTACTCGTTTCATTAGAAATGAAACATTGCATTTTAAATACAATATTTTATCTTAGGATAAAATGAGTAAACCTTTCTTTATTTAAAGAACAATAAAATGTAGCTTCTCATGTAAGTGAGAAGCATCCATCATTATACATTATACATTATCAATTATACATTTTTTTTTAATCCTACGCATAGTATGCATTTGTTCTTCAAGGTATTTTTAACTATTTTCCATAGATGTTTTAAAAAAAATATAATATAATCATTAAGGATGATAAAACTCTATTTTGAAATAAAAAGGAGAGTAAAATGATAAAAAGCGTACTTATAATATTGTTCTTTGGTTTTTTAGGAAATAAAATATTTTCAAAAATTAAATTACCAGGATTGCTTGGGATGATTATCGCAGGTATAATAGTTGGACCATATGCTCTAAACCTTATTGATGGGGCAATACTTGATAATGCAGCAGACATAAGAAGTATGGCGTTAATAATAATTCTTTTAAGAGCTGGGTTAGGTATAAACAAAGAGACCTTGAAAAAGGTTGGAAAGGTTTCAATGAAGATGGCCTCAATTCCATGTTTATTAGAAGGTGGAACTATACTGTTAATAACTCATTATTTATTAGATTGGTCCTTTATTCAGTCAGGTATATTAGCATTTATAATTGCTGCAGTTTCTCCTGCGGTTATAGTGCCATCAATGCTTAAACTAAAAGAGTCCGGTAGAGGTATGGATAAGGGGATTCCCGTATTAATATTAGCTGGATCTTCAATCGATGATATATTTGCAATGACATTATTTGCTGTATTTATGGGACTTGAAAAGAATACAGGAGTTCCTTTAGGAAAGCAGCTTTTAGCAATTCCTTTTGAGATAATAGGTGGAATATTACTAGGATGTATTTCAGGTTATATGATCATAAAGATTATGAAGATTTTTAAGACAAAATTTTCTAAGCAAGATAAGTTATTAATATTATTAGCATCTTCTTTCGGGGTATATATTTTAGGAGGTGTTATTAAAGTATCAGGTCTTTTAAGTATAATGACCATAGGTTTCTTACTTCTTGAGTACAGTAAAGAAACTGCTGAGGAGATTCAACCATCATTAAATAAGATCTGGTATTTTGCACAGATATTCTTATTCATGTTGATTGGTGCTGCGGTGGATATTAATATTGCTATAAAAGCAGGATTAGTAGGTTTATTAATAATTTCAATAGGACTTATTGCTCGTACTATTGGAGTCGTAATAGCTCTTATGAAGTCAGGGTTATCAATGAAAGAAAAGCTGTTTTGTGCTATTGCATATGTTCCAAAGGCTACAGTACAGGCTGCTATTGGGGCTAAACCACTAGAAGCAGGTGTAGTTGGAGGAGAATTGATGTTAGCCATAGCTGTATTATCTATAATAGTAACAGCACCATTGGGAGCTATTGGAATAAAGATTTCTGCACCAAAATTATTGAACAAAGTTAAGATTGTTAATGAGGAAGACATAGAGAAGTTATCTGCATCATAAAGAAAAAGCATAATATTTTTATATTGCACTAAGAGTGAAAGCTCTAGTGCTTTTTTAAAACACTGCAATGTAAAATATTACTAAAAATGAAATAAAGTGTTATAATGTATTTAGGTAAATTTATATGCAAAAGAATTAAATAGTTAAAAAGGAAAGGAGGATAACTAATGGAAGATTTGAATGTTCTAAGATTTATCCAAGATAATATACGAGAAGGGATAAGATGTGCTATTGCTATTATGACTGATACATATGGTTCTTCCCCTAGAAAAGAAGGTACAACCATGGGAGTTGATGAGAATGGAAATATTTCAGGGACTATAGGTGGAGGAGCATTAGAAAAAGAGGTAATAGAGAGATCTGTTGATGCAGTGAAAAAAGGTGAGAATAAGCGGCTTACTCTTGAATTGAATGATGAGGGAGAATTACATATGCAATGTGGAGGAAAGACAGAAATATATATAAAGGTGTTTGTTCCTAGTGACAGGATAATAATTGCAGGGTGTGGTCATATTGGTAAGGAATTATATTTTTTAAGTAATTATCTCAATTTCAGAACTGTTATGTTGGATGATAGAGAAGAGTTTGCTAATGAAGATATTTTTAGTAATAGTGAAGAGGTATTAAAAGGAGATATATATGAAAATCTTAAGGGGATTAATATTACATCTAATGATTATATAGTTATTGTAACAAGAGGGCATAAGTATGATCAGGATGCTTTAGAAGCAGTTGTTAATTCTAATGCCAAATATATTGGAATGATAGGTAGTAAACATAAAATAATTCACACCCTTAATAGTTTAAAAGATAAAGGGATAACTGAAAAATCATTAAATAGAGTATATGCTCCAGTGGGGCTCGATATATCAAATGGAGAACCTAAAGAGATTGCATTTGCTATTCTTGGAGAGATACTTAAGGTAAAGAATACAGGAAGTGGGGAGCACTTAAAGAAGGTAAAGTTTGGAGGAGATTTTTTTGAAAAAGAAACCTGTTAAAGAATCAATAGGGATGATTCTATGTCATGATATCACTCAAATAATACCTGGTGAATTTAAAGGAAGAGCTTTTAAAAAAGGACATGTTATAAGAGAAGAAGATTTACCAGTTTTATTATCACTGGGAAAAGACAATATCTATGTGTGGGAAAATGATGAAACTATGACCCATGAGAATGATGCAGCAGAAGTATTAAGGGAGATTTCGGCTGGTGAAGGCTTGGAATTTACAGAGGTTAAAGAGGGGAAGATAAACTTTATATCTTCACAGGATGGTTTATTAAAGGTAAATAAAGAAATGCTATTTAAGTTCAATTGTTTTGATGATATAGTGTTAACTACATTTCATAATAACACTCCTGTAAAGAAGGGGGATATTGTAGCTGGAACTAGAATAGTACCTCTAATTATAAAGACAGATAAATTAGATGAAGTAAGAAAAAATATCAATGAAAAAATAGTGGAAATAAAACAATTTAATAAAATGAAGGTGGCTGTTGTTACAACGGGGAGTGAGGTATTCTATGGGCGAATAAAGGATAGTTTTGGTCCTATTATAAAAGAAAAATTTCAAGAGTATGGTTCTAGAGTTATAAACCAAGTAAAGGTGCCAGATAATAAGGAGAAAATTGTACAAGCTATAAATAGAGGACTTGAGAGTGAGGCTGATATAGTTGTTTGTACTGGAGGAATGTCGGTAGATCCTGATGATCTTACACCATCTGCAATAAGAGAGTGTGCAGATAAGGTTATAAAATATGGAGCACCTGTACTTCCAGGTTCTATGCTATTGGTAGCATATAGTGGAAATAAAGTGATTTTGGGATTACCTGGATGTGTTATGTATTCTAAAAGAAGTGTATTTGATTTACTTCTTCCTAGAATATTGGCTGGGGAAAAGCTTGAGAAGATGGACATTATAAAGCTAGCTCATGGAGGCTTGTGCTTGAATTGTGAAAAATGTGTATACCCTAAATGTTCCTTTGGAAAGGGTGAATAAGATGAAGAAATTAGTGTGGAGAAAATGTAAATGAAGAGTAACATTGGAGCTGTAATAATAAAAGTAATTTTGGTTCTTGTTATAGGATTTTTTACAGTACCAATAATATCACTCATAGTATATTTGCTAAATCAAGGTGGAATTTGCATTGGTGAGAGATTTATAGATGGTCTAAAGGTGAGTTTAAAAAGTACCGGAATTACTATGCTAATAAATATAATATTAGGAGTTCCTATAGCGTACTATCTATCAAGAAACCAATTCAAGGGCAAGAGGATAATATCTATGATATTAAATATTCCAATATTATGTCCTCCTTCTGTTGCTGGGATAATATTGCTTTTAGCCTTTGGGAGAGAAGGGATGATAGGTAAAATTTTAATTGTATTAGGAGTAAGCATTCCATTCACCTTCTTTGCTGTTATTATGGCGCAATGTTTTGTATCTCTGCCTCTTTTTATTCAAATAGCTAAAGAGGCCTTTGACAAGGTGGATGTGGAAATAGAGAAATCCACCTTAGTGTTAGGAATTAGCCCTATAAAGGTTTTTATTAAGGTGACTATACCTATGGCGTTATTTGGGTTATTGAAAGGGTTGCTTATGTCTTGGGGACGAGCTTTTGCAGAGTTTGGTGCAACAATAATCTTTGCAGGAAATCTAATTGGGGAAACACAGACATTACCACTAGCTATATATTCCGCTATGGAAGGTGATTTTAATGAAGCTTTGGCAATGGCGCTAATTATGATAGTGATAGCTATTATGGTGCTTATAGTAGTTACTTTATTGGGTAGAAAGAGTTGGGATTAGAATTATGTTAAATATTGAGTTTGAACAAGCATATGAGAATATTAATTTGAACATAAATTTGAGAATTAAATCTATGAGATGTGCTATTGTGGGACCATCAGGTGCTGGAAAGACCAGTGTTTTTGATGTTATATCTGGTTTGAAGACTCCAACTAAAGGGAAAGTTGTTTTTGGAAAGGATGTACTATATTCATCAGAGGAGAAGGTGAATATTCCTATTCATAAAAGAAGAATTGGGTATGTAAGGCAGAAGAGTTTTTTGGTTCCTCATTTAACAGTAGAAGATAATATAACTATGGGATGCAATATTGATAATAAGGACTATATTGATATTCTTAATAGACTTGATATAAAGGATATACTGAGGAAACAACCAGGAGAATTATCTGGAGGGGAATTGAGAAGAGTTGATATAGCAAGGATGCTGAGTATAAGACCTAGATTATTTCTCATAGATGAAGGTTTATCTTCTTTGAATGAAAATCTAAGAGAATGTGTACTTAAGTGTATTATAGATAAGTGTACAAAGTGGAATGCAAGAATGATGATTATAACGCATAACCAATTATATGTAAAAGGCTATGTGGATAGTGTGATTAAGATAAATAATGGAAAAATAATTAATGGGGAAATTATTTAAGAAGGTGAGAGTATTGAGAAATAATAGGAACAAGAAAGCATGTATTATTATGATTTTCTTGATTGCAGTAGTTATAATAGCATGTGGAAAGAAAGAATTAAAGGATAAGAAAGTAATAATATATGCTGCAGCATCAATGACAGAATCCTTAAGTGATGCTGTTGAAGAAATAACAGAAAAACATCCTGATATTGAGATAAAGGTTAGCTTTAATAGTAGCAGTAAATTAAGATTGCAGATAGAACAAGGCGCAGATGTGGATATTTATATATCTGCTAGCAAAAGTCAATATGATAAGCTGAAAGAAAAGGTTGACTTTGAAAAGGATAAGAAGTTTTTATCAAATGAGATAATAATAGCTGTTAATAATAAAAACAATATTGAGAAATGGAATGAGATACATAGAGATTATAAAGTGTTGAAAGCAGAAGATTATGTTCCAGCCGGAGAATATGCAAATAAGTTACTTAAAAAACTTAATGGTATTGAAAATGGGTTTAGCGAAAAGGTTTTGAGCAATGTTGTTTCTGAGGAGATAAATGTTAAGCAAGTTGTTAATAAGTTATATCTTGGAGAAGGGGATGTTGGATTTATATATAACACAGATCTCACAGAAAAAGTAAAGGATAGATTATATAAATTAGATGTTCCAGAAGAGATGAAAGTGAAGAGTAATTACTATATATGTCTTTTAAAAAATGAAGAGGATAATATAGAAGTTTTTAATGAGTTACTAAGTTATGATATTAAGAAGATTTTTCGTAAATATGGGTTTTCAATAGTAAAAAATTAGCAGGAATAGTGGAGATATTAAAATATTAATCATATATTATTAATGGAAATAATATCTGGAGGCTATTATGCAGAATAAGACAAGTAAATCCTTATTCGGAGTAGATTTAAATCAATACAGAGCAAATGCAGATTTTAAAATACTGGCAACTAAATGTGACTTCATTTTCCTGAGATCATCAGGCTCAGGAACTGGTAAGTTCAAAGTGGACACAAAATTCCTTGAATTAGCAAAAAAGTGTAGGGATTTTGGAATTCCCTCAAGTGCGTATCACTTTGCTGTTCCATCAGCAGACCTTTCTACAGCAGATTCACAATGTGATGATTTCATAAACATATTGCAAGAGGGGTATGGTAAAGGAAATTATGGAGAATTATTCCCTGTAGTGGATGTAGAAGTACCGTTAGATAAATCAATATCTACTGATAATCTTCTAGATTGGATAGATAGATTTAGAAGAAGATTCGAGAGCAAAACAAGAAGAAGATTAATGTTATACACAGGTGCATTCTTTATAGAGATGTACAATAATTTCAAGCATTCTAAAAAGGGATATATTTTATCAGATATGCCTCTTTGGATTGCCATGTATACGGATATTCCAACAAATCCACCATTCCCTAATGACGCAGGCGGATGGACTAGATGGAGAGTATGGCAATTCTCAGAAAAGGGAAAAGTTGCTGGTATAGATCTTCCAGTAGATGTTAACTGGGGTCCTGACCATATAGATCTTTTAAGAATGCCTAAACCAGTATCAAATGTGAAAGCGACTATCCATGGTGGTATGGCTAAGGTCACTTGGAATAAGAGCACAGATATCGATCTTAACGGATATAATCTATTTGTGAATAAGGAATATATAACTACTCTAGATAAGAATGCTGTAGCTTATAATATAGACTTGAGAAAAGTTCCTCGTCTAAAAGCGGGAATGGAAGTGGTAGTAGGGATTGAGTCATTTGATTTAGATGGTGAGTTTTCTAAGAGAGTAGAGGTTAAAGCAGGGACAAGAGATAATGAAATGGAACCAGAAGAAAGAATCCAATTAGAAGATCAAATGGAATTCCAAGAGTTTAGGTATGATAGCAAAGAAGATGAAGAAGAAGAAACATTCTTTATTAGGTATCCTAAAGGATGGAGATTATAATTTAGGTATGTAAATATAAGATAATCCCTCACATAACTAAAAGTTGTGTGGGGGATTTGTTTTTGAGTGTAGTAGGTAATTAAAAAAATTAAACCTATATTTTACAATAATATGAGTATAATGTAGAATGTAAGTAGTAATTTAACATAAATGAGAGTGAGAAAAATGAAAAATAATTCAACTATAGATGAAATACTAAAAAAAACAGCTAGCCAGCTTAATATTATCCAATATGGTGTTATAAAATGTGAAGTATTTGAAGAAATAAGAGAAATACTCCGAATAAGAAATGCAAAAGGGGAGTTAACTGGATTTGAGGAGGAAGATCTTGAAAAGCGAATAAATCCTAGGCTAACTATGGAGGATTGCAAGTCAATTATTGTAGGGGTGTTTCCCTATTATAAGAAGAGTAGTGAAGAAAGCAATTTAGCTAAGTACACACAAGGAGTAGACTATCATTTTGTAATAAATGATATGATGAATCTTTTGGGGGATAAAATAGGAGAAGAAGTTGAGAACTTTAAATATATGAGTTTTACAGATTCAGGTCCTTTGGTTGATAGATACGTTGCATATAAAGCTGGGTTAGGCTTTTGGGGAGTTAACGGACATATTATTAATGAGAAATACGGTTCATATATTCTAATTGGATATATGCTAACTAATAAAGAATTTAAAGAGTATAATACTCCTCTTGAGAACGGTAGTTGTATGAGGTGTATGAGATGTGTAAAAGTTTGTCCTGGTGGAGCTATAAAAGGTGATTATGATATAAATCCATTAAAATGTAAATCCTATATAACTCAAAAGAAGGAAGAACTCACATGTGAAGAAGAAAATATACTCAGGAAGAGCCACGTTATATTTGGTTGTGATATATGCCAAGATGTATGTCCGCACAATAAAAATATTGAAGAAACCCATATTGCAGAATTTAGTGAGGATTTAATAAGAAAAATTACAGAAGATGAAATAAATGAGCTATCAAATAAGAAATTTAGGAAGATATACGGAAGAAGAGCTTTTGGGTGGAGAGGAAGAAAAATCTTAGAGAGAAATATGAAAATAATTAAAGGGGAATAGAGGGGGCAGTGTATGAATATTTTACCTAAACCAAGGGTTATGGAAAAGTTAAATGGTGAATTCTTATTTAAGAGTCACATGAGTATTGAACTTGATACTAGTTGTGGAGAGAGAGAGCTGTATTCAGCAAAAATTCTTAAGTGTGGATTTGAAGAATTAGAAGTAGATTGTTCAATAATAAAATCACTACCTAATAGGGCCGTTGGAGATATAAGAATTAAAATAGAAAAAGAGATGCAACAAACTCAAAATCTAGAGAATGAAGAAGAGGCATATATTATTGAGATAAAAGAAGAATATATTTCTTTGATAGCAACAAATTCTAAAGGGATATTCTATGGTGTTCAAACATTAAAGCAGATTATTCAAAGTGGAGCTAGAAGAATATCATGTGCTAAGATTATTGACTACCCAGAATTCAAAGTTAGAGGATTTTATCATGATATAACACGTGGGAAAGTTCCTACACTTGAAACTTTAAAGGGCATTGTGGATGATCTTGCAAAATATAAGATAAATCAGTTTCAATTATATGTTGAGCATGTATTTCCTTTTAGAGGACATGAAGAAGTGTGGGCACATAAAGATCCTATAACCCCTGAGGAAATATTAGAGCTTGATAAATATTGTATGGATAATCATATAGAGCTTGTTCCGTCTATAGCTACATTTGGTCACCTTTATCATTTATTAAGTTCAGAGCATTTTGGGCACTTATGTGAATTAGAAGGAAGTAAGGGAAAGGGATTTTCTTGGGTAGATAGAATGAGGCATCATACCATAGATATTAGCAACAGTGATAGTATAAAGGTTATAGAAGGTATGATAGAAGATTATTTACCTTTATTCACAAGTAATAAGTTCAATATATGTTGTGATGAGACCTTTGATTTAGGAAAAGGAAGAAGTAAAGGGTATGTAGAAGAAATTGGTAAAGGAAGAGCGTATTTAGATTTTCTAAATAAACTTATACATATAGTTAAGAGAAATGGTAAGACACCAATGTTCTGGGGCGATATTATTCTAAATTATCCTGAGTTATTAAATGAGATAAGTGAAGATGTTATATGTTTAAATTGGAATTATAGTCCTGAGGCAACAAATAGTTCAACTAAGACTCTAAGTGAAAGTAAACGAAAATTTTATACATGTCCAGCAGTATGGGGATGGGATAGATTCATGAATGATATTAAAGGTTCTTTTAGTAATATCAAGAAGATGGTATCATATGGTAAGGAGTTTGGTGCAGAAGGGGTATTATGTACTGATTGGGGAGATTACGGACATGTTAATTCTTATGCATCATCTAAGCCTGGAATGATATTAAGTGCTGCTTTAAGTTGGAATAGTGATCTAAACATAGAAACACTAGAATCACAAATTTCAGAGGTGGAATTTGGAGATAGAGATATTGTGTCTTTAATGAAAGAACTAGGTGAGCAACAGTATGTATCTTTTATGGAGATTGTATGGTGGATGGAGAATAAGAAGAAAAAGACAACTTTGTTAATGGAACGTCCAGAACTAATTGAAAAATATATGCTCAACAAATCAGAGGAGGAGTTGAAGCAGAGTTATAGTGCAGCAGTTAAAATTGAAGAAGTTTTCAAGGATAAAATGTATGAACATTCTAAATGTAGAGAAGATATAAAGAGTTTTATATTAAGCGCTAGAGTAGTGGGATTATTGAATTCATTATATTTATATATTAAAGAGTGGGATTTTAACGAGAAGGTAGATGGATTTATACATGATAATGAAGAACTTGCAACTTTGTTTGAAAAGTGGTTGAATGAGTATAAGGAAATTTGGAGAAAAGATAATAAAGAAAGTGAATTGTATAGAATTGAAGAGTTTTTTATTGAAGTTTGTATATATTTAAGAAGAGGAGATGGAAAAGTATGTTAAAGAGCAACAGAGAAAGAATTGTAAAGTGGTCTGTACAAGGAAAGATTCATCATCCATTAGGAGGCAATTACAGAATTACTCATGAGGGAGAACCAAGAATTCTGCCTGCAACTGGAGGTATAACTTATAATGTAAAGTTAGGTGACCCTGCATTTGGATGGGTAGGAGATCATGTTGAACCTGGAGTTTCTATAAGAAATGAAGATAAGGCTCAAAATGCAGCATTAACTACATTTGCCTGTGTTGGAAATGAGGCTAAAGTTGTATCAGGAGATGCAAAAGGGGCTATAGGATATGTTATTGGAGTTCATGGTGGTATAGATCACACAATTATTCATTTTGAACAAGAAGATCTTGAGAACATGGCGATTGATGATAAAATTTTAGTAAGAGCATATGGACAAGGATTAGCTTTAGACGATTACCCAGATGTTAAAATTCAGAGCATAGATCCTGAGTTATTCTTTAAATTAGGCATAAAAGAAGAAGATGGAAAATTGGTTGTGCCTGTTGTTGCGGAAGTTCCACCTTATTTGCTTGGATCAGGAATTGGATCAGGCAATGCATATACTGGTGACTATGATATAATGACAGCTGATGAAGAAGAAATCAAAAGACTTGGTTTAGATAAACTTAAGTTTGGAGATCTAGTACTTTTACAGGATGCTGATAATACTTTTGGAAGAGGTCATTACAAAGGTGCAGTTAGCATAGGTGTTGTTATTCATAGTGATTGTGTTAAAGCGGGTCATGGACCAGGGATAACAACTATAATGAGTTGTAAGAAGCCAATGATTAAAGGGGAAATCGATTCAACTTCAAATATAGCAAAATATTTATTATAGATTCAAAAATAGCCTTGAAGAAAATTCTTCAAGGCTTTAATATTGTAGAATTATTTAAGTCAAGTTATTGAAAATACATTAGTGTAGATAAACCTAAGAATATTATTACTAACAATACAAATGAAATATTTATAATACCAACTTTTTTATCACTAGTGTATTCTCTAGCAAGATTATCAGATGTGTAATGTGGTTTGTAATTTATGGAATCCTCATCCATATTTATTATATCATCATTTAATTGTGTATCTTCATTTACATTATAATTTTCTTCTAGCTTATCCATATTATTTTTCTTTATAGCGCTTAGGAAATAATAAGTTAAATATACAGATCCCATTAATACAACTACAGAAACTACAATATTGATTGATGAAGAGGAAAATTGCTCTGCTTGCTTAAGGGTCTCTTGATCAGCTTTAAGAAAAAAGGATAGTGCTACGGATAATCCGTTATTCACAAGATGCATAATAATACTGGCAAATATAGATTTTGTATACCATACAACCGTTGCAAAAATAATTCCTAAAAAAGCAGTATAGAAAAATTGATGGAAATTCATATGAAGCATACCAAAAAGTACACCGTTAAGTATTATTGCTTTTTTAAATCCGAATTTTCTATATCCATCTAATACAACCCCTCTCATGATTACTTCTTCACAAATAGCAGGAGTTATTGCTATAACAAAAAATAGATAGGGAAAAGAAAATTGTGTAACAATATCATTCATAAAATCAGTTATGGGACTGCCAAATATTTTAGATGCTATGTTAGATATTACCCCTGTTATTGGTAGTATAACTAATGTTAGTGCTATTAATCTAAATACATCAGATAACTTTAAGGGGTTTAGTTTTAGAGTCTTTTTTATATCCATCTTGTTTGCTAACATGAATAAAATACAGGGTATTAATATAAATAAATATTGGTTTAAGGCTAATGTTAATTTAGTTGGCATGTTTCTTAGGAATAGTGTTCCTAAAACAGGTAAAAAAACACATGTAATAATCAATAAATTGGATTTTTGTACTTTGCTCATTTCGTAATCTCCTTAAATTAAAGTCATATTCATTATATATTAAATATATCTTTACTTCCATAAGTATATACAATATTTACAATACATTAAATAAATTGGACGTTTGTGGTTACAATAGAATCATGTTAATATTTCAACATAAAATACACAAATATATTGTGATGAAATTAATTTCATAAATATAAAAAATATCAGTAAATCGTAGTAAATTCAAATAAAATAAGTTAAAATATTCTTAGAACAATGAAAAATTTTCGGTAGTGTCAAAAGTATATGAAAATTGATATGGAATATAAGGATTTAAAAACAAGAAGATTATTTAATTGAGAATTGAGAATTGAGAATTGAGAATGTCGGATATTTCTCTCCGAGAAATTAAAATGATTGCTATTTTTTATCCCGAAAGGGATGTGTGATTCTAAAAAAGGGTATGGCAAATAAACCTATAATATAGGTCGATTTTAAAATAATGCGATATTAAGATTGGCAGTATGACTCAGCTAATTTCATTAATTTGCACCAACGTGCAGGCATGGTTTCCAACTCTTCAAGTTCTGGAATTATTACAGGAACTTTTTGTTCTAAGCTTGCATGAGGTTTCAAGAAATTGAAGTATGTACAAAAAAGAATTATATGAGTTATAGAGCCGTTTGAGCTATTGTAGCCATTAGTAGTCTTATAACTTCTCTTAAAGGTTCTGTTTAATCGTTCAATAATCTGTTTTAAAGGACGATATTCAGCTGAAACTTCATCATCATTGGTAAGTCCAATTACTTGCATGACATCAAAATTAATATCGTGATTAGCGAAGAAAACTTCTGCTAACAGATATATTGGATTACCATCAACTACTAGTTTAAGGCTTTCAGGAAGTTTTTCGTACTTAGTGATAACATCGTAGATGGCTCTACAAGCTAAGAAAGTATCGCGATTAGGCGAAACTCTATACGAGAGAATTATCTTTTTAACAGCATCAAAGAAGAAACATATATAGTTCCATTTACCATTGACTTTGATGTATGTTTCATCGCCGCATATAGATTCTGTTGGATTATAGGGATAGTTGTCCACCATTGGTTTTAGTAGAACAGAAGCAGCTGCAGCGTAGTTTAGCACAGTTTGATGTGATATTTTAACACAATGAACTTCTCTCATGATAGCTGCTGTTTTTCTTGAAGATAATCCGTAATTTACGTAGTAAGTCATTATTAAGCCAAATACGTGGGATGATGAATACATCTTGGATAAGGATATATTACTTTGCACAGGACTATCGCCCTTTAGAGATGCAAAATCGAAATCAAATTCTCTAAATATATATCTAACTTTAGTGTCATAGGGTTTTTCTTTGGTAATAGACTTTAAGTTGTTTTTATAAAAAGAACAGTTGTTGTTTCGGCATTTGTAAATGGTAAAATTACTACGATTTTTAATTCGTTCTAAAAATTTATTGCAATGAGGACACTTAAATCTTACCTGCTTATCATAAAGGTTTTTAGTGTTAAAGTTAGTGGAACAGACTTTGCATTTATATTGACCACGCCCTCCATTGTTATCGTATAGATAAATATTTGGAGCATTGCATTTAGGACAACTGATTTTAGAACTCACGTGAGAACGTCCTTTTTGAGTTCTAACAGGAGCTAACTCTTTACCTTTGAGTTTATAATGCTCCGATAGGAGTTCTCTGTAATCTAACCTTTCAGGTTTCACAATTATTGGTTTATCATCCACTTGTATTTTCCTGTAAGGTTTATCTAAAGTATCAGAATTGGGGATCTTATTGAGTCCTTTTCCAGTCAATAAAATAATGAGTAGATTTATAACTTGCTTAAGAAAAACAATATACAAAACTAAATAATAATTAATCATGTTAAAAACTTGCCTCCTTATCTTTGGTTATATATTTTTTTTCGCAAACTAAAATTAACACCTTTAGAGGGAGGGGGCAAGTCTAATATAGATAAAGTATTGAAAATCAAGGGGTTACGTCGAAAGTACCATTAAAACTTTTGACAATACCAAATTTTCATGGAGGGTAGAGATATGAAAAAGAGTGTTGAATTGTTACTTAATAGGATGGAAGAATTAGGTATAGATGCATATGTTATACCAAGTTCAGATGCGCACATAAGCGAGTATGTAGCTGACCATTGGAAGAGTAGAGCTTGGATATCAGGATTTACAGGTTCTGCAGGGACTGTAGTTATATCAAAAGAGGGAAATGGTTTATGGACAGACGGAAGATATTTCATTCAAGCTGCAAAGCAAATAGAAGGAACGGGTATTAAATTATTTAAGATGGGGCAACCAGGAGTTCCGACTATAACACAATGGTTTAATAAAAATCTTGATAATGGAAGCACAATAGGTTTCTGTGGAGAGAGTACATCATTACTGTTTAAGAGAAATCTAGAAAAAGAGTGCAAGGATAAAGGATTTAAGATAGTTCCTGAGTTCGATCTTATAGATGATTTATGGGAGAATAGACCTGATATTCCTAAAACACAAGTATTTGTACTTGAAGAAAAATATGCAGGATGTAGTTTTAAAGAAAAATTAAGTAGTGTAAGAGAGAAGATGAAGGAAAAGGGCACAAATACTTATGTTATTAGCAGTTTAGATGATATAGCATGGTTATTTAATATAAGAGGGAACGATATACATAACTATCCTGTAACAATCTCTTACGCAATAATAACCCTTGATGAAGCAAATCTTTTTATAGATGAGACAAAACTTGACAATGAAGTTAAGAAATATTTAAAAGATAATGATATTAATGTATTCCCATATGAAGATGTATTTAATAAGGCAGGGGAATTCAAGAAAGAGGATGTTATATTCTTTAATCCTTCAAAGTCTAATTCGAAATTATATATGGCTATGCCTGATGGTTGTAAGAAAAAAGAGGGAAGAGACATAACAACAGATTTAAAAACTATAAAAAATGAAGGTGAGCTTGCAAACCTGAGAAATTGTCATATAAAAGATAGTGCAGCCATGATTAATTTCCTACACTGGCTAGACACTACTGTAGGTAAGGAAGAAATCACTGAAATGTCAGCTGATGATAAGTTACTTGAGTTCAGAAAAGAACAAGATTTATTCATTGGAAGAAGTTTCGATACAATAGCAGGATATAAGGAACATGCTGCAATGATGCACTATAAGGCAACAGAAGAACAGCAATACAAACTTGAAAAGAAAGGATTATTCCTTATAGATTCAGGTGGACATTATCTAGACGGAACAACAGACATAACTAGAACAATTGTACTTGGTGATCTTACAGAAGAGGAAAAGTTCCACTTTACATTAGTTGCCAAGGGTCATATAGCATTGAATAATCTTAAGTTCTTACATGGAACAACAGGATCAAAACTTGATATGATAGCTAGATATCCATTATGGCAGCATGGTATAGATTATAAATGTGGAACAGGTCATGGGGTAGGCTTTATACTGAATATTCATGAAGGACCACAAGGGCTTACTATGAGACCTAATAATGTTGTCTTTGAAAAAGGTATGATATTAACAAATGAGCCTGGAGTATACATGGAAGGCAAGCATGGAATAAGAACAGAGAATACTATGGTTGTTCAAGAGTGGAAGGAAACTGAATCAGGACAATTCATGGAGTTTGAAGTTATTTCATTTGTACCTATTGATTTAAGAGGAATAAATGTAGAACTATTAACTTGTGAAGAGAGAGAATGGCTTAATAATTATCATAAAGAAGTATATGAGAAGGTATCACCACTTCTAAATGATGAAGTAAAAGATTGGCTAAAAGAGGCTACAAGAGCCATCTAATGAAAAGATAAAAGCGAATTGAGAATGGATAATGGAGAATGGAGAATGGTTGACATTTCTCTCCGAGAAATCTTAGTTTTATTGTTCCTTGGACAAAAAGGTAACTCGTTTCATTAATATGAAACATTGTATTTGATATACAATATTTTATCTTCAAGATAAAATAAGTAAAAACTTCTTGCGCTAAAGAACAAAAGGATGTAGTTTCTGCGTATGCAGAAACATCCATCATTCTCAATTCTCCATTCACAATTCGCAATTTGTTTTCAAAGCACGCAATGGCGTGCTTTTCTTGTAGGAGGTAATGAATTTGGAGAAAATTGAATTAGACTTTAATAAGAAACTTAATAGAGAATTTTATACAAGAGATGGCATAACTTTAGCAAAGGAACTTCTAGGCAAAATCCTTGTAAGAAGAATAGAAGATGAATTTATAGCATGCAAGATTGTTGAGACAGAAGCTTACATGGGACCAGAGGATAAAGGGTGCCATGCATATGGTAATAGAAAGACTAAGAGGACAAAAACAATGTTTTTTGAGGGTGGTCATTCATATGTGTATCTTATCTATGGTATGTATAATTGTCTTAATGTTGTAGCGAATTCTGAAGGAAAGCCTGAAGCGGTATTAATAAGAGCTGTTGAACCATTACATGGTATTGAATATATTAGGGAGTTTAGAAAAATAAAGAGTAATAAGACTCAAAACTATACTAATGGTCCAGGGAAATTATGTATGGCTCTAAACTTAGATAAAAGTCATGATGGGTTGGATCTTGTTCATAGTAATGAAATTTTTATTTTAGATAATGAACAGCAGGTTGATATAGTTGAGAGTAAAAGGATAAATATCGATTATGCTGAGGAGTTTAAGGATAAGTTATGGAGGTTTTATATTAAAGATAATACCTTTGTTTCTAAGAAATAGAGTACAATAAAGAAAACCCTCCTGTATGGCAGCAGGAGGGTGGGGAGTATGGCTTGATCTTTAAATCAAATATTAAATGATCAGCTAATACGTTCTAAGTATTTTTGTGTTTCTTCTACAGGTAATTGTGTTAGTTAGCAATTAAGTTTTCTATGAGTTTATTATACAATACAAAACAATAAGAGTCAATAACAAATATTAATAGATAATAATTATCTTTTGATATATAAAATTTCTAGATGAAGTTTTATATGAGTTCAAGATTATAAAAGAAAATTCTGATAATTCCTAATCGTATTGACACAAGAAAATATATAGCTTACAATCATAAATAAGATTTTCAACTATCTTTAAATTAGTCCGAGAGACTAGTAAGGGAGGAAAAATAGACATGTTATATTTGGTGAGCATTTTTAAAAAATTCAGACAATTTAATAATTTAGATTTATTTAATTTGGGTCTATTAAACTTAATGAAAAAGGTATTGGTGTCTTTCTATTCGGCATTGGTAGCTTATTTTTTTATGCCTATTCAGAGAAATGAATTATTCATAAGAAAAGAGCTTAAGGAGGACATCATATGCAAGGCTATCTAATTTTACAAAATGGAATGAAGTTTAAAGGGCAATGTTTTGGTGATACATCGATGGTTTCAGGAGAGGTAGTATTTAATACTGGAATGACAGGTTATGAGGAAGTACTAACAGATCCTTCGTACTATGGACAAATTGTTACTATGACATATCCTTTAATAGGGAACTATGGAATCAACCTTGAAGATAAGGAGTCAGCTAAACCACAGGTTAAAGGGTTTATAGTTAGAGAAAGATGTAAAACTCCTAGTAACTGGAGAAGTCAGATGGCTCTTGAGGAGTTTTTAAAAGAGAATAATATCATTGGAATTGAGGGTGTAGATACAAGAGCTATAACAAGTATTCTTAGAGAAGCAGGAACTATGAGAGGTATTGTGACTACAAAGGAATTCACAGATCAAGAGATAAGTGAAATGTTCTCAAACTATCAAGAAGAGGATTTTGTTCAAAAGGTATCTACAAAGTGCATATACAGAATCAGCGGAAATGGAAAAAAGATTGCATTGATAGATTTCGGTGTTAAGAAAAGTATTATTGAGTCATTTGCAAAAAGAGATGCTGAAATAACAGTGTTTCCTCATGATACTAAATATGAAGATATTAAAGGGTATAATCCAGATATGATATTCTTATCAAATGGGCCTGGAGATCCAGGAAAAATGGACAGTGTGATTAATAACATTAAAGAGATGATAGGGAAAAAGCCTATAACAGGAATTTGTCTAGGTCATCAATTATTAGCACTTGCATTAGGTGGAGGAACTGGGAAGTTAAAGTATGGACACAGAGGATGCAACCATCCAGTTAAAGATTTTAGAACTGGAAAAATCGGTATTACATCTCAGAATCATGGATACTATGTTAATAATGTTCCAGAAAACATGGAAGTTACTCATGTAAATGTAAATGATGGAACTGTAGAAGGGTTCATGCATAAAGAATTACCGATCTTTAGTGTTCAATTCCATCCAGAGGCAAGCCCTGGACCAGGAGATATGGATTATATTTTTGATGATTTCATGAAGTATGCAGGAGGGGAAAACTATGCCGTTAAATAAATCTATTAAGAGAGTACTTGTTGTAGGATCTGGACCAATAATTATAGGACAAGCTGCAGAATTTGATTATTCTGGAACGCAGGCCTGTACTGCATTAAGAGAAGAAGGGGTAGAGGTTATCTTAGCTAATAGTAATCCTGCTACAATCATGACAGATAGTGAGGTTGCAGATAAGGTTTACATTGAACCTCTTACTGTAGAAGTATTAGGGAAGATCATTGAGAAAGAAAGACCAGATAGCATATTACCTGGAATGGGTGGACAGTGTGCATTAAACTTGGTTAGTGAGCTTTATAATAAAGGTATATTAGAGAAATACAAAGTTAATATAATCGGAACGGAAATGGAAGGTATAATCAGAGGGGAAGATAGAGATGAGTTTAAAAAGCTTCTGATTAAGATTGGCCAACCTGCAATAGAAAGTACAGTAGTTAATACTATTGAAGAAGGAATTGAATTTGCTAACAAAGTTGGTTACCCATTAGTTGTTAGACCAGCATATACAATGGGTGGTGCTGGAGGCGGTATTGTTGATAACGAAGAAGAGTTAATCAATATCGCATCAGTAGGATTAGATTTAAGTAGAGTAGGTCAAGTTCTTCTTGAGAGAAGTATAAAAGGATGGAAAGAGATTGAGTATGAAGTTGTAAGAGATGGAGCAGGAAACTGTATAACAGTATGTAATATGGAAAACTTAGACCCTGTTGGAGTTCACACTGGAGACAGTATAGTTGTGGCACCTAGCCAAACTATAAGCGATAAGGAATATCAGATGTTAAGAAGAGCATCAATTGACATTATTAACGAAGTTGGTATTAAAGGGGCATGTAATGTGCAATTAGCATTAAATCCAGATAGCATGGAATATGCTGTAATTGAAATTAATCCAAGAGTAAGTCGTTCATCAGCACTTGCCTCAAAAGCTACAGGATATCCAATAGCTAAAGTAGCAGCTAAAATTGCTCTTGGATATACTTTAGATGAAATTAAGAATGAGGTTACAGGAAAGACATATGCATGTTTTGAACCAGCTCTTGATTATGTAGTTACAAAGATACCAAAATGGCCATTTGATAAGTTCAATACTAGTAATAGAAGACTTGGAACTAAGATGATGGCTACGGGAGAGATAATGTCTATTGGTAATAGCTTTGAGAGTTCTTTCTTAAAGGGAATAAGATCATTAGAAGTAAATCAATATGGTATGAAGCATGATAAGAGTGCAAGATTATCAACAGAGGAATTAAAGGCTAGAGTACACACTCCAGATGACGAGAGAATATTCCAGCTATGCGAGTTAATTAGACGAGGAATTACGTTAGAAGAATTACATGAAATAACACAAATAAATATGTTCTTCTTAAGTAAGTTAAATAATATTATTCAAGAAGAAAAGAAATTAGAAGAAACTACAATTGATGCGTTAACTAAAGAGTGGTTATTAAAATTAAAGAAATATGGGTTCTCTGATAAAGGAATAGCAGGTTTTATTGGATGTAATCCAGATGAAATATACCAGAAGAGAAAAGAGTTTGATATAAAACCTTCATATAAAATGGTTGACACTTGTGCTGGAGAGTTTAAAGCTGTTTCACCATACTACTACTCAACATATGATGAATATGATGAAGTTGAAATCTCTGAAAAGAGAAAAATAATGGTGCTTGGTTCAGGACCAATAAGAATTGGTCAGGGAATAGAGTTTGACTATTGTTCAGTACATTCAGTATTAGCTCTTAAGGAAATGGGAATAGAGACTATAATAGTTAACAACAACCCAGAAACAGTAAGTACAGATTTTAATGTATCTGATAAGTTATACTTTGAGCCTTTAACTGAGGAAGATGTATTTAATATAATTGAAAAAGAAAATCCTGAGGGCGTAATTGTTCAATTTGGTGGGCAAACAGGAATAAAACTTACTAAATTTTTAAAAGAAAAAGGTGTAAATGTATTAGGGTCAGCACCTGAGAGCATTCATGCTGCTGAGGATAGAGATGAATTTGAAGCTATCCTAGATAAACTTAATATTGAAAGACCAAAAGGAATAATTGCTTGGAATAAAATCGATGCTATGAAAGGAATTCAAGAATTAGGATTCCCAGCATTAATTAGACCTTCTTATGTTTTAGGTGGTCACGGAATGAAAATTGCAAACAATAATGAAGAAGCTGATGTATACCTTTCAGATGCCTTTGAGAAAGCTCGTAATAACAGTGTTTTAATTGACCAATATATAAGGGGAAGAGAAATTGAAGTTGATGCTATATGTGATGGGGAAGAGATATTAATTCCTGGAATCATGGAGCATCTTGAGAGAGCGGGAGTTCACTCCGGGGATAGTATAACTATATACCCTTCAAAGAATATTGCTCAAGAAATTAAAGATGTAATTCTTGATTACACAAGAAGATTAGCTTTAGAGTTAAATATAATTGGTATGATTAATATTCAGTACATTGAGTACAAAGGTAAAGTATATGTGATTGAAGCTAATCCAAGATCAAGTAGAACAGTACCTTATATAAGTAAAGTAACTGGAATTCCTATAGTAAGTGTTGGTACACAAGTAATGCTAGGAAAGAAATTAAAAGATCTGATCTATGGTACAGGGGTATATAAAGAAAGCAAGTTAACATGTGTAAAAGTACCTGTATTCTCGAGTCAGAAACTTGATGATGTTGAGATAAGCTTAAGTCCAGAGATGAAATCCACAGGAGAGGTTCTAGGTGTAGGAACAACATTGGAAGAGGCACTGTACAAAGGATTCTTAGCTGCAGGATATAGCATGAAGATGAAGAATAACAGAATTTTATCCACAATTAGTAATGATAAGAAGGATGACTTTGTGGATATGTTAAAAGATATTAACATGCCAGAAATAGAGTACTATGCTACAGAAGGAACAAATGCAAAATTAAATGATTGTGGTTTTAATGTAAGACAGTTTGATCATATGAAATTAAGTGAAATATTAAGAGATAGAAGTGTAGACTTTGTTGTAAGTACAGCTACTAAAGGAAATTCTTCTGAAAGAAATGGATTTAAAATAAGAAGAGCAGCTGCTGAAAGCTATACTGATATATTCACATCATTAGATACAGCTAAAGCATATCTTAATGTTATAAAGAGTGGTCTTACTGAAGAAAAAATAAATGTATATGAATTAGATGAGTATGGAATTTAATTTACTAAACAAAAATAAAATGTAGTATTTATGAATGAAGAAACTTTAGTATTTTTAAATTGTTTTAAACGCACGGAGTAACCGTGCGTTTTTTATTGAGTCTCTATATTTAGTACATCATCAATAATTTTATCTACATCTAATAAAATAATGTTTCCATGATTCCTACTAAATTCGATAACATCATCTTTAAAACCACATTTAGAAAAGAACATATAATACTTATTTTCACAATTAAATATTTGAGATTTTTCAATAAGTGAATTTACAACTTCCATTCCTAAAGTTTCATTCCTCCACTTACATTCACCAAATAAAATCTGGTCATTATTTCTACAGATTATATCTATTTCCTCTTCTCTTCTTTTTTTAGGATTATTTCCCCACCATCTACCAATGGATTCAAAAATGAAAGGGATGTCTTTACTGAAGTTTTTTCTTCGCAAATATTGTATACAGATTTCTTCAAATACAAACCCTAAGTAATTACTTATGAATGTAGCTACTTTTTTTTCGTAAATATAATCAATTTTTTTTTGTTCTATTAGTTCAGTATTACCAAATACAAATCTAAACCAAAATGAGAACATGTTATCTTTAATTTTATATATGGTTTTTCGCGAACTTTGTTTTTCTCCTAAAGGAATTTCTTTTTCTACAATACCAAGCTCACAAAGATTTTTTATATATTTAGAACATTTATCTGATGACTCGCCAACTTTAGTGGAAATTTCATTTAATCTGGTGGCACCTTTTGCAATAGTTTCTATTATTGAGTTATAAAACATAGGTTCTCTAAGTTCTTGTTGTAGTATATTTCTAGGTTCATCATAGAAATAAGAATTTTTATTGAAGAATGAGTTTTTAATGTTTTCTTTTACTGATAAATTATAATCAAATTTTTCTAAGTACTGGGGGATTCCACCAAGCACGCCATAACAAAAAACTTTATCTTCATTACTGTATTTTTTAAAGAATTCACAAGAAGTAAAAAAGTCAAAGGACTCTATCTTAAATTGTGCAGTTTTTCTTCCGAAAAGAGGACTTTTATAACTTAAGACTTCTTTTTCCATGAAACTCATAGATGATCCACAAATTATTAAAAATAGCTTGGTATCTTTTAAGTAATGATCTATTATATTTTGTAAAATTGAAGGTATTGATTTGTTTGCAGTAGCGATATACGGAAACTCATCAATTACAAGAATTAATCTCTTATCTTCACTCATTTTACCAATATATTTAAAGGCCATATCCCACTGGTTAAAATCAGGTATAAATCCTTTCATATTAAAATGAGATAATACAGTATCGCTGAAATTTTCTAAATTTCTTTTGTTGTTATGTTCCTCAGCTACAAAAAATATTGAAGATTTATCTTTGCAAAATTCTGTTAAAAGGGTTGTTTTTCCTACGCGTCTCCGACCATAGACAACTGCAAATTCAAATTTATTAGAATTATATAATCTATTTAGTTCGTTTAATTCATTATTTCTTCCTATAAACACTTTTTTCACCTCTTAAAATAACTAACTTTAGATTTACTAACTTTAGAGTTAGTTATATTATATCCCTTTTTATTCATTTTAACAATAGTACTTTATATAAAAAAGACAAAGGTTGTTAGTATATTTATCATATGGTAAAATTGTGATTAACATTGATTGCTTATTTAATAATATACAGATTATATGAAAATTAAACTGTAGTATTCGAACTACCACCTGGATTTGTCATTCCTGATAATCCGTATAAGTCCAATCTATGATAGATAGTTTGTGTAGGCGCAAGCCAAACCTCTCCAGTCCCTCTAAATACATTTAAGAAACCTTCTCCAGAAGTGGCTGATGATATTAATGATTTAGATGATTTTTCAACTGTGAAATCAATTTTTCCAGTTCTTAATAATGCAATGTTACCATCTACCTTCAGGGTTTCATTATTAAGATTAACCTTAATAATTTCAGATTCTGGTACAGGAATTTCTAATGCAACAATTCCATTACCTTTTATTCTAGTTTGGAATAGTCCTTCATTACCTAATAATGCACTGGATAGATTTTTCTGCATTATTGAACCAACTTCTATGTTACCTTCACATGCATAAAAGATACCATCATCAACAATTATCTCTTCATTTTCTAATTCTATTAATGCAAAGTGTCCAAATGTAGGTTCAGTATAGATTTCTCCCATCCCGCTATACTCAGGTTTCATAACAGTTTCTTTAGTAACTGCGCTGTTAAACATTTTTTTACCTAATCCTTTTAGTCCTCCCATTTTAGAAGTTATTTCTATGTTGCCTTTCAGATAATGAAGTGCTCCTGCTTCAAGTTTAACAGTAGAATTATTAATTTTTATTCTTAAAGCTTTTAATTTGATCTCTGATTCTTTCATAAAATATGTGGCAACTGAACTATTTAAGCTTTCTCCACCTTTTAATTGCTTCCATTCTAAGACTTCAAACTTAGCGTTGTTGCTGCTCATAGAACTTAATACTTCATAACTGTTTTTAAAATTTAAATTAGTTTTCATTGTTATCCTCCATAATAATATAATTATTCAAATAACCTGTATTTTTAATAGTACATAAAAATACGATGATTATTTGTTAGAAACGATTTCTTTTATGCTTTCTATTGATGTGCTGTGATATACTTTGTTCAAATTTATCACCCTCCATATTTTCGTGAAAAGCACATTCTACTGTTAATTGGTCATAAGCCTGCTGGTACCATGGATGAATAATATTTAATAAATCTTCATCTAGAGTATATTTCATATATACATATGCTGCATACTCTAAAGAAATTTCAAGAGCATGGGAAACAAGTTCATAATAAGGAGCTGCAAAAGGTTTGTCCCAACACAATTTATCAGCTATGAATAATATCAATTCTAATGTAGATGGATTTTCTTTCAGAGTTGTATGGCATTCAATAGCTTTAAGAATATTCATGTCATTAATATTAAATATTTTTTCAGCGATTACTCGAGATGTTTTTTGGTGAACTAAGAGAGGGAAAGTTTCTTCCACTGGTAATAGTTCTATACCGTAATTTTTAACAATTTCTAATTGAGTAGTGTATGGGAAAACTGCACTTATATCATGAAGAATACCTGCAATTCGTGCATCTTCAGCAGAATATCCAAATATATTGGCTAGTCTTGCACATTCATCGCTTACTTTTATAGAATGTTCTGCTACTATAGTTCTATCCCTGTTTTTAAGAAAGTTATAACAGTCATCAATAAAATTATCCGTGTGTTTAAATGAAGAAAATGTTTCAATTAGTAAGTTCATTGTTTATCCTCCTGATGTATTTCCCAAGAAATAACTATTATTATTTACAATTACTTAATCTATAAAAAAATCTATTCTCATACTCTCCTGTAGATTTATTATATGAATAACCTAGACGAATACGATACTTCTTGAATCCTAATTTTGTAACAAGGGCTATTGACGGTTTGTTTTCAGGAGATATTGAAGCTTCTAGATGTTCAATCTCTGTATTCTTATATATAAAGTTTATTATCTCATTGAGGCAAAGAGAAGTAATTCCTTTACGATAGTATTTTTTATTTAGAACATATCCTAGCTGTGCAGTGTTTTTAGTTAAATCAATAGTATGTAAAGAAATCAAACCTATTAATTTTTCACTATTTTTCTCAATTATACCCCAACGAAGCTGCTCTCTTTTTTCATAGCGATTAGTTATTCTTTTTATATAATCTAATGTTTCATCAATTGTAGCCATATGATGATGAGTAACATATTGTGAATTTTCTTTATCTGAATATATCTCATGCAGATCATTAACATGGAGTTCAGTTAAGGGTTCTAAGGAAAACTCTTTTAACATTATATATGGAAAGTTAATAAACATATCATTTAAACTTGTCTCAATACCATAGCCACTAGCATTACTCATAAAATCACCTACTCTTTATTCATTATTAGTTAGGACTTTATAATACTTTAACATTACAGAGTTTATTCATATAAATTAATTCTAATATAGTATACTAAGTAAATCAATAAAATCAATACATATAAAAGAATATATAGAAAAAGTTTACAATAAAGAATAGATATGTTATAATCACAACATAATCACAGTGTAATTACAAAGTATCTACAAAGGGGCGGTATATAATGAAAATGCAAATAGTGAAAATAGGAAATTCAAAGGGGATAAGAATTCCTTCGGTAATGTTAAAGCAATGTGGAATAGAAAAAGATGTTGAGGTAGAAGTGGTAGATGGAGCTATAGTAATTAAAGCTTCAATGGGAGACGATATTAATTTAAAATTTCATAACGTTGAAGAAATGACAGACTATGATATTCAGTTGATGCTAAGAGCTACAGATATGAATTCTTTAGCAGCATCATTAGCAGGAGCTAATGATAAATGTAAAGAAAGAGTTTTCAAGAATATGTCCAAGAGAGCTTATGAAGAAGTTATTCAACTTATTGAGCATTTTGAGAAATTGAAGCCTATGGAACTATTAAGTGAGATAAGTAAAACTACTCATAAAGTTGAAGATATGACAGATTATGATATTCAGTTAATGCTAAGAGATACAGATATGAATTCTTTAGCAGCATCATTAGCTGGAGAAAATGATAAATATAAAGAGATAGTTTTTAAGAATATGTCTAAGAGAGCTTGTGAAGAAGTTAAGCAGCTTATTGAGGAATTAAGGAAAAATAATAGCCTGTAATTTAGTGATTTAAGTATAACAATTACTTGAAAGTTCTCATATATAAATTAAAGAAGGTCTATCCATTTGGATAGACCTTCTTTTGATTGTAACAGTAAGTTCTATGTATTATAGAGGCATTACGTTTACAGCTTGAGGTCCTTTTTGTCCTTCTCCAACTTCGTAAGAAACTTCTTGACCTTCTTCAAGACTCTTGTATCCTTCTTTTTGGATTTGAGAGAAATGAACGAAGATATCGTTTCCGTCTTCTCCTGCTATAAATCCGAAACCTTTTTCACTATTAAACCATTTAACTGTACCTGTCATTGAAACATTCCTCCAAAACTTTAATTAATAAAAATTTTATACTTCAAGATAAACTACATAGTTTATCTCTAGTTGAATATATCACTAAATAATAGAAAATTCAAGAAGAAAAGTAGTAACTCTAGATTGTTTGATAATATTTATAGATATTACAGTAATAAACAATTAATCTAAACTTAGTAAAACATTAAAACAAGTGATTTATTGAGGTTAAAGTTAGTGATTTTAATACAAGTAAAAATATAAACTTAAAATCTGTTTTTATATTCATAAAAATAAATTGACAAATAATATATTTATGAATATAATAATATTGTAAATAAAATACATAATTGTTTTAATGAGAAAAGGGGAGATGAAATTGGGGAAAGTAAATGAGGGGTTAATTAACGAAGTAAGTACAATGTATGATATGAAAGAAGTTATGAAATTTTTAGATGTAGAAGGAAAAATTAAAATGTATCCAAGCAAAAGAAAAAAACAAATTAATGTTCTTGGATATTTAATAGAAAAGATTCAAGATGGTAGAGAGTATACAGAGCAGGAGATAAATGAGGTAATAGGAGAATATCATACATTTAATGATGTATGTTATCTACGGCGAGAGTTAGTGGATATTGGGTATTTAAAGAGAACAAAAAATTGTAGTAAGTATTGGAGAAGACAAGAAGAGAATATAGGACAAGAGGAAAATTAAAGAAAGGAATTGATTAAAATGGAAAAATTTAAAAATGAATATATAAATGTAACAAACACAGTAATTAGAAAATTAAACGAAATGGCAAAGAAATTAAGAGAAGAAGGGGAAGTTGATGAAGCTAAATATAAAATAATTAAAGCCAATGTAGAGGATATACATTTAAAGTTATTTATGGTGGCATACAACAATGTATTTGTGAAGGTAAATCATGAATGTTTAAGAGGTATAGTTGAAGAAGAAATTGATGATAAAGAAAAGCTTATAAAATGTTATGAATTTCTTTCAAATAAAGTCACTCAACCATGGAGAGATAATCTTGAAAAGTATTTGAATCTTGAGATTCTAGATAAAAGTATAATTGAAGAAGTAAAAATCGAACATAGTGAACTAATCCTACAGGTGTTCAAAAATATGATACATGGGAAATCCAATGCCATAATAAAAAATAAATAGAGGAGATTATAGAAATTGGATAAGGTTAAATTCTTTAAATGTCTTGCGGATAAATCAAGACTAAGAATAATAAAAAATCTACTAAAAGAACCAATGTATGTAGAATTATTATCTGAAAAGCTGGATGTAACTCCTTCCACAATATCATTTCATCTAAAAAAGCTTGAGGATAGCGGAATTGTGCATTCCCAAAAGGAACAGTATTATGTAATATATCATATCAATAGTGATTTATTTAACTCTTCATTAATAGACTTATTATCTGATGAGAATAATAAGAATGATATAGAAAATAGAAGAGCGGAAGATTACAAAAAGAAAGTATTGGATAGCTTCTTTGAGTACGGGAAACTAAAATCAATTCCTGTTCAGAGGAAAAAAAGAAGAATCATATTAGAGCATATGCTAAAAGAATTTGAGGAAAATAAGGAATATACTGAGATAGAGGTAAATATAATAATTGCAGATTTCCATGATGATTTCTGTACTTTGAGAAAAGAGCTAGTAAGTGAGAAGTTAATGTGTCGAGATAAAGAAATATATAAGATAAAGTAAGTTCAATAAATGAAATAATTATATTTCAATATTTCTTAATTCATAATCAAAAATTTAAATAAAATATATAATAAGGGTAATGATTTATTTGAAATCATTACCCTTATTTTGTATTAAAGATTATTTAAAAAAAATTATAAAATCAAAAAACACTTTTAAGAGTATGTGTATCTAATATATTGAAAAGCTTTTTAAACAGTCAGTACTGAGAAGGATAAGGAGGAATTTTAAGTGGAAGATAAGGAGTTTCTTGAAAGGGTTCAAGGAATTAGGCAGAGGTTATACCGTATTGCCTACACATATATAAAAAATGAAGAAGATGCTAAGGAAATAATAAGTAACACTGTATATAAAGGATATAAAAATCTAGGTAAGTTAAAGAATGTTGAGTTTTTTGAAACGTGGATAACCAGGATATTGATTAATGAATGTCATCAATTAAGTAGAAAGAATCAAGGAAAGATTCATGTAAGTCTGGAGTTTATTTCAGATTGGATGCATAAAGAATCAGAAGAAAATTATGATATTGATGATAGAATTGATCTCTATGAGGCTGTAGATTCTTTAGAAGGCAACGTAAAAACAGTTATAATTTTAAAATATTTAGAGGATATGACTATAAAAGAGACAGCAAAACATATGGGAATCAGCGAGAGTAGAGTTAAGAATTATATTCACAAGGGGTTAAAATTTTTAAGAGAAAAATTAAGAGGTGAGATTAATGGATAAATATAAAAACATTATAGAGCCAAATGATTTAGAAGAGGTAATTGAAAAGGCATACAAAAAGGCAAAAGAGGAAAAAAAGAGTGATATGAAAAGTAAGTTGACAAAAATAGGCGCTACAGCAGTTGCTGCTATGATAGTATTTGCAGTATCTGTAAACACATCTACTGTATTTGCCAACTATTTAGATGACATTCCTGTTTTGGATAAATTAGCACAATTCTTTAAGTTTGATAGAGGCCTTGAAGAGGCAGGAAAGCAAGGTTTTTTACAAGTTATAAATAAAACATCAGAAGATAAGGGAATAACATTTAGAATTGATAATGTTATTTATGATAATAAGAGAATGGTTATAAAATATTCATTTACAAGTAAGGAGGATCTGGAAAATCTTTGGGCTGTTTCTGGTAAAGTAACATATGGAGATGGAAGTGATTTAGAGGGTGCATTAATAAGTTCAACTCCAACACATGACGATAATGATAAAAATAAAAAATCAGGAATAATTGACATAGAGATGTTAGGAGAGATAAGTAAAGATAAAGACAGTATAATCATATATCCTCAATTCTCAAGAAAAGGAGATATAACTGGAAATTGGAAGGTAGAAATACCAATAAAACATGAGCTTCTACAAGTTGAGGCTAAAGAATATAATATTGATGATGAATTTGAAATTGAGGATATGAAGATAAATATTCAAGACTTAAAAATGTATCCTACTGTAGGTGAGTTAGAGATAAAGTATGAAGATGAAAACAGTAAATACAAATTTTCAGGATTTACTCAAACTTCCTTAATAGATGGAAAAGGTGATAAATTTACTAACATGTCTAGTACTAGTTCCACACCAGGAGAGAAGACATTACGTTTTGAGAGTAATTATTTTATAGATAGCAGCAGCTTAGAGTTAAATATAGGTGGAATATATGTAACACCTAAAAAGTTATATGACTTTAATATTGATATTGAAAAAGGTACTATGACAGGGAATTGTGATTATGATATTAAAATGGAAAGTTTAGAGAAAAAAGAAGATGATACTTTGAAGTTAATAGTAATAAGTATAGAAGATGATAAATTGGTAAATGAAAATATTAATATAATGCCAGTATTAGGGGTGGAGTCAATGGAACTTGAAGATGGCACTAAGCTTAAAAACTATGAAGATTACATGATAAGCTATGCTCCAGGAACAGAAAAAGCAAGAGTTTTTATTGAATTTTCTAAACCTATAACAAAGAATTTAAGGTTCACAATTGGGAATCTACATGAATATAGACCTGTAAACAAAACATTTAATATAGATACCAAATAAATATTTAGGAAATGTTTGAAATCATTATGATTATGGATATAATGATGAAAGTTTAGTATTCAAATTTAAGTATAAAATAAAGTAACCAAGGAGGATGTTTTTATGGAAAAAAGAGGAGCATTAATAATAGGAGTTTCAATAATTATAGGATTTTTAATATTAGGTTTATTGTTAAAATCACCAATAGAAAGCTTAGGTAATAAGGAATCATCAGTAGATAATCAAATTAGTGAGTTAAGCAATAGTATATCTGAGTTAAATAGATATCAAATAATTTCTGCAAATGATAATAATATAATTTTTTTAGATACTAAGACAGGTGAATATTGGACTAAGTTTATACCTTCTAATAAAGGATCTACAGGTTGGATGAAGGAAAGTGGTCCAGATTTAAATAGATAATATATTATTTATAAAGAGATTACTCTATGATTTCTAGTAGAGTAATCTCTTTCTTATTTATATTTTAGTACTCACAACTTTTTAAAATTGGAGATTTCTCCACGTAAATTGGTTCAACTGGATATTTCTTAAGATAATTATCTTTATGAGAAATTATATATTGTAGAACTTTTACTAAGAAATCAATTTCACTGAAGGTATTATAAATACCAAAGCTTAAGCGTACTACTCCGTAAGGGGGAAGTTGATTGTTTTTTAGATGTGAGTATATTTTCTTAGGAGTAACATTTAATAGTTTTTGCATATATGGTTGAGCACAGAAGCATCCACTTCTAACTGAAATTCCCCATTCCTCTCCAAGAATTCGAGCGGTAATACTGTGAGGAATTCCTTCAATGTTAAATGGAATTATACTCACACGTGGAACTGAGGCATCTAAGGATGAATATATTTTAATTTCAGGAATTTTTGATAATTTGTCCATAGCATAGTTTAATAAATCTCTTTCAAGTTTTGAAACTTGATTCATTCCTATTCCTTGGAGCATTTCAATAGCTGACACTAGAGCAACTACACCCATTATATTAGGAGTACCTGCTTCCTCTTTGTTTGGGGGAATATCCCATATAGCATAATCATCAGTTACAAGCTGAACAGTACCTCCTCCTTTGTAATCAGGATGACCGCAAGAAAATACCTCTTTAGGACCCACCAACACACCAATTCCAAAAGGAGCATACATTTTATGAGATGAAAATACGACGAAGTCAATATGTTCATCATGGGATTTAGGTTTCATATGCAGCTTTTCATGTGGAACAAGTTGAGCACAATCTACTAAGAGTTTTGCACCATAAGAGTGAACTAATCGAGCTATATCATGTATAGGATTCATATAGCCAGTAGTGTTAGATGCACCTGTTATGGTTACCAATTTCACCTGTCCATCATATGAGATTAATTTATGTTCAAGGTCTTCAATAGATAGCATACCCATATCATTAAGAGAAATGTAGTCTACATTAAACTTATCTCTCCATGGCAAATCATTTGAATGATGTTCCATAAAAGAGGATAGAACGGTACAGTTTTTATGCATATCACATAATCTGAAAGAAAGCTTGTTAATTGCTTCAGTAGTGTTTTTAACATATATAATGTTATGTTCATTTAGGTTAGCTCCAATAAATGAAGCAACGACTTTTCTAGAGTTGTCATAAACAAGAGAAGAATATTTAGATTTGTAGCCCATGCCTCTATGGATTGATGAATACCAAGGGGTAAAGTCTAAAATATCCTCTAAAACACATTTGAAAGGAGGGGTTGTAGCCGCATTATCAAAATTTATATGCTGTATATTTAATTCACCAACAGGAATTTTATCCTCAACTCCACAGATAAGATTCCTAAATGGATTGAAATAATTTCTTTTCATATTTTCACTCCAAAAAATACTATATAAACATTATATTTTGTGAATACAGATATGTGATTGTTATAAGAATAAAGTGTAGTAATTAACAAATTTTATATTCTAAATAAATGCTGTTGAAAATTGCATAATAAAGAAAAAAATAGAGGTATTTTATGTAATATATAGAAGTTTATATAAGATAACATTGAATTAAAAAGGTGGTTAAGAGACTATGGAGTTTAAATTCGCAATTATTGATAAATTGTATAAGGATATGGATTATGAAATATATGTAGTTTTGATTGATGGGGAGAAAAAGATAATTAAAAAAATAGAAAGAAATAATCCGAATTATAGTGGTTTATATAAATTGATGTTACAAGAAATTGAATATTGCGAAAATAACATAAGTGATGAGTGCTTAGAACCTGAAAGAATTCATATAGGGGATGAGGAAACATATCTTATATATAAGCATCAAAATTTTTTCCCAATTGATAAATTAATAGGTAAAAAGGGAATGGAAATTAGAGAATTTCTTCATTATGCTATTATGATTTGTGACAAATTATTTGTTTTACATAAAAAAGATATTCATGGGGCATTAAATCATATAAATATTTTAATAAACAACGAATTAAATGAAATTAAATTCATAGGTGGAATACATGATGTAAATAATTTAGATTATAATAAAATTCTATTAGTAGAAAGTGATTTGTTAAATTATATTTCTCCTGAACACACTGGATTATTTGAATCTTATGTAGATTATAAAAGTGATCTTTATTCACTTGGTATAGTTTTCTATAAGATGATAACAGGAAGAGCTCCATTCGAACAGAATTCAAAACGAAAACTCATATATAACCAAGCAATAAAAAAACCTAGTCCACCTAAAGATATAAAAAATAATATTCCTAAATCTTTATCTGAAGTAATTATGAAATTACTAAGCAAATCTAAAAGAAATAGATATGAAACTGTTCATGGAGTAAAGTGTGATTTGATAAGAATTCTTCAACAAATTAAACAAGGAAAAGATGTAGAAATAATAATTGGAGAGCATGATATTCCATGTAGATTAACTTTTTCTGAGAAGATATATGGTAGGAATAAGGAAGTAAATCAATTAATGAATATTTACAATAGGGTAAAAAGCGGAGAGGTACATAGTGTAGTTGTAGAAGGAGAGTCAGGTATAGGTAAAACTACTTTTATTAATAAATTTATACATTCTATTAAAGAAGATAAATCAATTGTAATTATATTAAATGAAGATTCAATATTTAAAGATGATTCTGATGTTCTAATTAGTAATGTACTAGATCAATTATTATTTTATTGTTTAGTAGATGGGGATATTGATATTGAAGAATTAAGATCATTTATAATTAAAATAACAGGTGGATGTTTTGGATATTTACAAGATATTATACCAAGATTTAAATATTTTGCATGTAAGGATAAAAAGAAAAAAAATAATTCATGTATTTGTTTAAAAAAAGATGTTGTGAATATTCAATTAGCCTTAATAATTAATCTTATAGAACGTTTGATTAATGAAGGTAATACTATAGTTTTTAACTTTGATATAAATAATAAATATAAGAAAGATTTTAATAACCTATTAAAGCAGTTATTAACAAACAAAAAATATAAGAGCATAATGATTATAGAAACATCTCTAACACAATATGATGGAATAATAAATAGAATAAGTAATAAGTGCAAAGATAGTACAAATAATCATAGCATACACCTAAAGAATATTGAAAAAACAGATATTGAAGAAATGATTAAGGATTTATTTAAAGTTTCTCAAGATTATGCAAGTAATATAGCAAATATTTGTTTTATGAAGACAAAGGGAAATTATTTTTTGATAAAGGAATATATATTAAAGTTATACAAGGAAAAGGTAATATTTTTTGATTATGATAATTATTGTTGGAAAATGAAATTCGAGAAAATACATAGCATAACAATTAATGATAATATAAAAAAAGAACTTGAAATTAAGTTAAATAATATTCCAAAAGAGGTTAAATTTATTTTGAAGATTTGCTCATGTTTACCTAATGAATTTGATTCTAAAATGATACAACAGATTTCAGGATACAGTAATAAAACAATACAAAAAATCTTAAATTATTGTATTAGAAATCGTATTATTGAAGAAAAAAGGCGATTTGATTCTTTAGAGTCTTATAATTGTGGAGTAAATAAGTTCAAAAAATATAAATTCATATCAAGAAATATTAGAAATTGTATTTTAGAGCAACTTAATTTTGAAGATAAAAATAAATATATATATAAAGCAGGTATGTTTTACATGAAAAATTATGATGAATATAGCTGTAATTGGTTTATTATATATTGTTTTATAAATACAAATATGCTGCCCAAAATATCTGAGGATTTAATGAAATTAGAAGAATTGTTTTATAAAAATGCAAGAAGAGTATTTAATTCAGGTGATTACTTAAAAACTCTTGAATCTTGTGAAAAAGGTCAAGCTATTTGCGAGAGATTAGGAAAAGAAAAAATATATTTTAAAGCTATAAAAGCAAGGTGTTTTTTTAGATTAGGAAATATAAGAGAAGGGGAAAAAGAAGTAGAATTTTTATTAGGAACAATAAAAGATAGTGGCTTAAAAGTTAAAGCTAAAATAATTAAATTATATGGATATTTAATAAATGACAAGTATTATGAAGCAGAAGAAGTTATATTTGATATTCTTAGTGATTTTGATAATAGTATATCTAAAATTGATGATAAAATATCTTTTTTTAAAAAAATTAACTTGCTTATGGTAAAGTTATATTTTAGAAAATCAGCAGTATTAAAAAAATATGATGATTTCGTAAAAGGCGTTGATGCTGATATTTTAAGGGAGTTTATTTATCTTTCAGCATTAGTATTTAGTTATACAAATGTATATAGATTTTTATATATGTCATTTATTAGTATAATTTTTCATAATTTATATAAAGTCAAACATAATCATATGGTAAATATCCTTAAAAAATATTATAGATTTATGATAAATGATATGAGTAAAGTAATGGAAATTGCTTTATTTGAGATGGTACCAAATGCTAATAATATTAAAGAAAATTTATTGGATTTGAGACAACTTATTATTTTTGGTTCTAATTCATTTTATTTTAGTATAGATGGTAATATAAAAGATGATAAATGCAGCACTATTTTAAGTAAATTAGTTCAATATAATGATCAAGCATATATAATATATTTAATTCATACATGTATAATATATAAAATAGCACTTGGGTATGAGATAGATTCAATTATAGAATTAATTGAACAGTATGAATTTAAATTAGAATTCTATAATAGTCAAGTTGTTAATGAGATAAAAGAGATTAAAGATATAGTAATAAGATGCATTAAGAGTGATGAAAAGGTTCCGCAAGTAAATAATAATGATATGCTAACTCTTAAAACTATAAAAGTACAAGCTAAATTTCTAAAAAAAGAGTATTCAGATATAGATTTTGTCTTTACTATGAAAATGGATGAAGAGAATTTTAACAGTACTATAGCAATACTTGATTTTGGATTTTATAGATCTCTAATTATAGGAGAGATACATGAAAATTTACCACGGGATAAAAAAGCAATGGCAATTAAGGTTTTTAATGAAGCTATGGAAGCCTTTGATAAACTTAAAAAATGTGAAAATAAAATAATTATAATAAAATATCATATACTTAAAAGTTATAAATATTTTATTGCTAAAAAATATAAAAAAGCTCTTGCACTTGCCTTTGAAGCAAATGAATTAGCTTCAAAGAATAACTATATTATGGGAATTGGTATCTCAAATGAAATATGTGGACAAATATATATGAAAAAAAATCTTAAAAATCTAGCATACTTACATTTTAATGAAGCGATAAATCAATATAATAAATTAGGGATATCATCAAATATTGGAATGAACAATTTGTATCAAGTATCTAAAAATAGATACTTAAAATTAAATGAAGGGCTAGAAGGAAGTACTATAAGGTATAATGAAGTTAGAGATGTGATATCAGATGTTAATAAGCTTTCTAGTGAAACTGACTATGCTACATTGATAAAGAAGTTACTCTCTATTATTTTAAAAAGTATGAATGTTGAACGAGTTCTATATTTTCAAATAAAAAATGGTAAAATTACTAAAGATGGAATTGGAGATAGAGATAGAATATCTGTAATGCAATCTATACCATTAGATAAATGTTTTGATGTTCCTAAAACTGTAATTAATTTTGTTATAAGAACAAGAAAAAAAATTGTGATTAATGAAGCGGTTAATAATCAATTATTTCATTTTGATAAATATATACTGGAGAATAATATTAAATCCTTGGCTTGTTACCCTATTATGATAGAGAAGGATTTAATAGGAGTTATATATATTGAAAGTAATGATTATTCTAAAGGATTTTCAAAAGATAGTGATGGTGTGTTAGATATAATTATTTCTCAAGCGGGTATTTTAATAAAAAATGCAAAAGAATATAATGAAATTAGCATGAGAAAAAATAACCTTGAAAATTTAGTTCAAAAAAAATCAGAAGAAATACAAGCGATTGAAAAGAAACTAGTTAAGGAAATACAGGATAGAATAGTTGTTGAGCAAAAGCTTACAAGAAGCAGAGAAAAGACTGAATTTTTTGCTAATTTATCTCATGAATTTAAAACTCCATTAAATGTAATTTTGAGTACTATTCAGCTTATAGAAGTAATAAGTAATAGTAATAATGACAGGAAAGTAAGTGAATATATTAAAATAATGAAACAAAACTGTTATAGGTTATTAAGGTTGGTTAATAACATTATTGATATTTCAAAGATAGATGAAGGGTATTTAAAATTAGATATGAAAAATTACGATATTATCAGAGTTGTGGAGGACATATGTATGTCAGTAGTATCCTATGCTCAGAATAAAGGCATATCATTAATTTTTGACACTGAGGTTGAGGAATTAATTATCGCATGTGATGAGGAAAAAATAGAACGTATTATATTAAATATTCTTTCAAATGCTATTAAATTTACTGAAGATAATGGAGATATCAAGATAAATATGCGCATAGAAGGTGTATATGTTGTAGTTTCTATAAAAGATTCGGGAATAGGTATTCATAGAGACTTGCAAGATAAAATATTTGAAAGATTTGAACAAGCAGATAAATCTCTTTCTAGAAAGCAAGAGGGAAGCGGTATTGGGCTCACATTAACAAAACAGCTTGTAGAGATGCATAGTGGTATTATAAACATTATTAGCGAGTATGGGAAAGGGAGTGAATTTATAATTAAACTACCTATAAATACAATTGAAAATAATGAGATTGATGTAGAGTCAAAGGGGATAATTACACCTAATCATAATTCTGTAGAGAAAATTAAGATAGAGTTTTCAGATATTTATTTTTAAGGAGGTAATTTTATAAAAGACTATGTACAAGTATCTTTGTTTGTTCTAAGTTTGCAGTTAGTGATTCTTTTCCTTGGAGTAAAAACCAGTATAAATAGTAGGAATAACATAGGGGGAAGTATATTTCCTAAGAGTATAAAAATCTATCTTTCTACTTCAATTAGTATAATGAGTATTTTTATTTTATATAATATTGGAGAAGAAAAATTTTTAGGATATTCAATAATAATATCTATAGCTGTAGTACTAAGTACTATTGGAGATATGTTAATATTCCATGTTTTTAAATTAAAAAAATCAACAATTTACGGAGTATATTGTATTGTTGTAGCCAATTTTACTTTTGGTTATGCATTTATAAATTTATTTAAGATCACTAGTAAAGATGCACTTATAATAGGAATCACTTGTATTATTGGGTGTTTAATCTTGTATATAATTAAGAAAATTATATTAAGAAAAGTATACACTTGGGTACTAATATTTGGAGAAGGACTAATATTCATGAATATATGTGCTGTATTCATGGTAATAAATGTAGGGGTTTATGGAATAGTACCATTTATAGGTGCAATATTAGCATTGTTATCAGGGATTTTAGTTCTTTTAAGAAGTTTTTTTAATACTAGATTTAAAAATATGAGTATATTTGTATGGACGTTATATGTAGTATCATTAATCGCATTAGCTTATTCACCGCTAATTATGATTAATATTTGATGATTTAACCATAAAATAGTTCATAATAGTAAAGTAATAAGATTTGATAATAAATGTCTTTTAATGTATTATTTAAGAGGAAACTAAATTTAAAGGAGAATTATCTATGGAAAACAAAGTATTAGCAAGAGTAAATGGAAGAGAAATCACTCAATTTGATCTTAATGGTTTAATGCAGAACCTAGGACAGAGAGCTATGCAGTTCGCTACAGATGAAGGAAAGAAACAATTAGTTGAGGAATTAATCACTCAAGAATTATTATATGCAGATGCTATTGAAAATAATATCGAAAAAGATGAAGAGTTCCAAAAAGCTCTTGAAGATATGAAAGTTACATTATTAAAGCAATATGCTATGAGAAAAGTTCTTAGCGATGTTGATGTTACTGACGAAGAAGTAAAAGAGTACTACGAAAGTAATAAAGAAATGTTTAAAACTCCAGAAGAAGTAAGAGCAAGCCATATTCTTGTAAGCACTGAAGAAGAAGCTAAAGAAGTTGCTGCTAAAATTAAAGAAGGTGCATCTTTTGAAGAGATGGCTAAAGAGAATTCTAGCTGCCCATCAAGCCAAAATGGTGGAGACCTTGGTGCTTTCTCAAGAGGAAAAATGGTTCCTGAATTTGAAAATGCTGCATTTGAACTTGAGATTGGGGCAGTAAGTGAGCCGGTTCAAACTCAATTTGGATTCCACTTAATAAAGGTTACTGAAAAGAACGAAGCAAGAACTCAAGAGTTCGAAGAAGTAAAAGAGAACATGAAGAATCAATTAATAGCTATGAAGCAGAACGAATTATACGTTGCTAAGAGAGAAGAATTAGAAAAGAAATATGAAATAGAAAGACTTTAATAAAGATATACTAAGAAGGTAGTTTTGTTAATACAAAACTACCTTTTAATATTTCTTAGAAAACTCTAAAGAAATAAAAATTATAGAAAATCATAGTTGAAAGTGGAAAGTGGAAAGTGGAAAACGTCGGACATTTCTCTTCGAGAAATTTTAATTTTATTGTTCCTTGGACAATAAAGTGTTTACTCGTTTCATTTGAATGAAACATTGTATTTAAAATACAATATTTTATCTTAAGATAAAATAAGAAAAACACTCTTGTGCTAAAGAACAATAAAATGTAGTTTCTGCGTATGCAGAAACATCCATCATTCTCCATTCTCCATTCTCAATTCTCAATTTGTTTTTTTAGAAGGGAGAGTATTATGTTTGTAGGATTAATGCGAGTGGAGTTAAGAGCTTCATGGGTAAATTCTCTTAAAGAGAAGAGAATGATTATAAAAAGTCTTATGAGTAGAATTAAGAATAGATTTAATGTTTCAATATGTGAGGTTGATAAGCATGATATTCATAAGAATATAGTAATAGGTATGGCCATAATTAGCACCACAAATAAAGATCTTGATGGTATAATGGAAGGTATAGTAAGATATATTGAAAATACAGAAGAAGCAGTAATAATAGACGTGGAGAAAGAAATGCTATAGGGTGATGAGAAGTTGATTTTGTATAGCTTTTTTATGAGAGAAGGAACTGTATACAAATATAATAAAGAAGAAATAATAAAGATTAAATAAAAAAATATCTATAAAATAATTAAAAAATCTCAAAAAATGTTGATGTTTCACATATATGTATTTATAATTAAGTTGAAGATTAAAATGATTGTGAATTTATATTAAATAGTGAAGTATCTAATTAGTGAGGGATGGAAATGATAAAAAATATTAAGGTTAACTTAGAAGCTATTGAAGCAATGAATTATTTTTGGCATGCAGCAGCAGATAAAGATCATATAGAAGAAAGCTTTTTTAATAATGTAGGCCAAATAGAAGCAATGAAATACATCTATGATGATGAGTTTAATGAAGAGTCAGTAAGACTTGTATTAAGTGCAATAAAGAATAGAGAACTAATAAATGGTAATAAGAAAGAAATGAAGTTTTGGAATTATAACATGTGGGTTATGGAGGATTTCCAATATACTCAAATGATGATAGATCCTTGTAAAAAATTAAACTTAGATTTCTTAGTAGATGAAATTCAAGAATACAATAATAAGAACTACGAAGAAATCGAAGTAATATTCTCAATGATGTATGAGGGTGTATATGAAATAAAAGATAATAAGCTTATTGTTAATTTCTTTAGAGTTAAACCTGATGATTTAGAAGAAGGAAAAACTTATATTGATAAAACTGATATCAAAGAGTTCATGAAAGAAAAAATCATTGAACTTTTAAGATAATATGAACATTTTCTAATTTTACTTAAAAAGGGGCTGCATTGCAGTCCCTTTTTGTTGAATAAATTTTTTATAATTGAGTTTTTAAGTAGTTTGATTATTTGACTTATTTTTCTGCTAAAGTATCTCTTATTTGTTTTATTTTCTTTAAACATTTCTTAATTTCCTTAGAATTATTAATATCATACTCGTATTCTTCATATACTATTTTCCCAAGTTGATAAAATAGAGATGCCATTTGAGTTTCAAGGGCTCCTTTAGTGATGATAGATTTTGTTTTATCTAATAAGTATTTTGAACCATCAGCTAACACATTCTTATTACTAGCAAATGTTAAATTTAATGATTTTATGTTATCATCTTTATCTGTATATTTTTTATAACTTCTTGACATTTATACCACCTCACTTTAGAATATGAATAATATTTGTATCTGTTACTTTAACATTACAGAGGACAACTGAAAAAGTTCAATTTATCATGATTTTCAATTTGTTGATAGTTTGATAAAATATATGTATATGGAACTTAATAAAGAGGCTTTTGTGTTAAAAGTCATAATTGATAAACTTTGCGACGAGGTCTGGTAAAAGATAACTTGGAAATTGAAAGTGGAAAGTGGAAAACGATGGATGCTTTGCTCTGCAAAGCTACATTTTATTGGTCTTTAGAAGAAGAGGTGTGTACTCATTTTATCTTTAGATAAAATATTGTAATTTAGAATACAAGGTTTCATCAAGATGAAACGAGTAAACTATTCTTGTCCGAAGAACAATATGATTAAAATTTCTCGAAGAGAAATATCCTACGTTTTCAATTTTCAATTTTCCATTGTCAACTCGCTTTTTAAAGCGTAACGGTTTAATATTAATAAAAAAGTGGTGATTTTATGGATATAAAAGATAAACCAATTGGATTTTTTGATTCAGGAGTTGGTGGAATAAGTGTTTTAAAAGAGGCAGTTAAATTAATGCCTGAAGAAAATTACATATATTTTGGAGATTCTATAAATGCGCCTTATGGGGAAAGAGATAAAGAAGATGTAAAAAAGTTAACCTTCGAAGCAGTTGAGTTATTAATATCCAAAGGGTGTAAAGGAATTGTAATTGCATGTAATACAGCTACAAGTGCTGCAATTACTGATTTGAGAGAAAAATATAAAACATTTCCTATTATAGGAATTGAACCAGCGTTAAAGCCCGCAATGGAAATAGAAGAAATGGGTCAAGTAATTATAATGGGCACACCTATAACATTAAGAGAAAGAAAATTTAAAGAATTATTAAAGAAATATGGAGAAAATAAAGAAGTTCTATTGGTTCCATGTGCTGGATTAGTAGATCTCATTGAGGAAGGAAAAATAGATTGTGAGGAAACTGAGAAGTACTTAATAGATAAATTGCATTGTTATACAACTGCAAATGTATATGCAGTTGTGTTAGGTTGTACTCACTATCCATTTATAGAAAATAAAGTTCGAAATATTCTTGGTGAAAAGATAAAAATTATACATGGTGGAGAAGGTACAGCTAGACAATTAAAGCGACAGCTTATTCAATTAGGAATTAAAAGAGATGAGGAGTTGGAAGGAAAAATTGAAATATTAAACTCCAAGAATGAAGAACTTATAGAATTAAGCTATGAGTTATTAAAGTTAAAATAGAGGTTTAAGCATAATAATCACAAATAGTATATGAGATGAATAAATTACAATGTAGGGGCTTTTAAAAAGGTGATATTATGCGTGTATTTATTCATGAGAACAAAGAAAAAAACAAAGAATTAAAAGATGGTATGGTTTATAAAATTAATAAGAGTAATGAAGATATTGTGTATATTTTAAATAAAAAAAGCAGTAAATATATATATATCATATATTCTATTCAAATTTTACCAGAAAGATTAAAAAATAAAAGAATTCAAATTTTCAACAATGAAAATATGTTGAATAAAAAAAATGGTAATTCAATTGATAAGAATTTAGAATGGGTTGCTCAAAGGGATGAAACCTTAGAAACTGAAAAGTTACTTTTAGTTAATTCAATATTTGAAAAAGAATACTTTAGTGATATACTTTTAGATAAGTATATTATAATAATTCCTGGTGGAGGAATTGCTATAAAATTAGACTCTTTAAATGATTTTAATATAATATATAAAAAACAAAAAATATAAGAGGAGAGCTAAATATGAAAAATCCTATAGTTACAATTACAATGGAAAATGGAAAAACAATGAAGGCAGAGTTATATCCTGAAATAGCACCAAATACAGTTAATAACTTTATCAGCCTAGTAAAGAAAGGTTTTTATGATGGAATAATCTTTCATAGAGTAATTCCAAGTTTCGTTATTCAAGTTGGATGTCCTGAAGGAACAGGAATGGGGGGCCCTGGTTATTCAATAAAGGGTGAGTTTAATGCAAATGGTTTTAAAAATGACTTGAAACATACTGAAGGTGTTCTTTCTATGGCTAGAACTAATGATCCAAACTCAGCAGGAAGCCAGATATTTGTTATGGTTGGAAATGCTCCACACTTAGATGGAAATTATGCTGGTTTTGGAAAGATTATTGAAGGTATGGATGTTGCAATGGAAATTGCTGCAACAAAAACTGATCGTATGGATAGACCTTATGAGGATCAAAAAATTAAAGCTGCTACAGTAGAAACTTTTGGGGAAGAATATCCAGAACCTGTTAAATATTAATTGTAGAATAGAAGGTGTATTGATTTTTCAGTACACCTTTTTGTCATAATATATAGAAATATTTTCTAAAAGATATTAAAATATAGTTAGGGATTGTATATTAAGGTAAGAAAAAATAGGAGGACACCATGAGCAGAGTAGGTAATAAAATATTATTTTTAAGAGAAAAAAAAGGCATGACTAGAAAGCAGTTAGCTAAGAAATTAGGGGTAGCAGAAAAATATATAACAGAAGTAGAAACAGGAAGAAAAATAATAAATGAAAAAATAATGAGTAAAATTAGTAAAATTCTTGGGGAAGATGTAAATGATATAACATTTAACATGGAAGAATCAGCAGATCAAGAGCAGGTTGCAGTTAAAAGTATGAATAAGACACCAAAACAAATCAACCTAGATGAATCTTCATGGAGTGGTGCTCTTGGAGGAATATTGAGGGATGTTCCTATTTATGATTATTCTTTAAATAAGAGTAAAGGAAAAATCTCTATGCCAATTATATCAAATAAAGTTGAGGGATTCGCTAAAGATAAAGTACTGTTTATAGAAATTCAGAATGATGATATGATTGGATTCAGAATGGGTAAGGGAGACCTGGCTTTTGGATATTTAACACATGAGCTTATAAATAATTCAATAAGCTTAATAGAGGTTAATGGAAAAAGAGCAGTGAGACAATTAAAAATGCTGGATAGTGAGAAAGTATTGTTAATAAACAATATTAATGGTATAAAAACTGAAACATTAAATAAGAAATCAATTAAAGTATTAGCCAAGATTGAATGGGTAAAAGTTAAACTATAATTGAAACTGGGGAGAATGGGGGAAATGTCTCATAGGAGAAAGAATTTAAAGGGCCTATTATTTTTTAACATATTGCATTTTAATGTAGGATTAATAGTTATCGCATTTATTGCAATGACTTTGCTATCTATAATGATTACTCATGAGAATGCTAGAAAGAGCGAGTTAACTCTCATGACAAATATATCTGATCAAATAAAAAAACGCCAGGATGAGTTAATGGATGTTGCACAAGATATAGCAATCACTACAGGAGAAGGGTTTATATCTAAGGATAAAGAACAAATATATTTGAGTAAAATTAAGTTAAATAGAGAGTATATAAAGAGTATTATTGTTTTAGATAAAGATGGTAATGTTAAAAATATAGATTATGACTCATTTCAAATAAAAGATAATTTATCCAAAGAAGTAGAATATACAAACTTAAGTAAATATGAGCAAAGTACCTTCTTATATGGAGATAATGAAGAGATAAAATTTTATTATGGTATAAAAGATAGTTCTGGAAAGATTATGGAGTATATTCTTTTTTACATAGACTTTGAACATGTGTTAAAGCTTAATATGGATAACTATGAATATTTTTTATTGAATGAGGACTTAAATTTAATTTATTCAAAAGAAAAGATTACATTAGGGGACCATCAATATAAGAAAATTAAGGAAGCGCTAGAAGATAACAAGAGATATATGTATCACAATGAGTTGCAGAAAGCTTACTTTAGTGGTTACATTGATAAACTTACAAATAGTAATTTATATTTAGTTATTGAACGTAATATATCTAAAGAAATATTATTCAGTGGATGGGCTATATATATTATTATCATTGTTGTAGTTGCTGTAGCATCAGCCATCATCTTATCTATAAAAATATTTAATATAATAAAAGATTACTTAAACTTTTTAAGAACTCTTTTACAGGAAGTTGGAAAAGGAAATTATCGCTTTAAAATTCCTGAGAAATATCAATTAAAGGAATGGAAAACAGTATTTAGTAATATAATTTCTATGGCTCGTAAGATTGATGAAAGAGAGCAGCAATTATCAATGTTTAATAATGAGTTAATGGAAGCTCACAATAGTGTGGAACTTATGTATAAAAGGCTTCAAGCTAAGGACATTGAGAAAAGAAGTCAATTTATCAAGGTAATATCTTCAATGCTGAATTTGATTGAACTTAAAGATAAGTATACTGCGGGACATTCTGTTGCAGTTACTAAGTATTCGAGTATAATTGCAAGAGAGATGAATAGTAAATATGGCTATAAAATTGATGAAGAAAAGATTAAAGTAGGAGCAATATTACACGATATCGGTAAAATTGGTATTTATGGCAATGTACTTAACAAACCCAGCAAATTAACTGAAGATGAGATGGAAATAATTATGAGTCATCCAGAAAATGGTGCAGATGCTTTAGTTGATATTAATAATTTTCAAACAGAATATTCTATTATTAAATACCATCATGAAAAGTTTGATGGTAGTGGATATCCAGAAGGACTTAAAGGAGATGAGATACCAATTGAGGCGAGAGTTGTAAGTGTAGCTGATGCCTTTGATGCAATGACTTCAAATAGACCTTATAGAAAAGCGATGGATGTTGATTTGGCTGTAAGGGAATTAATAAATAGTAAAGAAGTACAATTTGATCCTGAAGTTGTAGATATAACTGTTGCATTAATCAAAATGAATAAACTTCAAATAGATGAGGATAGAATAGTGCAATAAAAAAAGAACTAAATTACTTAGTTCTTTTTTGTTTTATATAGCTATATAAATAGAAATTAAAATTTATATCTTGATTAGAAAAAATGTTGAAACGCTGATTATTTTCTAATCAAGAAGTTGAAGGATGATTTCTATTTATCTTAAAAAACTCATAAGTTAAAATATAGAACTTTTTTGGAGTGTTATTAAATGAATAAAAATTTCCTAGGAAATCAAAGAGGGTATTACAGGAAGAATAGTGATGCATATTTAAACTTGTTAAGCAATATGAATCCTACTGTGAAGAGTAAGTTATTATCATATTATATTGGAAGTGATAAGAATACTATTGAACTTATAGTTTTGATTGGAAGCAATAATGAAAAAGTTAGGATAGCTGTAGAAAATATTGGGGGAACCTTTGAGGATTTATCTTATGGATTTGGGATAATTAATATTAGTGTTGATAAATTAGATGATGTTCTTAAGATAGAGGAAATACAATATGCAGAGTTACCTAAGAGTTTATATACAAGTTATAATCCTTCTAATAAAGCTTCTTGTATTAATGAAGTATGGAGTAGCGCAGAACTTTCAGGAAAAGGTACTATCGTAGGATTTATTGATTCCGGAATTGATTATTCTCATAAAGCTTTCTTAAACAGTAGCGGTGAATCAACAAGAATAGAATATATATATGATTTGAATACCAATAAGGAATGGAATAAAAGTGATATTAACGCATGGATTAAGGGAACTGGGACAGGGGATGAGCCTTCAAAAGATATGTTTGGACATGGGACACATGTTGCAGGTATTGCATGTGGTAGCGGTGAAGGAAAAGATAGGTATAAGGGAGTTGCCTATGAAAGTTCTATCATAATGGTGAAGATGACAGGAGAAGGGGAATTACAAAATGCACAGAGTACACAGTTAATGAGAGGAATAAAATATATAATTGATAAAACAAAAATATTAAATATGCCACTTGTCTTGAGCTTAAGCTATAGTACAAATAATGGAGCACATGATGGAAGATCGTTACTTGAGTTATATATTTCTACAATAGCTTCCTTAGAGAGAATATCCTTTGTATGTGCATCTGGAAATATGGGAGATAAAGGGCTACATAAAGGAGGGAATCTTAGGGATAGTACTAAAATTGATGTTTCTGTAGGGGGAGGAGAACGTGGTTTAGTAATAAATCTATACAGAGATTTCTTTCAAGAATTAACTATAAATATTAAGAATCCATCTGGTGAGGTAACTGGTGATATAAAGATTAATAAGAGGTTTACTACTAGAGATGTTGGAGATTCGCAAGTTTTCATTTATAGAGATGAGGCAAATCCATTTAATCTAAAAGGAGCAATAATAATTAGTTTAATTCCTCAAGAATATGTACAAATAGGGCAGTGGACTATAACGTTGATGAAAGATGATTTTGAAAGTGAAAGATATAGTATGTGGTTGCCTATATCAGAAGGGTTGAGTGATAAAACAAAGTTTTTAGAACCAACTCTTGAAGATACTCTTGGAATACCTGCAACGGTTGAAAACATTATATCAGTTGGTAGTTATAACTATATTACAAATGTTATTTCTTCTTTTTCTGGACGAGGAAAGCTTGTATGTGATATCAAACCAGATATAGTTGCACCAGGAGAGGATATTTTTTCATCTTATCCAGGTGGAAGATATAACTCTCTATCAGGAACATCTATGTCTGCACCACAGGTGGCAGGAGCATGTGCATTACTTATGGAATGGGGAGTGGTTAAAGGAAATGATAGCTATATGTATGGAGAGAGAGTAAAATATTATCTCATAAGGGGCGCTAAAAGAAAAAGAGTAGATGTAAATTATCCAAATAATAAATGGGGATATGGAGCATTATGCTTAAGTGATTCTTTAAAAATAGCAATTAAAGAGGAAAGGAGATCTATGAGAGTAACAGCAGTTAGCAATCATAAATTTGGAAGTATATTTACTAGAGAGGATTATGAGAATTATATAGTAGAATATGAAGATGGGTTTATGGAATCTATGAAGAAAATTGATTATGCGTCAGCATTAAAGCTAGATAATCATAGAGCTATTATTTCTATTAGAAAAGGAAAGTTAGATCAATTGTTAAAAGAGGTAGATGAAATTCTTTATGTTGAAAAATCAAGCATATATACACTAAATGCTACGTCACCTATAGATGCTGCTAATATATCCGAGTTTCATGAAAGTCCATATTTACCCTTAAGAGGGTATGGGGTATTGGTAGGTATAGTGGATACAGGTATAGATTATTTACATGATGAATTTATATATGAGGATGATACATCAAAAATAATTAGTATATGGGATCAAGAAGGGGTAGGGGATAATACTCCAGATATAATTGGATTTGGAAGAGAGTTTAAAAGAACTCAAATTAATGAAGCAATTCAAGCTAAAAGGAAAAATGAAGATCCATATTTAATAGTAGATTCTAAAGATACTGTAGGTCACGGGACAAATGTTGCTGGAATAATTGGAGCTAGGGGAAAAAATGAAAAATTAATTGGAGCGGCTCCAGATTGCGAGTTTGTAGTTGTTAAGGTTAAACAGGCTAAGAATTCATTACTTGAATCGAAAGGTGTACCAGAAAACAGAAATGCATATGATAGTGTAGATATAATTTTAGGAATTAAATACGTATTTGATGTTGCTAAGAAATTAGGTAAGCCATTAGTGATTATTTTACCTATGGGCACCAATAGAGGAGCACATGATGGTAGTTCACTTATTGAGAGATATATTGATGAAATATCAAAGGTAAGAGGAGTTGCAGTAGTAACTGGTACTGGAAATAATGGTGACACCAATACGCATACAAGTGGAAAATTTGAGAATCAAGGGGAGATAAAAAATATAGAATTAAAGGTGGGGGAAAATCAGAGAAATTTAGACTTGCAAATATGGGGGAGAAAACCAGATAAGTTGTCTGTAGGTATAATATCTCCTAGTGGAGAATTAATTGAAAAAATCCCTGCTAAATTGATGGAGACTGAAGAAGTAAAGTTTGTTTTTGAAGGAAGTACTGTTTTTATAACTTATTATATTCCAGAAGAAAAAACAGGAGATGAATTGATAGAAATAAGCATTAAAGATATTAGGCCTGGAATATGGCAAATAAGATTGTTTTGTGATTTTATGATAGATGGCAATTATGATATTTGGCTTCCACAGAGAGAGCTCCTTGAAGAGGGAACAGAATTTTTAAATCCATCGCCGTATATTACATGTACAGTACCATCTACTGCTAGAAGAATTATTAACTGTTCATCATATAACCAGAATAATGATTCAATACTTGCTGAATCAGGAAGGGGCTACACTAGAGATGGAAGAGTAACGCCTAATGTGACTGCTGGAGGAATTGGAGTTTTAACAACTGCAACTGGAGGAGGAAGCATAACTGTATCAGGTAGTAGTGCTGCATCAGCAGTATTAGCTGGAGCAGTTACACTTTTGTTAGAATGGGGAATAGTTCTTGGTAATGATAAGACTATGTATTCAACTAAAATAAAAACCTATTTAATTAGAGGAACAAATAGAAGAAAAGGAGATATATATCCTAATGAGGTATGGGGATATGGAATGCTGAATCTTAAAGGGGTATTTGAAAATATTAGAGGCTTGGAAAGAAGTGATGGTCTTTTAGTTAGAATGCCAAATGAAATTTATAGAAAAATTAAATAGAAGCTGTCTATTCTTAATTTATTAATCATATGATTATATTGAGAGTATTTTATAAGGAGAAAAAATATGCCTGATATAGGTAATTTGAAGGTTCAGGTCTATAGCGAAGATGGGTTTAAGCCTATAGAAGGAGCTACTTGCAGAATTACAGGACAGAATGGAAGTACAGTCAAGGAACAAGTGAGAAGTGATGACTCAGGAGTATGTGATGTTGTAGAAGTTGATACACCGCCAATTGAATATTCTATGGAACCTACAGGAAAAATACCTTATGGATTATGCGATGTATTTGTTGATGCTGATGGATATGAGGGAATAGAGATTAAAGGATGTCAAGTGTTCCCAAATAGAGAAGCTATACAAATCTTTCCTCTTAAGAAGATCGGAAGGAATGGCAAACGAGAGAAAAAAGTTGAGGTAATAGAGGTAAAAGAAAATCGTTTGGTTGGAAACTTCCCACCTAAAATTCCAGAAGATCCAGTTAAGGATTTAGAGAAACTAAAACAAACAACAGGTTTAGTTGTTTTAGATAAAGTGGTAGTGCCAGAATTAATTGTGGTACATGATGGTGCGCCAAAGAAGGCAGCTAAAAATTATACTGTAAGGTTTAAGGAGTATATAAAGAACGTTGCTTCAAGTGAGATATATGCCACATGGCCTATTGCAACTATAAAGGCTAATATATTGTGTATAATATCATTTACTTTAAATAGAATTTATACAGAATGGTACAGAGGAAAAGGATATAATTTTCAAATTACTAGCTCTACAGCCTATGACCATGCTTTTTCCTATAGAAGAAATATTTATGATAATATAAGCAAAGCTGTTGATGAAATATTCACAACATATGTTAAGTTAATAGGGCGTAAGCAGCCATTACTTACTCAATATTGTGATGGCATAAAGGTTCAATGTCCTGGATGGATGACTCAATGGGGAAGTAAGTCATTAGGCGATGCAGGGAAAAATGAATATCAAATAATAAGGGATTTCTATGGAACAGAGATTCAATTTCCTAGGGCGGATGAGGTTGAAGGAATACCAAAATCATATCCTGGATATAAATTGACTATTGGTTCAAGAGGGGCTCCGGTAAGAACTGTTCAAACCTATTTAAATAGAATATCAGTGAACTACCCTGCAATTCCTAAAGTAAAAGTAGATAGTATTTATGGAAAACAGACAGCTGAATCAGTGAAAAAATTCCAATCAATATTTAATTTAACACCTACTGGAGTTGTAGATTACGCTACTTGGTATCAAATATCAAATATATATGTTGCAGTTAGTAAAATAGCCGAATTGAGAAATGAGTATACTGGAAACAAAATATTTATACCACCTAATAGTAATGATAGTTATCGAAGTGATGATGTACCTAAAATAGAATATCCTTGTGATTATTAAATAAAAACTCATCGTTAAGATGAGTTTTTATTTTGGTATTCTTTTAATAATGTTTATTATATGATATAATTTATTGGAAAGTCGAATTATACGGTTTAATGCGCAAAATGCGGTTTATATATGGAGGGATAGTTATGAAAGGAACTGTAGTTGCTACATGGTTAAATACTTGTAGGAACCTATATGGAAAAGATATTACAGAGAATGCTATGATATCTATAGGTTGGGATGGAAGCAAGATTTTTTCACCTATTGATAATATAGATGATGATGATGTGAAAAATGTAATAAAGAGGATAGCTGACAGTAAAGGCTTGAGTATACAGACAATATGGAGAGAAATCGGAAAAGATAATATAAAGTCTTTCTTTAATGATTTTCCAGCCTTCTTTCAACATGATAATTTGTATAGTTTCTTAAAGTCATTGTATGATATTCATATTGTAATGACAAAGAAATTACCAGGTGCAAAGCCGCCAGAAGTTATTATTCAACCTATTTCAAGTAGAGAAGCGTATTTTACATATAAATCTAATAGAAAAATGTTTGATTACTTCTTAGGCTTATTAGATGGAGCAGGTGAATTTTTTAATGAAAAAATTAAGAGTGAGGTAGTTTTAAAAGAAGGAGATTATTTGAAGCTTAAACTTACTTTTGATAAGGATATATATTATAAGAAAAAATATAAAATGTCCAAGCTATTAACTTTTGGATTTATAAAAAAATTACCTTTAAAAATATCTTTATCAACTATGATTTTATCAATGATTCCTAATTTGATGCTTAATGAAAATATGTTTAAAGGAATTATTATTTCTTTATTTACAGGAATCATAACGTTAATAATATCTTCTATTACATTAGCGCCTCTTGGAAAAATGAAAGATATACTTTCAAGTATAAATAAAAATGAGTATTTTGAAGAAGTTGATGTATTTACAGGAGACGAGTTAGAAGAATTATTTGAAGGTATTAAACAACATAAGACAACAATTTCATCAGATTTTGTAGGATTTAAAGGTGTAACCGATGAGATGGACACATTTGCTAATAGGATTAAAGATATTTCGGATTCAATGAATAGAACTTCTCAGGAGATATCAGGAGTTGTAGAACAAGTGGCGAATTGTGCTGTGAGTCAAGCTGAAAGTACTGAAGACACAGCATTAGTACTTAATGATAATATAAATAAGATTAATGAGATTGTTAATGAAGAGAATAAGAACAAGGAAATGTTAGAAGGTGCTGTTAATCAGATTTCAACAAGTTATGACAGCTTTGAAAAGGTAAATAACAGTATAAGTAATACTTTGGTTGAGCTTGAAAGAGTAAAAGTTCAGAGTACTTCTTTAGAAAATAAGGCACAAGATATAACAAGTATAGTATCCATAGTATCAGCAATATCAGAGCAGACGAATTTATTGGCTTTGAATGCAAGTATTGAGGCTGCAAGGGCTGGGGAGCAAGGTAGAGGCTTTGCAGTAGTAGCAGAAGAAGTTAGAAAGCTTGCGGAACAATCGAAAAATGCAGTAGAAAAGATAAATTCCAATTTGATTTATTTTGTAAATGAAGTTAAATCCTTAGTTGAAGGAATAGAAAAACAATTTGATACTTTAGCTGAGGAAACAAAGGATCTAGGTGTAGTTAGAGAAGTAAGTGAGAAAGCTATGAATGATATCAGTGAAGTTTCTAAGTCTATGATACACAATATTGAAAAGCTTACAAAAGAAGCTGATTCTATATCTTCACTATATGAGAATGTTGAATCATTAGCTGCTATAGCTGAGGAAAATTCAGCTTCATCAGAAGAAGTAAGTGCTAATGTAACTCAATATACAAATGAAATAGTAAAACTGACAAATAGTATTAATCAATTTAAGAATATTACATCTGAATTTACTAAAGATCTAAAAAAATATAAGATATAACTTTAAAAATGAAGTCAATTATTTGACTTCATTTTTTTTGAATATAAAAACCTTTATTATAAATAGAATACTTATAAAACCGAAAATTGGATATAATATAGTGATTAATCTTTTAAATCCTAATTGTGATACTGGTAAAGCAATCCCCAATATTATACAAACACATTTTTTGTATGGAATATTAAATTTCTTTTCCATTGTTTTACCTACACTATAAATATCTGATATTTCTGTTGAAAACATTTCACACCATATGATAATTAATAATAGAATTTCTAAAGGTCCTTTGAAGTGGCTAGCAATATAGAGTAAAGGAACTTCATATTTAAATATGTTTGGTATATTAGATGTTAAAAGTAAATTTATCATAAGTGAAATAATGGTTAGGATGATTGCTCCTAAAAAAATACCATAGATAATGTTGCGTTTATTTTTTATTTCTTTAGATATGGGAACTAATACCCCTGTAAAGCTAAGGATATTAAAGCCTGCATATAACAAGGCTGATAGGAACCACATTCCTTGGAAGTTATATGATTTATATTCTCTAGCTCGTATAAGTGAATCAAGAGAAATGCTTTGGTGAAAAAATATTATGTACGTAGAGAATATTAAAAGTATAGTAATTACTAAGGCGGGCACTATGAAGGAATTCACAAATATTAAACCTTTTGTATCATTTAATAATACAATTAAAGCTACTAAGGCCATAATAAGAATACCTAACCATTTTGAAACACCAAAATATTGATTAAACAGAGCACCGCTTCCTGCCAAGATTATAGCAGCCCCACTTATTAGAAAGAAACTTGTAAATAGCTCGGTTAATTTACCTAAATATCCTCCACTTACCTTAGTTATCAATTCTGTATAAGAACTCAGAGAATACTTTTGACTTATATCTACAATCAAGGTGCAAGTAAGCATATAAATAAAACAGCAAATTAAAAGCCCAGTAAAGCCCATTAAACCATAAGTTGAAAAAAATTGAGTGATTTCTTGACCGGATGCTAGTCCGGCACCAACAATGGTTCCAATGAAGACTGTTGTTACTTGAAATATTTGTTTTTTCATTTTAACCTCCTAGTAATGTTTTCTGTATTAAAGTAGTTTCTCTATATATAGATATTTAACTTAGAAGAAAATAATGAATGAGTTTATAAAAAATATCATTAAATTATTTTTTATAGGAAAAACTATTATAGAGATTCCACCGCGAAATTTAATTTACACTTGTCCAAAACATCTATGATTCAAAGATTTATGGATTTGTTTAAATTTAATTTAGCTGAGGTATTTATATAGAGATATTTACAAGTTCATAAATGAAATTATGATTTAGCTTGAAAGGAGAGAAAAAATGAAAAAAGTAATTATATTTTTTCTACTAATATGTAATATAATGATTATTTCTTGTACATCTAGTTCAAAAGAAAAATATGATGATGTGAAAGAAACTGTTGAAAAGGAAAAACTCCATGATTTTCAGTTGAAGATAGCTGAAAATATAGTTAATAACTATTTTTTATTCTTATTAAATGAAAACTATGATAAAGTTAATGAGTTATATACAACAGATATAAAGGTAGATGATATTGGGAAGAATGATAGTGATTTGAAATTAAGAGGATATAGTATTTATGAAATGAATGAGGTAGGAAAGACTGCTGAATTTCAAGTGAAAGTTTCATACAATGATACAAGTAACTCACTTGCAATGGCAAATGAGTTTAAGATAAAAGTGATAAAAGAAGAAGGATTATATAGAATAAGTGAGGTAAATGAAATACCCCATAGAGAAATTTTCTTGGAAAATAACACTATAAGACTTAGGGATGAAAATTCTGTTAAAAGTTATTTAGTTATCGATGATTCAGGTATCCCAAAATATATTAGCCATGATGAGAAAGGCAAGAAGTATGATAAAAAAGAAAACAATATTAAAAATTATAAGTCTCTAAATATAAATTATAATGGAGATAAAATATGTTTTTCAAAGGAAGATGAAAATTGTTATCTTGCAATGTTAGATATTAATGAAGTGATGCTAATTGAAAAGGAGAAAGAAGAGTTTAGTGCTAAAGAATTACCTATAGGTGAGAATATTGTAACACTAGATTATACAAAGGATGCCAATGTGAGGTTCAGTGTTTTTTCTGAAGATAATAGATTTATTGCAGTACAGTTTATTGATAAGGGATTAAAGAGAGTTAAGATATTCAATTCCAGTAACGGAGAAGAAATACCTGTAGAACTTGAAGAAAAATTAAATTTAAAAGAAGTTGATATATCATTTAAATCATTCCACAAAGGTATGGTCAATCTTGAAGTTCTACCTGCAGATATGAAAAACTTGAACAAATCCAATTTATTTGGATTATGGAAATTAGAGTTAGAAACTTCAAAATTTCATAAAATATAGATATAAAAAGAATATTAAAATTTACAATACATTAAGGGGCATTAAAATAAATAAGTAACTGATCAATGATGAAAGGTATATAATTATTTATCTGAATTAACTGGTGAAATAATAAAGGATATTAATTATATGATTTAAAATATCCCTAGAGTCTTTGATTGGTTTTTTATTTTTAGTTTAACGTAACTAGCAGAAGTCTCCCATCTTCTACAAGTGGGAGATGAATGTGTAAAAATAACTTGCTTCTATTAATTTTGCATTAAAATATAATCAGTAGTTAATAATAGAAATGGGTGATAATAATGAAATTAGATACAAATAATCATTCAGTGTTCTTATTGCATTATCATCTTGTATTAGTTATAAAGTATAGAAGAGAAGTAATAAAGAAATATATTCAAAATCAAGGTGAAAAGTGAGGTTAGGGAGTTGTTAAAAGCTTATAAATATAGAATCTATCCTAATTCAGAGCAAAGATTATATTTGGCTAAAACATTTGGTTGTACTAGATTCATATACAATAAAATGTTAGCTGATAGGATAAAATCTTATGAAGAAAACAAAGATTTAGACATAAAAAAAGTGAAATATCCAACTCCTGCACAATATAAAAAAGAATTCCCTTGGTTAAAAGAAGTTGATAGTTTAGCTTTAGCCAATGCCCAATTAAACTTGAATAAAGCTTATAAAAATTTCTTTAGGGATAAATCCGTAGGATTTCCTAAGTTCAAAAGTAAGAAAAGTAATTATCACAGTTACACAACTAATAATCAAAACGGAACTGTATGTATTGAATATGGATATATTAAGATTCCTAAATTGAAATCTATGATTAAAATAAAATTGCATAGACAATTCACTGGATTAATAAAGAGTTGTACTATAACAAAAACACCAAGTAATAAATACTATGTTTCAATATTGGTTGATACTGAAAATATAAAGTTGCCAAAAGTAGAAAATAAAATAGGTGTTGATGTTGGCTTGAAAGAGTTTGCTATATGCTCCAATGGTGATAGATATGACAATCCTAAATGGTTAAGAAAATCAGAAAAAAGACTTAAAAAACTACAAAAGGACTTATCAAGAAAGAAAAAAGGAAGTAATAACAGATATAAAGCTAGATTAAAAGTCGCAAGACTCCATGAGAAGATTACCAATCAAAGAAAAGATTTTTTACACAAGTTATCTACTAAACTAATCTGTGAAAACCAAACAATAGTTATAGAAAACTTAAAAGTAAAGAATATGATGAAGAATGATAAGCTATCAAAGGCAATAGGTGAGGTATCATGGTTTGAGTTTAGAAGAATGTTAGAATATAAGGCAGAATGGAATGACAAAAAGATAGTTATAGCACCATCGAATTATGCTAGTAGTCAATTATGTTCTGAATGTGGTTATAAAAACAAAGAAGTGAAAAACTTAGGGCTCAGAGAGTGGATTTGTCCTAACTGTAATGCGAAGCATGATAGAGATATAAATGCAAGTAAAAATCTACTGAAACTAGCTATATAGTTTTGGTAATAACTAATAAGGTCGGTGCGACCTTGTAAGCTTGGGTAAACTTGCTCCATTGGGAGTATTGACCAAGAAGCCCCCACTTCAATGAAGTAAGTAGAGGGTAGTTCACTATAAAATACGTGAAATGTGTTTTATAGATCAATTTTGAAAAGGAATTAAAATATGATATAGTAAACTAATAAAAATACATTTAGCATTTAAGGAGTAAATTAATGAACAAGCAATGGGGAGATAAACCATATAATAATTTAAATCATTTCTTAAGAAAAAAGTTTGGAGGAAAAGTTTTTAAAGTTTCTTTAGATGCTGGTTTTTCATGTCCAAACAGAGATGGAAATATAAGTAGAACTGGTTGTACATTTTGCAGTTCCAGAGGAGCAGGTGATTTTGCTGGTAATAGAGATTTTTCTATCACTAGGCAATTTAATGATATAAAAGAAATGATGAATAAAAAGTGGAAGAGCGATAAGTATATTGCTTATTTTCAAGCATACACCAATACTTATGGTGATATTGAGGAATTGAAGGAGAAGTATAATGAGGCTGTAAATCAGTCTGGTGTAGTTGCCATGGCAATTGCTACAAGACCAGATTGTTTGGATGATAAAATAATTGATTTAATTGAGTCATATAAGGATAAGGTATATACGTGGATAGAATTAGGGTTACAAACAGTAAGTGATAAAACTGCAATATTAATTAATCGAGGTTATGACTTATCAGTTTTTGAGTATGCATTAGAAAAATTAAGAGAGAGAGACATAGATGTTGTAGTACATGCGATTTTAGGATTGCCTCAGGAAAATAGAGAAGATATGTTAAAAACGGTTGATTATCTAGCTCATAAGGATATCCAAGGAATAAAGCTGCATCTATTGCATCTTATGAAAGGGACTCCAATGGTAAAGCAGTATGAACAGGGGTTATTAAAGTTCATGGAGATGGATGAATATGTAGAAATCATTGGTGAAGCAATTGGTAGATTAAGAGAGGATATTGTAATTCATAGGATTACAGGGGATGCCCCTAGAGACTTATTAATTGGTCCAATGTGGAGTTTAAAGAAATGGGAAGTGTTGAATTCTATACACAAAAATTTAGAGGAAAAGAATATTTATCAAGGGAAATTCTATAAGGCGTACTGCTCATTATAAAAGAATAATGGAGCTTGGGCTTGAAGATGATTTTGATTATTGTATGAAAAAGAACATAATTGATATAGTTCCTGAGTATATAGATGGCAAGATATCATAATTAAAATAGGTTATCCTTAAATGGACAACCTATTTTAATAGATATGGTAGCTAAATAATTTGTTTTTCCAGTCTTATATCTATAATTAATTATAGTTTAAAATTAGATATAGATTCTTGTAAAGATTGAGCTAATTGCGAGAGACCTTCACATGCATTTGAGATTTCTTGAATGGAAGCAGATTGTTCTTCTGAGGAAGCGGCTACTTCTTCACTACTAGCAGCATTTTCTTGAGCAATTGCTGCTAAGCTTTGAATAGAATTCAAGATTTCTTCAGTCTTTATGTTCATTGTTGTGCTAGAATTTGTAAGAATATTTATTACTGTTTCTGCATTTTTCATAGCTAAAGAGATTTCTTTGTATTTTTTCTCACTATTAATAACACTGGCAATTTGATCATCCATCATTGATGATACATTGTTCATGGTTGTTACTGCATTTTTAGAGTTAGATATTAACTCTTTTATAATTCCGTCAATTTCTTTAGTTGATTCAGTTGATTGCTCTGCTAATTTTCTAACTTCTTCTGCTACTACAGCAAATCCTTTTCCTGCTTCTCCTGCTCTTGCTGCTTCGATTGCTGCATTTAATGCAAGTAAGTTTGTTTGTTCAGCAATTTCTGCAATTAATTTACTAGCAGCACCAATTTTTAAAGTGCTTTTATTTGTTAAAGTTACGATTTGAGATACGTCATTAATAGCTGCAGAACTTTCGTCAGTTTTTCTATTTAGATTATCCATTATTACAAGACCTTCTTCAATAAGGGATACAACTTTATTGGACTCAATATTTAAAGTGTTAACATGGTTAGAATCTTCTAATATTATACTTTCAAGTTCCTGTGATTTCATAGCACCTTCTTCAGTATTAAGAGCTTGCTCAGTAGCCCCTTTTGAGATTTCATTGATTGTCTTAGCTATTTCTTCAGATGTTGCTGCACTTTCTTCAGTTATAGCAGTAAGTTCTTCTGCTGAAGAAACAACATTTTCTGATGAATTTGCAATTTCCTTAATAAGAAAGCGGAAATTTTTATTCATTTTATCGAAAGCTAAAGTTAATTTGCCAATTTCATCGTTTCTTTTCATAAAAGAGTCTGGAATGTTGGTAGAAAAATCGCCATTTCCCATTTTCTCAGCATGTGCTGTAGCAACTGTTATTCCCTTAAGATTTCTCTTTATAATAATATATAATATTATTGTTAACACAATTGACGTAATAATAAATGTTACAATCAAGAGAGTTATAAGAAGATTACGGGTTGCTAATATTTCATTTTTATTAACAAGTATACCTAGAGACCAACCGTTTGCTGGGATTGGTGCATAGGAGAAATAGTATTCTTCTCCATTATATACAATATCAACAAAATCCTCATTTTCTCTATTCATCATTTTAGAAGCGTATTCTTTAAAATCTTCATCATTAATAATGTTCTCTTCACCAGTTATTTCTTTATCGCTTGCATATACATATTTTCCGGTATTAGATATAAGGAATGTTTCTCCTTTATCACCTATTTTATATTGCTCCATTATAGTTGGAATATGTTCAATAGAAACATCTGCTGATACAAAGCCTATAATATTACTGTTTTCTTTAATAGATTTTGTTGCAGATACCACAATTAACCCTGAACCAGCATCAGGATAAGGATCAGTAAATCCTACACCATCTGAAGAAATTCCTGCCTTATACCAAGGTCTGCTTTTTACATCATAATTTGAGTTAACCGTAGCATCGTTATTATCTATATAAAAATTTGCTTTTTCATTAGAAATAAAGTCATTTACAATATCTTCATCTGTGTGGCTTATAGCTATTAAAGTTTTTAATATTTCAGGATACAGTCTATGTGTTTTGATATCATCGCGTGTATTAACTTCTTTAAGATATGTTTTAATTTGTTCGTTTGTTGCCATTTGTTCAGTTATGAGAGATGCTTTTTCGAAAAGACTAGAAACATCACTAATAGTTTTATCAAATTTTAGAAACACTTCATTAGAAACTTTTATCATGGCATCATCATTTACTGATTTAACTATAAAAAAACCAGATAAAAGAAAAATAGACATGATACAAATGAAAGTCCATAAAGCTAGTTTGGTTGCGAGACTTTTATGTTTTCCTTTGTTTTTTTCTTTCAAAATATATCCCTCCAATTATATGTTCTTAATATAATAATACAACTCCTTACATTATACGTCAAAATATTTCAAAAAATAAAATAATTTGTAGAAAAAGTAAAAACACACAATATTAATAAATTTGTGTGTTAGTAAAGTTATATAGCTTTATTTTCCGATTGTTTATTTTTATCAAAATCTACAAAGGTTTCATCAACTAGAGAGAGAAAATTTTCATTTACCCAACCTATGCTATTTATATTATTTGTAGTAGCAATATCAAGTTGATACCAGGTAATATCTGAAATTTTCACACAAGTAATAATTTCAACTAATTGATTTTCTGTTAAAGTGTTTAGTGGCATAGATTTTGAAATGGGGGAAATTCTTAAGCTTGTCTCTTTAGTTATAATTCCTTTTGGAGAAATTAGTTTTATTCTTTTCATCTCAAAGTTTTTTATTCTTTCCATATGAATATTCATTTTGCTCTTAAGTGATCTATTTTGCTTAGATAATAAAATAACCTGCTTTTTAAGAGATGCTACAGTAGCGTCGTATTTATAATAAATAGCAAAAACTATAACAGAGAAAAAAATGAAAGTTAAAAAATAGGCCAAAAAACCACTCCTATCAAAATGTTCTTTAATAAATATTATTAGGAGTTGTACAAAATCATTCTTAAAATAAAAAAGAAGCTTTTATAAAACAAAGCTTCTAACAGTTATTTTCTTATACACTATAATTAATATAGTTAGGTATATATTCATCTGCATATTTTAAAATATCATCTTTTGAGTGATCGCAGTATTTATCTTCAATTGCAACAACTTTCATTCCCGCAGATTTAGCACCTTTAATAGCAGGAAGAATATCTTCAAAAACTACACATTCCTTAGGATCAAGTCCTAGTTTGCTGCAGGATAGCAGATAAACATCTGGGAAGCTTTTCCCTCTTGAAACCTCGTCAGTAATAGTAATTGAATCAAAGTAATGGTAAATGTCATTATTCTTTAAAACAGGTTCTAATAAATAATGACAATTGCTAGTTGCTAAACAGATTTTGATGTCTGCTTTTTTTAGAATGTCCAAAAAAGTTTTTATACCAGGCTTTAGCTTGATATTCTCAGAATACTCTTTGAAGGCCATATCCATCCATTCCTTTTTTATATCATCAACACTTTCTTCTAAATTAAAAGTTTTTTTAAAATAATGTGCAGTTTCATTAAATCCAAAATGTTCGATTTCGCTTTTTAGGTTATTTGGAACAGCGATATTTCTTTTATCCAGAAAATCAAAATCTATTTTATCCCATACCCACATAGAATCAATAATTGTACCGTCTAAATCAAAAATTACGCCTTTAATATCAGTCATTGAAATCCTCCTAAATCAAGTTAAATGTAATAAATGATGAAATCGTACCTATAATCATTCCAATAGCAACATCAGTGGGATAGTGAACCCCTAGATACATTCGTGATATCCCTACTAGAGCACTCAACATAAAAACATAGATACCTACAAATGGAAAATATAATCCACTCATTGTAGCTATAGAAAAAGCAGCGCATGTATGACCAGAAGGAAATGAGTAATCATCTATTCCGATTTTTTTTATATAAAGATCTTCCAATAATAAGAATGGACGAGTTCTGTTTGCTTTTTTCTTAATTATTTGAGTAATGCTTGCACCAAATGCAAGTGATATAATGGTGCTTATAGAAAACTGATGTAAAATTTCATTATTTATGATTAATGTTGAAAGACAAAATATAACAGCAAAAGTTAAAGAGCCTAAATAAGTTATTGGAGGCATTATCTTGTCAAGAGTGGAACATCTAATTTTATGATTGAATACTTTGAGTATTGTTATATCATTTTTGTGAATTTTTTCGAAATTTATCCTCAAATAGTACACCCCTTAGAAGTTTAGAATCATTTATTCTATTTTATCATGTTTTAATTTAATGCACATTAAGATTTTCTTAAAATTAGGTGAAATTTATATGAAAAAACTTGGGTTTTTATAAGTTTGTTGTAGTATGTGTAATATTATGGTGAGGTTAATTGGAAATTAATGAAATTTTTATTATAAAGTAAAAAACCACTGAACAAATGTTCAGTGGTTTTGGTCGGGGTGACAGGGCTCGAACCTGCGGCCTCATGCTCCCAAAGCACGCGCGCTCCCAATCTGCGCCACACCCCGGCGACAAGCATAATTATATCTCAATAATGTGAATAAGTCAACAAAAATATTCATATTGAATAGTATAAAGTAATTTTGGAGAGATGATTATTATGGATCCTGCATTTATTCCCTTATATTTAAATAGTGCTTTAATGAGTAATTTATTTACTGTAGCAAATTTAAATTTGTCTTCAGATGTTTCTGTACAGAGTATAAGCACCAAAACACAACAGAACACAAGTTATACAGTACCTATGAGTGAATTAACTAGAGATCTTACAGGAAGGTTTATACAAGGTGAATTTAAGTTTAATTTAGCTACTGAATTACAATTAGAGCAGACTGCTATAGAGATAACTGCTCTCATAAAATTAAAGAGGATATTACAGAGTAAATCACTTATAAGAATAATGAGTTCTCCCCTGGATATTCAGAATGTAAGAGAAAAGGAATACATAGAATTCCAAGGGGTAGTAAATCATAATCCACATTTGAGATATATTGAAAAGATGATTGATTATATTGAAACAGACAATTTGATTGATGGAATAAAGAGTATTGATTCAATTAAAGATGAAAATAAGTTAGATACTCAGATGAAAAAAGTAAACTTAAAAAAGCAACTCCTAGGAGATTTAAAAGATAAAATTAATCAATACAAGGATGAGAGATGTGAGTATCTAATTACTGAAGGATTATACGGGAGTGGATTAAGAGCTATAATACCAGTGGAGAATAAGCATCTTTTGGATAATATAGAACACATGATGGCTTGTAGAGTAACTGTATTAGGTAAGGTTATAAAACTGGGAACTTTAGCTGAATTTGGATTATCGGATAGGGGGATGAATTACTTAGATCACGTTGATGATAGAATTTTAAATGAACTAGCAAATAAAGAAACATCAAGATTTGCAAAGAGAATGGAACAAGAAGATGAACATACGTTAAATGCTGATGAACCAGTTATGCTTATTTTACCATTATCTATATCTATGTAACTAAACTTTGCGACATAAAACATAATTGAACAGTTGAAAATGGACAGTGGAAAACGATGGAGGTTTTGCTCCGCAAAACTACATTTTATTGGTCTTTAGAATAAGAGGGGTTTACTCATTTTTCCTTTAGATAAAATATTGTAATTTAGAATACAAGGTTTCATCAAGATGAAACGAGTAAACTATTCTTGTCCGAAGAACAATATGATTAAAATTTCTCGAAGAGAAATATCCTACGTTTTCAACTTTCAATTTTCCACTTTCAACTTGCTTTTCTAAAGTACAATAGTTTCTCATTCCCCATTAACAATCATTAAAATAAAAATAAATTAAATAACAAAAAACACCCAGGTGGGTGTTTTTGTTAAGCTCCCTCATTAAGGAATTTAAATTGAGACACATATAAGTTGTGATATAGTCCTTTATTCTTCATTAGAGTCATGTGAGTTCCATATTCTATTATTTTACCCTCATTTACAACCATTATACAATCACAATCCCTAATTGTTGATAATCTGTGAGCAATTACAAAAGAAGTTCTGTTTTCTAGAACCTTTTCAATACCCATTTGAACTAATTTTTCAGTTGCTGTATCAATATTTGAAGTAGCTTCATCTAAAATTAGGATTTTAGGATTAGCTAATAATGCACGAGCAAATGATATTAATTGGCGTTGTCCTACAGATAATCTAGAGCCTCTTTCATTAATTTTTGTATTATAACCATTTTTCAACTTAGAGATAAAAGTATGAGCGTTTACTGCTTTTGCAGCTTCAATTATTTCTTCATCAGTAGCATCAAGTTTACCATATCTGATGTTTTCCATTATTGTGTCAGAGAATAAGAAAGTATCTTGAAGCATTATACCCATTTGAGATCTAAGGGATTCTAGATTAACTTTACTAATATCAATACCATCAATAAGCACAGTACCATTTGTTGGGTCATAGAATCTGCTTATTAAGTTTATAATTGTAGTTTTACCTGCACCTGTTGGACCAACTAGAGCAATTTTACTTCCTTTAGGTATATTAAAACTTACATCATGTAATACTTGAGAGTCTTTATCATATTCAAATGAAACATTATCAAATTCAACATGTCCCTGTATTTCAGGCATATCTATAGCTGATTCTAGGCTTACAAGTGTAGGGGCAGTGTCTAAGATATCAAATATTCTTTCTGCTGCTGAAAAATTTGTAATAAGAACATTATAAAAGTTACTTATATTTGTTATTGGTCTCCAAAACATACCTATATACATAGTAAAGGCTATTAAATTACCAACTGATAGAGAAGGGTCTCCAGATTGTATTAATTTAACACCATACCAGAAAGTTAAGAATGTACCCATTCCCCAACTTATATTTACCAGTGGCCAAAATAGGTTATTTAATCTTACAGCATTAGTGAATGATGTAATAAGTTTACCTACGTAGTCACTAAATTGATTTGAAGTCTTCTTCTCAACCCCAAAGGCTTGAACAACTCTGATTCCTGAGAAGTCTTCATGAGTGAATCCATTTAGGTTAGAGCGATTACTTCTATGTTTTTGCCATCTTTTTCTTGAAAATATCTGTATACATGATAGTGATACAAGTAGTATTGGAAGAAACGACATTGAGATTAATGCTAATTTATAATTCTTGTAAAACATGATACCTGTTACACAAATAATTGTTAAGATTTCAGGGATTAAACTTGTAATACTGTTATTAAATAAATTTTGTAAGGAGTTAACATCTCCAACTATTCTAGCAAGAATCTTACCTACAGGCCTACTATCGAAGAAACCAAAAGATAACTTTTGAATGTGAGTATAAAGCTCTTCACGTATCTCTAAAACTACCTTGCTTGTTATCTTAGCCATAAGATTTATTCTTAAATTGGTTAACACCATTGAAATAATATACAAGGTGAGCATAATAGCTCCTGTAAGTAGTAATCCTTTTATATTTCCTGACTTTATATCAATATCTATAGCTCTTTCTAATAGTAGTGGGTTCACAAGTGTAGTAAGCATTACTATTATCATCATAAATACGGTTATTGATATCTTAAGCCAGTATGGCTTAAGATATTTGAAAAGCCTTGATATTAAGTGCTTAGATTTATATTTTTTTATTTTTTCCTTTTCCTTTGATGTATTCACCTTACTCAATTAGACCACCTCCTCTTCACATAAACCCAGGTCTTTAAATTGTTCTCTGTATATATCATAGTATTTACCACCCTTAGCTATTAGAGAAGTGTGGTTTCCGTATTCAGCTATCTTACCATCTTCCATTATTACAATCATATCTGCATTTTTAACAGCTGATATTCTATGAGCAATTATAATTGTCGTCATATGAGCGCAATGATCGTAGATGTTTTTTAGAAGTTGGAATTCGGTATCCATATCAAGTGCAGAAGTAGAATCATCAAGAACAAGAATTTTACTATTTTTTATAAGAGCTCTTGCAATAGATAATCTCTGCTTTTGACCACCTGATAAACCAATTCCACGTTCACCAATAACTGTATCATATTTTTCTTCTAAAGACTCAATAAAGTCTTTAGCACAGGCCTTTTCGCAAGCAGACTTAACATCATTCAAAGTTGCTGATGGGCAAGCGAATTTGATATTTTCTTCAATTGATTCTGAGAATAAGAACACGTCTTGAGGAACTACGGCCATCTGACTTCTCAAAGTATTTAAATGTAGATCTTTTACATTGAAGCCGTCAATAGTTACTGAACCTTCAGTGGTATCATAGTAACGACCTATTAAATTAGTTAAAGTGCTTTTTCCACTTCCCGTTGATCCCATTATAGCTACAGTTGAACCAGGTGCTATATCAAGATTTATTCCTTTGAGAATTTCTTCATCATCATATTTGAATGTTACATTGTTGAACTTTATATGACCTTTCATGTTATTAAGTTCAATTGCGTTTAATTTATTCTTTATTTCAGGTTCTGTATCCATTATTTTAAATATCTTTTTAGATGAAGCATTAGCCTGAGCTATCATATTAGATAACCATCCAAGCATTCTCATTGGCCATATAATCATCCATGCATATAAATTGAACTGAACAAGTTCACCTACAGAAAGGTTTCCTTTAATAACAAATATTCCACCAATTACAATTACTAAAAGTATGCATATATTACTTAAAAAATCAAATAGAGGAAAGTATTTTCCAAATACTTTGAATTTTTTTATACTGAGATCATGACTTGTTTTATTGTATTTAAAAAACTTAGATAATTCATGTTTTTCTCTAGCAAATGCTTTAACAAGTCTTACACCTGCTAAATTTTCCTGTGCTATTGTATTCATTTCAGATGTATTATCGCTTATATCTTCAAATGTTTGATCAATTTCTTTTTCAAGCTTCATGGCAGTAAATGCAAGAAGTGGCATAGGTATAAGCGCTATTAATGTTAATTTCCAACTTATGCTGAACAGGCATATAGAGGCGATTATGAAATATAGAATATTTTCTATGAATAATGCTAAGCCGAAACCAATTGTTTCCCATATTCTATCAACATCAGAATCTACTCTAGACATCAATTCTCCAGTATTCTTTTTATCAAAGTAACTGAATGATAAACTCTGAATATGGTTAAATAAATCTTTCTTTAAATCTCTGCTTATTAAAGAAGAGGTCTTATCAAATCTATAATGTTTAACATACATAAATATTGATCTGGATATTGCTATACCGATAATTCCTATTAATAATTTTGTTGTTAAATCATATTTTCCATTTCGAATAACATCATCTATAAACATACCTGTAATCTTAGGATTTAACATATCCAATCCTATCCCCAAAAGCATACACATTACTGGAATGATGTAAGATGTCCAATATTTTGAGATGTAATTGAGTATTTTTTTCATATAAATCGCCCCCCTTTTTGGATAATGATGCTATTGAATAATCCTTTAGTATTGATACTCCGATATTTATGGAGAAGAACTCCACTGTTAATTTTAAAAATTCCTTGTAATGTTTTAATTACTGATTTTACACTCATTCATAACCCTCCCTAAGATTTTAAAAATGTTACTGTATGTACTTTGTATAGAGATTCCAAGTGAAAACTAAATTTATACATACTCAAAACCCATTGAAGCGCTTCGATTTTGAGAGGCGAATAAATAAGTTTTACTATGCATTCTCTATAAAAAACAAAAAGAGGTCATATAGACATGACCTCGTAAAGCAATGATCGCAAAATATAAAAGCCATGGGAGATAATCCCATGGCGAATTAACATATAAGTATTAATTTTTAATAAAATAATAAACAATTAATAATATGCTTTCATCAAGGTAGAATTATCGAAATAATTAATTTTATTTAGTTTTGTATTTAATGCTATATTGATTTCTGTGTTTAAGCCTAAGTTTATGTCTAAGCTATTAAATTTTCTAAATAACATAATTTCTACCTCTCTTTCATATAATTTGCTACAATAAACATTATATTGAAATTAAAATGTTATGTCAACCATATTTCTAAATATTTTTAATTTTCTCCCATATTGTATTAATATCTCCAGCGCCAACTAGCATAAGTACATCGCCTTCAGTTAATTTGGGAGCGATATACTCCGCGATTGCATCTAACTTGCCTATATATGTGCAATTAATATTATTTTCCTTAATTTTATCAGATAAGATTTGAGAATTTATTATTCCGGTATCTTTTTCTCTTGCAGCATATATATCTGCAACTATAACTTCATCTGCTTCCCCGAAACATTCACTGAATTCTTTTAGTAGACTATGAGTTCTTGTGTAAGTATGAGGCTGAAAAGCACAATAAAGCTTACCTTTTGTAAGTTTTCTTCCCGCATTCAGTGCATTGATTATTTCAGTTGGATGATGAGCGTAATCGTCAACAACTATTGCACCATTTACTTCTCCTTTAATCTCAAATCTTCTATGTGTTCCTTTATAATCAAATAGTCCCTCAGCTATAGAGTTAAAAGGTATATTTAAAGCTATTCCAGAGGCGATTGCTGCTAATGAATTATATATATTGTGTTCTCCAGGAATATTTAAATGAATTTCTCCTAGAGTGTTATTGTTATATTCTACTTTAAAATAACCACATCCCATAGAATCATAGTTAATATCTATAGCTCTTACCATTCCTGATTTTAAACCGAAAGTTATTTTATTGCATGAGCAGGAATTGATTACCTTTGAAGCTCTTATATCATCATTATTCATTATAAGATAGCCATTCTTAGGAATTGATTGAGCATATTTTATGAATACTTCTTCAATGTGATGAATATCTCTATAGTAATCTAAATGATCTTCATCAATATTTAATATAATCCCTATATAAGGAAAGAAATTTAAAAATGATTCTTTGTATTCGCATGCTTCTGTTAAGAAATATTCGCTTTCTCCGATTCTTAGATTACCATTTATGGCATCTAGGGCTCCTCCTACAAATAATGTAGGATCAGTATTTCCACTTAATAATACATGTGATGCCATTGAAGTTGTTGTAGTTTTACCATGTGTACCTGATACTCCAATGCTGTATTTATAATTTTTCATAACTAATCCTAAAAATTCTGCTCTTGAATACATTGGTAATCCTAATTCTTGGGATCTTATATATTCTTCATTATCTTCTTTAACAGCAAAAGTATAAACGATTATTGAATTCTCATGAATATTTTCTTTTTTTTGTCCAATGGATACAGGTATACCTTTGGCTTTCAATGTTTTTACCATATCTGATTCGCTTCTATCTGAACCAGTTACGTTATACCCATGATCTTTAAGTAGTAGAGCTATGGCACTCATACTTATTCCACCTATACCAATGAAATGTATAGTCGTATGCTTATCTATATTAAGATTAAAAGACATAGAAGCACTCCTCTCAATTTTAGTTATCCCTAAAAAATAAATATACATTATATATGTAATTTATGTTATATGATAATTATAATACATTATGAGGAATAATTTTGTGAATTTTTTAGGTTATTTAATTAATGTTGCTTAATTTAAATTAATAATTCGGTCACAGAGATTTATAGAGGATTCACGATGTGCTACAACAATAATTGTTTTTTCTCTTCCAATAACATTAATAGCATGGTGGATAATACTTTCTGAATGCTGATCAATTGCGCTTGTAGCTTCATCAAATATTAAAATATCTACATCTCTTAAAAATAACCGAGCAAGTACAAGTCTTTGTCGCTGCCCACCGGATAGTTTTACACCTCTTTCACCAACAGCGGTATCATATCCTTTAGGCTGAGCTAATATAAAATCATAAATACAAGCTTTTTTGCAGGCTTCATCTAGCATATCCATAGTTGCATTAGGACGAGCAAGTTTAAGATTTTCTTCTATTGTAGTGTTAAATAATAAGTTTTCCTGTAAAACGAAACCAAGGTTGCTATATAAAAACTTATGGTTTATTTTATTTATATCTACTCCTGAAAATAAGATTTCTCCGGATTTTGGAGATAGCATTCCAGTTATAAGTTTTAAAATTGTTGTTTTTCCTGCACCACTCCGTCCAATTATTGCAACACGTTCGCCCTGTGTTATTTCCAAGTTAAAATTATTAAGAACAGGTAGTGAGGTTTTATCATATGAGAATACTACGTTTTTCATGGAGATATGGTTATTACAATTGTTAGGTATTATCTTCTGTGGTAAAGTTTTTGAATCAGTATTTAACTCTTGGATTAACCTATCATAGAAAGGCATGTTACTTTGTAAATCAGCATCTGTAGAAGAGAGTGTGCGGATACTTTTGCATAACAAATCATAATAAAGTGCAAAAACAAGTAAATCCCCAATTGTGATAATATCTCTTATTATAAGGAGACCACCTAAAAAATATAGGGAAAATTTCAAAAGAAACTCATCTATAATTTTAGGTACAACAAGTACTCTTGCCACCCAGTAGTTAATCCACCTTGAAAAAAAATCTGCGTAATTATGAGCATATCTTACAAAAGTTCTAAGTTGACGTTTTTGGAGGTTAAGGGCCTTAATTTCTTTCCATCCATGAATGGATGTATCAAGCCAGCTATTCCACCTTTCGCTGTTTCCACGATTTATATTTATTAAGTCCTTTTCTTTTATACTGATTTTATGATCAAGATAAAAGGTTAATGGTATTACAATTATGGAAAAAAGAGCTAATCGCCATTCAATTAAAATAATAAATAATGCAGAAACTACTGCAGTAATCATTGATATAAGGTAGTCTACAGTTTGTATATTAGCAAAATCACTAAGTTTTAGTACATCATCTTCAATACGCATTTTCATGTCACCTATACTCCTAGCATCATAATCTTTAAAGGGTAATGTAAGATAGTTGTTTAGTATTTTGTGTTTAATCTTAAATAATACTCTATTCAAAAGGATATTGTTAGAATAGTTCCTTAAAAATGATAAGAATGTATTAAAGATAAAAAGACTTAAATAACCAACTGCAACAAATAAAAAAATGTTGAGATTTCTCTCAATAATAACTTGATCAATGAAAAGTCTATAAAGCTTTGGAGTGATAAGTGAAATTAACATACTTGTTAAGCTGATTACTATAATAATAATAAAATGTTTTCTAACACCAAATGAGAATTTGTTTAATTGTTTTAGTATGGCAAAACGGTAATGTAATTTTTTAAGCAACTCCAGATACCTCCTTTATAGAGAACAACTTTCTGAAACTATTATTTTTTTCAATAAGATCTTTGGGATTTCCTGATATCTTAACTTTACCATTCTCAAGTAAAATAACATTATCACATAACATCACTGAGTTTAACCTATGTGCAATAAGGATTGATGTTCTACCCTTTAATAGCTCTTTCCATGCTTTGTGAATAATTTTTTCAGTATCTTTGTCCAAGGCACTAGTAGCTTCATCAAAAACAATAATTGCAGGATCTTTTAAGTAAATTCTAGCTATAGCTAATCGTTGTCGTTGTCCGCCTGATAAACCCAATCCCTTTTTGCCAATTAGAGTATCAAGCTTTTCTGGTAAATTCTCGATATACTCATGAATTCCAGCTTTTCTACATGCATTCCATAATTCATCATCAGTTGCTTTAAAATTACCAAGCAATAAGTTCTCACGAATAGTTGCATCAAAAGTTAAGATATCCTGTTGAACAACACCAATATTGTCACGAATAGACTTAAGGCTGCAATCATTTATATTTTGATTATCGATTAACATGGTTCCTCTATCGGCTTCATACAGGGCAATTAGAAGAGAAATAAGAGTGGATTTTCCACAACCGCTTTCACCTACAAGAGCAACAGAACTACATGAAGGAATAATAGCATTAAAATCCTTAAGTATAGTATTCTTTTTATCATAAGAAAACTCAATGTTTTTGAACTGTATAGTCCCATTAGTAACTACAAGCCTTTGATTTCTTTGCCATGAAGTCTCATCATCTTCACATAAAAAGTTATTAATTCTTGAAATGCGTGTCAATCGTGATTGTGCATCCATTAAATTTCGTACTATGCCTAAGATTGTTCTGTCTTTTAGAGTAAAAACAAATGAAAGTAGTACCATAATACTACCAATAGTAATTTTGTTATTATAAGCAAGATACGCACAAACACCATAGATTGAAAGTTGTATTAATAGGTTTATAAATTCTATAATTTTTTCACAGGATAAATTTGTAACTGAAGTCTTAATATTTACACTAAAAAGATTACGTAGATGGTTAGTGAAGTCTTTACGAATAATTTTTTGAGCACAAAGGAGACGAATATCAGTGAGACCTTTTAAAATCTCAAATAACCAGGAAACATATCCCCCATAGAGTTCACGTTGTTTATCAGTATGTCTTCTAATTTTATTATTAAACTTAAATGTTGAATATGCAGCAAAAGGCAGAAACAAAGTTACTACAATACCAGCAGGGATACTTACAATATAAATATAGATAATATAAAATACACCCATCAATGTATTATTTACCAAATGAATTACATTGCGGATAACAAAATGCATACATTCTGCGGTATCACTAATCAATAAACTAATAAGATCTCCAGTTTTAGCACTTGACATATATGAAGATTTCATTGATTGTATTTTCTTAAATATATCTAGGCGAATGTCAAAAGTGTATCTGTTCATTAGGTATTGATGTTGCGTATAAATAAAAAAGTAAAGTATGCATGAAAAAATTGACATTACCACATAAACTAAACTAACCTGTAAGAACATATCTATATTTTCATAATACACTATACCATCTATCATTATGGCAAAGATAATAGGGGAGATTACGGTGAGTAGGCTATCAAAAAGCCAACCAATATAAAATAAAATGAAATTACGTTTATGTTTTTTTATGTATTTTGAAAGAATTCTTATTCCTTCCAAAATGTTTGGTTTTTTATTCATACCCTTTTCCTCCTTTAACAAAAATTCTATATAGTAAGCTTTCTTTACCTTGAGGTATTTCTATAAAGAGGTTCTCATTAGATAAGGAAGTGATTGTATTTTTGCTATCGCTGGAAAAATATAAAGCAACTCCTTCAGATATATTTTCTATCCTTTCAATTGAAACAGAAAAAACAACTTCATTTCTATTGGAGTATAGGTATGACTCTCCAATTGGGATATGTCCATTTTCAATCAATAGTACAGGCTCCTTTCGTATAGAAAGCACTTTTGCAGGATATATTTTTATAGTAGGGACTTTGGTAGTTATAGTTAAAAAAAGGAATAAGACTACTCCTAATAATACAAAAATTATAAAAAAAGTTGGTGAAGCTGTTAGTAACCGTGTATATTTTATTCCAAGTACATTTTTTTTGTATAGCATAAGACCTCCCTAATTTGATAGAATAGTATTGTAAAGACTTGTATAATAAGTTTAAATAATCATGTTAATACATTCAATGTTATATATGAAGGAATTAACTATACTATTTACAATAGGAGGTTATAATTATGCCACAGAATGACAGATACCGTACAAGAATAGTTCCTATTGAATTTGAAGCTAATGAGCAACTAGAATCATTGACTGCTTTGGATAGGGTGACTCTAGTATTTGTTTCAAATGGAAGTGCAACTATCAATATAAATGGGAAAATATGGTCATTATCAGCCTCATGTGTATTATGTATATCAAAATATGACAGTATCAATATTCTAAACAAACATAAGTTTTCTGCAAAATCATTTAGTTTTAACCCCACATTTATAAATAGCAGTCTTACATTTGATGCTTTATCTGAAAATAAATTTGTTTACTTAGAAGATGAGCATGACAGAAATTTGCTTATGAGTTTTTTGAATCATACAGATGAATTTGGAGGAATAATTAAAATTCCTTCATCAATGCATCTTAGAATAAATGAATGGCTGGGAATTATCGGTTCAGAAACATTGGCACAAAGTGATGGTATGTGGACTTGCCGTATAAGGCGCTATCTGCTTCAAACACTATACCTAGTTGAAGAGCTTTATTTATCCATGAAAAAGAGTGGATTCAAAAATGAGCCATTCACAGAAAAAGAGCATGTGGAAATAGCATTAGAGTACATTCATACAAATTATCCTAATGAAATATCATTAGAAACTCTATGTAAAGTTGTGAATTTGAATAGAACATCTCTGAATAAACGATTTAAAGAGAGAACTGGACATACTGCTATAACTTATCTAATAAACTATAGGATAAAAATCGCATGTGAAGCTCTAAGACATACAAACCTTAAAGTAATAGAAATTGCCCAGGCTTGTGGATTTATTTATGATACTTATTTCATTAAGCAGTTCTCTAAGAGGATGGGAATATCACCATCGGAATATAGGAATAACTATGTAGAAAGGTAATAAGAAACTTTGGTATACGAATATTTATTTATAAAATGCATAATAATATTCCTCTTTTTGATGAATTATGATATTATTAGTTTACTGATTTAAAAAGAAAAATTATAAGGGTGGGTTTTATGGACGGAAAGTTTATGCGTAATCAAAGAGTATCAGCGATTACAAAGATTTTAATAGAGAATCCGAACAAGGTTATTAATTTAAATGTATTTACTAATATGTTGAATGCTGCTAAGTCCACAATAAGTGAAGATATTGTCATTGTGAGAGAGAGTTTAAAGAGATTGGAAATGGGTACAATTGAAACAATATCTGGTGCAGCAGGCGGAGTTAAGTTCGTTTGTGATATTTCAAAGGAAGAGTTAGATAGATTTTTAGAGGATCTATGTAAAGAATTGCAAAATGAGAATAGAGTTATATTAGGAAATTTTTTATATTTAACAGATATATTATCTAGTCCTAGATACTTGAAGAAGGCTGGTACAATTTTAGCATCAAAATTCATTTCTAATGAGGTTGATTATGTTGTAACTGTGGAGACAAAGGGTATTCCTTTAGCATATGAAGTGGCAAATAAGCTTGGTGTTGAGCTTATAATAGTTAGAAGAGGAAATAAAATTACTGAAGGAACTACGATTAGTATAAATTACTTATCAGGGTCTAGTAATAGAATACAAACTATGTCTTTATCAAAGAAATCTCTACCTAGTGGAAGTAAGTGCATCTTCATTGATGACTTTATGAAGGCGGGTGGAACAGCTAGTGGAATAAAGCACCTTCTTGAAGAGTTCCAGAGTGAACTATTAGGTATAGGTGTACTTATTGATGATAGAAGTGTTGAGAATAAGCTTATGGAAGATTATATTGCAATAGTAGAATATGATGGACCGAAAGATAATAAGACTGCAACTGTAAGAGTATCAGAAAAATTGGATAGATAAAGGATTCTTAAACTAAAGAATTATAAAGGTTGTTGATAAACATATTTTATCAACAACCTTTGTTGATTTTAAAAGATTTTTAGATGGAAATTACAATAATATGTGCAATTATAAAAATATTGATAATTTTTTGAACATTTAGAAGGAATTTTACTGGAAATATAGAATATAAAATTTATGTATAGTTCTAGATTCTAGATGCGGAGGTGGCTTATGCAAATTACAGATGTTAGAATTAGAAAGATAACAGAAGAAGGAAAAATGAAGGCAATAGTATCAATTACTTTTGATAATGAATTCGTAGTACATGATATTAAAGTTATCGAAGGTAAGAATGGATTATTTATAGCTATGCCAAGTAGAAAAACACCAAGTGGGGAATTTAAGGATATAACTCACCCAATTAACACAGATACTAGACAAAAAATTCAAGATTGCATCTTGGATGCATATCAGAAGGCTAAAGATGAACAGGAGCCAGAGGCTGTTGAAGGTGAAGCTTAAGGAGTATGTGACAAAGGAGTGTATGCTCCTTTTTTGCGTTATTTAATTCTAGAAGTTTTATTTTATATAAGTATATTAAAACCCTAATTCAAATAAATACGAATTAGGGTTTTAATAATATTCCTATTTAGTTAATTGATTATAATTGGGTATTTTGAGTGAAAGGCGTTTCTCTCAAAGATAATAATTCATTAACAGTAACTTTAGTCCCACCAAAGAGATTTTTAAATAAACATTCAAGTGTATAAATAGGTCCTCTAGGTAGTGACCACCAACCGAAAACTAGCGTTGCTAAAGAATATATTAAATTTCTTACTGGTGTAAAATGATGATCTTTTACAAAATATCTTGAACTAACCTTTGTAGTTAAAGTAATAAATGAAAAGCAAGCATGATACTGTTTTAATTCAGTATCAGAGTAAATCTTTATTCCATTATACTCTGCATTTCCTTCTATAATTTCGTAATAATTCTCTAACAACCATTTTGTAAATTTATCATTTTTACGTTCTTCCATTAGAAAGTAAAAATACTCCAATATCATTATTAATGAAACAGCAATTCCTACAAGTCCTTCATTGTAAATTCCACTATATAAATTGAAGCATGAATAAATGAATAGCACTCCCCCAACCAATAATAATAAAATCATATAAACTCTCCCTTTCCCTATATATGTATAATTATTGCACATGAAATATTTTACGCTTAATTAACTAAATTTTCAAGTTTATACATATAGTTGAGAAAAAGGTAATGTAATTGGGGGATGTATCGCAATACTTTTTAAGTTCTGAATAAGATTAATCTTAAAATATGAAATGGATATATGATATACAATTTAAATAAAATCGTAAAATAATATATGAAAAATCATACTGAAATATTGAGAAAAAAGCATAGAAATGGGTAGGATATTCCAAAAAGACTATAATTACGGATGAAAATCACAATAAAATTCGTGTAGTATAAATATATGAAATAAAACTTTAACAATAAAGGTTGAAATTAAAAATAGATTAAAATATAATATAATTGGTTTTTTAAAATTATCGCAAAAAAGTAATAGTATATACTATTTGCGAAAATGGGGTGTTAAATTTGAATCAATGTGCTATAATATTAGCTGCAGGTAAGGGTACAAGGATGAAATCTGAGATTCATAAGGTTCTTCATAAAGTATGTGGAAAAGAAATGATAAATCACGTAGTTGACAATATAGAAAATGCAGGAATTGATGATATACATGTTGTAGTTGGAAGCCTAGTAGAAGAAGTTAAAAAAGGTATTATAAAGGATGATGTAACTTATCATTTACAAAAAGAACAATTAGGAACTGGACATGCTGTCATGTGTGCTAAAGAAGCACTTGAAGGTAAGGAAGGGACTGTTGTTATACTTGTAGGGGATGGTCCTCTAATAACTGATAGTATGCTTAAAGAACTTCTAGAATATCACAATAAATACGATTATAAAGCTACTGTTATAACATCAGAATTCTGTGATCCTAGAAAATATGGAAGAATTGTAAGATCTGAAAATGGAGATTTAGAAAAAATTGTTGAATTCAGAGATTGTACAGAAGAAGAGAAGAAAATTAAAGAGATAAATTCAGGAATGTACTGTTTTGATATAAAAGCTCTTGTTGAGCATCTTGATAAATTGAGTAATGATAATTCGCAAAAAGAATATTATTTAACAGATATGATAGAAATCTTAAAAAATCAAGGTTATAAGACAGGCGCATTTATTGTAGAAAATGAACTTATAACGGCTGTTAATTCAAGAGAAGAGCTTGCTATTGCTGAAAAGATTATGAGAAATGGAATAAATAGGAAGCACTTTGAAAATGGAGTTACTATTATTAATCCAGAGAACACTTATATAGGTGTTGATGTGGAAATAGGAAGAGATACAATAATATATCCTGGGGTAATACTAGAGGGTAAAACTAAAATTGGTAATAGCTGTACTCTTTATTCTAATTGTAGAATAAAGGACAGTATTATAAAGAACAATATTACTATTGATAATTCAGTGATTTTGGATAGTAGTATTGAATCAAATACAACGATTGGACCATTTGCATATATTAGACCTGAATCGCATATTGGTGAGAATGTTAAGGTAGGAGATTTTGTGGAAATTAAAAAATCATCTATTGGGGATGGAACTAAAATTTCTCATTTAACATACATAGGCGATGCTAAAGTAGGTAAACAGTGCAACTTTGGATGTGGTACAGTTGTAGTTAATTATGATGGCACAAAGAAACATCTTACAGAAATTGGGGATAATGCATTCATTGGATGCAACACAAATTTAGTTTCACCTGTAAAGGTAGAAGATAACACATATATTGCTGCTGGATCTACAATAACAGATACTGTACCAGAAGGTGCACTTGCTGTAGCTAGAGCTAGACAGGTAAACAAGGAAAATTGGGTTAAAAATAAGGGGCTAAAAAAATAACTGAGGAGGTCCACCGATGCAACCAACAGGAAATATTAAAATTTTTACAGGGAACTCACACCCACAATTAGCAGAAGATATTGCTAAGATTTTAGGAGTTAAAGTAGGAGACTCTACTGTAGGTAAATTTAGTGATGGAGAGATATTCGTAGATACTAAGGAAACAGTTAGAGGAAGAGATGCATTTATAATTCAATCAACAAACGCTCCAGTTAATGATAATTTAATGGAGTTATTAATAAACATTGATGCATTCAAAAGAGCTTCTGCTGGAAGAATAACAGCTGTTATTCCATACTATGGATACGCAAGACAGGATAGAAAAGCAAAGGCTAGAGATCCGATTACAGCTAAGCTTGTAGCTAATCTTTTAACAGCAGCAGGTGTTGACAGAGTACTTACAATGGATTTACATGCGGCTCAAATTCAAGGATATTTTGACATTCCTGTTGATAATCTAATGGGAGCACCTATATTAGCGAACTATTTCATTGAGCAAGGGTTCAAAGATAGGGAAGATGTTGTTGTTGTATCACCAGACCTTGGAAGCGTAACTAGAAGTAGAAAGTTTGCAGATAGATTAAATGCAGAAATTGCAATTATAGATAAAAGAAGACCAAAAGCTAATGTTTGTGAAGTAATGAACATAATTGGTGATATTGAAGGTAAAACTTGTATCATGATAGATGATATGATAGATACTGCTGGTACAATTTGTAATGCTGCAGCAGCTTTAATTGAAAGAGGAGCTAAAGAAGTATATGCAGGTTGTAGCCATGGAGTTTTATCTGGTCCAGCTATAGAGAGATTAGAAAACTCAGTAATAAAAGAAGTTATTATGCTTGATACTATATGCTTGCCAGAAGAAAAAAAGGTAGAAAAGTTTAAGACTTTATCTGTAGCACCAATATTTGCTGAGGCAATAAAGAGAATACATGATCATGAATCTGTAAGTAAGTTATTTGATTAATATAAAAGTTAAATTGTTTTTATATCTGACATCTGTTTATTAGGTGTCAGATTTTTATTTATTGCTTTTATATTGATCAAATTTTTGTAGTGGTATATGTGGAAAATGAAGGATGAAAATAGTTAAAGTTCATAATATTAAGAATAATTAGATGTTCAATAAGAGTTATTTGAATATGAAATTATAAATATTTTGTAACAAATAAGCAAAAAATGATTGATATGTCTATAATATTTTTCAAGGATATTATAGAATGGTTATATAGGATTTAAAGTATAAAACTAAATTTATTCAAATAGACTAATTGTAATTTTACAAAAGAAGTTTTTTGAATCAAAGAACAAAGATTAAAGAACAGAGAATAAATGTGGAGATTTTTCTTCCCGATGGTCTGAAAAATTATATCTTAATTATAACAAATCAGAAATAACCTTAATTTATTTAATGTTTAAGGTTTGAAATATTTAAAAGCTTTCAGTTAACTGAATGGTATCAATATTTGTTCTTTGTTCTCTGTTCTTTGTTCTTTTTACAATAAAGATTTTCAATGAGTTTTTTTGAGTAAATAAAGATTTATTCTAAGAATCTATAAGAATTAATTTGAGAGGAGTGTTTTTTTATGGAAGGTATTAAGGCTAAGGTTTTAGTTGTTGATGACGATAGAAATATTTGTGAGATTGAGAAGATGTACTTAGAAAGTTCAGGATATGAGGTTGAAATTGCAAATGACGGTAAAGAGGCTATAGAAAAGTTTCAGTCATATAAGCCTAATATTATTATTTTGGATGTAATGTTACCATATATTGATGGGATAGATGTTCTTAAGAGTATAAGAAAAGAAAGTGAAGTTCCAGTTATAATGGTAACTGCTAAAGGAGATACTTTTGACAGAGTTTTAGGGCTAGAATTAGGTGCTGATGACTACATGGTTAAACCGTTTGAACCTAAAGAACTTGTAGCAAGAGTTAAAGCAGTTATGAGAAGATTTAATGCTGATGCTACAAAGAGTGAAGTGATGACATTTAATGATTTGAAAATTGATGCTGATTCATTTACTGTGGTTTACCACGGAGAAGAACTGAAAATGCCACCAAAGGAATTTGAATTACTGTTTTATTTGGCTTCTAATAAAAATAAAGTTTTCACAAGAGAGCAACTTCTTTGTGAAGTGTGGGGATACGATTATCCAGGAGATTCAAGAACTGTAGATGTTCATGTTAAAAGATTAAGAGAAAAACTTAAAGGTGGATCAAATTGGCAAATAGAAACAGTTTGGGGAGTAGGATATAAATTCGAGGTGAAGTAGATGGCGAAGAATGGCTTATTTACTAAAATGGCAATTGCATATACTGTTATAATTACCTTTAGTTTTATTGTTTTAGCTGCATTTTTATCTTTTTGGTTTAAAATTTACTATTATAATCAAAGTTCTAATAAAATAATATCTCAACAAGAATCTATAAATGATATTATGATACAATATGTAGAAACTAAAAAAATATCAGTTAATGAGATGAGTGATGATTTAAGATTATTGGGTAAATTACTTGAATGCGATATAATTTTAGTTGATAGCTCTGGAGTTGTTTTTGAAGTATCAAATCAAAAACATGCAGTATTTATGAGAACTAAATTGTTTGATCAACAAGGACAAAAAGATAGAACTATTAAGGAGATTAGTAAAAAAGAGAAAGAAAAATTCTATAATGAAATTTATGATAATAAAGTGCAGGCTCTTGAATTTGATTTGATTGATACTAAAGGGGGATATTTAGGAGCTGCTATAGTGGTAACTCCATTATCAAATATTACAGGTCCTCTTACAAAAGTATATCAAATTATATGGATATCGGCTGTTTTGGTTGTAATATTTTCAACCATTGGAATATATATATTTTCGCAAAAAATTATAGTATATCCATTATCTCAGATTAATTATGTTGCAAAGAAAATAACTAAAGGTGAAGTTGAGAAGAGGGTTGATATCATAAGTAACGATGAAATAGGGGAATTAGCAGTTTCGTTTAATACAATGGCAGATTCCTTAGAAAAGATTGATATAAACAGAAGACAGTTTATATCCAATGTTTCTCATGAAATAAGAACTCCTATTACATCAATAAAAGGTTTTATAGGTGGAATCTTGGATGGAATAATACCTGAAGAAAAAGTTCATTATTATCTTTCTATGGCTTATGAAGAAACAAAGAGGCTCACCAGATTGGTTAATGATTTACTTGATTTATCTGCACTAGAATCAGGTAAATTCAATCAAGTAATTGAAGAAATAGATATTAATGAGATTATTAGGATAACAGTTTTGAAGTTAGAAAATAAGATAAATGAAAAAGCTCTTAATGTTGATGTTTCTTTCGAGGGAGAGAAGTTAATGGCATTAGGTGATAAAGATAGAGTTATTCAGGTTTGTACTAATCTACTGGATAACGCAATTAAATATTCTAATGAAAGTGGAATGATTAGGGTAACTACAAAAGTAAGAGGAAAAAAGGTGAATGTGTCCTTTTTTAACACATGTGAGAATGAGATTAGCGCTAAAGATTTAAAGAATATATGGCAAAGGTTTTATCGAGCTGATAAGGCAAGAACGTCAAGAGAGAGTAGTGGATTGGGTCTTTCTATAGTTAGAGGAATAATATCACAAATGGGTGAAGATATATGGGCTGATAAGAAAGATGATGGTGTTATGTTTACTTTTACATTAAAAAGAGTTAAGAAATACTTGAGGTGAGAAAATGACCAATAATAGAGGAAATATTGTTTTTAAAAAAAGAAAAAGAAATATTTATAAGAGAGGCTTAGGTATAAGTTTATTGATTATCTCATCAATGATTATAGGGGTAACTTTATCTTCATTGATGTTGGATCAAGAGATAGCAGCAGATATTAATAAACAAGACAAAGAACCTAAGTCTGTTACTGAAGAAATGAATATTGAAAATTTGGTTAAGAGTACTATGACCTCTATTGTGGCCATATTATCTTATGGTGATGAAATAAGTAATGATAACGTTAAAATTGGTTCGGGAATTATTTGTAATGAAAAAGGTTATATATTAACGGTAAATCACATTGTACATGGAAAAGATAATATACATGTAAAATTAAATAATGGAAAAATTTACGATGCTAAAGTTGTTGGGTATGATAAGTATTTTGACATAGCTGTATTGAAAATTAAAGAAAATGGGTTAAAGGCAGCTAAGTTTGCAAGAAATAGTAGTGTAAAATTAGGGGATAATATTTTATTATTAAGTAGCACTTTTAGTGAGGAAAATGTAAGTATAATATCTAAGGGCACTATAAACTCTATAAGTAAGAAAAAGGATTATTTAGGTGTAGAAATAGATGAGGTGTTTGACAATGAAATCATTTTTAGTGATTCTTTTTCAAGAAAAGATAGTGACGGAGGGGTATTGATAAATTATAATGGTGAAGTAGTGGGTATTAATAATTTTGATATTAGAAAAGAAATAGATCAAAATCAATACTCTGTTGCTATAAGTATTGATAAAATGGTGGACACTATAGAGCAAATAATGAGATATGGTTTTATTTCTAGACCTGCAATTGGAATTTATGGTGGTAATGTTTTTTCAACAAAAGGGTCAGAATCTATAGGGGTTTATATACATGATATAAAGAAAGATAGTGGTGCTGATTATGCAGGACTTAGGCCTACAGATATAATTATGGAAATCAATGATATTAAAGTTGGGTCTATGGAGGAATTAATTGATATTATAAGTAACTATAATGTTGGTGAATCGGTTATATGCAAAATTAAAAGAAATAATTGTATTGAAGAAGTAACAGTGAGATTAGGAAGACAGGATTAATGGAGGTAAGATATGTACTTGGTTGTTGGACTGGGTAATCCAGGTGTTGAATATGAAAATACTCGCCATAATGTTGGTTTTAAAGTTATAGATAAATTAGCTGATATGTATAAAATTAGCATGGATAGGAAAAAATTTAAAGGTATATGTGGTGATTTAAGAATTGGCAGTGAGAAGGTAATTTTACTTAAACCTCAAACGTATATGAATTTGAGTGGTGAGAGTGTAATTGAATTTGTAAATTACTTCGATATTCCAAATGAAAATGTAATTGTTTTACATGATGATGTGAGTATAGATGTTGGTAGAATGAGAATTAGAAAAAAAGGTAGTTCTGGTGGGCAGAATGGAATAAAAAATATTATTAAAATGTTAAATAGCGATGAGTTTAATAGAGTCAAAATCGGTGTAGGTAAAGCTGAACAGGACATGGTATCTCATGTTCTTGGCAAATTTCCAACTGAAGAAGAAAAAATAATGGAAAAAGTTTTTGATGAGGCAGCCAAATCTGTTGTTTACATGATTGAAAACAATGTTGACAAGGCTATGAACGTATTTAACGGATATAATGCATGTGATTAATAATATCTTAGGAGGCGGTAGGGTTGAGATTAAAAGGGATCATAGATCCCCTTTTAAAAAAAGATAAATTTATATCTTTAATAGATAATATAAGAAAAGGGGAAACTCCTGTTGAAATAAGTGGAATTAGTGACTCTGCAAAAAGTTATGTAGTTAGTGCTATGTATAATGAGGTTGAAAAGCCTTTTTTAATTTTAAGTTATAGTGATATGGAAGCTAGAAATATATATGAAGATCTTTTATTTCATTATGATAATGTAGAGTATTTTCCTAGTAAAGAAGTAGTTTTTTATAATATTGATGCTATTTCTGGAGACTTAAGATGGAGAAGAATAAATGTTTTAAAGAATGTATTAAGCAAAAAAAATAATATTGTTGTTACTTCTATAGAGGCGGTAATGAGTAAATATACACCTATAGATACTTTTAAAAGATATATTAGAAAAGTATCTATAGGTGATATTGTAGATGCAAAAAAAACTGCCTTATGGCTTATAGAAGCAGGTTATGAGCGGGTAGTTACTGTAGAAAACAAAGGACAATTCTCCATAAGAGGAGGGATAATTGATATTTATCCACCTACAGAAGAATATCCATTTAGAGTTGAGTTGTTTGATGATGAGATTGATTCCATTAGAACATTTAATACAAAAACTCAAAGAAGTATAGAAAAGGTATTTACCTTTATGATCTATCCAGCAAAAGAAAGTGTGTTGCCTAAAGAGGATTTGGAAAAAGGAATTTTAAGAATAAAAGAAGATTTTGAATTATTCAAAAATAAATTTAAAAAAAATAAGGATGTAATAGAAAGCATAAATTCAACCATAGGCAAAAATCTTGAAAGCTTAGAGGAAAAAGGTACTTGCGATAATATTGAAAGTTACATCTCATACTTTTTCAAGGAAACTTCTGAAATCTATGATTACTTTGATGGTTATAATGTAATAGTAGATGATGTGAATAGATGTATTGGTAAATTAGAAAGTGTATTTATTGAATTTAATGAAAACTTTGAAACTTATTTTACTAGGGGTAATATTCTTTCTAAACAGGGAGATCTTCTATATGATTTAGAGCATGTGAAAGATGAAATTAAATATAGATGTAAAGTAGTTTTTAATCCATTGAGCATAGAAAATAAATTTTTAAATATTAAAAGCGAATATAACATAGAGCAAAAGACATTGCATCACTACCATGGACAACTTGATTTGTTAATAGATGACTTAAATAAAAAGAAATCTAATGGAGACTCAATAATAATATTATCTGGAACGAAATCAAGAGGAGAACGATTAATTGAGATTCTTAAAGATAAGGGAATTGAGGCAGTTTATAAAGATAAAATTAAAGAATTGATTAAAGGTCAGATTGTAGTAACATATGGAAATCAACTTAATGGTATAGAATTTCCTGAATTATCATTGTGTATAATATCAGATAAAACTGTTTTTGGTGAATCAAAGAGAAAGACAAAAAAACATAGTAAAAAAGGTATGGGCAAGATAAAAAGTTTCACAGATTTGAAACTTGGAGATTATGTTGTTCATGTTAATCATGGTATTGGTGTTTATAAAGGGATAAAGCAATTAGAGGTTAAGGGACATAAAAAAGATTATCTTATGATAACATATACAAATAGCGATCTTTTATATGTACCAGTAGAACAGTTAGATATGATTCAAAAGTATATTGGAGCAGAAGGAAAGAGTCCTAAAATTAATAAATTAGGCGGAAGCGAGTGGGTAAAGGCAAAAAGGAAAGTTCGTAAGTCTATAATGGATATTGCTGATGATCTTTTGAAATTATATGCATCAAGAAGTTTAATTAAAGGATACATATATAACGAAGATACCCCATGGCAAAAGCAATTCGAGGACGAATTTCCATATGAAGAAACAGGGGATCAATTAATAGCTATTGAAGAGATTAAAAAGGATATGGAATCAGAAAAACCAATGGATAGACTTCTTTGTGGAGATGTTGGATATGGTAAAACAGAGGTTGCTATTAGGGCTGCATTTAAAGCTGTTATGAATGGCAAGCAAGTAGCATTCTTGGTGCCTACAACTATACTAGCAAAGCAACATTATAGTAATTTTACACAGAGGTTTGCGGGATATCCAATTAACATTGATATGATTTGTAGATTTAGAACTCCAACTCAACAGAAACAAACTTTGACAGCTCTTAAAGAAGGAAATGTTGATATAATTATTGGAACTCATAAGTTGATTCAAAAGGATGTTCGTTTTAAGGATTTAGGATTATTGATTGTTGATGAGGAGCAGAGGTTTGGTGTTACTCACAAAGAAAAAATAAAAAATTTAAAAAAGAATATTGATGTGCTTACATTAACAGCAACACCTATACCAAGGACTCTTCATATGTCCTTAAGTGGTATTAGAGATATAAGCGTTATAGAAACACCACCGGAAGATAGATATCCTGTTCAAACATATGTTGTTGAGTTTAATGAACAACTGGTTAGAGATGCTATAATTAGAGAGATTGGACGAGATGGGCAAGTATATTTTGTTTATAACAGGGTAGAAAGTATTAAAGAAATGACAGCTTATTTAAAGGAGCTTATACCGGAAGCGAGAATTGTTATTGCTCATGGACAAATGACTGAAAGAGAATTAGAAAAAGTCATGCTTGATTTCATGGATAAAAAATATGATATATTGGTGAGTACAACTATTATAGAGACTGGTATTGATATTAAGAATGTTAATACTATGATAATATATGATGCTGATAAGATGGGGTTATCTCAACTGTATCAATTACGAGGAAGAGTTGGGAGGTCTAATAAAGTAGCATATTCCTATTTTACTTATAGGAAAGATAAGCTATTAAGTGAAGTTGCAGAAAAGAGATTAAAAGCAATAAAAGAATTCACTGAATTAGGTTCAGGGTTTAAGATAGCAATGAGGGACTTAGAAATAAGAGGAGCAGGAAATCTTATGGGTTCGTCACAACATGGACACATGTCTGTGGTAGGATATGACTTGTATTGTAGAATGTTAGAAGAGACTATTGCTAAGCTTAAAGGCGATATAGATGATGAGCCTATTGAAACAGTTATAGATATGAAAATTGATGCATATATTCCAGAGAGTTATATTAGCGATGAAACTCAAAAGATTGAAATTTATAAGAAGATTGCTGCAATAGAAAATGAGATTGATATGGAAGAAACTATAATTGAGCTAGAAGATAGATTCTCAAATATACCTAAACCATTATTTAATCTTATTCAGATTTCTTCATTGAGATTTTTATGCAAATCTATTGGAGTGGTTGAATTAAAAGAAGTGAAAAATGAAATGCTATTTGAATTTAAGAATAATAAGTTTTTTACCCCTAAGGTATTTACGAAGTTAATGGAGAAATATAAAAATAAAATTAACTTCAAAGTAAATGCTGAGGCACCTACTATTGCATTTAAGTTTTCGCAAGATAATAAAAATAATCTTATTGAGGAATTGAAAGACTTTATTTTATATCTTAAAGATATAAAATAGTTACCCAAAATTCGTTAATTTATGTTAAAATTATCTATAGAATAATAATTAAATTATATAAAAAATGAAGAACGGGGGAAGTATAGTGAGTAAAGTAAAGAAATTAATGGCGGCACTTATGATTGGTGCATTAGCAGTTACAAGCGTAGGTTGTAACTTAATAGAAAAAACACCTGAAGCAATAAGACGACAGGTAGTTGCAAAAGGAAAAGGTATTAAGATAACTAGAGGAAAACTAGATGATGATTCTAGAACAAAGAACATAATGCAACAATTAGAAATGGCTTATGGTGCAAATTATATGGAAAATGAAGAGGCAGCAAAAACTCTTATTGCATATAAGCAGCAAATATTAAGTTATATAATTCAGAGTGAAATTATTACGAGCAAAGCTAACGAAGTAGGTGTAAAATTAACTGATAGTGAAATAAGTGAAGAAGTTAATAAGAAGTATGCTGAGGACGTGGAAGCAGCTGGTGGAGAAGAAGAGTTTAACAAACGTTTGGAAAAGTCTGGTTTAACAGAAGAGAAATTAAAAGAAACTTATAAAAAAGGAATTATTGAAAATAAGATTTATGAAAAAGTTACTCAAGATGTAACTGTTTCTGAAGAGAAAATAAAAGAATATTATGATTCTAATAAGGAAAAATATACTGAAGAGCCTAATGAAGTGAAAATATCATATATGCTAGTTGATACTGAAGAAAAAGCTAATGAGATTATATCTAGAATAGAAAATGGTGAAGCGTTTAGTGCTATTGCTAAAGAGGTTAGTTTAGATGAAAGTACTAAAGAAAATGGTGGAGATTTAGGATATATAACTTATGATAATCCTAAATTAGGATATCAGATTATGACTTCAGCTAAGGTTCTAAAGGTTGGAGAAGTTAAGAGTATTCAAGATACTAGAGGATATAACATAATTAAGATTGAGGATAAAAAAGATTTCCCTATAAAAGAGTTTGATGCTGTTAAAGATGAAATTAAGGAAATGCTTGAAAATCAAGAAAAATATAATGTATTTAATACAAAACTCAATGAATGGGAAGAAGAAGCAGATGTAAAAATATATAGTGAAAAGCTTATCTAATAGTTTTTTCAAATTTAGTATATAAAGCTGTATTTACACATAAGTGTAAATACAGCTTTTTTTGTGTATAAAATTAGAAGTTAAGAAAGATAATATTAATACAAGTATATTTTATTATGGAAATAAGGAGGCTAATAATTAATGAAAGCTACAGGTATTGTAAGAAGAATAGATGACTTAGGTAGAGTTGTAATTCCTAAGGAAATTAGAAGAACTCTTAGAATTAGAGAAGGAGATCCTTTAGAAATATTCACTGATAGAGAAGGTGGAGTAATTCTAAAAAAATATTCTCCTATCGGAGAACTAGGAGATTTCTCTAAAGAATATGCTGAATCACTTAATCAAATAAGTGGATTTATGGTTGTAATTGCAGATAAAGATAACATTATATCTTTAAGTGGATGTTCCAAGAAAGAATATATGGATAAAAAGGTTAGTTCAGAATTGGAAAAAATAATGGAAGATAGAAAAGCCGTTGTTTTAGAAGGTAACAATATTGTTCCTATATATGACGATGAAGAACATGAAGGAAAATACACACATCAAGCAATCGGGCCAATCCTTGCAGAAGGGGATGCAATAGGAACAGTAATAATAGCAAGTACAGAAGGTGGAGCAGCTTTTGGTGATACAGAGAAGAAGCTTGTTGAAACAGCTGCATCATTCCTAGGAAAACAAATGGAATAGTACATAAAATTAAAGGTAGCAAACGCTACCTTTAATTTTTTAGTATAAAAACAGGAAATTGAAAATATCTATTTTAATAAGACAAAATCTTATTGAGGTGATATTTTGAATGATAATAGAATAAGAAAAAATAGTATGGTAAGTGGTGCCCTTATTTTAGGGGTGTGTATGGTTTTTGCTAGGTTCTTAGGAGTTTTCTTTAGAATTCCTTTACAGAACCTTATAAAAGATGAGGGAATGGGATATTATCAAATGTCATATCCTATATATATGACTTTCGTTGCGATTGCATCAGGAATACCTATTGCCTTATCAAAGATGGTTTCTGAATATAATGCTAAGGGGAAATTAGAACATATAAGAGTATGTGTAAGAAGCACATTGTACATAATGTTGATATTTGCAGGAAGTACGTCTTTGGTCCTTCTTTTGTTCTCAAAAAAAATAGTAATGCTATTTGGATGGCATCATAAATCATACTATGCTTTTTTGATAACAGCTATAGCACCGATATTTGTTGTTATATTAGGTACTTTTAGAGGTTTTTTTCAAGGGATAAGAAACATGGCACCTTCAGGTGTCTCGCAGATAATTGAACAGTTAGGGAGAGTAGTATTAGGAGTGGGAATAGCATATATGTTATTCCCTAAAGGGGTAGAATATTCTGCTGCTGGCGCTGTAATAGGAACTGTAATAGGAGCTGCCATAGCTGGTGTGTATCTTTTAATAAAATACTGTAAAGTAATAAAGGTATTTCCTAGCGGTAATATGATTAATCAAAGAAAGATAATGAGAAAAATAATTAGCATAGCATTTCCCATATCAATAGTAACAACTATGGGAAGTTTAATGGTTTTATTTGATAATATGATTGTGCCTAAACGGTTGATTACTGCGGGTTTTTCTAAGATGCAAATAACTATTATATTTGGACAAACATATGGAAAGGCAGCTACGTTAAACAATGTTCCACTAGCATTATCAATGGCTATATGCGCATCTATTGTTCCAGTTATTGCTGAGGCTAGATTAAGGGATTTTAGGCTTTTTAAATCAAAAGTTCAATTAGCGACTAAACTAGCAATTGTTATTGCTTTACCTTCAGCTGCGGGTCTGTACTTTATGGCATTTCCAATAATGGATATGATTTTTGTTGGAAGTACAGGGGGATACGAGATATTAAAGTTATTTGCAATATCTTTACCATTTATAGTGGTTTGTCAGGCTACTACATCAATTTTTAATGCAATAGGAAAGTATCATGTTCCCATTATAAATTTGGGAATAGGGTGTATAATAAAGGTAAGTTTGACTTATTTTTTAGTAGGGATACCATATGTTAATATTAAAGGCGCTTTACTAGGGACGATAGTAGGATATATATTTGCTTCATCAATGAATATAATGTATATAAAAAGAAAATTAAAGGTGGAGATAAATAATTATGAGCTATTATTTAAGCCTATAATAGCTACAATGATTATGATTATATCTGTTGTATTTACGTATACTAATGTCTATAATTATACAGGAAGCAATACTTTTTCATGCATTATATCAATTTTTATAGGTGCATTATGTTACTTTATAATGGTATTTGGACTTAGGATATTTGATTTTGATGAGATTAAAATCAGGTTTAATAGAAAAAGTAAGAGGTAAAATTGAAAGTTATATACCAAATATTTAGGAGGAAGAAAATGATTAAAATTATAGGATTAGGCCCTGGAGCTATTGAGTCATTAACACTAGGGACCATTAATGAACTAAAGAATGGAAAGAATGTGTTTTTTAGAACGGAGAAGCATCCAACTATTGACTATATTAAGACTTTAAATATTGAATATAAAACATTAGATCATTTTTATAATGAATTAGATTCTTTTGATCAGGTTTATGAGGCTATATCAAATGAGATAATAAATGAATATAGAAATACAAAAGAATTGATTTATGGGGTTCCAGGGCATCCATTGGTAGCAGAGAGAAGTGTTTCTATGCTTATTGAGAAATGTGAAGAAATGAATATAGATTACGAAATAGTTCCAGCTGTCAGTTTCATAGATGCAATGATGGAAGCGTTGAAGATTGATCCTATAAAGGGGATGAAGATATTAGATGCATTTGATATAGGTAACAGTGTATTAGATAAGAGGGTCGGTATAATTTTAACTCAAGTTTATGATAAGTACATAGCTTCAGATGTTAAATTAAAATTAGCTGAATACTATGGAGATGATTATGAGGTATATTTTGTAAGAGCCGCTGGTGTGAAGGGGTTAGAGGTAATTAAGAAAATAAAAATTTATGAAATTGATAGAATGGAAGACATAGATTATTTGACATCACTGTATATTCCTAGCACTACAGAAGTTATTTATGATTTTAATGATTTAACAGAAATAATGGATGAGTTAAGAGGCGAAGAAGGGTGTCAGTGGGATAAAAAGCAAACACATGAATCACTAAAGAAATATCTTATAGAAGAATGTTATGAAGTTATAGATGCCATAGATAAAGATGATATAGATAAAATGATAGAAGAGTTTGGAGATGTACTATTACAAGTGGTTTTCCATGCACAAATAGGAAAAGAAGAAGGGTATTTTAATATTAATGATATTATTAAGAGTATTTGTGAAAAGATGGTGAGAAGGCATCCCCATATATTTAATAAAAAAGCTTATTTAACAGAAAGTGAAGTATTAACTAATTGGGAAGATATAAAGAAGCAGGAAAAAGGGTTCCATAAACACAGTGAAGGTTTAGAGGATATCCCAAAAGCATTGCCATCATTAATGAGGGCAGAAAAGATCCAGAAAAAGGCCGCTAAGGTTGGATTTGACTGGAATGATATTAATCCTGCAATGGATAAGGTTATAGAAGAATTAAATGAAATAAAAGATGTATATAAAACCAATAATAGGTCAAAAATATTAGATGAGATAGGTGATTTAATATTTGCGTGTGTTAATGTAGCTAGATTTTTAAATATTAATTCAGAGGAAGCACTAAATAGTACATGTGATAAATTTATAAGGAGGTTTTCTTATATAGAAGAACAATCTAATAAAAAAGGTTTTAAACTTGAAGATATGAGTTTAGAAGAGATGGACGTACTTTGGGAAGAGGCAAAATGTGAAGAATAAACATTATTTTTCAAATTACTATTTAGATTTAGTGATTTTTATGATAAAATTTGATTATTAAATTTAAAATTTCACAGAATTAGTCAATAAAAAAAGGAATTTTTAAATTTATGGAGAATAAATGATTTTAGAGTGTACTAGTTAAAATATTGACTGTGCTTAATTTTAAGGAGGTTACAAAGGTGAATAAAGCAGAATTAATTACTAAAATGAGTGAAAAATCAAATTTAACAAAGAAAGATGCTGAGGTAGCTTTAAAGGCTATGATGGAGTCTGTTATAGAAGCTCTTGAAAACAAAGAGAAAGTACAATTAATAGGTTTTGGTACTTTTGAAACTAGAGAAAGAGCTGAAAGAAAAGGAAGAAACCCAAGAACTAAAGAAGAAATGATTATCCCAGCTTCTGTAGTTCCAGCATTTAAACCTGGTAAAGAGTTCAAAGAAAGAGTAAACAAGTAATCTACATAATAAAAACCTAGATAATTTATTATCTAGGTTTTTGTTTTAGGGATATATGGAATGTAATAAAGGCCTTGAGTATATAATTTATGATAGAGAAACTTTGTGACATAAAACATAACTGAACAGTTGAAAATGGAAAGTGGAAAACGATGGATGTTTTGCTCCGCAAAACTACATTTTATTGTTATATAGAACAATAGGGGTTTACTTATTTTATCTTTAGATAAAATATTGTAATTTAGAATACAAGGTTTCATCAAGATGAAACGAGTAAACTATTCTTGTCCGAAGAATAATATGATTAAGATTTCTCGAAGAGAAATATCCTACGTTTTCAACTTTCAATTTTCCACTTTCAACTTGTTTTCTAAAGCACAATAGTTTCTTATTATGAACCAACACTAAATGTGCCTATTCTATTTATATAAATTAATTTAGGGGGGAATATAAATGAGATTAGATAAGTATCTTAAAGTTTCTAGAATAATTAAGAGAAGAACAAAAGCTAAAGAGATATGTGATAGTGAGAGGGTATTTATTAATGGAAAGAAGGCTAAAGCTAGCACAACAGTTAAAGAAAGTGATATTATAGAAATTCAATTTCCAAAAGGCACTTTAAAAGCTAAGATTATTAATATCGCTGCTCATGTAAGAAAAGAAGAAGCAAAAGAAATGTATGAGATAATATCTGGAGCTGATTCGGAAGAGTAAAAATTGGTAATACTAAACCATAACTAGATTAAGAATGTAGAGTTGAGTGGAAGCTGATGGTAATTTTAATCATGATATAAATATCCTAGAGCAGATTGAAAGATAGTTTCTATTTCAAGCTCTATATTTTTGGTTATATACCCAATTTGTAAGATTATAATATTTCCTTTATAAAAAATATTCATAATTAGATTGTTATTAAGCATAAGTTATAGAATAAGAGGATTGCAAATTTGGAGGGGAGTTATGGATATTAATAGAGAAGATAAACAAGAAGAAATGAATTGTAATCTTTTACTAGAGGATAGAAAAAAACTACAAATTACTGGAGTTATTGAGGTTATAAGGTTTAATGAAGAGGAAATACTATTAAATACCAAGTTGGGCACCTTATTAATAAAAGGTGAAAACTTAAAAATGAACAAATTAGATGTTCAAGCAGGCGAAGTTTATATTGTTGGAAGTATTGATTCTTGTGTATATAGTAATAAACATAAGGCAAAATCTAATGAAGGAATTTTAGCTAAGCTATTTAAATAATGATTCTAAGTATATGGTATCAGATCATAATTTTAATAGGGAGCTTGCTTGCTGGAGTAATAATAGGATTATTTTTTGAATTTTATAAAACAATAATAAAAGATTTTAGAAGGAAGAAAATAACATTATTTTTCTTGGATATTATTTTTTGGTGTATTTCTGGAATGATAATATATTTTTGGCTTTTTGTAATTTGTAATGCTATAATGGCTACATATGTTATACTGTTTATATTGATAGGTATAGGAATATATTATTTTATTTTAGCCCCAATATTAGAGGGTGTATTTGATTTTATTTATTACAAGATATTTATTTATTTAAGAGGAATTATCAGAGTTTTAATTTATCCATTAGAGTTGCTATGTAAGATGATTTTTGTTAAAAGAAAAAATATTAAAAAATAATTAAATTTATGCTGAAATTATTATTTAAATAGTATAATATTAGAATAGGTATAAACTTACCTAAACTTGATAAAATTTAAACTTGAAAAAATATAAATAAAAATTTAAAATTATATTAGCCAGTTTTTTAAACAAGCTGTATTCTAATCATGGATGGTAATTTAGATATGAAAAAAATGTTCAAGTTAAGAGTTTTATTAATAGTAATTTTAATAATAGGTATAGCATACAATTTTGTTTCGCAAGAAATTAAAATAAGAAGTCAGAGACAAGAAATTAAAGGCTTTGAACAGAAAGTAAAAGAAGAAGAAAAAGAACACTTGTATCTAACAACACAAAATGAGCATAAAATGGATGATGAATATGTCATAAAAGAAGCTAGAGAAAAGCTAAGATTTATAAAGCAAGGCGAAATTACTATCATTGATAAGAACCAATGAAAAAACAGCTTTGAAAATTAATAGAAGTATTAATTTTTAATATATTTAAAATTTTAAGGAGGATACTTTCTACATGTCATTAGAACTTGGAAAAATCTTTGAAGGTAAAGTTGTAAACATAACAAAATTTGGTGCCTTTGTTGAGGTTGAGGGTGAAATAGGATTACTTCATATTTCAGAGATATCAGATGGGTATGTTAAAAGCGTAAATGATCATTTGAAAGAAAATGATAAGGTTAAAGTGAAGGTAATATCAATAAAGGAAGATAAGATAAGCTTCTCAATGAAGGGTCTTAATGAGAAAAAAAGTGTAAAACCAAAAGAGTTTAATTGGAATAAGAAGCCAGAAAAAGTTACAGCTCATAACTTCGAAGATAATCTCTCAAAATTTTTGAAAGAAAGTGAAGAAAAGTTTAAGGCGCTAAAAACTCAAAAAAATAATAGAAGTAATGGATATAGAAGAAACTAAGTCTCATTGAGACTTAGTTTTATTTTTTTTATAAATGAAATTCAAAAGTTTAATAAAGAAATGACTCATTGCTTTGGCGATTTAAGGTGTTGTTTATAGGTTCATGGGTATGAGTATCCTGCTGTAGAAGCGCGTGAAACGCACTTTTTTTATAAAAAGATAAAGTTTGAATTTTCAGATTTGAAAAATGTGTTGACATGGGTATAATCTTAATATATAATAAGACTTGTCGTTGAGACAAAGTGGCTTTTATTCATGCCGAAGTGGCGGAACTGGCAGACGCACAGGACTTAAAATCCTGCGGTGGTTAAACACCGTACCGGTTCGATTCCGGTCTTCGGCACCAAATGTCGCGGGATGGAGCAGTTGGTAGCTCGTCGGGCTCATAACCCGAAGGTCAGAGGTTCAAGTCCTCTTCCCGCAACCATTTATTTAAATGTGTTGACAACAACATGAAAAAAGTTATAATAGCATATGTCGCATAAAGACATGCCGAAGTGGCGGAACTGGCAGACGCACAGGACTTAAAATCCTGCGGTGGTTAAACACCGTACCGGTTCGATTCCGGTCTTCGGCACCAAGCGACGCGGGATGGAGCAGTTGGTAGCTCGTCGGGCTCATAACCCGAAGGTCAGAGGTTCAAGTCCTCTTCCCGCAACCATTTGGCGGAATAGCTCAGTTGGCTAGAGCATTCGGTTCATACCCGGAGTGTCGGAGGTTCAAGTCCTCTTTCCGCTACCATTTACTTTTAAGTAATTACAAAATAAAATAGTTATAATATCACATGTCGCACAAAGACATGCCGAAGTGGCGGAACTGGCAGACGCACAGGACTTAAAATCCTGCGGTGGTTAAACACCGTACCGGTTCGATTCCGGTCTTCGGCACCAAGCGACGCGGGATGGAGCAGTTGGTAGCTCGTCGGGCTCATAACCCGAAGGTCAGAGGTTCAAGTCCTCTTCCCGCAACCATTTGGCGGAATAGCTCAGTTGGCTAGAGCATTCGGTTCATACCCGGAGTGTCGGAGGTTCAAGTCCTCTTTCCGCTACCATTTACTTTTAAGTAATTACAAAATAAAATAGTTATAATATCACATGTCGCACAAAGACATGCCGAAGTGGCGGAACTGGCAGACGCACAGGACTTAAAATCCTGCGGTGGTTAAACACCGTACCGGTTCGATTCCGGTCTTCGGCACCAAGCGACGCGGGATGGAGCAGTTGGTAGCTCGTCGGGCTCATAACCCGAAGGTCAGAGGTTCAAGTCCTCTTCCCGCAACCATTTGGCGGAATAGCTCAGTTGGCTAGAGCATTCGGTTCATACCCGGAGTGTCGGAGGTTCAAGTCCTCTTTCCGCTACCATGTTAAAGAGATACATTTGTATCTCTTTTTTTTATTGCATTTATTAGAAAAGCATTTCTATAATATAATTCAAATCTAATTAGTATAATTAATTTTCTAATATCATTATTAAATCTTAAAACATTCAATATATAAGTATATTAATTGTAAAGAAAATTATTACTATCATTTTATTTCAAAAAAATGGAAATTAAATGAGTAATTGACATATAATCTTATAAAGATACTACACATAATTAATTTTAATATTTAATTAACAAAATAAATTAATAGACTAAGTAATAATTTAAAAATTTAAATCGTTTGATGTCTTATAAAAGTTAATCGCTTCTTTCAGTTATTGACAATTATTTCCAGTTAATTTTGATATAATTAACTCACCATTGAGAGAGGGTGAGATTTATGCAATATGGATTAAGTCATTTAAAATATAAAAAGATTAGGGGGGAGATACGAGCTACATTAGATGGAATTCTAAGTTCTAAGTTTTTAATGTTAACAGCTATATTTTTTTCGGCACTTTTTGTTTCAAGAGTAGAGATACTTAAGGAGATATATCCTTTTGGGTTGGCTCTTATGATTTCATTAATCAATAAGTTAGATACAGAAAAACGTTTTTTTGCAGCAACAGGAGTTGCAGCAGGTTACATATTATCATTTATAAATCTGGAGTTATTACCAGGTTATTTGTTATCCACATTAACCATTTTTATTTTAAGTTATATAAAGAAGAAAGTAAATATTGAAGAGAAGAAGTTAAAAATAATAGCATTAATTACAGTGGGAATTATAATTTTTATAAATTTTGCATTGGTTAGGAATGTATATATTGCATTATTAACATCTTTGCTTATTTTTATTTTGTGTAGTGCATCTCTCTTTATTTTTGAGAGTGTAATGAATAAATTGACTAGAGAAAAAAAGGAATATTGTCTTAGTAATGAAGAGATAATATCATTATGTTTATTATTATCAGTAATAATTGCTGGAACAAGTGGGATTGGAGTATTTACAATATCATTAACTAATATATTTGCAATATTATCAATAATTATAATAGGGTATTTAGGTGGAGCAGCAAATGGAGCAATTTTTGGTGTTGTTTTAGGGATTTTAGTGGGATTGAGTGTTAATAGTCTTGGTGTGTTTGTAGTTGTATATGCATCAATAGGTATAATTAGTGGTGTGTTCAAAGATATGGGCAAATATGTGACATTAATTTCAGTGGTAATTGTATATGGTATTTTATTATTTAATTACAAATCTTTTGGGTTTAAAGGAATAGAGCTTGTTGTGGCAGGGGGAATATTTATAATAATTCCTAACGGGCGCTACACTATTTTGAGAGAGTATTTTAGGTTTGATAAAGAAAATAATAAAGATGGAGAACAAGTAAATTCGAAAATTAAAGGTATATATAAGAAGAAATTAAATGAATTTTCTAGTTTATTGGGAAATATATCAGATATATTAACAGATCTTAATGAAAATGAAAAATTAATCATGAAAAATAAGAGTACGGCAATGGTTCAAAAATTAGCTGATAGGGTTTGTGCTGAATGTCAGCTGAAAGGTAATTGTTGGAGGAGAGAGATGCATTATACTTATTCTGCATTTGTTGAAGTTTTAAAAAATGTAGAATTAAGTAATGGTGAGTTGCCGTATCAGTTGAATAAGAAGTGTATCAACAGAAGTAAGCTCATTGAAAATGCAGAAGATATAGTAAATAGAAATATGATAAGTGAACTTAAAAAGTCAACTATAAGTGAAGGGAGGCAAGTACTATCAAGCCAAATTAAAAACATGGCTGAATCTGTAGAAGAGATAATTGATGAATTTGATGTTTCAATTAAGATAGATAGTAATTTTGAAGAGAAAATAAGACTTGCAATGCTTGCTAATAATATAAAATTTAAAGATATCACTTGCTTAAGAGATTTAGATGGTAGGGTATCAATAAAGTTAAAGGGAAAAGCTTGTGGTGGTGAACAAAATTGTGTTAAAAATATTTTACCTGTTATTAATGGATTAAGCGAAAAAAGATTTTGTGTTAGTAATGATGGGTGTATAATTGATCAAGTAATGAAGAGTTGCGATATTACTTTTGAAGAGATGCCAAAGTTTCATGTGTCATCATATTCTGTACAGAAATGTAAAGATGGTGAAAAGGAAAATGGTGATAGTTATAGGTTTATAAGGAATAAAAAAGATAAATTTATTTCTATTGTTAGTGATGGTATGGGGTCTGGACCTGAAGCTAAAAGGGAGAGTGAAGCCACTGTAAAATTAATTGAGAAATTTACAAAGGCTGGTTTGAGTGAAATTGTGGCTATAAATGCAGTTAATTCTGTAATGGCAATGAAATATAAGACACAAGAAAAGTTTTCTACATTGGATATTGCATCCTTAGATCTTTATAATGGAAATGTGGAATTCCTTAAGGTTGGATCTAATGAAAGTTTTATTAAGAGAAGTAGTGGGGATGTAGAAGTGATTGATTCAAAATCTTTACCAATAGGTGTATTGGATAAAGTTGATATAGATGTTAAAAAGAAGAAGATAATAGATGGAGATATCATTGTAATGGTGAGCGATGGAGTGTTAGAATATGGGGACAAAAGTGCTGAAGGCCATTGGGTTATGAAATATCTTTATAATTGTAAATTAAATAATCCTAAAGAAATTGCATTGGGTATACTAAATGAAGCGTTAAAAGCAGAAAATTATAAAGTTAAGGATGATATGACAATTTCGGTATTGAAAGTTTATAATATAAATTAACATATTCGCCTATACTATTTGAAATTTTGCACGCGTTTAGCGTGCATTTTTCATTTTTATGTTTTTACTATCATATATTTGTGTATAATATATATAAATCAGGTGTAAAGGTTAGGTAGAATATATGATTAATAAAGTAGAGAGTTATATTAAATATAATAATATGATAGATGTTGGTGATACATTGATTGTGGGTGTTTCAGGGGGCCCGGATTCAATGTGTTTATTAAATATTTTGCTATCATTAAAGGAAAAGTACAAGCTAAGAATAGTTGTTGCTCATATAAATCATGGATTAAGAGGGAAGGAATCCGATGATGATGAAAAATATGTGGAGAAATATTGTGAAGGTAATGGGATGATATTTAGAGCTATTAATATTAATGTAGATGAAATTGCTAAGAGCAGAAAAATATCTTCTGAAATGGCGGGTAGAGATATAAGATACGAGTTTTTTAATAAACTTAAAGATGAATATAAGGGGAATAAAATTGCCTTAGCCCACAATGCTAATGATGTTGCTGAAACAATTATGATGAGAATTGTAAGAGGGACTGGTATAGACGGATTAGAGGGAATAAAGGCGGTTAGAGAAGGGGTGTATATACGTCCCATCTTATGTTTGAAGCGAGAAGAAATTGAAAACTATTGTGATACATATAATTTGAATCCTAGAATAGATAAAACTAATTTAGAGAATATATACAGTAGAAATAAAATTCGTCTAGATGTATTGCCATATTTGAAAGAAAATTTTAATGAGGATATTATAAATACTCTTTTAAGATTATCTAAAAATGTTGCAAGAGATAATGATTACTTTAGAGGTGTAGTTCATAATCTTATAAAAGATTATTGTGAAGTTCAACTTGGTGAAGTTATTTTAAATAAAGAGTTGTTTGAAGTGCATGATGCTCTTTTAACTAGATGCATAAGAGAATGTATTGCTGTTATTAAAGGAAACACGAATAATTTAGAGCAAGTCCACATATATGATATTATTAAATTATCTAAAAAAGAATCAGGAAAAAAGATTGATATTCCTGGAGGATTATTAGCTATGAATTCCTTTGGAAATATCATAATTTTAAAAAAGGATACTAAATTAACAGAAAAGTTGAATTTGAAACTTGAAATAAGTGAAAAGAATACTTTGCCTAATGGAGATATTATTGAAATGTGTATCAGGAAGAGAGTGGAAATAAAAAGCTTTAGTAAAAGCAAGTGTACAAAATATTTTGATTATGATAAAATTAAAGGTAATATTTATGTGAGGAATAAACGTGAAGGAGATACTATGATACCTCTTGGTATGAAAGGTAGAAAAAAACTAAAAAAAATATTTAGTGAAAATAAAATTCCGCCTCATATGCGCAATACTTTACCTATTATTACTTTTGATAATGAAATAGCGTGGATAATAGGGTATACTTTAGGTGAGAAATATAAGATTGATAATAGGACAGAAAATGTTCTAATTATCGAATACAAAGGAGAGAAAAAATATGAATAGAGATATTCAAAGAGTGTTGATAAGCGAAGAAGAAATTGAAAAAAAGGTTGCAGAGATAGCTGAAAGTATTTCTGAGGAGTACAAAGGAAAAGATGTTATTCTTATAGGTATACTAAAAGGATCTGTAATGTTTATGTCTGATTTATTAAAGAAAATTACAATTCCATGTAAGATGGATTTCATGGCTGTATCAAGCTATGGAGAGGCATCAGAAAGCAGTGGTGTTGTTAGAATATTAAAGGATTTGGATTTTGAAATAAGAGATAAACATATTATCTTAGTTGAAGATATTATTGATTCAGGAATTACTTTAACTTATCTTTTAAAATATCTAAATGCTAGAAATCCTGCTAGTTTAGAAATTGCATGTTTGCTTAATAAGAAAGACAGAAGAAAAGTTGAAGTAAATGCTAAGTATATTGGATATGATGTTCCAGATTATTTTTTAGTTGGATATGGGCTTGATTTTGCAGAGAAATACAGAAATCTTCCTTATGTAGGGGTTTTAAAAGAAGAGGTTTATAAGTAATTTATTAATAATTATTTAATTATTAATAGATAATTCAAATTTAATACGTTGTAATGAATTTTTTACTATGATAAAATTTTATAGTAACTATCAAGAGAGGGGGATTCAGATTGAAGAAATTTTCCGGTGCATCGGTTTGGATAATGATGCTTGTGATTATATTGGTAGGAACACTGCTTTTTATTAGGCAGGATGTTCAATCAAAACCGATACCGTCAAACTTATTTGTTAAGAATTGGGAAGCTAAGAAAGTTGACGAGATAACAGTAAAAAGAAATGAATCCGTTGATATTATTGAAGGTATAATAGATGAAGACGGAAAAAAAGTTAATTTTACTACAGTAATTGATGCGCATTTATTCACATTACTTATGGACAATTATTACGAAAGTGGGGACCAGGCAAGTAAGTCTATCAAGATTTCTTATGAGGAACCTCCAAAGTATTCAGCGCTTTTCACTTTAATTCCATACATAATATTGATTGTACTATTTATCGGAATTTGGTTCATGATAATGCAACAATCACAAGGTGGTGGAAATAGAGGGGTAATGAATTTTGGGAAGAGTAAAGCTAGAATGGCTACTCCTGATAAAAAGAAGGTTACCTTTAAGGATGTTGCTGGTGCTGATGAGGAAAAAGAAGAGATGGCAGAGATTGTTGATTTCCTCAAGAATGATAAAGCCTATAAAGAAATGGGAGCTAGAATACCTAAGGGAGTTCTTTTAGTAGGACCACCAGGAACAGGAAAAACATTATTAGCTAAAGCTGTTGCAGGTGAAGCAGGAGTTCCATTCTTTACTATATCAGGTTCGGATTTTGTTGAAATGTTCGTTGGTGTAGGTGCTTCAAGAGTAAGGGATTTATTTGATCAAGCAAAGAAAAATTCACCATGTATCATATTTATAGACGAGATAGACGCTGTAGGAAGGCAAAGAGGTGCTGGACTAGGAGGCGGACATGATGAGAGAGAGCAAACTCTTAACCAATTACTTGTTGAAATGGATGGATTTGCAGATCATGAGAGCATTATAATTATTGCAGCTACAAATAGACCAGATATTCTAGATAAAGCTTTATTAAGACCAGGTAGATTTGATAGACAAATAGTAGTTAGTTACCCTGATGTTAAGGGAAGGGAAGAGATTCTTAAAGTACATTCTAAAAATAAGAAACTTGGTAGTGATATAGATTTAAAGGTTATTGCAAAGAGTACTCCAGGATTTACAGGAGCAGATTTGGAAAACCTTATGAATGAAGCTGCACTTTTAGCTGTTAGAGAAAGAAAGCCATTTGTTGTTATGAATAATATGGAGGAAGCAGCTAGAAGAGTTACTACAGGTCCAGAAAAGAAAAGTAAAGTTATTACGGAAGATGAAAAGAAGCTTACTGCATATCATGAGGCTGGTCATGCGGTTGTTAGACATTTAGTTCCAGATAGTGATCCGGTTCATGAGATAAGCATAATTCCAAGAGGTATGGCAGGTGGATATACAATGTATCTTCCAGAGAAAGATACTTCTTATTATTCCAAGAAGAAGATGCTTGGAGATATGAAATCTCTTATTGCTGGTAGAGTTGCTGAAAAGTTGATACTAGGAGATATTAGCTCTGGTGCAAAGAATGATATTGATAGAATGAGTTCTTTAGCTAGAAGTATTGTTATGAAATATGGTATGAGTGAAGCAATTGGTCCTATATCATTTGGAAGTGGTCAAGGAGAGGTATTCCTTGGAAGAGATCTTGGGCATGAAAAGAACTACAGTGAGGAAGTTGCGGCTAAACTTGATGCTGAAGTTATTAAATTATGTAAAGATGCACAAGTTGAAGCGGAAAGAATGCTTAATGAAAATATTGATAAGCTTCATGCTGTTGCTAAAGCTCTTTTAGAGAAAGAGAAAATTAATAGAAAGCAATTCATAGCATTAATGGAAGGTAAGTCTATTGATGAAATTGCATTTGACAGTTCAGGAATTTTCGGTGAATATGATGAACAGGATAATAAAGACACTGAGGATAGCAAAGAATCTAATTCAGATGCAAATGAAACAGCAAGTAGTGTGAATGACGAAGATTCAGATAAAGATAATAATGATGGAAAAGTTCATTTCTAAAATTAGCTCACCTTATGGTGAGCTTTATTTTTACATATTTTTATATAAATATTTGTGTTATAATCAAGAGGAAATCATACAAGAAAGAGGGTGTATTTTATGGAATTTAATATTTCAAATGGGATGAAAACCACTCTAGAGATTACGGTTGGTAAGGAAGATACTGCAAGTAGTTACGGTTCTGGTGCAGTAGAGGTTTTTGCCACACCTGCTATGATCGCATTAATGGAAAACACAGCTAAAACAGTTGTGGATGAGTGTCTTGAAGAAGATTTTACTACTGTTGGAATTGCTATTAGTACTAATCACATTAAAGCTACACCTATAGGTATGAAGGTAAAATGTGAAGCTACTGTGGAAAAGGTTGAAGGTAAGAAAATTGAATTTAAAGTAATAGCATGGGATGAAGTAGGAAAAATCGGGGAAGGATGTCATACTAGGTACATAATTAATGTTGATAAGTTTATGTCAAAATTAAAGTAAAATTTGGGGGGTATTTATTATGAAAACAGATATTCAAATTGCACAAGAAGCACAAATGGATAAGATTGTAGACGTAGCAGCGAGATTAGGGTTAAATGATGATGATATTGATCTTTATGGAAAATATAAATGTAAAATATCATTAGATAAGATGAATAGTGATAAAGAGAATGGTAAGCTAATACTCGTAACGGCAATAAATCCTACTCCTGCTGGAGAAGGTAAGTCTACAGTGACAATAGGATTAAGTCAAGCACTTAATAAGTTAGATAAAAATGCAATAGCAGTTTTAAGAGAACCATCACTTGGTCCGGTATTTGGAATTAAAGGTGGAGCAGCTGGTGGTGGATATGCACAGGTTGTTCCTATGGAAGATATTAATCTTCACTTTACAGGAGATATGCATGCAATAACAGCGGCAAATAACTTGTTATCGGCTGCTATAGATAATCATATACATCAAGGAAATAAGTTGAGAATTGATAGTAGAAGAATTGTATTTAAAAGAGTTATTGATATGAATGACAGAGCACTTAGAAGTATCGTTGTTGGAATAGGTGGAAAGCCTAATGGATTCTTAAGAGAAGATGGTTTTATGATAACTGTTGCATCAGAAGTAATGGCTGTGTTATGTCTTTCAAGTGATTTAATGGATTTGAAGAAGAGAATGGGAGATATCCTTGTTGCATATAACCTTGATGGTGAACCTGTTTATTGTAGAGATCTTGATGTTCAAGGTGCAATGGCCTTATTGATGAAAGATGCTATAAAGCCAAATCTTGTTCAGACATTAGAGAATACACCGGCAATCATACATGGAGGTCCATTTGCTAACATTGCTCATGGATGTAATAGTTTAATTGCAACAAAGTTAGGATTAAAGTTGAGTGATTACGTAGTAACAGAAGCTGGATTCGGAGCAGATTTAGGGGCTGAGAAGTTCTTTAATATTAAATGTAGATATGGTAATTTAAAACCTGAAGCAGTTGTTATAGTTGCAACTGTAAGAGCTTTAAAACATCATGGTGGAGTGAAAAAGGATGAACTTGGAACACCAGATGTGGAAGCTTTAAAGAAAGGTATAAAAAATCTAGAAAAACATATAGAAAACGTAAAGAAATTTGGTGTTAAACCAGTTGTTGCTATAAATAGATTTGTTAGTGATTCAGAAGAAGAATTATCATTTATCGAGGAATTCTGTAATGAACATGATGTCGAGGTCGCTTTAACAGAAGTTTGGGCACATGGTGGAGAAGGTGGAGTACAGCTAGCAGAGAAGGTTCTGAAGATAATTGAGAATAAAGAGAGTGATTTCAAGGTTCTTTATGATGAAAATAGTACAATAAAAGAAAAGATTGAAACTATCGCTAAAGAGATATATGGTGCTGACGGAGTTGAGTTTACTAGAAAAGCTTTAAATAATATTAAGAGTATTGAAAAGTTTGGGTTAGACAAGGTTCCGGTATGTATGGCAAAGACGCAAAAATCACTATCTGATAATGATAAATTAATCGGTAGACCTAGTGGTTTCAATATAACTGTTAAGGAAGTTAAAATATCAAATGGTGCTGGATTTGCTGTTGCTTTAACAGGTGATATTATGACTATGCCTGGATTACCTAAAGTACCTGCTGCAAATAAAATGGATATATCAGATGATGGAGTTATTGAAGGACTTTTCTAATAAAAACATGGCTTAGGCCATGTTTTTTTAATGTACAATGGATAATGTAGAATGTAAAATGATGGATGGTTCTGACACGCGTCAGAACCTATATTTTATTGTTCTTTTGAGTATAATCTTATTACTCATTTTATCATAAGATAAAATATTGTATTTAAAGTACAAGGTTTCATTTGTGTAAATGAAACGAGTAAAATACCCTTGTAAGAGGAACAATAAGATTAAAATTTCACGTAGTGAAATGTCAACCATTATACATTATACATTCTCAATTATACATTTCTTTTAAAGGGTTTTAACGGTGGGAGAGATAATTTTGACAAATGATGGACATTCTTTTAAAAAAATATAATAGTGAATTTATTCTTGCAGATTTCGTATACAAATTGACGTTTTTATGTTATCATAACCATGGATGATATTTTACTTTTGTGTGTTAGGAGGAAAAACAATGGACAAAGTAGATAATTTAGCAGAAATCAAGGCCAAAGCATTGGATGACAGAAAAGTAGATTTGCAGCATAACTTGAATAAAGGGACTGCAAGAGAGAGAATTTTAAGCATTCTGGATGAAGGTAGCTTTATTGAAATAGGTGCCATGTTCGAAAAAAATGGTGGCGGAATCATTGGTGGACACGGAACTATAAACGGAAGATTAGCATTCATTTGCAGCCATGATTACACTGTTAATGGTGGAGCGATAAACAGAAAAAATGGAGAGAAAATTTGTAGAATTATGGATATGGCTGTTGAAATGGGAGCGCCATTAATACAGATGTATGATTCTATTGGAGCTAATATTTCTGAAGGGTTAGATGTTATTGAAACCTACGGAAAGATTTTAAAAAGAAACGCTAAATTGTCAGGAGTGATACCTCACATAGCTGTAATTGCAGGTCCTGCAAAAGGAATAGATTCATTGAGTGCAGGTATGAGTGACTTTGTTTTTGTTGTAGAAGAAAACGCTGAGATGTCATTAAATTCTGAGATGAAAATGACTGAAAGAGAAGGAAGATATATTACTAAAGAGGAGTTATCTTCATCTGATATGTGTTTAAACAGTGGAACAGCTCAAATAAAAGTTATAAATGAAACTGAATTGAGAGAAAAAGTTAGAAAATTAGTTACATATATGCCATCAAACAATAAGGGGATAGTTCCTCAAGAAGATGAGTGTTATGATTTAAATAATATAAATCTTTCCCTAAATGAGATGGTGAATAACGAAGAGATAAAAATAGAAGATGTAATTGAGCAAATTATTGACAATAATTCATTAATAGAAATAAACAAGAATTTTGAGGGTAATACTATTACTGCATTAAGTAAAATCAATGGACTTACTGTTGGAATAATTGGTATCAAGGGTAATGAGGATGAGAACATCACTATCAATACATGTGAGAAAATAAGCAGATTCGTAAAGATTTGTGATAACTTTAGTATACCAATGGTTAATGTTGTTAACAGCAAAGGATTTGTTGCAAGTTTATCTCAAGAGAGACAAGGGTTATCTATTATGGGAAGTAAGCTTATGTCTGCAATAGGTATGAGTGATGTTGGTAAAGTGTCATTAATAGTAGGTGATGCTATAGGTGCTTCTTATCTGGCTTTTGCAAGTAAAGAATTTGCATATGATTTTGTTTATGCATGGCCAAGTGCTAGAATATCAGCAGGTGATCCTATAGAGATGATTAAGAGAGATTTCGCTGATGCTATAACAAATAGTGAAATTCCTAAAAAAGAAGAAGAGAAAATCATAGATGAGAAACTAAGTGAATACATTGACCCATATAAAGCTGCTTATGCTGGATTTGTTGATGATGTTATTGAACCAGGGGAAACAAAAGCTAGATTATTTGCTGTCTTAGATATGTTACAAACTAAGAGAGTGTTAAAATACCCTAAGAAGCATGGTAGTCATCTAATATAGGGAGGAAACAAAATGAGTATAAATTGGATTAGTGAGATTTTATTCTCAATTTCTGCTATGGCAATTGTTTTCGGTGTATTAATTATTCTTATGGGTTTTATTAATGTTATGAGTGTAATTTTTAAGGAGAAGAAAAAGGTTGTAGTTGAAGAAAAGGTTGAGCAATATATAGATGAAACTGCAGTGGAAGAACAAGAGGGCGATGACTGTGAGGTAGTGGCAGCGATAATGGCAGCACTAAGTGCAAGCTTAGATGTTCCTACGGAAAAGCTAATGATCAGAAGTATTAAAAGATTAGATAGATCTTCAAACTGGAGAAACTAGATAAGGATTAATATGAGGAGGATTCAAAATGAAAAAGTATGTTGTAACTGTTAATGGTAATAGATATGAGGTTGAAGTTGATGAGGTTAAAGGAGATTTTTCTTCAAGTGCACATGTAGCAGCACCTGTTGAGAAGCAAGTTTCACCAAAACCTGCAGCAACTCCAAAAGCTGCACCAAAAGCAGGAGAAAAAATCGAAGCTCCTATGCCTGGTACTATTTTAAAAGTAAATGTTAAAGAGGGCGACAGTTTCAAGGCTGGAGATGTGTTATTTATCCTTGAAGCAATGAAGATGGAAAATGAAATAAAAGCTCAAAAAGATGGAAAAGTTGTTCAAGTGATAACTTCACCAAGCTCTCAAGTTAACACTGGAGATGCATTAGCCGTTATTGAATAACGAAAGAGGGTGTATTGATGAATATAATTGAAATAATAACTAAAATACTTGAGAAATCAGGATTTGCCCAACTTACTTTTGGGTCGGTATTAATGATATGTGTTGCATTTATTTTAATATATTTAGCGATAAAAAAAGGATTTGAACCATTATTACTTATACCAATTGCATTTGGTATGATTTTAGTTAATATACCTGGGACAGGAATTGCTCAAGAAGGTGGTTTGTTGTACTATTTAGGATTAGGGGTAAAAAAAGGTATTTATCCTCCTTTAATCTTTTTAGGTATAGGTGTTATGACAGACTTTGGTCCTTTATTGGCAAATCCATCTAGTGTGTTGTTGGGTGCTGCTGCTCAATTCGGAGTTTTCTTCGCGTTTTTGGGAGCACTTGCATTAGGACCACTTACTGAAATGCTTCCAGAATGGTTAGATTTCTTAAAGTTTTCATTTACAGCTAAAGAAGCTGCTGCTATTGGAATAATAGGAGGGGCGGATGGTCCCACAGCAATTTTCTTAACTAATGAATTAGCACCACATCTTTTAGGACCTATTGCTGTTGCGGCATACTCTTATATGGCTTTAATACCTATGATTCAGCCGCCAATAATGAGAGGTCTAACAACAAAAAAAGAAAGAACTATAAGAATGGGGAGCTTAAGAAAAGTTACTCAAAAGGAAAAAATTATATTCCCTATAGCAGTAGCGTGCATAGTAATATTACTTCTTCCTGATGTTGCTGCATTGATTGGAATGCTTATGCTTGGAAATCTTTTTAGAGAATGTGGTGTTGTTGGAAGACTTGCTGACACAGCACAAAATGCTCTTATTAATATAGTAACTATTTTCTTAGGAATATGTGTAGGAACAAAAGCGGAAGCTAGCGTATTTTTAAATCCTAAGACTATAGGTATAGTTATTTTAGGTTTATTAGCATTTACAATAAGTACTATTTCAGGAGTACTTATTGGAAAGCTAATGTGTAAATTAACAAAAGGAAAGATAAATCCTCTTATTGGAGCTGCTGGAGTATCAGCTGTACCTATGGCTGCAAGGGTTGCTCAAAAGGTTGGACAAGAAGAGGATCCTGGTAACTTCTTGCTTATGAATGCTATGGGACCAAACGTTTCAGGAGTAATTGGTTCTGCAGTTGCGGCAGGTATTTTGCTAGCCTTATTTGCATAATGAAAATATATTGTTAAGATGTCTTGTACACTGCTTGACAATTATAGTAAACTTGTTAAAATTAATAGTGGTAATAAGAAATAAAGCAGCTTTTAAGCTGCTTTTTATATATTTATACGAGGCGGTGTAGGCTATGGTATTATTGGTTGATGTTGGAAATTCAAATATGGTCATAGGGGTTTTAAAAGAAGGTAAAAATATTGCTGAGTGGAGATTGTCTACAGATACAAAAAAAACATCAGATGAATACGGGGTGCATCTTCTTCAGTTATTTTCATATAATAACCTTAGTATTGAAGATGTTGAGGGAGTAATTATTTCATCTGTAGTTCCTTATTTAATGCATACTTTAGAGAATGTTATCAGAAAATATTTTAAGGTTAAACCATTAATTGTTGGACCGGGTATAAAAACAGGAATAAATGTAAAGTATGATAATCCAAAAGAGTTGGGTGCAGATAGAATTGTTAATGCTGTTGCTGCTCATGAATTATATAAGAAGCCTGTGATTGTAATTGATTTCGGAACAGCAACAACCTTTTGTGCTATAACGGCTAACGGAGACTATCTTGGGGGAGCAATATGCCCAGGAATAAAGATATCTGCAAGAGCATTGTTTGAAAAAACAGCTAAGTTACCAGATATACGTATAGAAAAGCAAGAGAAGGTTATATGTAAGAATACTGTATCAAATATACAGTCAGGAATATATTTTGGATATGTTGGTCAAGTTGAATATATAGTTAATAAGATGAAGGAAGAAATGAAAAAGTATGATAGTGAAGAAGCATATGTTGTTGCTACTGGTGGACTTGCAAGGTTGATAACAAATGATTCTGAGGTAATAGATGAATTACATCCATTCTTGACTCTTGAAGGTTTGAAAATTATTTACGAGAAGAATAAAGAGTAGGTGAAGATAAAGAGAATGATTAAAATAGGAAATTTTGAAGTACAAAATGAGGTTCTATTGGCACCCATGGCAGGGGTAACAGATATAGCTTACAGAGAGATATGTGTAGAGTGTGGTTGTGGTTTAACATATACAGAAATGGTAAGTTCAAAAGGGTTACATTATAATAGTGAAAATACTGAGAAATTGATGAAGGTTAGTGAGAAGGAATCTCCTGCTGCGATTCAGATATTTGGAAGAGATCCTATTTATATGGCTGAGGCGTGTGAAAAACATATAAATGATAATGATGATTTTGCTATAGTTGATATAAATATGGGGTGCCCTGTTAAAAAGGTTGTTAAAAATGGAGAAGGTTCTGCTCTTATGAAGGAACCTAAAGTTGCAGCTGAAATTGTGAGAAGGATGAAGGCAGTATCAAAAAAGCCTGTTACTGCAAAGTTTAGATTAGGATTTGATTCTGAAAATATCAACTGTGTTGAATTTGCTAAGGTGCTAGAAGATGCTGGTGTTGATGCTGTGGCAGTTCATGGTAGAACTAGAGAGCAAATGTACGAGGGAAAAGCAAACTGGGATTACATTGCTGATGTAAAGAAAGCGGTTAGTATTCCGGTTATTGCAAATGGTGATGTCTTTACTGTTGAGGATGCTATGAAAATTAAAGAGGTTACTAATTGTGATGGAATTATGGTAGCTAGAGGTGTGAAGGGAAATCCCTGGTTGTTTACGCAGATAAATGATTATTTAAAAGGTAAACCAATCACAAAACCAAATGAATTTGATATTATTGAAATGATAATCAAGCATTATAAATTATCTGTAAAGTACTTAGGAGAAGATAAGGCTATCAGAGATATGCGAAAACATACTACGTGGTATATTAAAGGGCTTCATGGGTGTACTGATATTAAAGAAAAAATAAATAGAACATGTTCTTTTGACGAAGTTATGAATATATTATTGGATTATAGGAAAAAATTTGAATAATTATTGACATTAAAATTAGTGTGTTTTATAATTATCAAAATAAAGTATCATATATCTAAGAGAGTAATATGGATTAATAAAATGAAATTTAATATGATAAATTGAATAAATAAAAGTATTAAACTTATAATGAACTGTATAGAATTATAGTACTAATAAATAAATCAGGAATGTGAAGGGGAGAAAGAAATGAGTCAACAAAAAAAATACTATATGACTCCTGAGGGAGTTAAAAAACTTGAAGAAGAAGTAGAATACTATAAAACCGTTAAGAGAAAAGAAGTTACTGAAAAAATTAAAGTTGCGTTATCTTTTGGTGACTTAAGTGAAAATGCTGAATATGATGAAGCAAAAAATGATCAGGCATTTGTTGAGGGGAAAATAGCTCAATTAGAGGCTATGTTAAGAAATGCTGTTATCATAGATGAATCAGAAATTGATAATGAGACTGTAAATGTAGGATGCAAAGTTAAGGTTAAAGATTATGACTTTGATGAAGAAGTAACTTTTAAAATTGTTGGTTCTACAGAGGCTGACCCAATGGAATATAAAATATCTAATGAATCTCCAGTAGGTGAAGCGTTGATGGGTAAAAGAGTTGGAGACATAGTTGAAGTGCCTATACCAGATGGAGTTAGTAAATACGAGATACTTGATATTACAAGATAATGATTAGGAGGAAGAAACATGTCAGATGAAAGACAGGTAGCAATGGAAAATGAATTAAATTTAAATGAACAAATGATGCAAAGAATTGAAAAGCTTAAAACTCTACAAGAAGAAGGAAGAGATCCTTTTGACGTATACAAAGTTAATGTTGATTTCGATTCTAAACAAATCAAGGATAACTTTGAAGAGTTTGAAGGTAAAGAAGTAACATTAGCAGGAAGACTTATGTCAAAGAGAGGACAAGGAAAGGTAGTTTTTGCTGACATACTTGATAAATCTGACAGAATTCAATTATTTGTTAAAATAGACAACGTGGGTGAAGATAAACTTAACGATTTTAAGTCATTTAATATTGGTGACTTTGTTTGGGTAAAAGGTGAAGTATTTAAAACTAAGATGGGAGAGGTGTCTGTTAAAGTAAGAGAATTTGAACTTATTTCAAAATCAATTAGACCTTTACCAGAGAAATTCCACGGATTAAAAGATCCTGATTTAAGATATAGACATAGAGAAGTAGATATGATCATGAATCCAGGTGTAAGAGAAAAAATAGCTAAGAGATCTGCTATTATTTCAGGAATTAGATCTTTCTTAACTGATAGAGGGTTTATGGAAGTAGAAACTCCTACTTTATCTCCAATTGCAGGAGGAGCGGCTGCAAGACCATTCATTACTCACCACAATTCTTTAAATATAGATATGTATTTAAGAATTGCTACAGAGTTATACTTAAAGAGATGTATAGTAGCTGGATTTGATAAGGTTTTTGAAATTGGTAAAAACTTTAGAAATGAAGGAATCGACCAAACTCATAATCCGGAGTTTACTTGTATTGAGTTATATGAAGCATTTGCTGATTATAATGATATGATGGAAATAGCTGAAAATATGGTTGCATACGTGTGTGAGAAAGTAAACGGAACAACTAAGGTTATGTATAAAGGTAATGAAATAGACTTTGCTCCACCATGGAACAGAGTAACAATGGCAGATGCAGTTAAAGATGCGTGTGGTGTTGATTTTATGGCAATGACTTCTGATGAAGAAGCTAGAGAAGTTGCTAAGAAACATAATGTTGAAATGAAGAAAGATTTAAGTCTTTGTACTAGAGGAGAGTTATTAAACACATTCTTCGAAGAGTTTGCAGAGGAAAAATTAATTCAGCCAACATTTATTTTAGATTACCCAGTTGAGGTATCTCCTCTTACAAAGAAGAAGAGAGGAAATGAAATGTTAACTGAGAGATTTGAAGGATTTGTTTGTGGTAAAGAACTTTGTAATGCATATTCAGAGTTAAATGATCCAATCGTTCAAAGAGAAAGATTCCAACAACAAGCTAAAGAAAGAGAGCTTGGTGATGATGAGGCATACATGTTAGATGAAGAATTTATGCATGCACTAGAAGTTGGAATGCCTCCAACAGGTGGGCTTGGAATTGGGATTGACAGACTTATCATGTTCTTAACAGAAAGTTATTCAATCAGAGACGTTATAATTTTCCCAACTATGAAACCAGTTAATAAATAATAATGGAATTAATGAGGAATTGAGAAAAATCTCAATTCCTCATAAAAAAAGTTGATTACTTATATAGTTTTTGGTAGAATATAATAAATTGAATATGACACGTTGATAAAGAGGAGTAGTATTGGACGTTATTATAGAGAGGCTGTGGGTGGTGCAAACAGTTATAACTAAAATATGAATGGCGCTTTTGAGTGAGATAATAAAGATGGGCTTATGCCAAAAAGGGTGGAACCGCGGTTTGAAATCGTCCCTTTGAGGTATGGGGCTTTTTTATTTTTATCTAGTTATTTAGTAAATAATAAATAAGAGATTCAAGTTCAAAAGTTAATTAACACTTGCACAAAACACCTTGAATCTTGGTGATTTTGATACAAGTATTAATTAAGTTTTACTAGTGAATCTCTACATATAATTCAATAGAGGAGGTGAAAACCGTTATATTTATATATATAACGGGTGTGAAATGGCAGTAGAAAAAACAATGGATAAGATAGTTGCTTTATGTAAGAACAGAGGATTTGTTTTCCCGGGGTCAGATATATATGGTGGATTAGCTAACTCATGGGATTACGGCCCATTAGGAGTTGAATTTAAGAATAATGTAAAAAAGGCATGGTGGAAGAAATTTGTTCAAGAAAGTCCTTATAATGTTGGATTGGATTGTGCAATTCTTATGAACCCAAAAGTATGGGAAGCATCAGGACATCTTGGAGGATTTTCAGATCCTTTAATGGATTGTAAAGAGTGTAAAACTAGATATAGAGCTGATAAGTTAGTTGAGGATCACATGACTGAACAAGGTGCAGAGGTTGCAGTTGCCGATGGATGGAGCGATGAAGAGTATAAAAGATACATTGAGGAACATAAGATAGTATGTCCTAAATGTGGAAAATTGAATTTCACTGACATAAGAAAGTTTAACCTTATGTTTAAAACATTCCAAGGTATAACTGAAGAGTCAGCAAATGAAATATATTTAAGACCAGAAACTGCACAAGGTATATTTGTTAACTTTAAAGCAGTTCAAAGAACTACTAGAAAGAAAGTTCCATTTGGTATTGCTCAAATAGGTAAATCATTCAGAAATGAGATTACTCCAGGTAACTTCATATTTAGAATAAGAGAATTTGAACAAATGGAATTAGAATTCTTCTGTAAACCTGGTGAAGATTTAGAGTGGTTTGAGTATTGGAAGAACTATTGTATTAATTTCTTGAAAAATTTAGGTATGAAAGATAACAATTTAAGATATAGAGATCATGGAGAAGAAGAATTATCATTCTACAGTAATGCTACAACTGATATAGAGTATTTATTCCCATTTGGATGGGGAGAGTTATGGGGTATCGCTGATAGAACAGATTATGACCTTAAGAAGCATGCTGAGCATTCAGGAAGTGATATGACATACCTTGATCCAACTACTAATGAAAAATATATACCATATTGTATTGAACCATCATTAGGAGCTGATAGAGTTGCATTAGCATTCTTAGTTGATGCTTACGATGAGGAAGAGCTAGAAAAAGATACGAGAACAGTAATGAGATTCCATCCAGCATTAGCACCATTTAAAGCTGCAGTATTACCTTTATCTAAGAAACTTTCAGAAAAAGCAGAAGAAGTATATGCAATGTTAGCTAAGAAGTTCAACATAGACTTTGATGTAACTGGAAGTATCGGTAAGAGATATAGAAGACAAGATGAAATAGGAACACCTTACTGTATTACAGTTGACTTTGATACTCTTGAAGATAATGCTGTTACTATAAGAGACAGAGATACTATGGAACAAACAAGATTAAGCATAGACGAATTAGTTAAGTTCATTGAAGAGAAAATTGAATTTTAGTATGTAAAGTAAAAGCCGCTGATAACAGCGGCTTTTTATAATGTTTTAAAATTGATGTATCTTGTTTTCTTAATACAATATTTTATCCCAGATAAAATGAGTGAACTCCTATTGTTCTAAAGAACAATAAAATGTAGTTTCTGCGCAAGCAGAAACATCCATCATTCTCCATTCTCCATTATCAATTCTTCATTAGTTTTATCCCGCTTTGCGTGGATAAAACAAAAGAAGTCACTACGCATAGTGACTTCTTAGTGT